>NZ_SSOJ01000114.1 GCF_029871205.1 Pseudomonas sp. BN417 | reverse complement strand
GTAGATACCGTCTTGGAACCTAGTGCGCAAGGGCCAGTTTTGCATCGAAAGGCTGGCCCGATTTCAGGACGCCATAAGCGATGTGCAGCAGCTTGCGCATCGCGGCGCAGACGATCTGCTTCCCGGCCTTGCCTCGACTTCGCAGGCGTTGTCCCAGCGCTTTGATCGCCGGGTTGTGGGTCAGCGCAACGATGGCCGGCATGTAGAGACCCGCGCGGAGTCGGCTGGAGCCCATCCGGGAAATGCAGGCGTAGGCCTTTTGGGTGCCGGACTCCCGCAGCTGCGGATTCAGCCCGGCAAACGCCGTGATGGCCCGGGCATTCTTGAATTGCAGCGGGTCTCCCAGCTCGGCCAGAAGCAGGGCCGCAGTCTTGTCCGCGACGCCGTCGATACTGGTCAGCAAGTCGCGCTTACCCCGTAAATCGGGATCGTCGTCAATGTGCGCCTGAATCGCCTTCAAGGTTTCGGCGATCTGCTGTTCGATGTGTTGCAGCACCGAACGAATCGAGTCCTGCACACTGACATCGGCGACGTCCAAGCGATTGCGCTCCATCTGGGCAATCTCCTGGAGGTCCTGCAGGCGCCGTACCAGGGCCCGCAGGCGGCGGATGGCCGGCGGTTCGGGCCGCCAGGCACGCAACTCGTCCACGTGCCGGGCGCCATAGTCGGCAATCAGCTTGGCATCGACCTGGTCCGTCTTCACCCGTTGCAGTTGGCTGCGGGCATAGAGGGCAATCTGCGCCGGATTGGTCACGCAAACCCGGTAGCCCAAGCCATGGAAGTATTCGGCCAGCGCCTCGTGGTAGGTCCCCGTGGCCTCCATCACGATCCAGGCCCCTGGTTCGCTGTATTTGAGCAGCCACTCCTGCAGTACCTGAAAACCCGCCGCGCTATTGGCCAGCTTGGCTTTGGTGCGGTACTTGCCGTTGGCCTGCTGGGTGGCGATATCGAAACTGTGCTTGGCAATGTCAATGCCAACGATGCCGGACATGCGAACTCCTCAATCTCTCCAGAAGGATCATCACTGCACTCGGCACGACCTTGTGAATGCGAGCTCTCACCTGAGGTGGGCTCTGGATACCGTTCGAGCTATTCGAGTGAGTGTGGAGGGCAGGAGCACTATCTACGTTGCTGGCTCGAGGCCTTAGGGTGGAAACGGCTTCCTGACCCTCCCCCGATGATCAGTCGGGAACTATCGCCCCATCACAGAGCGATAGTCGAGATACAAGGGTGGAAATCCCGGTAACGGATTTCCACCAGAAAGGCTATTGGCACGCTCGTAGGATGCGGTGGAGCGAAGCGATACCCATCAGCGACGGTCGATGGGTATCGCAAGCTCGCGGAACGCCGCCCGACTCATCCTGCGGCCTCGACCCATCAGCGAACCGCCCGGCAGAACGCCCGGATAGCCTCGCACGCCGCGCGCAGCGACGCATCATCCAGGGCATAGGCGATGCGGATGTAGCCGGCGAGGCCAAAGGCGCTGCCGGGCACCACCGCCACATTGGCCTCGTCCAGCAGGGCATGGGCCACATCCTCGTCGCTGAACAGTCCGCGTCCGCCTGGCGATACCTTGCCGATCAGCGCGGAGCAGTCGGCGAAGGCATAGAAGGCCCCTGCCGGCAGGTCGCAGCGGATGCCGGGGGTGTCGTTGAGCATGGCCACCATGAAGTCCCGACGACGCTGGAATACCTCGCGACTTTGGTGGATGAAGTCCTTCGGACCGTTCAGGGCGGCGACTGCCGCGTGCTGGGAGATCGAGCAGGCACCCGAGGTCTGCTGGCCCTGCAGTTTCTCCATGGCCTCCAGTAGCCAGCGCGGGCCGGTGGCGAAGCCGATGCGCCAGCCGGTCATGGCGTAGGCCTTGGAGACCCCGTTCATGGTCAGGGTACGCTCGGCCAGGCGCGGCTCCACCTGGGCGAGGGTGTGGAACTCGGCGCAGTCGAAGATCAGGTGCTCGTAGATGTCGTCCGAGAGGATCAGCACCTGCGGATACTCCAGCAGTACATCCGCCAGGGCGCGCAGTTCGTCGCGGCTGTACACGGCTCCGGTGGGGTTCGACGGCGAGTTGAGGATCAGCCAGCGGGTGTCCGCGCCGATGGCGCCCCGCAGCGCTTTCGCCGTCAGCTTGAAGCCGCCGTCGGCACCGCAGGTGACGATACGCGAGCGGCCGCCGCAGAGCTGGACCATCTCGGGGTAGCTCACCCAGTAGGGCGCCGGGATGATCACCTCGTCACCCTCGTTCAGCGTGGCGGCAAGCGCGTTGTGGATCACCTGCTTGCCGCCGCTGCACACCAGCGTGTTTTCCCAGCCCGCCTGCAGCCCGTTCTCGTCGCGGTACTTGGCGGCGACGGCCTCGCGCAGCAAACGCAGGCCCGCGACCTGGGTATAACGGGTGTGGCCCGCGTCTATCGCTGCGATGGCGGCCTGGCGGATGTGCGCGGGTGTGTCGAAGTCGGGCTCTCCGGCGCACAGGGAGATGATGCTGGCCCCTTCCGCGCGGCGTGCGGCGACACGATCAATGATTCGATAAGTTGCTGAGGGCTGAGCAGCCGCAAGACGGCGATTGAGGCTCTGAAAGTCCCGGCTCACTGGCCCACCTCCTGGCGCTTGAGGCCCATGAGCTCGACGGTGGTGCGCCCTTCGCGCAGCGCCGCCATCATCCGCGCTTCCTTGTCGGCACGTGCCTCGCCCTCGGCCAGGGTGCGCTCCACCTCGGCGCGGGGAATGATCACCACGCCGTCGTCGTCAGCCACCACCAGGTCGCCCGGCGCGACCTGGGCGCCGTTGAACGGAATGGGCGCGCCGATGGAGGGCGCGGTGGCCTTGACGGTGCCCTTCACCGACACGCCACGGGAGAACACCGGGAAGCCCAGCTTCTCGATGGCCTGGATATCGCGCACGCCGCCATCGATCACCAGGCCGACCACACCGGCCGCCTGGGCCGCCACGGTGAGCACTTCGCCCCAGTAGCCGGCGACGAAATTGCCGGTGCCCACCACCAGCACGCTGCCTTTCGGCGCACGTTCCAGGGCCAGGTGCAGGGCCAGGTTATCCCCCGGCGAGCATTCCAGCGGATAGGCCGGGGCGGCGATGAAGGCGCCGCGCCAGACGGGGCGGATCGCCGGGTCCACGGCGGTGGGCAGCCCGGAAGCTTCGTACAGTGTGGAGCTGCCGAGCGCCTTGGCGCGTTGGGCTACGGAGCCGATGTCGAAGTTGGCGCTCATTGGGATTTCCTCTGCAGGTCGTGGTAGCCGAGCGCGGCCCGGGCTTCTTTCAGGGTCTTGCCGCTGGCGATCTGCTCGCGGATCTGCGCTTCGACCTTCTCGATCTGACGGGCGCATTCGGCCACCTCGCGGGCGCGGCCACGGGGCACCACCACCACGCCATTGGCGTCGGCCACCACTATGTCGCGAGCACAGGCACGCGCGCTGCCGATGCTCACCGGCTGGTTCACCGCCACCACCTCGACGCGGTCCTTGCCGGTGCGCATGAAGCGCCCCCTGGTGAACAGCGGGTAGCCTTCACCCAGGGCCTTGTTCACGTCGCGGCAGACGCCGTCGATCACGGTGCCGGCGATGCCGCGGGCCAGGGCGTACTGGGTCATGATGTCGCCCCATACGGTGCAGTCGGTGCGCCCGCCGTTGGCGATCACCACCACGTCACCCGGCGCCACGTCGTCGATGAAGTCGCCCACGGTGCCGGGCGGCGTGCTGGCGCAGACGTACTGCACGGTGAACGCCGGGCCCACGGTGACCTGCTGGTAATCGGCCAGGGGCGCGATATCCAGGCACTGGCCGGGCAGGCCCAGCTTGTCCATGGCATCGGACACGGCCGGCGTATCCAGGCCCTCGAACAGGGCGACGAGTTCCTTGTCTGCTGCGTTCATGCGCTGGCCTCCGCCTTGATGGCTTCGAACTGGCTGTCGTGCATCACGCTCTCCACCGAGCGCCCTGCCCTCACCGCCTCCACCATGCCAGCCTGGCGGCGGTCGATGCGTTCTGCGAGCTCGAGCACTGCTTCGATGACTTCGACCGGAACGAAGACGGTGCCGCACTCATCGGCGATCACGTAGTCGTCCTCGTTTACCTCCACGCCGCCCATGCGAACCTTGCAGCCAGAATCGACCTGCACCAGGCGGTTGCGCGCGCTGATCATGGTCACGCCCCGGCCGTAGACCGGGTAGCCGATCTCCGCGCTGCCCTTGATGTCGCGACTGAAGCCGTCGATCACCGAGCCACGGATGCCCTTCTGGCGGGCCGCGTTGGCGAGGATGTCGCCCCAGCTGGAGATGCCCTCCACGCCACCGGCGATCACCAGCACGCGGTCATCGGTCTCGATGCACGCCACTACGGGCGTGATCAGGTGAACCGTGGGGTTGGCGTCCTGCTTGGGGGCCAGTTGCACGGTACTGGCGCGGCCGACGATCTTCGGGCAGTTCCAGAGCGGCCGCAGGCCGACGGTGGCGCCGGGCAGGCCAAGGAAGTCCAGGGCGTCGGACACTGTGTTGGTGTCCAGCGCGGACAGTCGATTCAGGGCGTTGGTTGCGTTCATGGGAAGCGGACCTTGTTGTGTGGAGGCCCGAGTATCGGCAGGCTATATCCATAGGTATATTCCTGATCAAGTAACGCTCCCATACGCCTAACCTATGGAATGACCATGATCAACTTCCGCCTGATCCGGCACCTCTGGCTGTTCCTCGCGGTGGCCGAGGAGCAAAGCTTCAGCCGCGCGGCCAAGCGCCTGGGCATGTCCCAGCCACCGCTGACCGAGCAGATCCAGATCCTCGAGCACGCGCTGAAGATCAAGCTGTTCGAGCGCTCGCGCCGGGGTGCGCAGCTGACCCCGGCGGGCGCGGCCATCCTCCCTGCCGTGCGCAAGTTCGCCGACCAGTTGGAGCGCCTGGAGCTGGCGGTGCTGGAAGCGGTGTCCGGCCAGGCGGGCGTGCTGACCATCGGCGCCATCACCAACGCCATGATCGATGTGCTGCCGCCCCTGATCGACCGTTTCAAGGCCGAGCACCCGCAGATCACCGTGGCCGTGCGCGAGATCGACAGCGCGGAAGCCATCCCCGCCCTGGAATCAGGAGATATCGACCTGGCCTTCGCGCGACTGGAGGGCAACCTCGGCAAGGACATCCGCTCCGTGCCGCTAACCGAAGACCGCCTGGCGGTCGCTATCCTCCGCGACCATCCGCTCGCCACCCGCCAGCGCCTGACCCTCGCCAGCCTCGCGGACGAACCGCTGGTGATGTCCTCGCGCCAGGTCAGCCCGAACTACTTCGACTACCTGATCGGCGTGTGCAAGGCCAATGGCCTCTCCCCGCGCGTGCTGCACGAGGTGCGTTCGGTCGCGTCGCAGATCGCCTTCGTCAGCTGCGGCCAGGGCGTGGCGCTAGTGCCCGCCTCGATGAAGAAGCTGGCGCCGGACAACGTGGTGCTGAAGCCGATCACTCCCAGGCTCGGCGTGGTGACCACCGCCGCGGTGTGGAATGCCGCACGGCCCAACCCGTTGGTGGACGCGATGGTGGCGCAGTTGAAGGTGGATGCCTGAATGGCGATGCCGTCGCCAGCGTAGTCTGAACCACCAGGTAGGGTGCGCCGCGCGCACCAGCGGTTGGGCGTGGCGCCGACTCTGATCCCGGAAACGGTGCGCATGGCGCACCCTACGGTCGAGCGAGTACGGACGTCATGCCACATGCATGCGGGAAGGCGTGGCTTCCCTCCATCCATAGGTTCAGCATATGGATTGCTTACCACCTTAGGAATTTACAGAAGGATCAGCTCACCCGAGAGTGAGGGGGCAGCGCAATCAACTGCGCCAACGCCTTGCCCCAGGAGCCGCCAACGTGTCCACAGAACAAGAATTCACCCGTTCCTTCGTGCCGCTGACCGTCGATGGGGTCGATTCAAGAATCGCCGCCTTGCACCGCGCCGGCGACAAGGCCCCCATCGTCTTCCTCCACGGCTTCGGCTCCACCAAGGAGGACTACGCCGACATCGTGCGCCATGCCGCCTTCAACGGGCATCCCTTCCTCGCCTACGACGCCCCGGGCTGCGGCGAAACGGCCTGCGCCGACCTGTCGCGCATCTCCATTCCCTTCCTGGTCAGGACCGCGTTGGACATGCTGGAGCACTTCGGCATCGAGCGCTTTCATCTCGTCGGCCATTCCATGGGCGGACTGACCTCGCTGATGCTGGCCCACCAGCACCCGGATCGAGTGCTCAGTTTCGTCGACATCGAAGGCAACATCGCCCCGGAAGACTGCTTCCTCAGCCGACAGATCCACGACTATGCGCAGGATGACGCCGAGCGCTTCTTCGACCACTTCATCGAACGCACCCGCCATGCCCCGGCCCATGCCAGCGCGCTCTACGCCGCCAGCCTGCGTCGCAAGGTGCGGGCCGGCGCGGTGCGCGGCATCTTCGAGTCCATGGTGGAGCTGTCCGACCACGGCGAGCTGATGGACAAGTTCCTCGCCCTGCCCTTCCCGCGCATGTTCATGTACGGCGAGCAGAACGCCTCGCTCAGCTACCTGGCGTACATCCAGAGCCAGGGCGTGCACCTGGCGGAAATCCGCAACTGCGGCCACTTCCCCATGTACTCCAACCCCACCGCCATGTGGGAACGCATCGCCCACCTGCATCGCCTCTGCGCTGCTGGTTGACGCACTCGGCGGCCTCGCGGCGCGCTGAACCCTCCCAACGCTGACGGATTCCCCTGCGCCCGCCCCGCCGGTCGCAGCGGCTTCCCATGCGTTCCGGAAACGCTCCACAGAACAAGAACGAGGAGACTCTCATGCTCGAAACCCTCAACGCCTTTCTCTCCGGCAAGGTCCTGATCGTCCTCATCGTAGGGCTCGGCGCCTACTTCACCATCCGCTCCAACTTCGTCCAGATACGCCACTTCCCCCATATGTTCGGTGTGTTCCGCGACAGCCTGCGCAAGAGCGCGGGTGAAATCAGCTCGTTCCAGGCGCTGATGCTCAGCCTCGCCGGCCGGGTCGGTGCAGGGAACATCGCCGGGGTCGGCCTCGCCGTCACCCTGGGCGGACCGGGCGCGGTGTTCTGGATGTGGCTGACCGCGCTGGTGGGCATGTCCACCAGCTTCTTCGAGTGCTCCCTGGGGCAGCTCTACAAGCGCTGCGACGCCAATGGCCAGTTCCGTGGCGGACCGTCCTACTACATCCAGCACGGCCTGAAGAACCGCGCCCTGGCGATGCTGATAGCCGCCCTGCTGCTGGTCACCTTCGGCTTCGCCTTCAACGGCCTGCAATCCCATGCGGTCACCCACTCGCTGAACAACGCCTTCGGTTTCAACACCACCTGGACGGGCGTTGCGCTGTCAGTGCTGCTGGCCCTGGTCTTCATCGGCGGCATCAAGCGCATCGCCGCCGTGTCGGACCTGCTGGTGCCGCTGAAGACCCTGGCCTACATCGGCGTCACCCTGTACGTGATCGTGGTGCAGTTCGAGCACGTGCCCGACATGCTGCTGACCATCTTCCGCAGCGCCTTCGGCCTCGACCAGGCGTTCGCCGGGCTGGTGGGCAGCGCCATCGTCATGGGCGTGAAGCGCGGTGTGTTCGCCAACGAGGCGGGCCTGGGCAGCGCACCCAACGTGGCCGCCGTCGCCAAGGTCGATCATCCCGCCTCCCAGGGCGTGGTCCAGGCCTTCAGCGTGTTCTTCGACACCTTCGTCATCTGCACCTGCACCGCACTCCTGATCCTGCTCTCGGGCTTCTATACGCCAGGCTTCGAGGGCGACGGCCTGGTGCTGACCCAGGACTCCCTGGCGGCCGTGGTCGGTGACTGGGGGCGCACCTTCATCAGCGTGGCGCTGGCGCTCTTCGTGTTCACCTCGATCCTCTACAACTACTACCTCGGCGAGAACAACCTGCGCTTCCTGTTCGGCAACAACCGGCCGCTGGTGATGGGCTATCGCGCCCTGGTGCTGCTGCTGATCTTCTGGGGCGCCATCGAGGACCTGGGCACCGTGTTCGCCTTCGCCGACATCACCATGACGCTGCTGGCGCTGGTCAACCTGCTGGCCCTGGCCATGCTGTTCAAGGTCGGCCTGCGCGTGCTGCGCGACTACGACGAGCAACGCCAGGCCGGTATCAAGGTGCCGGTGTTCGACCCCAGCCGGTTCGCCGACCTCGATCTGGACCCGGGCGCCTGGCCAGCCACCCAGGCCGAGGCGCGCAAAGCAGCCGATGGCCCGGAAAGCCTTGGCGAAACAGCGGTAGGCAGGAGCTGAGCGAGGTGATTGGGCGCTGCCGGGTTTCGGCAGCACCTTGCGTTATTGGCCAAGGCAGCCCAGGCAAGGACGTTGGCCAAATGGCGAATGTCCGTCCGCAAGAGGCAAATAGCGGACTCGAACCAGAGCCTGCTCAAGAGGCGTGCAACAGCACATAAGGGAAACGGCGCGATGTTCCTGTTTTGCCGGAGCCATCAGTACGTTAGCAACCGACGGCCAACTACGAAATCTTCATCTGCGAAGTCAGGTTCTGCTGCATGAAGTCGAGGAATCGGCGCTGGAACAGCATGGTGTGCTCGTGGGCCGCATTCTCGGCCGCGTCGGCGTCGCGGGCTGCGATGGCTTCGACTATTTCCTCATGGTCACGCCCCAGCTTCGTCTGGCTGGCGGAGCTGATGACGTAGTCGAAATGCAGGTGCAGGAGACGTTGGCCTTCGCCCAGGAGCTTCTCGTAATAGCTGGTGAGATAGGGATTCTTGCCGGCACGGGCAATTTCCATGTGGAGTGTCTTGTTCAACTCGGTCATCGCCTGGAAGTCACCCTGGGTGATCGAGTCCATGTAGGTCGCCTCGGCAGCACGAATCCGCGCCAGGTCCTCATCGGTGCGCTGCAGCGCCGCCAGTCGAGTCACGGCACGCTGGATCAGGTCCTTCGCTTTCCCCAGCAACGGCTGAGGACAGCAGATGAGTACGAGCAGCGTCGAATCGATTTTGTGTCGGGCTGAAGAGTGCCGATGCTGCTCGCACCCGCAGGTCGTTATCGCGATCTGCGGTCCCTCCCGGCATCGAATGCCCAGGTGCCGGGAGACCCCAGACAGACGTGACTTAGTCGAAAGCCAAAGCTTGAGACCTCGCCGCCGCCACACTGGCGGCTTTTTTCCGTTACGCCGTGACACCCCGTTTCCGGCCAAAGCTGTGCAAGCACGCCACTGATGAAGAGAGCGGCTCAAAGAGCGAGCGGATTTCGCCCAGCCACGCGAACCTCGGAATCGAGCGAGTGTTGTACACAGCCTCGGCGAGGAGCGGACCTTCAAGGCACCTGCGAGATCCGGAGGCGTCCTCGGGATGCCTTACCCCCCTGTCGAAAGACCCGTGCTGTTGACGCTTCATTCGACATGAGGCAAGGCGAGCGGCCTCAAACGAGCGGAAGATTCTTGGTGACGCAATGAATGCCACCACCACCGGCGGCGATCGGGTCGATGTTCACCTGCACCACCACCCGCCCCGGATAGAGCTTGGTGAGCAGGTCCTTGCAGTACTTGTCCGCCGCCGCGTCGCCGAACTGCGGGGCGATCACGGCGCCATTGATCGGCAGGTAGTTGATGTAGCCCGGAGCGAAATCCGGGTTGTTGCGGGTGTACTGGTTGCTGCGCACCGTCAGGGGTGGCGGCAGGGTGTGGACCACCAGTTTGCGCCCGTCGGCATCGGTGGCGGCATTGAGGATTTCCAGGTGCTTGCGCGTCACCGCGTAGTCGTAGGATTTCGGATCGTTGTCCAGGTTGGCGATCACCACGCCCGGCTTGACGAAGCGTGCGTAGAAGTCGACGTGGGCATCGGTGATGTCCTTGTCCTTGATGCCGGGCAGCCAGATGATCTTGCGCAGGCCGAGGTTGGCCTTCAGCTCGGCTTCGATTTGCGCCTTGCCCATGCCGGGGTTGCGGTTGCCGTTGACCCAGCAGCTCTCGGTGATGATCGCGGTGCCGTGGCCGTCCACCTCGATGCCGCCGCCCTCGCCCACCAGCGCGCTGCGGATGTAGTCGGACTCCATCTCGTAGCTCAGGGTGCCGGCCACGCGCGTGTCGTTGGCCGAGGTCTGCTTGTTGCCCCAGCCGTTGAAGTTGAAGTCCACCAGGCCCAGGCCGCCCGCGCCGTCGACCACGAAGCAGCCGCCGTAGTCGCGTACCCAGACGTCATCCAGCGGCAGGGCGAGGAACTCGACGTTGCTGGTGCCGCATTTGCTCCTGGCCGCGGACAGCTGGTTGGCCCGGCACAGCACGGTGACCGGCTGATAGTTGGCGATGGTCCTGGCCAGCAGCGCGATGGTGTCGTTCACCGCACCTGCCCAGTCCTCCCAGACGCGCGACGAGGCGGCGAAGGCCAGGATCACTCGCTCCTGCGGGCCGTGTTCGTCCGGCATGTACCAGCTGCCGGCAAGGGCTGCGGGCACGCGCGCGGCGCCCAGGCCCAGGCCGAGGGCGGCGACAGCGCCGATACCGCTGGCCGCCATCAGCTGCTTGATGAAGTCACGACGTGTAGACATGGTGCGTCCTCTGCTGGGTAGGTAGGCGGAGCCTGGTATCAGTCATGGATAGCCGTCTTGAAGGTGGTCCACGCGCGCATTCGCGCCCGCATGTCACGTTGCGGGACGTCCTTGCCGGGGATCAGCCGCGCGTAGGTGGCCTCGTCGACGTAGATATCCGGGTTGTTACGCATGTCGGCAGCCACCATGGGCCTCGCCTTGGCGCTCGAGGTGGGGTAGCCGGTGGCGTTGCTGATCGCCGCCATGTTTTCCGGGCGCATGATGAAGTTGATCAGCGCGTAGGCATACTCCGGGTGCCGGGCATCAGCCGGGATGGCCATGGTGTCCATCCACACCGTGGTGCCCTCCCGCGGGATGCGGTACTGGAAGCGCGTGGGCTTGCCCGCCTCGTCCGCCGCGCGCTGCGCCTGGGTCATGTCGCCGCTGTAGCCGAGGGACAGGCAGATATCCCCGTTGACCAGCTGGGTGACCGGCTGCGACTGGAACTTGCGGATATACGGCTTGATCGCCTTGAGTAGCGTCACCGCCTCGGCCAGTTCTTGCGGCTTGCTACTGCGCGGGTCATGGCCGAGGTAATTGAGCACCACGGCCAGAACCTCGTCGGGCGAATCGATCATCGAGATGCCGCAGTCGGCGAACTTCGCGGCCATCTCGGGCTTGAAGATCAGGTCCAGGCTGTTCACCGGCGCGTCGGCCAGGCGCTGCTCGATCAGCGCCTGGTTGTAGGTCAGGCCGATGGTGCCCCAGGTATAGGGCACGGTGGCGTGGCGCGAGTACGGGTAGCGGGTCTGCAACGCACGCAGGCCCGGCTCGATTTCCTCCAGGTGTTCGAGCTTGCCCTTGTCCAGCTTCTGCAGGGCGCCGGCGCGCATCAGGCGTTCGGCCACGGTGTCGCCGGGGAAGATCAGGTCATAGCCGCTATGGCCGGACATCATCTTCGCCTCCAGCGTCTCGCTGCTGTCCATCACGTCGTAGATGACCTGGATGCCGGTCTCCCGGGTGAAGGCGTCGAGGGTGTCCGGGGCGAAGTAGTCCGCCCAGTTGTACAGGCGCAGGACCTTGTCCTCGGCCTGGGCGGTCAATTGCGCGCAGCCCAGCCCAAGGCCCAGCGAGACGATCAACAGCTTCTTGATGGCGTTCATCTTCAGGCTCCCTGGCGCTGCCAGCGTTGGTGGGTTTGACGGCCATCCAGCCCCAGCAGCGGCCCATACATTTCCGGGCGGCGATCCCGGTAGATGCCCCAGTTCAGGCGCTCCTCGCCCATGGCGGCGAGGTCGAGCCGCTGCACCAGCACACCGCTGCTGTCGCGGTCGGCTTCGGCCAGCAGCTTGCCCTTGTGGTCGGTGATGAAGGACGAGCCGTAGAAGCGCATTCGCAGATTGGGGTCGGTGGTCGCCACCTCCTCGCCGACGCGGTTGGCGGCGATCACCGGCAGGATGTTGGCGGCGGCATGGCCACGCTGGGCCAGTTGCCAGTGATCGCGCGAATCCAGCCCGGCGGCGCCCGGCTCGGAGCCGATGGCAGTCGGATAGAGCAGCACCTCGGCACCCATCAGCGCCAGGCAACGGGCCGTCTCGGGGAACCACTGATCCCAGCAGATGCCGACGCCGATTCGCCCGAAGGCGGTATCCCAGACGCGGAAGCCGGTATCGCCAGGGCTGAAGTACTCCTTCTCCTGGTAACCGATGGCGTTGGGGATGTGGGTCTTGCGGTACACGCCCAGCAGGCGGCCATCGGCGTCGGCCACGCTGAGCGAATTGAAGAAGGCGTTGCCGGCACGCTCGAACCAGCTCAGCGGCAGCACCACCCCCAGCTCCCGGGCGAGGTCGGCGAAGCGCTTGAGCACGGCGCTGCGGCCATACTCCTCGGCCAGTGCCAGGTGCTTATGGTCCTGCTCGATGCAGAAGTACGGGGTGGCGAACAGCTCTTGCAGCAGGATCAGTTGCGCGCCCTTTGCGGCGGCCTCGCGCACCAGGCGCTCGGCCTCGTCGAGGTTGCTCTCCAGGTCCCAGCTGCAGGCGAACTGGGTGGTGGCGACGGTCAGCAGGCTCATGGCTTCACCCCGCTCAGCGGCCAGGCCGGCTGTTGCTGGGTGATGCAGTGCACGCCGCCGCCACCATGGGCCAGGTGGTTGATCTGCACGGGCACCACCTCCCGTCCCGGGAAGGCCAGGCGCAGGGTCGCCGCCGCCTCGGCGTCGGCGGCAATGCCATAGGCCGGCATGATGATGGCGCCATTGGCAATGTAGAAGTTGGTGTAGGACGCGCAGAACACCTCGGCTTCCTGGTCCACCGCTTCGCTGGCCTCGAACAGCTCCAGCATCTCGAAGCGCCGCCCCTGGGCATCGGTGGAGAGTTCCAGGGCACGACGGTTCTCGCGCACCACTTCGGCGTATACCGAGGACTGGTCACGGGTGGCGTCCACCAGCAATGCGCCAGGCCTGGCGAAGGCGCACACGCCATCGACGTGGCCGTCGGTCATGTCGCCGGTGACATGGTCCGGATCACCCGGCAGCCAGATGGTCTTCTTCACGCCCAGCAGGCGCGAGAAGATCTCCTCCATCTCGGCCTTGCTCATGCCGGGGTTGCGGTTGCCGTTGAGCAGCACCGATTCGGTGGTGATCAGCGTGCCCTCGCCATCCACGTGGATGGCGCCGCCCTCGTTGGTCAGCACGGTATCGAAGCACTCCAGGCCAAGGCCGTTGAGGATGCGCCGCGCCAGGCTCTCGTCCAGGTCGAAGGCGGACTTGCCGCCCCAGGCATTGAAGCGCCAGTTGACGCCGGCTGTGCCGAGGCGCGGATGGCAGACGAAGCTCGGGCCGGAATCGCGGCACCAGCTATCGTTGATCGCCAGTTCGACCAACTCGATGTTCGGCCCGCAGAGCTCTCTGGCCCGTGCCGCCGCCGAGGCGTCGACGACCATTTTCACCGGTTCGAAGCGGGCGATGGCATTGGCCACGCGGGCGAAGTCCACCTGCACGTCGGCTAGGGTCACGCCCCAACCGGTTTCCCAGAGCGCCTGGTTGTGCGGAAAGGCCATCCAGGTGGCGGCGTGCGGGGCCCACTCGGCGGGCATGAGCCAGCCGTTCTGCGCATCATTGATCTGCATAAAAATGCCTTCAGTTAAGATTATGTTATCACTGAAAACCGGGGCCCTGGTCGTGACGTGCATGCTAGGCCTGTAAATACATGCCAACAAACGATAGATTTTGCGGACTTCTGATTAGGCGGACTTATCAATCATGCTGAAACACTGGCCACCGCTGAACGCCCTGCGCGGCTTCGAAGCCGCCGCCCGCCTGGGCAGCTTCCACAAGGCGGCCGAAGAGCTGCATCTCACCCAGTCGGCCATCAGCCAGCAGATCCGCAGCCTGGAAAGCTTCCTCGAACAGCCACTGTTCTTCCGCAACGGCCGCAGCGTGGCGCTGACCGACGCCGGCTTCGACCTGCTGAGCACCACCCAGTCGCTGTTGCAGCAACTGGCCGTGGGCATCCGCCGCCTGGAGCAGTACCGCAAACCGAACCAACTGGTGGTCAACACTACCCCGGCCTTCGCCCGCCACTGGCTGGTGCCGCACCTGGCGGACTTCCACAGGCGGCATCCGCAGGTCGACCTGTGGCTGCTGACCACCGATGAGGCGCCGGACATGGCGACCCAGACCATCGACATCGCCGTGCGCGACGACCTCAGCGCCCAGGCCGAATGCAGCTTTCGCGTGCTGCTGGAGGACCGCCTCTACCCCGCCTGCCACCCGAGCGTGCTCGAGCAGGAGGCCAGCGCACGAACCACCCTGCACGGCGAACGCGAGATGGACTGGAGCCACTGGCAGGTACAGGGCGGGAGAGATGTCGGCCAGCAGAGCCAGGGCCTGAATTTTTCCGACCCCGGCCTGCTGCTGGATGCCGCCAGCCAGGGACTGGGCATCGCCCTGGTCAGCCAGTTGCTGGCAGGCCGCGCCCATGCCCAGGGCCTGCTGGCGCCGATGGCGGAACAAAGAGTGCGCGGGCCGAACTGGAGCTGGCTGGTGCACCGCGACAGCCAGGACGACCCGCTCACTCGCAGCTTTTGCGACTGGCTGCTGGAACGCTTCGCGGCGCTGGATCAGCACAGCTGAACCGAACCGGTGGATCGGAAAGCCGCCTGGGCGGGCGTTAGCCTGCACTCCACAACCCCTGTTCCCGGCCACCCCTGACGCAACGTCAGCGGCCATCCAGCAACGCAGGGCCGATCGGCCCGACGTAGCGGGGGGCGAGGCCTACTCTCGCATTCGACGCATCACTCCGGCACCCGGCCCACCGTAGGGTGCGCTGCGCGCACCGATTGCCGAATCGGCCCCTGCCCGACGCTCAACCGCTGGTGCGCACGGCACACCCTACCTGGTCAACTCCGTCGCTCTAGCCAGACAACTTGAGTCGTCACAGGCAGAGCCGGTGACTCATGACCACCTCCTCAGGACGTGGTTTCCCACGTTCAAATGAAGACGACAAAAGACCCGCTCCCCCTCCGGGGTGGGCCATTGATGCTGCGCATCTAGTGAACTCCCGGTGAACTGTTTCGCCTGCAAGCAACCCACCGGAGTTCTTATGAGTTTCAACAGAATCGGCGTGGTAAGTGCCGGCACCATGGACACCGGCATCGAGGCGCAGCCCGGGCACCTGGTGTTGGCTAAGCTGGACAAGGAAGAGAAAGCCACCTTCACGAAGCTGGTCAGCGATGCAGGCCAGCTGTACCTCAAGCCCCTGAATCCGGCCTACCCGCTGATACCTATCAAGGGGAACTGCAGGATCATTGGGGTGGTGAAAGAAGCGAAAATGAAGCTGTAGCCAACACATAACGAAAAGCAGGTCACTATGCGCGTTATTTTGCTGCTAATAGCCGGCCTCATCCTCACTGGATGCGCAGCCAACACAACGGAGGAGCGGCCTGCAGCGCCACTTGCGATTCCGTCTGATTCCCGTACACAACTGATCGTCAACTTCAAGGCCGGCAACCACGTTTTCAGGAACGCCTACTGGGATCAGTTCAAATCCCTTTGGCACGCGGCCATCCAGAGCGAAGCTTCGACCTACAGATATACCGTAACCGAGCAAGTCGGCCCCATTACGACCACGTCCGCTCCGGGCTTGCTCCTGGTAATCAAAGTGGACGACTTCCGCTATGTCACCGAGTCCGAGTTCGAGTCCGATTCTGAAGCCGAGCACGCCTGGGTGGATGCAAGGGTTATCTACCTGGATGCACAAACGGCCAAGGAGTACGGGGAGCGAAGTTACAACACCAGTTCCACTGCCTGGGAAGGAATCGCCTCAGCGACGACAGACGTACAGGTCCGGGCATTTGCCAAGGGCATCCTCAACGATATCCGATCCGCCAATACCATTTCCGAGCCCAGCCAGATCGCACCCAACATCTCAGCTGCCCGCGCAACTGACCACGCACTCACGCGAAGGCAGCAGCTCGATCAGCTCGACCGCGAAGGCCTGAGCTACGAGGAGTACCAGCGGCGGTATCGGGAGATTGTGGCGCAGTGAGGATCAAGCATGGATGAGGCAGTCGACCTGCTCAGGTACTGCTGGGCGCTCATCCAAGCCAACATCGACGGATGGCGCTCGAAGCAATTTGATGCGCCAGAGGCGTTCGGATCGATCGAAAGGAATTGCGGAGCCTTGGGTTCTCTCTGGACCTATCGCCCGAAGTAATGCAGGAAAGGACCAGCAGGGCTTCACAAGATTTTCACTAGCTCGGGAGCACAGTGAATCTCAGCTGAAGGATCAGCTCCAGCTTGAGCCCCGCCTACCCTCCCCCCCAGGCGGGGTTCTTTTTGAAGATCAAGTCCGTGGTCTACCCTTCCCTCTCCAACACTGGCCAGGCCATATGCGGCCGCATTGCCCCGTTCGGGCCCTTCAGCCGGATCGTCGTGCTGATCAACGCCCGCGCCAAGAAGGTCGCCCACGGTCCGTTCTTCCGCGCGATCTGGCCGCACCGGGCGAACTGTCGGACACCTTCGAGTGGTTCAAGGTCGACCGGGCCGTGGGCAACGTGCGGAACGACGATCCGAATGCAACAGCACCTGCTGTGGCTTGCCGCGCTGTTCGTAGGCCATGCCCAAGGCCTTGATCTCCAGGTCGGCATCCGGCTTGGCCGAGAATGCCCAGCCGATTATCCGTCGCGTATGCAGATCCAGCACTGCGGCCAGGTGGTGCCAGCGGCCTTGCGCCCAGACATAGGTGATGTCGCCACACCAGCGCTACTACACGGCGCCGGCGGAAGACCGCCCAGCCCTGCTGACTGAGCGCATTGAGCGATTCTATCGAGGATACGGAGCAGAGTATGCTCGTCTCGATCGATTGGCGCTGGATCTTCTTGGTCAATGCTCTCATTGGCATTGTGGCCGTGATTGTTGCATGGACGAGGTTGCCGCCCATTCCTGGACATGAAGTCGAGCGTCCAAATGTCCTCGCTGCACTTCTCGTAACAGGCGGCATCGGTATCCTCGCGAAAATTGGCGATGGTCTTGAAATCCGGCATCAGACGTCCGGTCAGCCACATCAATTCGACGTTGCGCTGCGCCTCTCGCTCAAGACGGCGACCGGATTGGATGCGATTGAGATAGCCGTAGATGTAGATCTTCAGGAGATCTGCAGGATGGTAAGCAGATCTGCCCGTTTCCGCCGGGACGACACCGTCGAAACCCAGCGTGCCGAGGTCGAGTTCGTCGACGAACACATCGACCACCCGCACCGGGTTGGTGTCCGCTAAGTAGTCATCCAGGCTCTCGGGAAGCAGCGTGCTTTGGCCTCGATGCTCTCCCTGGATAAAGCGCTTCATGGGCCGCCCCTCCTGAGTTTGCATCCATCAAATCACAGCAAGGTCGATGCCAACGTTTTTACACAACCTGGGCCAGAAGCTGTCACCCCTGGGTACCAAAAACTACGTAATCTGAAGCAATCCATGGATGGTCTTATTCGGTTTTGAGCATTAACATAACACTCGTTGCGTTAATTAGTTCACGCTGCTAGTCTCCCCTTCATCCGAGAGAAAACCTCAAAGGAGACAGCACCATGAACGACGAACTACGCACGGCGTTTCAGGAAGACGGGGCGGTCCTGATCAAGGGCCTGCTGAACCGAGAGCAACTGGCCCGTTGCCGGGCGGCCTTTGACTGGGCCTTGGAAAACCACGGCCCCCACGCTACCCGGATGTTCAATGGAACCGAGCAGCAGTCTCATGTGGACAATGCCAATCCGCTCGCCAAGGAACGGCTCGAGGACTTGGTTTCGTCCCTGCCGCTCGGCCAGCTGTTTGCCGACCTCTGGGGTTCGGAGAATGTCTGGTACTTCGCTGAGGAGGTGTTCCTCAAGGCCGGCGGACACGGCTCCCGCACGCTCTGGCACCAAGACACGTCCTACCTGCCCTGGGCCGGCAACCACTGGGGCAACGCCTGGATCAGCTTCGAGTCCGTTCCCCGGAAGAATGCGCTGGAGATTGTCCGTGGTTCCCATCGCGGCCCGCGCTTCGACGGAACTACCTTCAGCGACCCCAACGATCCGACCCAGCCCCTGCATGGCGGCGGCGCCCTGCCCCGACTCCCGGATGTCGAAGCCGAGCGCCGGCTGAACCCTGACGCCTATGAAATTCTCTCCTGGGCCACCGAGCCCGGGGACGTGGTGCTGCTGCACCCCGGCTCGCTCCACGGTGGCGCGCCGGTCGACGCGGACTTCCCGGATCGTCACACCTTCGTCTTCCGCTTCTTCGGCGACGACGCCACCTTCCAACCGCTACCGGGGCACAGCGATTCGGGCTACCCGAGACAAGGCGTCCTGTTCACTGAGCAGCTGTCGACCCTGAGCGCCGGCGAACCCTTCCGCCACCCGACCTTCCGCCAACTCGTATGAAAGGAGCGCCGCCGATGAATGCCCAGAACCTGAAGCGACAGTCCATCAATCCGCCACCAACCCAGGTGTTCTACGACAATTTCCACTTCTCCCAGGCGACCCGCGTCGGCGACATGATCTGGGTATCCGGCCAGGTCGGGATCGATGCCTCCCTGACACCGGGCAAAGACATCGAGGAACAGGCACACCTGGCGTTCCAGGCGCTGAAGTACGTCCTCGAGTCGGCCGGCGCCACCCTGTCCGATGTGGTCGAACTGATGACGTTCCACACCGAACTCCAGGACGACATGCCGGCGTTCACGAAGGTCAAGGACGAGTACTTCCCCGATCGCTATCCCTCCTGGACCGCAGTAGGCATCTCGCAACTGGCCCTGCCCGGGCTGCGCCTGGAGATCCGCGCGGTGGCTGTGGCAGGTTGCGGAAACGCCTGACCATTCCACTAAAACGTTCCTAACAACCCGCATAAGGACTTTCCATGGCCACCCTGACCGTGAGCTACCCCCTGACCACCGACTCTACCTTCGACCGGGACTACTACCTGTCCGCCCACCTGCCTCTGGCGCAAGCCGCTTGGGGCGAGTTCGGCCTGCAATCGGCAGAAGTCCTTTTCCCGGCTTCAGGCCCGCAGCCCCTGGCCGGGATGGTGATCCTGCGATTCGTCGACCAGGCGGCAATCGATGCAGCCCTCTCCTCGCCGAAGACGCTGGAAGTGCTAGGTGATGTTGCCAAGTTCACCAACATCACGCCGGTGATCTTCCGCGCCAACGACTGAGGCGGCCATCGCCAGGGTGACCTGATGCATCGGCGGTCACCCCTGCGCTCCCGGAGTGCTTTATTCCAATAATTTCCCTATGCTGGGCCGCGCACCAACCAGTCGCTGCAGCCGGGCAGCGACTCTTCAAACTGACCTGACGACCTTCCAGAGCCCCCATGTCCGACGCCAAAGCCCGCCCTCAACCCGTATCCCAACGCACGAGTGAAAGCGAGTCCGAACCCGTCGCGCGCCGGGGCCGACCGGTCGGCGACCACAACGCCAAGCGGGCCGAACTGCTGGCGGCGGCCATCACGGTGATCGCCCAGGAAGGCTACGCCGGCGCGTCGATGCGCCGGGTAGCGCAACACGCCGGATGCACGACCGGCGCCGTAACCTACTACTTCGCCAACAAGGAAGAAATGGTCGGCGCCGTGGCGCAAAACCTGTTCGACAGGGTGGACGCGCTACTGGAAATCAATCGCGAACAGCTCGATATCAAGTCGCTTATCGAGCAATGGCTGGAATGGATCAGTTCCGACGAGCCGGACAACTGGCTGGCCTGGCTGCAACTGCTGACCCACGCCCGTCACGAGCCGGCTTTCGCCGGGATCATCAAGCAGCGCTACGCACGCTTCCGCGAAGTGTTCACCTCAGTGCTCGAAGAGGGACAGAACCAAGGCAAGATCCGCGACGATATCCCTGCCGATCTGCTAGCCGACCAGGTCAGCGCCATCAGCGACGGCTGGCTGATGATGCTGCCGATCGAGCCAGAGCGCTTCAGCGCGGAACGCGGCCAGGCCCTGCTCAATGCGCTGATCACCCTGATCTCCCCTCCCAAGTCCACCAAGCGCCTGTCCAAAGCCAAGGCTGCAGCACAGTAATCCGCATTCCAACGGGTCCCGCACGGGGCCCATCTTCTCCCCATCTCCCATTTCTCCTTCCCTCTTAAATACGCCTCGCCAACCGGGTACTCCGTATTGCCTGCACACGCCCGCAGCTTTTTTCCTTGCACGAAATCGAAACTCATGTATTTTACGTAACACATGAAATAATAAATAAAACTCAACCATGTGGTGAGGGCGAGGATGGACCTGGGAACCAAGGAACAATCGCTGTCAAAGGGGGCACGACTGCCCTGTTACGACCATTGGGGAACGCCAGCCTGTATCAGGCTGCTGCTGAGTATCTGGCTGACGCTCATGGCGTTGCAGGTAAGCGCGGCGGACGTCGTACGGGTGCACAACTGGGCGGAGTACATCGACCCGGAAGTCCTCCGTGATTTCGAACGGGATACCGGCGTCAAGGTGGAGTACAGCCAGTTCGCAACCGCGGCCGAACTGGAGGCGGATCTGGCGTCTGGCAAGCTCTTCGACGTCATCGTCCCCACCGACTTCCAGCTCGAGCGATTGATCAAGGCGCATAAACTGCTCGAACTGGACCGGACGAAGTTGCCGAATCGGGCCGAGGTGAGCGACGAATTGCTCGCCAAGCTCTCCTCGAAGAACCGAGCCGATCGCTACGTCGCGCCCTACATGTGGGGTATTGCCGGACTCGTCATCCATGAACGGGCGGCCGCCCGGGCATTGCAGGCGCCGGTGGCTAACAGCTGGAGCCTCCTGTTCGACCCCGCCAGCGCCAGCAGGTTGAAGTCCTGTGGCGCTGTCCTGCACAACGAACCGGAGCAGACCCTTTCTCTATACCTCAACTACCGCGGCAGGAACCTCCGCAGCCAGAGCGCACGAGGCATCGAGAAGGCCACTCGCGAGATCAGCGACCTGGGTATTCCCTTGGGCCCGGCCAGCTTCACCGATCTGGTGAGCCAGCTTGCCGAAGGTCGGATATGCGCGGCCATCACCTGGAATGGTATAGCCTCCATGGCCAACCAGAAAGGCGAACTCCGATTCCACATTCCGCAGGAGGGCGGGCTGATGTTCATCGATAGCCTCGCCATTCCAAGCAATGCCCCCAGCAAGGCACTGGCCTACCGCTTCATCGACTACATGCTGCAACCCGGAAATGCGGCACGCAACGCCAGGGCCACGCACTTCACCCCCAGCCTCGACCTGACCCGGGAGCGCAACCGGCGCCTATTGCCGGAGATCACCCTACCGAGCCAGGAGGAAAAAAGACGGCTGTTCTTCCTGGAACGGTTGAGCGACTCGCAGAAGCGAGCAGTCGATGCGGCCTGGTCGCATCTGGATGGGCGCGACCCCACGTAAACGCGCACCATAGACGGAGTCCCTGAACAACGCGCCTCTGAGCTAAGCGCTGCACTACTCCGCCGATGACGCCGCAGTGGTCGCGCCAGTCGCCGCGGGCGAAAATACCATCGGCTACGTCGACAAGGCCGTCACCGACAAGGTGAAAGTGCTCTTCAGCTTGCCCCTAGCCTCGTCCACAAGCCACCACGCCAAGGCATGCGCCTGGCGTGGCCCCCCTGCCCTTCACGCTTGCTGCCACTCTTCGCTTTGCACCGTACCTGTTGTGAGTTATTTTACGTAACGATGGTTATTTAAATTAAAACAACAGAATTGACCGAGGCGAAGATGGATTCAGATAGCAATGAGTTGTCGTTGTCGGCGCGCCAGCGGCGCCTGCTCCTGCAGGCGATAGGAAGCGCGACCCTGGTGGGAGGGATAGCGCTCAGCGGACGAGCCTCGGCCCAGGTACTGCGGGCAGGACAGGACGCGGCTCTCGACGTGGTCATCATCGGCGCAGGGTTGGCTGGCCTGACTGCAGCTCGAGACTTGCAACGCGCGGGCTGCGAATCCTTCGCCGTGCTGGAAGCAAGAGATCGGGTGGGTGGACGCACCTACAACCACGACCTGGGCAACGGCGTCATCTCCGAAGCCGGTGGCCAATGGATCGGCCCGGGCCAGACCGCCATCTTCGACCTGGCCCGCGAGCTGGAGGTGGACACCTTCCCCACCTATTACCAGGGCAAGAACGTTTATCTGGTGGGCGGCGCCAAGTACGAGGAAGACCTCTCTAGCGGCCAGAACGCCAGTTCACCGATCGTGGAAGAGCTCGATCGACTGGCGCGGGGTGTTCCCAGCAAGGCTCCCTGGACGGCGGCAGATGCAGCAGCCATCGATAAGCTCTCGGTGGGGCAATGGCTGGCGCAAAAAGGAATCAGCAACGAGCAGCGGCTCAGCTTCGATGCCTCCATCGGACTGACCACCGGCACGCCTCCCTCGAACCTGGCGCTATTGCATTACCTCTCCCTCATCAACTCCGCCGACTGCAGCATGGAGAAGCTCGAAGGGTTCAAGGGCGGCGCCCAGGAAACGCGCTTCGTCGGTGGCTCCCAGGTCCTCAGCACGCGGATGGCAGAAGCTTTGGGCGACAAGCTCAGGCTGTCGTGCCCCGTGCGCCGGATCGTTGGCTGGGACCGCGATGTCGTCGAACTCCACACCGACCAGGGCATCCTTCGCGCCCGGCAGATCATTGCAGCCCTGCACCCGGCACTGTGCAATCAGATCGTTTTCGACCCGCCGCTTCCCGAAGGGCGCGCGCAGCTGCAACGCCTCTGGCCGTCCCACGCCCCTATGCGCAAGACCGTGCATGTCTACAAGCGCCCGTTCTGGCGCGAACAGGGTTTGAACGGGCAGATTACCCAGGCCGACGGGCCGCTGATCCTCTCTTACGACAACTCGCCCCCGGATGGCAGCGTTGGCGTCCTCAGCGCCTTCGTCAGGACCGCCCAGCTACCCCACGACGCCCAGCGCGCGGAAAGCACCCTTTCGGCCATCTATGCGCAGGTCCTGGGTACGGAAGCGCTACAGCCCACCCAGTTCCACGACCACGACTGGGGCAAGGTCGATCCCTGGACCCTGACCTGCGTCGCCTCGATTCCGCCCGGCTTCCTGACGAAATGGGGCCAATACCTTACCCCCCCAGTGGGCCGCCTGATCTGGTCCGGCACCGAAACGGCCGATATCTGGGCCAGTAGCATGGATGGCGCGGTGCGCTCCGGTCACCGGGCCGCACTGGAGGCACTTCAGGCACTGGCAAAAGCCGGGAGGAGAGCATGATGAAACTCACAACTGCCCTCTGGACCGCCCTGGCGGCGGCGGGCGTAGTGGCGCTCGCCGCGAGCATCGAGCATGACCCCCGGTCGGCAAATCACTTCGAGATATTCGGAACCCTCCGCTCCGGGCGCCAGGCCATCCTGCAGGCGCTCCACACATTCATCCAGGGCCTGGGAGTCGCGCGATGAAACGAGCATTTCTGATCGGCGCCGCAACCGTAGCGGCGGGTCTCACAGCGGCGGCAGCGGTGGTCGGACCTGAACTGTTGGCGGGCTATCGCTTCATGGATGCCCTCGATCGCTACTACGCCGGCTACGAGGCTAACGGCGGCGCCTGGCCGCAGATCCAGGATTCCTGCGCGCTCTGCCATGGTGTCAACGGACAGCCCCGGGATGGACAATACGCGGCCCTTGCAGGCCAGCCAGCCCCCTATATCGAAGCCCAGCTGCACGCCTTCGCCGCCGGTCGGCGACATAGCGCGCAGATGGGGCCGCTGGCCGCGAGCCTGACCGATGCCCAGATCAAGTCCCTGGCCGATTACTTCTCCCGCCAGGTAGCGGACACCACCGAAGCTCCCGAACAGGACAGCGCCCGGACGCAGAGCGGCCAGGCGACAGTCGCCGCCAAGGGATGCATCGCCTGCCACGGCGAGAACCTCTCGGGTGGGCCTCTCGGCCCGCGCATCGCCGGTCAGGGTGAGGGCTATTTGCTGGACCAGTTGAGGGCCTTCAAGCACGGGCAGCGCCAGGACCCGACCCAGGGGATGAATGCCATCGCCGGCATGCTCACGGACGACGAGCTCGAGGCCATCGCGCATTACCTGGCCGGATTGGCACCGCAACCGGACGCCAGATGATTCGCTGTCAGCCAATGTGGGCAAGGACGCCCACAACGACCGGTGCTCCTCCTCAAAACAGATCACCCCGCTCCATGGGAGACTTTCCCGCATCAGTCTTCCCTGATCTGCACGTCTAAGATTCTCGTGGCGAACTGGATAGCAGGATGAAGTCGATCCGATAGGGTGCGTCGCGCGTATCAGCGATTTGATACGGCACTGGAGTCGATTCCCAAGCAGGTGCGCATAGCGACGTACCCTGAGGTCTGGAGCAGGAGCGGGACTTCTGCCTCATATACCGGGTCGCATCGAAACGTCGGTCTGAGCGACTCGCTCCAAGTGGCCCGGCAGCGCCGGGGGGTATTAGCGAATACCCACTAAGAGGCATTCACCTCGTCGAGCACCGTCTGTGAATCTGCTGCCGCCAACCGGCGCCACTTCACAGGAATCGCTATGAAAACAAAAACAAGAGAAAGATGGCGGCAGTCCATACCGCTTCCGATAGTTACCATGCTCTTGGCTTCCCAAGCTCAGGCCGTGAGCTTCAACGTCGGGGATATCCAGGGAAATTTCGACAGCACCCTATCCATCGGTACCAGCTGGGGACTGCGCGATCCGGACAAGGACTTCATTGGCATTGCCAACGGCGGCACGTCATCGACGACGACGGCCGATGATGGCCGACTGAACTTCAAGAAACACGAGGTGATCTCCAGCATCTTCAAGGGGGTCCATGATCTTGAGCTGAAGTACGGTGATTCCGGCCTTTTCGTGCGCGGGAAGTACTGGTACGACTTCGAACTGAAGGACGGCCACCAGCACCTCTACGACATCGATGACCACGGCCGTGCGCGCAGTGCCAAGGCTTCCGGCGCAGAGTTCCTCGACACCTTTGTCTACACCGGCTTCGAGATCAACGACCTGGCTGGCACCGTGCGCCTGGGCAAGCAAGTGGTCAGTTGGGGGGAGAACCTGTTCATCCGCGGCGTCAACCAGATCAACCCTGTCGACGTGGCGGCCTTCCGCCGCCCAGGTGCGGAGATCAAGGAAGGGCTGATCCCTGTCAACATGTTCTATGTTGCCCAGGACCTGAGCGACAGCCTGTCTATGGAGGCTTTCTACCAGCTGGAGTGGGCCAAGACGGTCATCGACAACTGCGGCACCTTTTTCTCCAGTACTGACGTCGCCGCCGATGGTTGCAACGACAAGAATCTGATTTCCGGCAGCGACTTCGATCCCGCCAATACCATCTTCCTTCCGCGCCTGAAAGACCGCGACGCCCGGGATAGCGGCCAGTACGGGGTGGCCCTGCGGTGGTTCGTCCCGCAGCTGAACGACAGCGAGATCGGCCTCTATGCCATGAATCTGCACAGCAGATTGCCGGTATACAGCCTGGTCAACAGCGCTGTGCTGGACCCGGCCGACCCGGCCTTCGATCCCAACTTGATCGGTAACACGCCCAACACCGGTTACTTCATCGAATACCCCGAAGATATGCGCCTGTATGGTCTGAGCTTCCAGACCACCCTGGGCGCCACTGCGGTTACCGGTGAGATCAGTTATCGGCCGAACATGCCTCTGGCGCTCAATAGCACCGACCTGACCTTCGCAGCCCTCGGTCTGGACTCGATCCTCGGCCCAACGAGCCCGGAGGTGATACAGGACGGTCCCCTCACCCCCGGCGCCGACCTGGCCGGCTACAAGCGCATGCCGGTCACTCAATTCCAACTCGGTGCTGTCCACTTGATCGAGCAGGTCGCAGGTGCGCAACGCCTCGCTCTCGCGGGCGAGGTGGCCTACAACCGAATCAACGGCCTGAAGAGTGGTCCGGGTGAGCTGCGCTTCGGCCGCGACTCCATCTATGGCTACGGTGAGGTCGCAACGCCTGGCGTGTGCGAGACCGTGCTCAACCCCGACAATCCGCGCTTCTGCAACGGGCACGGTTACTTCACCAGCAGCTCATGGGGCTATCGCCTGGCCGCCAGCCTTGAGTACAGCAACGTCTTCGCCGGCATCAACCTCATTCCCGAGATTGCCTGGTCCCATGATGTCGACGGTTACGGCCCCAACTTCAATGAGGGTTCCAAGTCGGCGTACCTGGCGCTTAACGCCAACTACCTGAACCGTTATGGCGCTTCGCTCTCCTACGTCGATTTCTTCGACGGGCGATACAACCCCAACACCGATCGTGACTACGTCGCTGTCAGTTTCAGCGCCAGCTTCTAATTCAAGGATAACGCCATGAAAAAGCACTTTTGGTCGCCCGCTTACGTCCTGGCCATAGCCCTGTCGACCGCCTCTGCAGGCGCTGCCGACCTTATCGGCCTCACGCCTCTGGGGGCTGAAAAGATCGGCAATCAGGAGGGCACTATCCCGGCCTGGACCGGCGGATTGCCGACCGATGCGGCGAGTGTCAATGACAGGGGCTTCCAGGCAAATCCGTTCACCGGGGAAAAGCCACTGTTCGTCATCACTGCGGAAAGCGCCGAGAAATACCGCAAGAACCTGAGCGAAGGCCAACTGGCAATGCTGCGTCGCTATCCGCAAACCTACCGCTTGCCGGTCTACCCGAGCCACCGCACCCTGGCTCTGCCACAACGCATGTACGATGCCGCTGAGACCAATGCCAAGGTCGTCCGACTCGGCGCCGATGGTCTGAGCATCGAGAACTTCACGACTGGCCACTATCCCTTCCCGCAGCCCAGGACTGGTACGGAGGTGATCTGGAACCACCAGACCCGCTACCTAGGTGGCAATTTCCGACGCTGGATCACCCAGGCCACCCCCCAGGTAAACGGCCAGTACACCATGGTTCACCTCGAGGAAGAGGTCGTCGAACCGGCCCTGGCGGAGGGCATCGACCCGCAGCGCGCGCGCAATCTGCTGCAGTTGTTCAAGCAAACGGTCACGTCCCCCGCGCGCATGGCCGGCAACGTGTTGCTCGTCCATGAGACTCTGGACCAGGTGAAGGAGCCGCGCCTGGCCTGGGTCTACAACGCCGGTCAGCGCCGCGTAAGACGCGCGCCCCAGGTCGCTTACGACGGGCCAGGCACCGCCTCCGATGGCCTGCGCACCACCGATAACCACGACATGTTCAACGGCGCGATGGATCGCTATGACTGGAAGCTTCTGGGCAAGCGCGAGATGTACATCCCCTACAACAGCTACGAGCTGGACTCGCCTGCGCTCAGGTATGACGAAGTCATCAAGCCTGGGCACATCAACCAGGACTTGACCCGTTATGAGCTGCACCGGGTCTGGGTGGTCGAGGCCACCCTGCGCGAAGGACAGCGCAACATCTACGCCAAGCGCGTGTTCTACGTGGACGAGGATAGCTGGCAAATTGCCTTGTCCGAGCACTACGACGGTCGTGGCCAGCTCTGGCGTGTCGGCGAAGGCCATGCCAAGCACTACTTCAACCAACAGCACATGGGCTACACGCTCGAAGTGCTGTACGACCTGCTGGCCGGCCGCTATGTCGCGCTGGGCATGAAGAACGAGGAAGATCGCAGCATGGAGTATGGGTTCACGGCAAGAATGAGCGACTTCACGCCTTCGGCGCTGCGCAAGAGCGGGGTCCGTTGAGACTTTACCCGTCCGGGGCGGAACGCCCTGGACGGAACTCAGGATCAAGCAACCCCAGATGAATGACGAGTGGAAGCATTGCCACTCGGCGCGTTTCTCCTGAAGCACGTGCCGGGATGGTGGTATGAATGCTGTCATCAGGACTCTCTCACACCCTCTCAACCAGGAATCAGGCGAGCAGAAAACATGACCCATCCTGATGAAGTATCGAAGGCGCCCGGCCTGCTTGTGCGCCCTCGCCTATTGGAGAACCTGGATTCTGGTCGACGCATTCGCCTGCTTTGCGCTCCGGCGGGGTTCGGCAAGAGCGAACTGGCCCGACAGTTCGCTGCACGTCTGCCTCATTGCCCAGTGGTGTGGCTCGACCTGCACAGTGCTGAGAAAGGCCTTGAGAATCTCCGTGCCCAGTTCGCCGAGGCCCTGGACCTCGATGAACTGTCGCCATCGGTGGAAGAAGTACTGAAGCACCGGAAACAGGGCCTCGTCGTGCTGGATGGCTACTGCCCGGAGAAAACCACGGACAAATGGCTCGAGCACCTGTTCGAGCACTGCCCAACCACACTCCAGTGGCTGGTCTGCACACGTCGACTTCCCTCCTGGAGAGTCGGCAGGTGGCTGTTGGCCGACGAACTCACCCTGCTGGGTGCAGAGGAACTGGCGCTGACCGAAGCCGAGATAAAGCTGCTGCTCTCTCAGCTGAAGCTGAGCCGACGTATCTCCGCAGTGGAACTACAGCGACAGAGCGACGGATGGATAGCAGGCATCAGTCTGCACCTGTTGTCTCTGCGGTCGGGAGTCGACAGGCCCTTCGGCCTGCTACATCGCAATTCACTGGTAGAGGATTATCTTGACAGCGAAGTCCTGGAGCACCTGCCGAAGGAGATGCTCTCTCTTCTGCGCGTCATCGCCCATGCGCCATTCGTCGACGGCCCGCTCTGCGCATTCCTGGCCGATGATCCCATGGCCTTGCGCAAGCTGCGTAGCGAGCAGGTTTTCCTGCGTCGTCTACCGGGCTCCACGGACCACTTCACTCTGTTCGCACCGCTCAAGCGACTTCTGCAAGAGCGCTATCCCGACCAGGCCCCTCCCTTGCTCGCCGCTAGCCAATGGCTGCACCTGGCCGGCGCCCACGTCGAAGCCTTCCGCTACGCGCTGGCCATCCCGGACGCCTCACGCGGGCTGGTCTCAATGGGCCAGATCGCCACACGGGAGCTGCTCATCGGGCAGAACCTGAACTACCTCCTGGAAGGTATCGATCAGCTCGGCATCGCCTGGATCGAGCAGAACCCGCAAGCTCTGGAAGTCGTTTCCAGGGCCCTGCTGCTAGGGGGACGCCTGGAACAGGCCGAGCGCACCATCCAGCTCATCGCAGAGCAAGACTTCGACCTGCACCTTGCCCTGAGCGCCGAGCTGGCTCTGCATCAGGGGCACGCGCAGGAGGCGCAGAGAATTGGATGCCGAGCTCTGGACCGCCTCGCGAGAAATGAGCGCTGGGCGCAGATGATTCTCTGCTTCTCGTGCCTGACGCGTGCCAGCCTGACCATGGGTGACGTCGTGACGGCCAAGCGCCTTCAACACCAAGGTATCGAGCTTTCCCGCCGCAAGGGAGAAACGCTGTTCGAGTGCCTGCTGATACTGGACGAAGTGCTGATCGAGGAACTGGCCGGCAATCTGCCTCGGGCCCTGCAGGCCCTGGACCAATTCGATCAACTATTGGTCCAGGGCCCGGGCTCGGCACTCCTGCAAGGTGCGGCGTTGATCCGGCGCGGCTGGCTCCTGATCCTGACGGGACAAGAGCGGCAGGCTCGCGAGGCCTTGGAAGAAGGTCTGTTGCTCTCCTGTGCAAGCCGTAATCCGGTGGCTTGCCACGCCCCGGCGATACTTGCGCAGCTCGATGCCAACAATGGCGACTTCGCAACTGCACAACAGCGACTAGCGGATGCGCAACGACTGATGCACTCCTGGAACGTTGCCGAAGTGATTTACAGAGGCGTCCTCGACCTGTGCACCGCCAGGATCTGGATGAAGGCCAATCACTACGAATCGGCATCCCGATTGCTCTCCCGCGTACGTGAGCAGTACGAAGGTGAGCATGCCCTCACACCGCCCAGTGCCTACCCCGACCTTTACGCCCTGGCGGGTTTCCTTCAAGCAGAAGTGCTGTGCTCCCGGGGTTCTTTCGGCGAGGCCAACACGCTGCTCGACCAACTGCTGCAACGCGCCGAGGGCAATGCTTTCAATATCATCGTCTGCCAGGCCCAGCATGCCTTGGCTGAAGTTGTCCGCCTGAGGGGGGATCTGCACAAGGCAGAACGGCTCCTGGCCTCGGCTGCCGCCATGGCCATAAGCCAAGGCCAACACAACCTGCTCATGGGAACCCATCTGGAAGCCATGGGGTCCAGCCTGCAAGCGGGGCCGGTCGCAGACTTGCAGACGGCCCCAGCGCCGGAGATCGAGCTGCTGAGCCGGCGCGAGTTGGCAGTACTCAGCCTGATCGCCAAGGGCTACTCCAACTTCGAGATCGCAAAAATCCTCTCGCTCTCCCCTTACACCGTCAAAACCCATGCCAAGCACATCAATTCAAAGCTGAAAGTCAGCAGCCGGACGATGGCGACGGCCCGTGCGAAAGCCCTTGGGCTTTTGCTCTGACCCAACGGAATCGACTTCGCCGACACGCCTGAGCCCGGCCATCGTGTCGGGCGACCGCATCGCGGACGCCCTGGCCAACTACCCCACCTCGCTTATCACGGGCTGTCGCACGCCGTCGCCCAAGGGCGTCGACACGGCTCAGAAAGATGCTCCATCACAGCGCACCCGACTGACGGCCTGAACATCTTCCTGCCGGACTACTACGCCTCTCCGAAGCCGGAAAGAACGACGGCCCCCGGCCGGCGCCAGCGTGATGCCCCCCAGACCGGCACTGCAGGGGGGTAATGGCAAATACCCACTTGGAGGCATTCACCTCGCCAGGTCATGTCTGGGAGTCTGGCTCCACCCCGACAAATAAATAGAAGGAGACACCTCATGCTCATCGATCAATCGATTCGCGAAGCCTTTCGCAACGACGGCGCCGTCCTCATCGAGAACTGCCTCGACCAAACGGAACTGGCGCAGTGCTACGAGGCGTTCAAGTGGAATGTCGCCAACCCGGGGCCGTACAAGTTCCAGGCGCTCGACGGGACCAAGCTGCAGACCCACATCGACAACGCCAACCCGGCCGTCAAGGACAAGTACGATGACCTGGTGATGGCGCTCCCGCTCGGCAAGCTGTTCCAGGAGCTCTGGGGCTCGGAGCATGTCTGGTACTTCGCCGAGGAAGTGTTCGCCAAGGAAGGAGGCAAGAGCGGTCGCGGGCCGTGGCACCAGGACACCGCGAACCTGCCCTGGGCCGGGGAGCACTGGGGCAATGCCTGGATCACCTTCCACAAGATCCCCAAGAAGAACTCCCTGGAGATCGTGCGTGGTTCACACCGCGGCATCCAGTACGACGGGGCCAGCTTCGCCAATGCAGAGGATCCGACTGACCCGCTCTACGGTGACGGCTCCCTGCCCCGCCTGCCGCACATCGACAAGGACCTCGCGGAAGACCCCAACGCCTGGGACGTGCTTTCGTGGCCGATCACGCCGGGTGATGTCGTCTTGCTTCACCCACACTCGCTACACGGGGGGGCCGCTGTCGATGCCGACTGCCCGGACCGCCACACGCTGGTGCTGCGCTTCTTCGGTGACGACGCCAGGTTCCGCTGCCTGCCGACATCGAACCCGAAATACGCACGCAACGGCGTCCTTTTCTCCGAAGAGATGGCCAAGCTCAACGAGGGCGAACCGTTCCGCTCGCCCATCTTCCGCCAGATCATCTGACTGAACATCGCAAGGAGTATCTCGACCATGAATCGACAGATGATCAACCCGCCACACACCCAGGAACTCTACGACCGGCTTCACTTCTCACAAGCGACCCGTGTCGGTGATCTGATCTGGGCCTCCGGCCAGGTGGGAGTCGATCGGCTCACGCAGGCCGTGGGTGAAGGGATGGAGGCCCAGGCCAGGCTGGCGTTCGACAACGTGAAAAGCGTCCTCGAAGCTGCGGGCGCCAGCATGGCCGACATAGTCGAGCTGATGACTTTCCATACCGATCTCCGGGGCGACATCCAGGAATTCATCAAGGTCAAGGATGAGTTCATCCCCGAGCGATTTCCCTCGTGGACAGGTATCGGTGTCAGCCAGCTCGCCCGCCCCGAGTTCCTGATAGAAATCCGCGTCGTCGCAGTGGCCGGCAGCGGTACCGACTGATGCTGCCCTATGAGGCAGCCGCTGAATAGCGCTTTGACGCACTGACGCTATTGCTGGCGCCTCAACGTCCGCAACCGCGCGTCAGTGCAGCTTCATCAAGAAGACAACAGAACAAATACAAAACGCTGATGGAGACGAACATGAATCGCTTTGACGGCCCGGAGCAATCCGCCCCCCCCGAATACCCGCTGAACCTGACGGCGCGCCTCGACCGCCTGCCGGTAATGGCCACTCACTACGTCTGGGCTCTGTTACTCGCGGCCAACCTTATGCTGGAGTACTACGACAACGCCATCTTCGCCTACTCGATACCGACCATCAAAACGCACACCAACCTGAGCTTGGAGCAGATCGGCGTCATCAGCAGCGCTTTCTTCGTGGGAATGGTCATCGGAGCGCTGGTGGGAGGAAGGCTCTCGGACAAGTGGGGACGCCGTTCGGTCCTCGTCTGGTCCACTGTCCTCTACTCCTTGGGAGCACTGGCGACAGCGTTCGCACCGAACTTCGAGATCATGCTGATCTCCCGTGTGGTTACGGGTATCGGCGTACAAGCGGCCACATCGGTCCTGCTTGTGTACATCGCAGAGATGTTTCCGAGCAAGGCACGTGGCCGCTTCGTGTCCATCGTGACACTGGGGTTCGTGGTCTCCGGAGTGGGGGCGGCGGCACTCGCCATGTTTGTTCTACCCCATGGGGGCCCCAATGCCTGGCGCTACCTGCTCATCGCAGGCAGTGTCGGTCTGCTGATCGCTCCCATTGTGCGTTTCGTCCTGCCGGAATCGGTCCGCTGGTATATCTCGCGGGGGCAGATCGACAGCGCCGAGAAGATCGTCCGCAAGCTGGAAGCACGGGCCTTGCGCAACGGCCCGCTGAGCGAACCACAGGTAGCGAACCTGGAAAGGATCAAGGAGCCTTCACTACCGCAGCTCCTGAGAAACAAGGCCGTGCTGCGCACCATGGCCGTCGTCACCCTGGGCTATTTCGGCTCGAGCCTGGCCTACTACCTGTTTGCGAACTGGGGTGTCTACGCACTCATCCATGGCCTCCAATACTCCGAGGACGATGCATACCAGACCATGTTCGTCTGGAACTTGGTCTATTGCGTCACACCGTTCCTCACCTACCTGTTCCTGGACCGGTTCGAGCGCAAGACAACCATCCTCGCCACCTCCATCCTCAGCGCGATACCGCTCGTGCTGCTCGGTCTCTCGACCAACAGCTCGGTGGTCATAATCGCAGGCGGGGCTACTGCCATCATTACCGGGCTCGTCGTCAACGCCTACTACACCTATATCCCAGAAACCATTCCCACCCAATTGCGTGCCCTGGGCAGCGGGATCGTGATGTCCGGCGGCCGGTTCGGCGGGGCCGCCTCCGGTGTCCTGGGCGCAACGCTCTTCTCCGCCGGGGGTATCGAGAGCGTGATGCTCACCGCAGCGGCCTGCTACATCATCTTCGCCATCCCCGTCGTCCTCTATGGGCCTCGTACCACGAAGCGTTCACTCGACCTGGTCACTGGCCAGGAGCTCGGCGCTATCAACGGTTCGCAGCCGGGCTCTGGAGCAAGCAGAACACTGGCCCCCCACCTGCCCGTCTCAAGAGGGAAACTTTCATGACCGATCTGTACGTCGCTGCGCTGCCTGAGGCCGCGCTCGCCAGCGTGACCGTGGCCTGGGCAGTGTGGCCAGGCAAAGCGTACACGCTGAAACATTCAAAAGAGGCAGAATGATGACCCGACTCGATGACAAGTATCGAACCCTCGGCGGATGGGAAGAGAAGCCGAAGGACCTGCAGCCGGATCTCGTGGGCAACGTCACCGCAGATGTGGTGATCGTTGGCGCTGGGCTGGCCGGGCTTTGCGCAGCCCTGGAGCTGGCCAGGCAAGGCGCCCGCGTGGTCGTCCTCGAACGTGAGTTCGCCGGCTTCGGCGCGAGCGGTCGCAACGCGGGCTATCTGGCTGGCGGGCAAGGGCTCGGATACGAGTTCTTCCTCAAGAAGATCGGCACCGAAAAAGCGAGACAGGTCGTCCAATTCTACGAGGAAGGCGTCGCTTTCGCCGAAGCGAAGTTCAAAGAGTACGAGATCGACTGCGACTACCTTCAGTCGGGGTTGATCCGTGCAGGCATCGACCCCTCCCAGGAAAGGCGGTTGCGCGAAAACATGCAGATCGGCGCCGAGCTCGGCTGCGCTTCGGAGTTTCTGGATCAGGCCGATATGCGCGCGCGCGGCATCCCGCCAGCGTTCCTGTTCGGTAGCTACGTGCCACGCGGCGGCACGCTCAATCCAGGCAAGTACGTCCTGGGACTGCGGCGTGCGGCGATTCGGGCGGGCGTGAAACTCCACGAGAACACGCCACTGCTGTCATACACCGAAGGTCCGGTCATCAAGGTGAACACTCCGCGCGGTAGCGCGAGCGCACCGCTGCTGATCTTCGCCACCAACGCCTATACGCCGCAGCTCGGTCTGCTCGCCAACAAGGTGGTGCCGTTGCGGGTCTCCGCAATCGAGACGGAACCTCTTTCGTCGGTGCAATTGGCGGCACTGCGCTGGCCAGGACGCGAAGGCATAACGACCGCGCACTGGACCATGGAAAGTCACCGCCTGACGGCCCGCAATACGCTCGTGTCGACCACCAAACGGCTGCGCTACGCCTACGGTTCAAAGACACCGAGTGAGCCTGAGCACCGTCACTATCAGGCGCTGAGGGCTGCTTTGCATGAACGCTTCCCGACCTTGAAGGGCATCCCCATCAGGAGCTGCTGGAGCGGCTACATCAGTTTTGCCAACGATACGTTGCCCGTCATCGGCACAACCGGGGCCAATCGGAACATCTACTACGCCGCAGGATGTTCCGGTCATGGTCTCGGCACCCAGGGTCTGGTCGGACACATGCTCGCCGAGCGGATTCGAGGCATCGAGAGCCCACTGCTGACGATGCTGATGCACCACGAAACGCCATCGACATTGCCCGAGCCGCTGCGCTGGTGTGCCGTCAACGGGGCATTTGCCGCAGCCAACCGGATGGACGAACGCCTCAATCGCAAAGTGCGCACCGCCTGAGCGGTGCTCGCCCCTCATCTCCTCTCCACGTAGAGAAACTCACATGACAGATCTGTACGACGTCGCCGTGATCGGTGCCGGTTTTGCCGGTGTGACCGCGGCCCGCGACCTGAGCATCGCAGGCCACTCGGTGGTGCTGCTCGAAGCACGCGAGCGCATCGGCGGCCGCACCCATCTGGGTGAAGCATTCGGCCGCCCGCTGGAGCTGGGCGGCACTTACGTACACTGGACCCAGGCGCATGTCTGGCGTGAACTCACGCGCTACGGTATCGGCCTGGTGACACCCCTGCCGATTGCCAAAGCCTACTGGCTGGCCGATGGCGAGGTGCACTGCGGAACCCCGGCTGAATTCACCCGGTTGACCGACCCGCTCATCACCCGGTGCTTCGCCGATGCACGTGCGCACTTTCCACGGGTGGACCGCATCGAAGCCTGCAACGTTAGCGCGGTTGACCAGCAAACCATCGGCGACCGGATCGACTCGATGAACCTTTCCGCCTATGACCGTGATCTCCTGGTCAACGTAATGGCGACGCTAATCGGCTCCGAGAGCGAACAGGGGCTTGCCCAGTTCCTGCTCTGGAGCGCGATCTATTTCGGCGACTGGAAAGCCTTCATGGAAGTGGCCGGGCACTGGCCGATCGACGGTGGAACCGGACGACTGCTCAACGCGATGGCCGCCGACTCGAAGGCCGAGCTCCTCCTGAGCACGCCGGTGACTGCGGTCGAGGACAACGGGGACCAAGTCATAGTGACCACCCGTGACGGGCAGCGTATCCGGGCGCGGCATGCCGTCGTGGCACTCCCTCTCAACACCCTGGACGACGTCTCCATCGAACCGCCGCTTGCTCAACCTGTGCGTGCCATGATCGAGCAGAAACACCCGATCAAGCCCAGCAAGATCTGGGCGAGGGTCAAGGGCGAGATCGAGGCCTTTCTCGCCCACGCCCCGGTCGGCAAGCATCCCATCAGTACCGCCCGGGCCGAATGGCGCCACAATGGCGACACGCTAGTGGTGTGCTTCTGCTCGGATGCGTCGGCACTTGATGGCAATGACCCTGAGGCCGTACAACGCGCACTGCGGGTCTTCGTCCCGGATATCGAAGTGCTGGAAACCGCTTGGCATGACTGGGCAAGCGATCCCTTCTCACAAGGCGGATGGGTTCATCACCGGCCTGGCAACCTGACCCAGGTGGTTCCACAGATGCGAAGGCCCCACGGCCGAATCCATTTCGCAGGCGGGGACATCGCGGCGATAGGTGTCGGTGGTATCGAGGGTGCCATCGAGACTGGCGCCAAGGCTGCCTGTGACATTGCTCGCGCATTGGGTAGCGCAGGCCATTGACCGGACCTGTTGTCGATGGGACTGGCGTAGTGTAAGGCCGCCGTCCCATCGCATCCCCGCATGGGGCTTCACAGAAGAATTGCCAGCTCAGGAAGAAATTCGCCATGGCTCCTGCAGTAACCCATTCCGCTTTGCGGGAATGCATCCGACGTCTCGATTTCGGCCGCGTCTCTGTCTTCTTCGGCGAGAAGAGCGGGAAGTATCCCGACGGTAACCAGGTGCTCATCCGTGGCTCCGACACGCGTGCGGCCTTCGACACGCCCATCGTTTCGAACTACATCGGCCCCGAGTTCGACGCCACTGAACTGGTGGTCATGGGCCACGTGCACGAAGACCATATGGCCGGATTGCACCGCCTTCCCGACGCCAGGGTGTACGTGCACGAAGCCGACTTGCAGGCAGCGCGTAGCTGGAGCGGCATGGCTGCAGCCTTTGGCATGACGGACGAGCTCCAGATCTCGCAGACGCTGGACAAGTTCCAGCGAGATTTTTTCTATACACCACGACCCGACGCACAGGGTTACGAGGACGGCATGTCCTGGAATGTCGGCCAGTCGACGATCCGGGCATTCCACATGCCTGGCCATACCGCTGGCCACTCGGTTCTGCTGGTCGAACCGGAGGGCATTGCCTTCATCGGCGATATCGACCTGACCGGCTTCGGCCCGTACTACGGCGATGCCTGCTCGAACCTTCGTGACTTCCGCCGCAGCCTGGCTCGGTTGCCGGAAATTCCGGCCAAGGTCTGGGTCACCTCCCACCATCGCGGCGTCTACACGGAGAGAGCGCGATTCCTGCGGGACCTGGCCGCCTACACGGCAGTGCTCGATGAGCGCGAGCAGCGGCTTCTGGCATGGTTGCGTGAATCACCGAAGACGCTGGGGCAGTTGGTAGAGCGCCGGATGCTTTATCCGCCGGGGTTCGAGGCGGCATGGGTCGTGGACGCCGAGACCCGCACGATTTCGCAGCACCTGGTCGAACTTCTGGCCGACGGGCGGGTGCAGGTGGACGAGCAAGACGTCTATCGGCTTGGATGAACGCATCGCTCCAGCGTAACGCCGCCCGCACCAACCTACGCCAGTGCTCGACTCCGTAGATTGGTCCGAGCGCGGCGAGACCGACATCGCCGGTTTCCCAAGCCCTGGCAAAGTCACGGCAACGTGCCGTAGACAGAGCAACAGGGTTGACTACTCCAGATTTCCCGTAGCAACGCATCAATCGGTTTTTCGGCTCCGCGCGAGGAAGCCGGGACGGTGCCGACTTTTCAACTGGATCCTCCCAAAGCTGATGCCTAAAGCATTTCTGGGTCAGGGTTATCAGATGCAGCACAGTGAGACCTGCCAATCATGTCTGAACACTGTGCCGAAACTGATGCCCGATTATGTATGTTGCAAGGGCTCGGGCTCTAGCCGACTGCACCGACCTGTCTCCCATTGCAGCAGGAGGGAAATGGCGCAAGGGAGGACCGTCAGGGTCACGACCGTCGCGATGGCGAGCCCGCCGATCACCGCGAAGGCCATCGGCCCCCAGAAGATCTGCGGCGCGATGGGAATCATGCCGAGGATCGCCGCGCAGGCCGTCAGCACGATGGGGCGTGCCCGGTGCGTCGCGGCGTGCACGATGGCCTCGCGTGGCGACCGGCCCGCGCCGACATTGATGTCCACTTCCTCGATGAGGATGATGGCGTTGCGGACGATCATGCCGACCAAGGCGATGACGCCGAGCTGCGCCACGAAGCCCATGGGCGTTCCGGTCGGCAGCATGGCCAGGACCACTCCGATCAGGCCGAACGGTGCCATCGCCAGGGCGAGGAACATCCGCGAGAAACTGCGCAGCTGCAGCATCAGCAGCACGCACATCACGAGTGCGGTCACCGGCAGTACGGCGGCCAGCGAGGCGCTCCCCTTCGCGGCTTCCTCGACGGCGCCGCCGGTTTCGACCTTGTAGCCCTTGGGCAGGCCGGCGGCAAATTGCGCGACGGCGGGCGCGAGCGCCTGCACGACGGTCGCCGCCTCGACGCCCTCACGAACGTCGCCCTGAACGGTGACCAGCGGGAGACGCTGCCTCCGCCAGATGATCGGATCCTCGACGCCGTAGCTGAGCCTGGCAATCTGCGACAGCGGGACGGCAAGCCCCTGGGCCGAGCGGATCTGCAGGTTGGCCAGGGTCGCGAGGTTCGTGCGCTCACCGATTTGCGCGCGAACGATCACGTCAACGAGACGATCCTGGTCGCGCACGGTGGTCACGGTCGTGCCAGAGAAGATCGACGCCATGGCACTGGCGATCTCCTCGGAGGAAAGCCCCAGCGCCCGTGCCTGCGTCTGGTCGATGGCGACGATGACGCTCCGTTGCGGCTCGCCCGACAGCAGATGCACCTCGCGGGTATCCGTGTTGGTCGAGAGCAGGTTGGCGAGCTGTCCGGCCAGGTCGCGCACCTTGCTCTGGTCGGGCCCCGTGACGCGGTACTTGAGGGGCCAGCCAACCGGCGGGCCGAGCTCGAGAGGTGTCGCCCGCGCGATGAGCCCTGGGAACTCCGTCTTGAACAGCCCGGCGAGCTTGGCCTGCAGTGCGTCACGCTCCTTGATGCCCTTGGTCACCACCACCGCCTGGGTCACATTGTCGTTCTGCAGTAGCACCTCCATAGGGAGGTAGAAGCGGATCGCACCGGAACCGACATAGGTCGAGAACAGATCGACACCGGGGTCTTCCTTGAGCAGCTTCTCGAGCTTCAGCGCCTCCCGCTCCGTCGCCTCCAGCGACGCGTTCTGCGGCAGCGTCAGGCTGACCAGGAGCTCCGGCCGGTCGGAGGGCGGGAAGAACTGCTGTTCGAGCTGGCCCGAGGCGACAAGCGACAGCGCGAAGGCGACGCCAGCCGCGGCAAGCGTGATCGCGCGATGTCCCAGGGCCCAGGACAAGGCACGCTGGTAGAGCCCCATGATCCGGCCGTTGCCATGGCCATGATTCGGTAAGGATTTCGGCAGGAGCAAGGTGCCGAGCAAGGGCGAGAAAAGGACGGCGACCACCCAGGATGCGGACAGCGAGATCAATACCACCATGAACATCGAATAGCAGTATTCACCCGCGCTCGAAGCGGCGAATCCGACCGGGATGAAGCCGGCGATCATCACCAGCGTGCCCGTCAGCATTGGAAAGGCAGTCGAGTCGTAGGCGAAGCTCGCCGCTCGCTTGAGGCTCCAGCCCTCCTCCAACTTTCCAATCATCGCCTCGACAGTGATCATCGCGTCGTCGACGAGCAGGCCAAGGGCGATGATCAGCGCACCGAGCGAGATGCGCTGCAGGCCAATGCCAGTCAGCTCCATGCCGATGAAGGTCAGAGCCAGGACGAAGGGAATCGAGATGCTGACGACGAGGCCGGCGCGGACGCCGAGCGAGAGGAACGAGACAGCGAGCACGATCGCAATCGCTTCGGCCAGCACCTTCAGGAAACCGCTCACGGCCTGCTTGACAACGGTAGATTGATCGGCGACCTGGAGCATCTCGATGCCGTGGGGCAACGCCCTCCTCACCTCGTCCATGCGGTCCCGCACCGCTTGTCCGAATTCGAGCAGGTTGCCGCCGGAGGCCATGGAGATGGCGACGCCGAGCGCCTTCTCGCCGTTGACGCGGAACTGCGGCGATGGCGGGTCGGCCGGGATACGCCGGATAGTAGCCAGCTCAGTCAGCGGCACGAACCGGTCGTTCGCCCGCAGCGTCATGGTCCGTAGGCTCTCCTCGGAGACGAAGCTGCCGCTCACGCGCAGAGCGATCTTGTCGTCCGCCAGGCGCACTGTTCCGGCGGGGCTGACAGCGTTCTGAGCGCTCAGGGCCCTCAGCACCGCCTGCTCGTCCAGCCCGAAGGCGGCCAGCAGGCTGGGGGAGAATTCGACGGCGATCTGTTCCTCCTGCACGCCCAGGAGCTGCACCTTGCCGATGCTCGGGATGCGCAGCAATTCCGCACGCACGCCCTCGAGGTAGTCGCGCAACTCCCGATCCGAGAATCCCTCGGCCGTGAACCCGTAGATCTGGCCATAGGTGTCGCCGAACTCGTCGTCGAAGAACGGACCCTGGACCCCGCTGGGGAGGGTCGCGGCGATATCGGCCATCTTCTTGCGCACCTGGTACCAGGCGTCGGGGACGATGTCTGCCGGCGCATCGTCGCGCAGGTTCACCATGATCACCGTCTCGCCCGGGCGCGTGTAGCTGTCGAGCCGGTCGAGCCAGGGGATCTCTTCGAGCTTCTTCTCCAGGCGATCGGTCAGCAGCTTCGTCGTGTCGTCGATGTTCGCGCCGGGCCAGCGAGCGGCCACCACCATGGTCTTGATGGTGAAGGCCGGGTCTTCGTTGCGGCTCAGCTTCGAATAACTCATCGCGCCGCCGAGCAGCGTGATCAGCATGAGGAAGAAGATCAGCGGCTTTTGAGCGATCGACCAGGCCGAGAGATTGAAGCCGCCCTGCCCTTCCGGACCTGCCTTGTTCGAACTCATTTGGCCACCTCGCCGACATCGTAGGTGACTTTCTGGCCGGGCCTGAGTTTGCTCACACCCGCGGTGACCACGGCATCGCCTTCGCTGAGCCCGGACTCGACCAGCGCTTGCGTCGCCGTGTAGCGCGCCACCACCACCGGTTTGCGGACAAGCTCCTGGCTGGTGGGCTGGACCACGAACACTGCAGCGTTGCCAGCCTCGCTCGTCAAGGCCGAGGACGGCAGGATGATGAGCGACTTACCGGGCAGGATCAGGCGTCCACTTACCGTGGCGCCCAGCGCCATGGTAACGGGGGCGTCGGGCAGCGCGATACGGACGCGGTAGGTGCGGGTCGCCGGGTCCGCGGTTGGACTCGCATCGCGGACCCGGCCGATCACCTTGACCGAGGGATCGGAGAGGAGCGCCACTTCGACTTGCACGTCGGAGGGCACACTGGTGTAGATCCGCTCGGACACGTTGAAGACGGCATCGCGTTCATGGGTGGAAGACAGCTTGATCGCCGGCTGGCCAGCATCGACGACCTGCCCGGCATTGACCAGTACCGCGCTGACGATGGCGTCGTCGGGCGCACGGAGCTCTGTGTAGGTCAGCTTGTTGCGGGCGGTCTGCAGTCCCGTTCTGGCGACCTTGAGCTTGGCGTTGGCGGCGCGCCAGTTGGCCTCGGCTTCCTCGACCCGCGCACGCGCGACGAACTGCTTCGCGAAGAGGGTGCGCTGCCGATCGAGCTCCGACCTCGCCAATCCCTCCGCCGCCTCGGCACTCTTCACCTCGGCCTCGGCGGTCAGCACTTCGTTCTGGACGTCGTTCGGATCGAGTGTCGCCAGAACCTGCCCCTTGACGACACTCATGCCGATCTCCGCGGCACGGGTCGCGACGCGGCCGTCGATGCGGAAGCCGAGGTTGGTTTCGACATTCGCCTGGATCTCGCCCGTCTGGGCGACCTCATCGCCGATTGAGACAGACTTCGCGATGACCGTGCGGACGGGACGCGGCGCCTCTGTCGTTTGTATTTCTTCCTGACACCCCGTCAGTGCCATAGCCAGGCTGCAGGTATAACCGCAGAACAGGAATGTCTTGAGTAGCTTCATCTCGGGTCTCCTCGCTCAAGGACGAGCAATGCTGAGCGCCGCGCACGCCCGGACCACCGGGGGTGCGTCGCTGAAATCGGTTCTTGTGAACGGCGATGGAAGACATTCCAGCTCTGCAGGCGTCGGTGATGAGCCCGCCGATACCCGGGGACCCGCGCACCGGCGCAGCGCCGATCCGAGGCCTCGGGGCGCAGTGCATCGCTGAGGGCGAATCTCGGCATGGGCCCTCATCGATCGCGGGTGATCGACGAGCACGTTGCCCTATTGACCGGCTCAACGTCACGTAGCGGAAGGCCCGGCTCCAGGTGGCCGGACGCCCGCGCCTTAGACCCAGGCGACAGCCTTCGGCGGCCGGGATGGGCGCCGCAGTGGGGTTACCGCCGGCCAGGGTCGCCATGTTCGGCGCAACTGTCGTTCATGGGTCCTCAATGCCACGCGCGCGCGGGTCGCGGATATCCGGATTGTTTGCGGACCATTTCCATGGCACGCCCCCCTGAAGCCTCTGTTGTTTCGCTGGACTGTAATCCTCTGCATAATTTAACACAACGACTGTTTTTATTAATATGGATCGCACAACGCACAGTCCGCTCCCGGCTCCGGACAAGCGCAAGCATCCCACGTGCTGAACCGGTTCCCGTCCGCCAGCAAGGCCCTCCCCTTTCACCAGTTGGGCTTGCACACGCCCCTACCCGCCGCCGGGAAACGCGCAAAAAAACCGCCCCGAAGGGCGGTAAAGGAGCGGGCTTGTGGCCCATAGTGGAAAAACCGTCAACGAATGCCCGTGCTGCGCAGCGCGGCCGCGGTGTATTCGGCAGTGCTGGAGGTGAAACCGAACTGGAGCGGCTCCTTCTCCTCATTGTGCATGCCGGAAACGATGTAGCGGCCGTTGATCAGGTCATACAGCGCTTCGGTGCCCAGCCAGGGGATCTGCAGGTCGTACATTGGACTGATATGGCCTTCGGCGGCGCGCCAGAGGGTGCCACGCGCGTCGTAGTGATCGGCCAGGGCGATCTGCCAACTGTCTTCGTCAACGAAGAACACCCGCTTGGCGTAGATGTGCCGCTCGCCTGGCTTGAGGGTGGCCTCGACCTGCCAGACGCGATGCAGCTCGTAGCGGGTCAGCTCGGGATTGATATGCCCGGGCTTGATGATGTCTCTGTACTTGAGGTCCGCCCCGTCGAGCCGGTAGCTGTTGTAGGGGATGTAAATCTCGCGCTTGCCGACCAGTTTCCACTCGTAGCGATCCGGTGCGCCGTTGAACATGTCCTGGTTGTCGGCGACGCGCTGGCCATCAGCAGCCGGATAGGGACCGTCATAGGAAACCTGCGGCGCACGGCGTACGCGTCGCTGCCCGGCGCTATAAAACCACGCCAGGCGCGGCTCCTTGACCTGGTTGAGGGTCTCGTGCACCAGCAGCACATCACCAGCCAGACGCGACGGAGCAGTCACCAACTGCTTGTAATAGAACAGCACGTTTCCTGGGTTCGCCGGATCAAAGTCGGCAACGCGATCACGGAAGGTGAACTGATCTTTGAAGTGCACCGGCACAAAACTGCCATCGGCCAGCGGTGTGGCCTGCACATGGCTGCGCTTGGCGCTGCCGCCACGGTAGCGGGTGATGTGGTTCCACACTACTTCCAGGCCATCCTGCGGGATGGCAAAGGGCACCGCGGTGGAGAAGTTCTCCAGACCGTTACCGCCGTCCACCATTCTGGTTCTTGTCGCATTCTCCCTGGCCGCCTGATAGACAAAGTCAGGCGCATTGGCGGAGCGGTGACTACGGTAGACCGGTAATTGGTAGGTGCCTGGATAGCGTTTGAGCATCGCCATTTGCCCAGGCGTCAGTTGGTCCTGGTACTGCGCCATGTTCTGCACGGTGATAGTGAACAGTGGCTGCTCTGTGGCGAAGGGGTTACTGAGAAATCCCGCGGTATCTCGGTTGCCGGCACCGCTGGACAGTCCCCCGTCCCAGGGGGGGATGGTACCCGCAGCATTACCCGCCTTTTCGGCTCCCAGAGGCGTGAGCGACGCGCCCAACTGGGCAGCCTGCTCGACACTGACCGCCCCCAGGGCGAACTGACCGATCAGGCCAAGGCTCAGCGCCAGCGAACAATTTGAAAAGACCATCTTTCCCATGCTTTCGCTACCTCTTGTTGTTGTGCTTCGTGAGTAAGCGCTGGAGTTTCTGAATACCTGCACGCCCCCCTCGCACGTCAATCACGTATCTCCGGGCGAGGCATGTAGGAATCAGCACTCCGCTCAATCCTTTGAACTGATGAAAAAGGGCTGCCTGCTTCAGATGGGGCGATCGTTACAACCCAGGCTCTGACAACAACGCTATCGTTGCCGTACAAAGGTATCGCCAGCATGAAGTGGAGCGTTTCTTACGGGGACAAGTTGGTGCTGTGTAGTGAGCCGCCAGACAATGGTGGCTCACTACAGTCAGACTCCAGGTCACTTACCTGGCGTGGACAAACGATTGAAACGAATTGTTCTTCGCCCGCTCCAGCGCGCCGTAGGCGTAGTACTGCTGGATTATCTGGCAACCCCAAACGGTCAGGGCGTAGATCATGAACTCCATCTTGTCCTCGTCGCCCGGGATTGGGAGGAAGTCATAGACGACCGCCACGGCCAAAGCAGCCGCCGTAGTCAAGGCATTGAGCAGAGCGTGCATGAACTCGCCAGCGCGCAGCAGACGCCAAGTGAAATAGCAGAGATAGAGGGTGTAGCAGGCCCACATGATCAGGTAGAAATACGGCAGCAGCCCTTTAACGAAGTCGGCCAGTACCAGCACGAAAGTGGCGGCGAAGGTGACCCCGAAAATCATGATGTCCTTGGTAACCGAAGGCCTGTAGTTATGGGTGACCGCCATCAGGCCAAGCGTGGCCACAATCGGGACGCCGAAAGCGCGGGAAAAGGCATCGAGGAAGAAAGAGATGCTGTAGCCAACCTTGAAACCCGTCACAAGGAATAGCAGTAGATTCGAAGCAGAGAAGGCCACGATCAGCCACTCAAATCCGAGCAGATAGTTCTTCCGAATGCGCACATACTTGAGGCCGTAAACCACACCGCAAGTGATCAAGAAAACGCTAGAAAGCAGCGCAAGAACTTCCTTAATTTCCATAGCAATAACCTCTATCAAATACTCTACCGTTGGTTCACTTCGCCACAGGGACGAGCGCCGCGAGATAGTGGGAAAGTGCCTGACGATCATCCGCGGACAAGGTCGAGACGATGGCTGTCATCGCGCCCGTCGAATCCTTGCGCCTCCCTTCCGCAAAGGCATTCAGTTGGGCCAGCAGGTAGTCATGCCCCTGTCCGGCCAACCGCGGGAACTGGTCGCGCCCCATCAGCCCTTCGCCGTGACACGCCGCGCAGCCTCCGTTCACCACCAGCTTCTGCCCCTTCTCCCGCAGGACGGGATCAGCCTTGAAGGAGCTGTTTTGCGCAGCCGACTGCTTGGCGAAGTACGCCGCCAACTGCTGGACGTCGGCCTCGCTCAGGGTCATAGCCAGCGGCCCCATGTTCGGATTGGCCCGCGCGCCACTGGCGAAGTTACGCAGTTGGTTGGCCAGGTAGGCAGCAGGTTGACCAGCCAGGCTGGGATACCCCTGATGCTGCGACTTGCCTTGAGCGCCATGACAACCTAAGCAGGCATCGACCAGGCGTGGCCACTGGCCGCCATCGACTTCCTTGGCCTCTGTGGAGGTGCTGATGTGGTCCATCAGACGATAGAGATCGAAGGCATCCCGACCGTAAAGAGCCAGCAGCCCGGCAATGACTACGACTACAGCCAGCGCTATCAACTTCTTCATCTTCTTCTCCTATACCCGACGCAGGGCGTTGAGCGCCTGCAAGGCACTCTGGTGGCCCGAACGCACGGCGCCATCCATGTAGCCAGCCCAGATGTCAGCGGTCTCGGTACCGGACCAGATCAGATTGCCGCAGGGTGGTCGCAGCGCCTCGCCATGGGTCGTCCAGAAGCCCGGCGGGATGGCCGATACGCAGGTGAGCGTCCAGGGATCGTCACGCCCCCAGTCCTGGTCGTGGTACGCCACGGGATGCAGCGCCTCGTCGCCCCACGCCTTGGCGAAGATTTCGGTCAGAGTGCGCTTGGCCGTTTCATGATCCGAGGGCAGATTGGCGTTGGAGAGGAAGGCATTGATAATGCCGATCTCGCCATTGGGCGGCGAGTTGTCCCAGGCCCAGATCACGGAGCCGTCAAGCATCATGATGTGCCCGTTCAAGCCCTTGTCGCGCCAGAACGGCCGGGAATACACCATGGCCATCTTGCGCGCCGGCGAATGCGCGGGCCAGGCACGTTGCAGCGCTGCGCGCGCCGCCGGCAGGGCCGGCTCGAACTGCACCTGGTTGCACAGGGCCGGGTGGATGGCCACGATGACCTTACGTGCGCGAATCGGCCCCTGGTCCGTGTGCAGGGTCACGACCTCGCTACCCCAGTCGGAAATCCGGCGCACCGGACTCCGCAAACGCACCTTGTCGCCCAGTTGCTCGGCCATCCTGGTGCTGAGGATCTGCGAGCCACCGACGAAACGCGTGCCTTGCGCGCTGTCCTTGATCGAATCAAGTTTTTCGTAGTCGCAACCGGCCGAATTGATCATGGACAGGAAATGCAACAGCCCCATTTTGGCCGGGGTGACGCCACCGGTCAGCGTCATGCTGGCATCCCAGCCAGACCGATCCTCCGGCTTGATGTTTTGCTGGGCCAACCAGTCGCCGACCGAGAGCTTGTCCAGTTCAGCTGCCCTGGGGGATTTCCAGGGGGCCCCCGAGGGTACCTCGCGAGACATCTCGCTCAGCTTGCCAGCCACGGCCATGTCGGTGCCGAAGGTCCCTTGAAGATCGACTTCCAGCCGACCGTCACCGCCGATAACGACCGTACGTCCTTCGTAGAACGTCGGGAAGGTGCCAACCTCCAGCTGACGCGCGAGGTCTTCAACGGCGGTCTGCCCCGGCCCGATCCACTGGCCACCGACCTCCGAGACATAGCCATTCACCTCGTAGTTGAGGGTGCGCCCCCCTACCCGATCCCGCGCTTCCAGCACCAGGAAGGACTCGCAGCCAGCCTGTTGCAGGTCACGGGCGGCGGTCAGGCCAGCCAGACCGGCACCGATGATGACGACGTCCAGCACGTCGTCCTGCCCGGTCGACACCATCGCGTCGCCTGACGTCTCGCTGGCATGCGCCAGCCCCGTGGTCAGGCCGAACCCACCAATCGCTGCAGTGGCACCCGCCAGCTTCAGCAACTGCCGTCGCTTGAGATCGAGAGAAGAATTTGAGTTGGGCTTGTTCGCCATACTCGTAGCCTCACGTATTTTTTATTGAAGTCGTCGTTCTTGTTACGGCATGGGAAAGACGGCAGCGAACAGCCAAAATGACCGACGATGGCCTGCCGCGAGATTCACCGGGTCGCCCCGACGATCGATGTGCTTATTGGAATTCAACGAACCTCGGGGCCTGGCCCGGGGTTCACCCCGTGGCGAGGATGTAGGTCGATCGGCGCAGCAACTGCGTGCCGAACAGGATCATCCACATCGGGAAGATCAGGACGACCAGGACCAGAAGGGCCGCCGAGAGTCCGGTCAGCTGCGGGAAGAAGCCGGCCAGGAAGAACAGTCCGAAGCACCAGCCGACGACGCTGAGGGGCAGCAGCACCGACCGGCCCCAGCCCGCGCGCTTGAGATGGCCACCGACCACCAGGCCCCAGAACAGCACCACGGGCCCCTCGCACCACCACAGGCCTTGCTGGCTGCCGACAGCGATGCTGGTCCAGATGACTTCCGCCGCCTTCGCGGCTTCACCACCCGCCGCATGAGCGTCGGCCAGCGGGTTCAGCACGGAAAGTTGCAGGGCTGCGCCGATGACACCCAGGGTCACGTAGAGGGCGATGGCGAGCACCGCGATATCCCCGAGGGTGCCCGCCTCTTCACGAAAGATGCTCCAGAGGTAGCCGCCGATCACCAGCACCGGCAGATAGAACCCGAGGATGTCAGCGAGCATGGACAGTCGGAAGAACTCCCGGATCTCTGCCGGGAACCCCAGCATCGCCGCGCCGTCGAGTGAAACGCTCATGTCACCCTGGGTGACCATCAACATGAAGCCGACATTCAAGTAGGCAAAGATGCCGCCGAGGATTGCGGCCCAGGCGGTGACGCGCACTGCCTCTTTTGAGTTGCTATTCATCATTGCTCCGCGCAAGCAGAAATGTTGTGTTCGGAACTGTGGGGACATCTCCGCGACGCCAGCTCCGGTTCTCGGTCAGTTAGCGGCGCCGCCCTGCACCTTGCGATTCACCCAGTTGTCCATCAGGTTCGCCGCCCCCAGCGCCAGCTTGACGGCGCACCACTGCAAAGGCTCGGGGAGAGTCGAGGGCGTCTTGTGGCGCAACGCCACCAGCAGAGGATGCTCGACACCGCCTATTCGCTCGGCGAGCAGGTATCCCATCAACGACTGGGTGGCGACGCCGTGCCCGGAACACCCGGCGGTATAAATGACGTTCTTCTGGGCGCCGGTCTCACCAACAACCGGCAGCGCGTCATAAGCCATGCTGACGTACCCGCTCCAACTCGACTGGATGCCGAGGCCGCGCAAGGTCGGGAAGCGTTCGTTCAGCGCCACCGCCAACGCTCGATAAGCGACTTCATCCGGCACATTCGGGGTTTGCGAGCCATACGCATAACCGAGCCGTTTTGTCGTGATGAGGAGCGTGTTGCGGGCGGTCAGGCGGTGGCTCTCCATCGTCCAGTGCGAGGTAATCAAACCTTCCCTGCCCGGCCAGCCCAGGGAGGTCAGTTGCGCCACGGACAGCGGTTCGGTCTCGATCGCCGAGACGCGTAGCGGTACCACCTTGTCCCTGAGAAGGCCAAGCTGTGGGGTATAGGCGTTTGTGGCTAGCACCAGGTATGGAGCGCTCGCCGTGCCCCGCCTGGTCGCACACCTGATGGTCGGACCTTCGGTGTAGGACAGCAGCGGCGTGTTCTCGTAGAGCCTCACACCGGCCTGGAGCGCCGCACGCCTGAGCCCCATCACGTATTTGCCGGGGTCCAGGGTACCGCCATGCCGCTGGGCGTAACCGAACAGGAACGCCGGCGGAATACCCCGGGCGCGCATTTCGGCATGGTCCAGGAACTCCGTCCTGGAACCGAGTTCAAGGCCTAGCTCCATAGCCTTGCGAATTTTCTTCTCCTGAGACGGATGAACGCCGACGCGAATGTTTCCCGAACGGTTGTAATCGCAGTCGATGCCGAGCTCGTCGAGCCTCCGCTCCACGTAGCTGACACCCTCGTCGTAGAAGCTGACGATCTTCCGTGCCTGCTCTATGCCGACGCGGTGGAGGAAGAACTCGAACTCGATGCCCAGGCTGCCTCCGAGATAGCCCGCGTTGCGCCCACTCGCGCCGAAGCCGGCAAATTCTTGCTCGAGGACGATGACCTTCGCACCGAGAGCAGTCAGCTCCAACGCAGTGGACAGTCCAGCAAAGCCAGCGCCGACCACGATCACATCGGCGCTGACATCGCCCTCCAGCTCTGGCTGCATGTCAGCCGGCCTTTCCACCCACCCACCGAGCCGACGAAATTGCGCGACTCCACAGCTGGCCTTGTTTTCCGCGTCTCGACGGGTTGCTGACATGACACGCCCTCCTATCGGCTCAGGATGTGAACTGCGACGGCGCCTTCCTCGACGCCGATCAGGCCGCCACCGTTCTCCTGGATCGCGTGACGCGCGCCCTCGACCTGACGGCCCCCCGCCTCGCCACGCAGCTGGGTGGTCAGTTCGTAGAGCTGGCCGATGCCGGTTGCGCCGAGCGGGTGCCCCTTGGACTCCAGGCCGCCGGACGGGTTGATCGGAATCCGGCCACCCACGGTGAAGTCACCGCGCTCGGCACAGACCCCGCCCAGCCCCATGGGAGCCAGACCGAGGTTTTCCGCCTGGATGATCTCGCCCATGGCGGACGCGTCGTGGACCTCGGCCACATGCATGTCCTGGGGCCCCAGGCCGGCGATCTCGTAGGCCTGCAGCGCGGCTAGGTGGCTGACGTGCTTCTCCGGCTCGTCGATGCTCCGCAGGGTGAAGCTGCGGATCACGCTGGCGGCGATGCGTACGCAACGCCTGGGATCGGCCCCGATACGCTTCAGTCCCGCCTCGGTGCAGATGATCGCGGCGGCGGCGCCGTCGGTCATCGGTGCGCACATCGGCAAGGTGATCGGATAGGTGATCGGCGGCGCCGCCAGCACTTCCTCGATGGTGAAAGGCTTGCGGAACTGCGAGTAAGGGTTGTGCACCGAGTGGTTGTGGTTCTTCGCGCACACAGCAGCGATCTGCCGCTGGGTGGTCCCGTAGGTCTTCATGTGCCAGCGGCAGAAGCCCGCATAGATGGACATGAATCGGCTGTACGGACGCTCGGACTCCGAACCGGGCGGCGGCACTACTCCATCCCCCATTTTCGACAGGATGGCGAAGTTCTCCTCGGCGCGGGCAACATCCCATCCGGCCTCGAACAAGGCGAAGGACTTCGCCTTGTCGGCTACCACCATCTTCTCGCAACCCAAGGCAAGCGCCACATCGGTGGCGCCTGCGCGCAGGCTCTGCACGGCCAGGTGAACGGCGGTGCTGCCCGAAGCGCAAGCGTTCTCGACGTTGTAGGCCGGCACCCCTTCGATGCCGATCTTGCTCATGATCACCTGCCCCGGAATGGACAATTGACCCTGCAATGCGCCGTTGGTGATACCGGCATAGAAGACAGCGCCAATATCGGAGCGTTGGGCTCCAGCATCGGCCAGCGCGCCGTTGAGCGCCTCCAGGGCCAAGTCCTGGAGGCTGCGATCCGGATGACGACCGAACTCGGTCATGGCGATGCCGGCAATGTAAATGGGTTCCATCAGAAGACTCCTCGACTTCAGATCTGCCGGTTGGCGCCTTGCCAATAACGGGCACGCAGGTCTTTCTTGAGCACCTTGCCAACCGGGCTGCGCGGCAGCGCCTCAATGATCTCCACCGACTTCGGCGCCTTCACCGAGCCCAGCTTTTCCTTGCACAGCGCAATCAGGGCTTCGGCGTCGACGGTCTGGCCCTCGTTCAGCTCGATGACGGCCTTGACCGCCTCACCCCATGTCTCGTCGGGCACGCCGATCACCGCGCAGTCACGTACGGCAGGATGGCTCCAGAGCACCTGCTCAACCTCGCTCGGGTACACGTTGAACCCGCCCGAGATGATCATGTCCTTCTTGCGGTCGGTGATGTGCAGGTAGCCATCGGCGTCGACATGGCCGATATCGCCGGTATGCAGCCAGCCGTCGATGAGGGTCTCCGCCGTTTTCTGCGGGTCCTTGTAGTAGCCCTTCATGATCAGGTCGCCGCGCACGCAGATCTCACCCGTTTCGCCCTGGGCGAGAATCTCGTTGTCGTCGTTCATGATCTCCACGCGGATCAGGGGGTTGGGCCGTCCGACAGAAGACAGCCGCTCATCGCTGGCCGCTTCGCCATTCACGAAGTGCTCGCCCGGCGTCAGGTGTGCGATCGCGCCCGGCGCCTCGGTCTGCCCATAGCCCTCCATCATGACCGGGCCGAAGACCTCGATCGCCTTGCGCAACTTCTCCACCGACATCGGTGCGGCGCCATAGAGGAAGTAGCGAAGCGAAGAAAAGTCGACCTTCTTGTTCAGGTCGGGAATATCCAGCAGCCGGTAGATGACCGTTGGCGGCAGGAAGAACTCCGTCACTCGGTATTGTGGGATCGCCGCCAGCAGAAGTTGCGGTTCCGGCTTGGTGATGATCACAACCGCGCCGCCCCTGGCCGTGCAGGGCATGGACAGCATGCCGGCGGTGTGGGTCATCGGCGCTGCCGCCAGGTTCACCGGCCGGATATTGGCGGGATACGGCGTGTTGATCATGAAGTGCGCAAAGCTGGTCTGCACGCTGCGATGGGTGTTCATGACGCCCTTGGGCAAGCCCGTGGTGCCACCCGTAGGTCCGAGCCAGATCACATCGTCCGGATCGACGGCGACACGTGGATCGGTCGCCGGCTGTTGCGCGATGAATTGCTCCAGCGATTCGGCCCCCTCCACTTCGCCATCTATGCAGACCCACTGACTGATCTTCGGCAGCTGCGGCCGCAGGGTAGCAATGGTCTCGGCAAATTCGCGCTGGAAGAACAGGATCTCGCAATCGAACGCGTCCAGTACGTAGCGGTTCTCCTCGGGCGCGTTGCGCGCGCCCACCGGAATCCAGCACAGGTTGGCGCGCCACAGACCCAGGGCACAGAGCCAGGCGGTTACATCGTTGGCTGCCCAGACCGCGCCCTTCACCCCGGACGCGAATCCACTGGCCAGCAGTGCGTTGGCGATGCGGCAGGACATTTCCCCCGCTGCGGTAAAGCTCGTGACCACGCCGTCCTGGATATAGGCAGGCCCCTGCGGATTGACCCGCCAGCCACGGTCAAAGAAATCAATGATTGCCATCTTGGTCACTTCACAGCTGGGTGATGGTTGCGCGAGCCAGGCCGCGCTGCTCGAGGAAGCCGAGCATGTAGCGGTGCCCGAAGGCCTTGGAGGACGAGGCAAAGCCGACTTTGGCAACGTCGTTGTCCAACAGCTTGACCGCTGCAGCCGCGTGCAGCGCACCGGTGGCGATGTAGGGGGTGATGCCATGCACGGTGGCACGGACCGCCGACAACTGACCGCGACCGATGGCGAAATCCACGGTGCGCTGCAGAGTGCTGCGCTCGCGCGGCGGCATGCTCGGGGTAGTGGAGTCCACCAGCCCCTGAATCACCGCGTCCTGCTGCTCCTTCGGCAGGTGCTTGTATTCGGCCTCCCACTTCTGGCCCAGGGCATGGACGGTCTTCATCACCGGGTTGTCGTAGAAGCCCACGCAGGACATGCAGCTGCGCACGCGCCCATCATTCTGGAAGTAGATTGGCAGCGAGGTGCCACCCCAAGGCAGGCAGAACACCGACTCGAGCAGGCTGGGGCAAACGACGTTGAAGCTGGAATTGGGCGCGTACGGAACCAGATCCTTCTCCCACAGGTAGCCGCCCGGATGGCGGAAGCCTTCGAAGATGGTGGCGGTGGAACCTACGGTCACGCCAGCGGCACCAGTACGCGGCCCGCGGGTCAGGGTGGCGGTCTCCAGGGAGTCGACGCCGGGGGTTTCCAGGGCCAGCTCGGCGGCGATCTCGGCGAAGGTGTACATGTAGGCCAACGAGGGCGACAGCAGCAGGCCGGCCTGGCGGTACAGCTCGCCGAACTGGTCGCGCAGGGCACGGATGTGCTCCTGCTCACCGGCCGGGTCCAGGTAATGGCAGCCGGCTTTCAGAGCCGCCTCGGCGGTGGTCAGACCGAAATTGACGAACGGACCGACGGTGTTGCAGACAACTTTTGCGCCCTTGAAGACGGCAGTCAGGGCCTCGACCTCGTGCGGGCACTCGACGATCTCGTAGGTGGCCGACTCCAGACCTACGACGCGTTGCGCCATCATCTCCTGGGCACGCTTGGCATTCCGGGCCACGGCAGTGAAGGGAATCTTCTGGTCAATCAGCCAGTCCATGGTGAGCATGCCGGTGTAACCACTGGCGCCATAGACAACGACAGGATATTTGGCCATTTGGGGTTCCTCGCTATTGTTCTTGGATGGATTGAGTCGGGTGGTTGAATCAGTTCTGGGCCCAGCCTTCGGCGTAGAGCTGCTGCGCAAGCAGCCCCAGACGCATGGTCAGGATGCGGTTCTCGCCGTCTTCGATCAGGGAGGACTGGGTGTCGCGCAGCAGTTTCTCGATGGGATACTCGAGGGTGGTGCCGTTGCCACCGAACAGGCGGAAGGCCTCTTCGGCCACCGCCAACGCTTCCTCGGTCACGGTGACCTTGGCGGAGGCCGTGGCGTACGGGTGGGTTTGCGGCGACAGGCGCGCGAAGCTCAGTGAGCGACGGGCCACCGCTCGGGCGGTTTCGACACGGCGGAGCATTTCGCCCAAGCGCAGGCGGGTCATCTGGTGGTCGATCAGCATGCGGCCGCCCTGGCGGCGCTCATGGCAGTACTGCAGTGCATACTCGAAGGCTGCACGGGCGACGCCCGTGAACACTTGGCTCATGTGGGTGCCGGCATAGGACCAGGAGGAGCTGACCGCACCGTAGTAGCCGTCTTTCTCGGCGATGGCGAAGCGACGCGGGACGCGCACGTCATCGAAGTAGATCTCACCCTGGGGCAGTGAGCGCTGACCGATCTTCTCCAGGGGCTTGCCCTTGGAGACACCCTTGATATCCAGCGGGACGATCACCGCGATGCCATTGGGCAGGCCATCGTCGCCGTAGAAGCCGTCGCCGTAGTCGGCGCACATCAGTCCGAATGCCACCTGCGCGACAGCGCCGTTGGACACCCAGGCCGAGCTCTGGCCATTGATGATGATCTCGTCGCCAACGACCTTGGCGGTCAGGTTGCCGATGTTGGCCGGCGTACCTACGGGCCAGTCGCGTTTGATATCGAGCAACTGGTTGTCGCTGCCGCGATCCGGCTGGGTGGCCATCCAGCAACCGATGCGGCCCTGGCACAGGTCGACCAGCTCGGCGTTGCCGGCAGCGACGGCCATCTGCAGCGGGAAGCCCGCACAACCAAGGGACACCCCCAGGCCGGCATCGCCCCACCCCAGCTCTTCACCGATCAGGGACTCGATCCGCACCGCCATCTCCGGCGGCAGTTCCGCCAGCAACGCGGGGTCCAGCCCCAGCTTGGCGAACTCGCTGAACACCGAGTAGTAGGGAGAGCCCGGCGCAGCCACTTCTTCGGCGGTCATCCGGTCCAGCTCGCGACCTAGCGGGCGCAGCACTTCCTTGGCGAACCGGTGTACGGACGCCTGGATGGCGGCCTCTTCCTCGGAGAGCGGCGTCTCGAAACCGGACAGCCCGACTGCCGGAAGGGTGAGGTTGGGCTTAAGGCTAATCATCAGGCCACCTCCGCCGAAGCCGGCACACGAGTCAGCGGGCGCTGCACGCCCAGGCAGTTGGATTGAATGGCGAACGAAGCAACGATCGATTCGCGGGGAAAACCTCTGCAGACGGCGAAGCCGTCGTTAGGACGGGAACCTGTCTTGAAGCTTTTCATGCACGACCTCCAGGGGGGTCTCTTGTTGTTTTGCTGAACTGTAATCCTGTGCTTATTTTTACGCAACACTTGTTATGCAAAACACCTGTTACGCCAACATAGCCAAGCAACATCCCCTCTCGAGGCGAGCAATCGCAGGGCGTCAGCCAAGCCAGCGCAAACCGACCAGGCAGAGGCAATTGCCATCAGCCGGAGGAAAGGAGTCGAGTGGCGCCCTGCCCGCTCAGTGGACTGGCGGCATAGCGGTCATGGGGCGACAGATGGCGCAGCGCAGGCGGAACCTGCCCGGCAGTACGTACCGGTGCAGATTCAGGTGGCGGTATGGGAGAAGGTCAGACAGAAGGTCTGTCGGATGCCGTAAAAGTGGTGAGCTGCATCGAACGATTCACGGAGCGCAACAAGACAGCCCTTGTCGCGTTGTGCTCAGTTCCTGCCAGCGGCCTTTGTGGCCCGGTAACTACCAGGACTCATGCCGGTCCACTGGCGAAAGGCCCGATGAAACGCGCTGGGCTCCTGGAATCCACAGCGGATCGCGATCTCGGAGATGCTCAAGGCCTCGTCGTTGAGGTACTCGAAGGCCAATGCCCTACGCACCTCGTGCTTGATTGCCTGATAGGAAAAACCCTCGCGCTCCAGTTGCCGGCGAAAAGCGGATTCGCTCATCGACACCTGGCTTGCCATCTGCGTCTGGGACGGCCAGTCCAGTTCTGGAGACATTTTGAGGCGGCGATAGACGTCGGCGGAAAGCCCCGATCGATTGCGGAATCGCACCACCACACCCTCTGGCGCGTAGCGGAGGAACTGCTTGAGGCTGGTGAAGTTGCGGATCACCGGCAGCGACAGTTGGGCGGAACCGAACTCCACCTCGGTACGCCCGGCCTCGAACTCGATCCAGGGTCCCCAGAGCAGGGGTTCGGCTCCGTGGGGAGGCGGAGGATGGCCAAACTGGGTACGGTCGAAATTGAGCCTGCGCCCCACCAGCCAGCAGGCCACGCCAATGACCATGCTGAGGTAGATCTCCTCGGCGACGCCCCGGATGGCTGGATCGTCGATACGGGTCTCCAGGACGATGGCGGTGCGGTTGCCGCGCAATTCCAGATGCGCGCGGATATCGCGGAGGAACAGGTTAAAGCCGGACAGGCACTGGCGCAGCGCACGCCCCAGATCCGGTTCATGGAGCACGCTGCGGCAGATGATTGCGAACGCGCCACGAGGCATCCCGCCCGAATCGAAGGCGAAAAACTCATCTCCCAGCTCCTCGGTGAGCAGCAGCCACAGTCGTGTTACCGAGTCCGCCGGCACCCGGCGCAAGGGTTCATCGAGCCACGAAGGCTCGATGCCAGCTTCGCGAAGAATCGCCTCCACACGCTTCGGTGCCTGCGCCAATCGGTGCATGGCGGCCTTCACGAAATAGGCGGCCACAGAGTCATTCGTCCGGACGATGTGCTCTTCAGCGTTGCCCGTCATAGTCCTTGTCCATCAGCTGATATGTCCAAATTCGACATCCGAGTGCGCGCAATTCCGGCATAGGTGGGCAGGCCACTGCCCCCTAGACTTCCAGCCATCAATCCAGGAGCGTCTCAGATGAACAGACCTGAAGTTTTCGTTGTCAGTGCGGTGCGTACCGCCATCGGTACCTATGGCGGCACCCTGAAGGATACCCCGCCCGCGCAACTTGCCACACTCGTCACCCGAACTGCCCTTGCACGCGCCAACTGCGATCCGCAGCAGGTGGAACATGTCGTGTTCGGCAACGTCATCCCTAGCACGCCCAAGGACGCCTACATCAGCCGGGTCGCCGCGCTGCAGGCAGGCATTCCAAAGGAAACACCAGCCTTTGGCGTCAATCGCCTGTGCGGTTCGGGCCTGCAAGCCATCGTTAGCGCCGCCCAGGGCCTACTGCTGGGTGACGCGCGCATCGCCATCGCTGGCGGTGCCGAATCCATGAGCCTGGCCCCTTACCTCGTTCCGAGCGCGCGCTGGGGTGCGCGCATGGGCGACAGCAAGATGCTCGACTTCATGCTCGGCGCCCTGCAGGACCCGCTGCACGGCATCCACATGGGCATCACCGCCGAGAACGTCGCCAAGCTGCACGGCATCACCCGTGAAGACCAGGACGCCCTGGCCCTGCAGAGCCAGCAGCGCGCAGCCCGCGCCATCGCCGAGGGACGTTTCGCCAGCCAGATCGTTCCCGTGGAAATCCAGACCCGCAAGGGCGTGACCCAGTTCGAGATCGACGAGCACGTGCGCGGCGAGGTGACCCTGGAGCAACTGGCGAAGATGAAGCCGGCCTTTACCGAAGGCGGCACCGTTACCGCTGGCAACGCCTCCGGCCTCAACGACGGTGCCAGCGCGCTGCTGCTGGCCACCGGCGATGCGGTGAAGGACCAGGGCCTGCAGCCCATGGTTCGGGTGGTGGCCTATGCCCACGCAGGTGTCGAGCCGACTGTCATGGGCCTGGGACCGATCCCGGCGACCCGCCTGGCCTTGCAACGCGCGGGGCTGACCGTGGCGGACCTCGACGTGATCGAGTCCAACGAAGCCTTCGCCGCCCAGGCCTGCGCGGTGTCGCGCGAACTCGGTTTCGATCCGGAGAAGGTGAACCCCAACGGTTCCGGCATCTCCCTGGGGCATCCGATCGGAGCCTCCGGCGCGATCATCGCCACCAAGGCGATCCACGAGCTGCAACGGATCAAGGGCCGCTACGCCCTGGCCACCATGTGCATCGGCGGCGGCCAAGGCATCGCCGTCATCTTCGAACGCGTCTGAAGGGAGCCGGTCGGGGCACGTCAGCCGGACTCCGCCCACGACACGGATCCTGCGGTATCCCGACCGGTTCCTTCGGCGCGTTCCGCCTTCGTGGCGGTGACATTCCAGCCTAGCCTCGTCCAAACGGAAGGGTTTGAAACATGAATACAGCCAAGTGCATCGAGCCCGTATCGCCGGCCACCAGCGCTGGCTCGCGCTTCGAACGCAACCGCCCCAGAGCCCTGGAACTGTTCGCCCAGCGCGGTTTCGCCCAGGTCAGCCTGCGGGAACTGGCCAGCCATCTCGAACTCACCGCCGGTTCGCTCTACAACCACTGCAGCAGCAAGGAAGAGCTGCTGCTGGAGTTCATCGAAGAGCACTACATGGCGCTGCTGTCGCTGTTCGACCGCCGCCACCGCCGGGAGTCCCCCAAGGCGACCCTGCAGGTGGTTATCCAGGGGCTGATCGCGCTGCATGAGTCCCATCCCTTGCACTTCCAGTTGGCGGCCCGCGACGCCAGCTGCCTCAAGCCGAGCCAGCGGCTGTACATCGACCGTCTGCGCCAGCAGTTGCGCCGGCAGCTCGACTCGCTGCTGTGCGCCGCAGGTCTCGTCGGCCCCGGGCAGAGCAGCGTGCCAGCCCTGGAACTGTTCGAGCACTTGCCGCTGTGGTTATCGAGCTACCCGCTGGACGAGCGGCTACGCGGCGAAGTTCTCATGCGCCTGCTGACGGCGGCCAATCCCGTTCCTACTTCGGAGATCCGGCCATGACCGACTACAAGGCGCCATCCTGGAAGAAGCCGGCAAGCTGGCCAGCGAATCCCTGGCGTCGCTGAACCGCTTTGGCGTTGAGGAAGGCGCACGCTGGAGCGACGGGGTGGTGACCACGCCCACCGGATTCAAGCAGACCTACGCCACCTACGCCTATCTCTGGTCGAGAATGGCCAGCGTGGCCAAGACCAGGCTGGATGCGGACCCCAGCTTCTACTCGGCGATGCTGGCCACCGCCCGCTTCTACTTCGACCGCGTCCGTCCTGCCTCGCATCGAGGGCCTGTCAGCCTGCCTGCGCGGGGGCGCCGACAGCCTCTTCGCAATCGAGGCGGAGCAGTTCTAGCGCTTCCGCGCCGGATTCAGGGTCGGTACATCCCCGTATGTGCCGACTCCCTTTCCTCTTGTCGGCGCTACATCTTCACGACCTGCCACGCAACGCAGCACAGCTACAATAAATGCGGAGCCCCACCCGCTCTCCTCCCTCATGAATGGACGCCTGGCAGCCGTACGACTGGCGCCCTCGCCATCGCGCCGATTGTTCCGGCAGAGGATTCTGGAGATGACAGCTCTTCAGCTTCGCGACATCCGCGACCCATTACCCGATCCCGAACTCGACGGATACGTCAGGTTGGCCGCAATCGCGTGCCAGGTGCCTATTGCCATGATGACGTTCCTTGACAAGGAGCGGGAGTGGTTTGGCGCGAAGCTGGGGGTGGTATCCGGGGAGTTGCCCCGGGCGGGCTCGTTGAGCGCCGTAGTGGCGGAGTCCAACGAACTGGTCCATGTGGAGGATGCCTCCACGAATGGACTGCTCCAGCACTGCACCCTGGTGGCGGGGCCAACAGGTATCAGACTCTTCGCCGGCGTCCCGCTCGCCGTGGCGGAGCGGGACGTGATCGGCGTGCTTTCGGTAGCGGATACCGTAAAACGCAGCCTCGAAGCCTCACAGGTCGAAGCCCTACGCTTGCTGGCTGGCCAGATCTCGAACCTGCTTCAACATAGGGCCTCGCTACGAAGCCGGCTGGAGGCAGCCAGCAAGGAGGCTGATGCGCTCGATGGCCTGAGGGAGAGCCAGCGCACGTTGCAGACCCTGGTCAGCAATCTCCCCGGCGTGGCGTATCGGAGCCTGAATGATATTTCCTGGCGTCTTGAAGTCGTCAGCGAAGGCTGCCAGAAGCTCATCGGCTATTCCGCCGCCGAACTCATCGAGGGGACTGTCAGGATGGTGGACGTCATTCACCCTGACGACATTGCCTCGCTCAGGCGCAAGGTTTCCAGAGCCTTGAAGACCAGGACGCCCTACCAATCCACCTACAGAATCAGGACCGCAACGGGGCAGACCAAGTGGGTCTGGGACAAAGGGTGCGGCGTCTACTCCGCGGACGGTACGGTGCTCGCGCTGGAAGGTTTCATCACCGACATCACTGAGCAGAAGCACGCCGAAGAATGTATCCGCAGAATGGCCTATTTCGATGAACTGACGGGCCTGCCCAATCGCCTGTCCATGAGGGATGCCCTGAGTACGGCCATCTCCACCTCAGGCGACTCGCACGACCCTGTTGCGCTGCTGCATGTCGAAGTCGACAACTTCCGCGAGATCAACGAGACGTTGGGCTACCACGAAGGTGACCGGCTGCTGCAGGAGGTTGCGACAAGGCTGCGGGAGACGGTGGACGCCAGCGAAGTAGTCGCCCGTATTGCCGAATCCTCTTTCTCGGTGTTGCTTCCAGGGATGGATGCCAGCCACGCGGTGCAAGCCGCGCGCAAGGTCCTGGAGGCCTTGAGCACGCCATTCGGGCTGGACGCCCTGCTGGTGTCCGCTGACTGCAGCATCGGAATCACCCTGTGTCCGGGGCATGGCAATGACCCCGATTCGCTGTTGCGTCGCGCGAATGTTGCCCGTTATGGCGCCAGACGCAGTGCGGAAAAAGTTGCCGTATATGCAGGCGCGCTCGACAGTGACAACGCTCAGCGGCTGATCCTGATGACCGACCTGCGTCGCGCTATCGACGGCGACGAGTTACTCCTGATGTTCCAACCCAAACTGCGCATGGATTCAAGGCGGGTGAGCGGCGTGGAAGCGCTGGTGCGCTGGAAGCACCCTGAGCGTGGCCTGATGGGCCCAGGCCAATTCATCGGTTTCGCCGAGAGCGCAGGCCTGATCACCCGGCTCACACATTGGGTACTGGCGGCTGCCGTTCGCGAAAGTCATGCGTGGCATGGCTCAGGCCACGCCGTGCCAATTGCGATCAATCTTTCACCCCATGACATTCGAGACCGGCAGTTGCTCGAGCAGATCTCGAGAGCCCTGGAGACCTGGGGCGGCACACCGGACTGGATCCAATTCGAGCTGACCGAAAGCTGCATCATGGAAGACCTGCCATTCGCCCGGCAAGTCCTCGGGCAACTCCGCGAGGCGGGCTTCAAGCTGTTCATCGATGACTTCGGAACCGGATACTCATCCCTCGCCTATCTCCGGAATCTTCCGGTCGACTACATAAAGATCGACCAGTCATTCGTGAAGGACCTCGACAGCGACAGCGAGTCAGCAGCCATCGTGGAAACCATCATCAAGCTTGCCCACAGCCTGGGCATCGAAGTGGTCGCAGAAGGCGTCGAGTCGGTTTCGACGATGCAGATGCTATCGAGCTGGGGTTGCGAGGAAGCCCAAGGCTACTGCATCAGCAAGCCGATATCCGGACATGACTTCCAGTCATGGAGCAAGGCGTTTGTATGAAAAGCCGTGAACAATGACCTTGCCGAGCTGCTAGATCGATCTTGAAGCCAGCATTTCCTGGATCCTCTGGGTAGCCTCCCGGGTCCGTGCCGCGAGCTTCTTCACCTCGTCAGCCACCACGGAGAAGCCACGCCCCACATCACCGGCTCGTGCCGCTTCGATGGCGGCATTGAGGGCGAGCATGTTGGTCTGGTCGGCAATACCCTTGATCACGCCCACGACTTGCGAAATCTGATCGTAAGTGGCTTGCATGCCAGACACCTCCCGCGCATGGATGGTTTCGGCCAACTTCTCGTCCGAGATGTCCCGTACGGCCCCGATGATGCGACAGAGCGTGCCATTGCAGTCCACGACACCCTGCCCCCTTTCCCGGTACCAGACCTCACCCCTGGATTTGTGCCTCATTCGGTACTCGACCGTATAGGGGAAGGATAGGTCTCCTACGCGCAGGTATTCGGTGACCACCTTCACGACCTGCTTCAGGTCATCCTGATTCACGATGGAGAAGTACCCCTCCCAATCGTCGTTGAAATCCCGTTCCGAATAGCCCACGAGCTCGCGGAACTGCTTCGACCAGCGCAGCTGGTTTCCCGGATGTTCCGGGTCGCCGTCGACGATGAACAGCTCCCAGCAGACCTCCGTCAGTGCATTCCGGGTCACCTCCCAGACCTGCTCCTTTTCCCTGTACAAAGCCAACTGTTCATTCAGGCCGGATAGCGTCAGGTTGCGCGCCTCGATCTCGCGCTGCAGCTCCTGTATTTCATCCCGGGCGGCCTGCAGACACACCCGCAAGTCACGAACCAGAGCGCTTTCAAGCTCTTTCTGTTCCTGCTCACAGTCAGGAAGCTCCTCAAGACTGAGCCGTCGCGCCAATACCTCGAAGCTATCACTCAACCACGGATACTTCTCGATCAGCCCACTCTGGTAGTCGGGTACGGGCGAACCGTTCAACAAAGACGCAATTCGCGAACTGACTTCTTCAGCCAGACGCTTCAGCTTTCTTCCGGAAAACATGGGCCCTCCGCAAAAACAGTGGATTCCATCGTTGGGCTGCGCCCAAAAAGAAGGGGCCAAGCGCCGGGTCACGACGGGGCCCCAAAAGGTCACGCTCACACCTTGCTGCCGCCTCGCGCAGCGGCACCAGCCGCTGGCAAGGAGGGCAATGTCGGCATCACTGGGTCTGCACGGGGACCACGCCACGCCGCGAGAACAGGACGGGATTGTCATTGGCGTCAAGCAGCGCAGCCGTTAGCGAAACCCCATCGGCCGTATGCTGCTCCATGAAGCTCAGCCCGCCGTCGCTGCTGCGCACCATCAACCCATCCAGGCCGACCACAACCACTTGCCGGCCTGATACCGCCACGTCGGTGATGGAGCTCTTGCTTTCAAGGGAAACTCGCTGCCATTGCTGCCCATTCGCCGACCCATGCAGCAGAGTGCCGCGCTGGCCACCGACCAAAAGGGTCCCATCGGCCAGCACAGCACCGGACCACAGGGTGCCTTCGTAGCCGGTGTCCAGATAGCGCCAGCTTTTCCCGTGGTCTTCGGAGCGCAACACCTGACCGCGTTCGGCAGTGGCATACAGGCTACCGTGGTCGTCGGCGAAAAGTCCCATCAGATTGAGGTCGGCGCGGCTATATCCCGGCGGCGCTTGCAGCGCCTGCTCGGTCCAGGTCTTGCCACCATCGTCGGTGGTCAGAACCAGCGACCAGAGGCCTACGGCAACGCCCTGCCGGGCATTGAAGAAATGCACCGCGAACAGCGGGCGATCTTCTTCGCTGGACAGGCGCTGGACCTGCCAGGAGTCGCCACCATCGCTGCTGTTCAGGATCGCCCCCCACTGGCCGACTGCCCAGCCCTGTTGGGCGTCGACGAAGCTCACCCCGGTGAGTGGTGAGGAAAGCGGTACAGAGCCGGCCTGACGGAAACTCTTCCCGCGATCGTCGGACAGCAGCACCATGCCGTGATCGCCCACGGCGACCACACGTCCGTTGGCCCACGTAGCACCCAGCACAGTGGCCTGGGCGGCGTTGCTCGACGGGGCTGCCGGCACGGCCTCCAGCGCAGCGGCCTGCAGCGACGCCAGCGGTAGCACGGCAGCCAGCGCGGCCCCCATGAGTGTATTCAGGTATCCCATGTTTCTCTCCTCAATGCGCCAGCGCGCCGATCATGCGCACGGGGCGCTTGCGCGGGAACACCCGCTCCAGCCAGACGGCGAATGCCGGCAGCACAGTCATGGCCATGACCATGTTGATCATGAACATGAAGGCCAGCAGCTTGCCCATGTCGGCCTGGAACTTGAGCTCGGAGAACGACCAGGTGGCGACACCAATGGCCAGGGTGATGGCGGTGAAGATGGTCGCCACACCGACCTCGAGCAGCGCATGCTCGACGGCCTTGGTGATCGGCTGGCCGTTGGCCTGGTGCAGTTGCAGGCGGTTGTAGATGTAGAAGGCGTAATCGACACCAATACCCACCGCCAGCACCATCACCGGAAGCGTGGCGATGGTCAGGCCGATCTGCAGCTCCTTCATGAACCAGTAGCCGATGAAGGTGCCGATGGTCAGCGGCAGGCAGCACACCAGCACGGCACGCAGGTCGCGGTAGACCACGAACACCAGCAAGGCGATGGCCGCGTAGACGTACAGCAGCATCGGCGTCTCGCTCTTCTCCACCTCCTCGTTGATGGCCGCGAGCACCCCGGCATTGCCCGAGGCCAGGCGCACCGAAACGCCCTGCATGGGGAACTCGGCACGGAAGGCCTTGGCGGCTTCGATCACCCGCTTGATGGTGGTGGCCTTATGGTCTGCCAGGTACAGATGTACGGCGGTCATGCTGCAATCAGCGCGCATGATTCCTGAGATACGAGCGACCTCGGTGGCCAGCGAGGAGTAGTTCATCGAGTCAATGGGGACCGCACTCATCTTCGGATTCCCCTCGTTGTAGCCCTCGTTGAACTGGCGCATGCCGGTTGAGAACGAGGCGACCGACAGGACCCCGGGAACGCCTTGCATTGCCCACACGAAGCGGTCCTGGTATTGCCCCAAGGCCACGTTCTCGCAGGCGCCGACGACCTCGCCGGACTCATCCGGCTGGACCTCGAAGACCACGCTCAGCCAGTCCAGACCGATGTCGTAGTTGCTGGCGATGGACACCGCATCGCGGTTGAAGCGGGAATCCTCGCGCAGCTCCGGTGCACCGGCCTGCAGCGTACCAACCACCCGATCATGGCTCTGCCAGACCGCCACGGCGAACATCAGCCCGGCCGCAACCAGCACCAACCGGGCATTGCGCCATTCGGCGAGGCGGGACAGACCGTGCAACCAGCGGCTGCGGCGCTCACGGGAAAGCTCCTCCGCGGCGGCGTAGCGGCCGTCGACCTTCAGCATCGAGGCCACCAACGGCAGCATCACCAGGTTGGTGATGATCTTGTAGGCCACGCCAAGGGAGGCGGTGATGGCCAGCTCGCGAACCATCGGAATCGGGATCAGCAACAGCGTCACAAAAGACACGAAGGCCGTCACCAACGCCAGGGTGCCGGGAATCAGCAGGCCGCTGAAGCTGGAGCGGGCGGCCTGCTCGGCACTCTTGCCACAGGCGATTTCGCGCACTATGTAGTTGATCTGCTGCACGCCATGGGACACACCGATGGCGAACACCAGGAACGGCACCAACACGGCGAGCGGATCGAGGCCGTAGCCAAGCAGACGCAGGCTGCCGAACTGCCAGACCAGCGAGGTCAGCGAACAGCCCAGGGCAAGCAGGGTGAAGCGCACGGAGTGGCAGTACCAGTACACCGCAGCGGCGGTCAGAAACAGCGCCAGCAGGCAGAACTCCAGTACCGCGGAAGCACCATCGGCGATGTCGCCGATCTGCTTGGCGAAGCCGATTATCTGGACCTCGAACTTGGCGTCCTCGAACTTCGCGCGAATCTGCTGTTCCAGGACCTGGTTGTAGGCCACGTAGTCCAGGTGGGCGCCAGAAGCATCGACCTCGTTGAGCTCGGCGGTGATCATCGCACTGCTCTGGTCACGCGAAACCAGGGTGCCAATGAAGCCTCCCTGGGCCGTGGAGCTGGCAATCTTGCCGATGATCTCCCCGTCGAGGCGCTCCGGCGTCACCGTGCCGGGAATCAACGGGTCGGCGCGAAAGCCCTCCTCGGTGATCTCGTTGACGAAGGAGTTGGGCGTCCACAACGACTGCACGCTACTGCGCGAAACGCTGGGCAGGAAGGTCACCGCCTGGGTTACGTCATACAGGCGCTTGAGCCCCGCCACGCTCCAGATATCACCCTCGCGCGCCTTGACCACTATGGTCAGGCGATTCGCCCCGATCAGGTCGTTGCGGTAGGCATGGAAGGTCTCGACGTACTCATGGCCAATCGGCAATTGCTTTTCGAAGCCAGCCTCCATACGCAGTTGCACGGCGAACCAGGCCATGCCCAAGGTGAAGACAGCCAGCAGCGCCAGTACTGCCCAGCGCTGCTTGAATAGCCAATCCTCCAGGCGTGGCAGCACGCCACGCCTCTTCACTTCGGTTATTTCTAAAACAGGAGTGTTCACAACATGCCTCACAGAGAGTGCGAAACCGACAGGCCAACGTAATCCCGATCACGCAGCAGCTGGTCGTAAGAGGTATCGCCATCGTTGAACTTCGCGTAGTTCAGGCTGACTTGCCAGTTCCCCGGATTGCGCACGAAGTTCACATACAAATTCATCGCGCTGGCGTCTCGGGTATAGGTCGAATAGATCGATGGCGTGCGGCCATTGCCCAGGGAGCGCTGGTAATAGACTCCCGGCGTCACCGTCCAGCCTGGGATGACGGTGCCGTCATAAGTCAGGCTGAAGTCGACATGCATCCCCGAGGAGCTCTTGTCGCCATGGGCTTTAGGCGGAAACTGCGACAGATCTTCCACCCAAGTGTTACCCCCCGCCGCAACCAGCTCACCGTTGAAGCTGTCATGCAGCCCCGGGTATTTCACCAACACCAGTTCCGACAGGAACGTACCCGTGCTGGCCCCGGTGAACTCGAGGAAGTCCGGGGAGTTGGCGTTGGTCATGCTGTAGATGCCCGTCAGGTGCCACTGGAATTTCTTGGTGTCCTTCCAGCATTCCCCTCCCCGCCCCGAACAAGGAGCAGGGCCAAATGCGAGGCCGGGCAAGGGATTGAGCGGTACTGCCTCCTTGGGGCGATAGGACAGCTCGGTGCCCACGGCCCAGTCGCCGATCGGCCGGTTGGCACTGATGCCGTAAAGCATGCGGTCTTCCGGGTAGACCCATGTGGGAGCTAAAGTCGCCTGGTTGTAGCTCACCTGCGGCAGCTTGTCGTGATAGCGCATTACGTAAAAGCCGTAATTTACGTCGCTATCCTCAGGCTGCCAGCGCACCGAGAGCCCCCATTGACCACTGTCGCGGGCATCCTTGTCATCGTATCCATAAGCTTCCATGCCCTCGCCGATCACGTTGTAAGTCGACCAATAGCTGCCCACTGGCGGCAATTCGCTCTTGTTCCAGCCGAACTGGTAATAAGCCTCGACGTTCACGCCGTAGCCCAGCCCCGTGGCGACGCTGAGCATAGGGGCCGGCAGCACGGCTTCCTTGAGCTGAACGCCTGGACTCGAGAGCGCCTGGAAGTCATAGGAGTTGGTGGCATTGATGCCACCAATCGCGAACAGGCTCTCACCCCAGTTGATGACCTGGTTGCCCAGGCGCGCGCGAACCCGTTGGTCGGCCACATCGAAGCTCTTGCTGACCCACAGATCGAGCAGGCGCGCCTTGAACTTCAGTTCGTCACGCGCATCATCGGTCAACCCGTCGCTGCCAATATCCGCCCCCAAGGCCTGCCGGAACTGAGTTTCGGCTCCCAACGACCCCGTGGTATCGGTAGCGGCGAAGTCACGCTTCCAGCTACCGCGCGCCATGAAGGTGAAGTCCTCGGGGAACTTCAACACCAACTCGTGGACACCCTTGATGTAGTTGGTGAACAGATCGCCCTTGCCATAGTTCATGTTGCCCTGATCGCCGATACCGGAAACGGTCGGGTCCAGGCATCCGCTGGGCGGATTGTGGCCACCCGCACCAGCATTGATCAGATCACATCCCGGAGACTGGGTACGCACACCCATGCCCGCCGAGAAAGTGGAGTCAAAAGATCCCCGGATATTGTCCGTCTCGAAGGTAAACCCCAAGGCCAGCGGTGCGGCACACGCAATGGCCAGGCCCGATGCTTGCGAAATTATTCTTTTCATATCGGCACCCTAATTCGCGGTTAGCGCTCGCTGATGGAACGCAGGTTGTCGGAGGTGTAGAAGTCGCGCTTCATGCGCGGGTTGTTGCCGCCCTCGGTGATCCAGCGGTGGTCATCCTTGCCTGCGCCAACCGAGGTCATGTCATACAGATAGCGACCGTCGACCAGGTTGTACTGAACCTGGGCCTCCATATCGCAGCTGCCTGTCTCGTACACCGGAATGGTGAAGCCCTCGCGCACCTTCCAGATCTGCCCCTGCTTGTCGTAGTCAACCGCCATCAGGCCGTTCCAGCTGTCCTCGTCGATGTAGAACACACGCTTCGGCGCCTGGTGACGCATACCCTGGCGCACGGTGGCCTCGACCACCCAGACGCGGTGCTGCTCGTAGCGGCGGAACTCGGGCGCGATGGCGTCGTCCTTGGCGAAGCTCGCGACCTTGGCAGAGGTGTCATAGGCGCCGAAGGAGTTGTAGGGCACGACCAGCTCCTGCTTGCCAACCAGTTTCCAGTCGAAGCGATCCATCGGGCCGTAGAAGATGTTGGACTCATCAATGGTGTACTGATTGTCCAAGCCGATTTGCGGTGCATCGTAGGAATAGGCCGGCATGCGGCGCACACGACGCTGACCCGGGAAGTAATAGAAGGTGGTGGTCTGCTCACCTGCCTTAGTGGTGAGCACACCGGCCTGACCGGCCAGGGAAACCGGATCGAAATAGGAGAAATAGGTCGCTGTCTCCATGCCGTCAGTCGAGGAAAACAGCTTGCTGCCCTTCTCTCCCCAGGGCGTGAACATTGTCCAGTCCAGTGAGGTGTTCAGCCAGTCGCCTCCGGCCTTGCGCGGGGAAATACCGGAGATGGTCTTGGTCATGTGAAAGCCGACGCCGCGGTAGTGCATCTTCATGTTCCACATAACCTGCGCGCCGGTGGTGGGCTGCGGGAACGGGATGCCGGGAACGTGGGCTTCTTCCAGGGCAAGACCGCTTGCGTCGAGCTTGGCGAAGCCGACGTTCTTCCTGGTGTTCTCGGCGACGAAGTCCGGCACGCCACAGCTGCGACGGGTCGGGTACACGTCCATGCGATAGCCTGGGATCTTCTTGAACAGCTCCAACTGCCCGGGCGAAAGCTTGCTCGCGTATTGCGCGACGTTGTTTGAGTCGATGCTGAAGAGCGGCTTGTCATCCTTGAACTTCCAGTGCTGGCCGCGCACCTGGCCGTAGCTCCACCCCAGATCCTGCTGACCGGGCGGCGTCCAGGCTGGAATCACCCCATCAGCGCTCGCGGCAACCTCCCCTCCCAACGGCGTTAGCGTGGTGCCCAGCAGGGATGCATCGCTCTCCGCAGCCTGAACCGAACAGAAGGCGGCCGATACCGCCAGCGCTACCAGCAGTTGCCTGACTCCACCTGCGATGGAGTTGCCGACATCGGGGCGCTGAATCACGTCTTTCATTGGGAGGTCCTCATGGGGCTTTAACCGGCGACCGGAGCTTCCTGGAAGGAAGAATCGGGCTGTGCCAGACTTCTGGTCATTCGACTTGATCAGATGACCAAGTCATTCGACCAACAGCAAACCATGTGCCAATCAACGACATTGCAATATTTTCCTTATATATCAGCTACTTAATATTTTTATAACAATTGTAATGTGATACCTGCACACCCAGCTATGCACCAACTTGCTTCAGGCGCGCGCACCAACATGGGAATTTACGAAACGATTGTTACCTTATTTCTCCAAACAGAAGAAGAGAGACACCGGGTACGAGCTCCACGCCGAATGGCGTTTCTGAAGCATAGGCGCCATTAACAGATACATATCGCTCCATGACGCCGCGAAGTGGCATGGGGTAGCATCCGCCGGCGCTGCCCCAACCCGGGCATTGGCGGCATAGCGACAGCAACGGAGAAACGTTCATGGCCAGAGTGGGCGCTGAACTGCGCAGGCAGGATTTCGTGAAGGCGACGGTCAAGGTGATCGCCGAACATGGCGTGGCCAATGCCACCACACGGCGAATCGCCGCTGAAGCCGGTTGCCCCCTCGCCTCGTTGCACTATGTATTCCGGACCAAGGACGAGCTCTTCTACGCCGTCTACGAATCGCTCTTCACCCTGCCCCAGCAGACCCTCGACCAGGTACCTGCCGGAACGACCCCGTCTGAGACGGCGGCGGAGATGCTGCGCCAACTGGTCAACTGGTTCTCAACCAATCCGGAACTGGCCCGCGCGCAATCCGAACTGTTCTTCTGGACCATGCGCAACCAGCCGGAGATGGCCAGCAAGATCTACTCGGTGGGTGTCGAGGCAACTGAACTGGCCCTTGAGCGCACCATCGGTAACCGTCTCGACCAAGCGGCGCTCAAGGCCACCAGCCGCACACTCATCCTGCTGTTCGACGGCCTGCTCGTAGCCTGGACCGCCCACAGCGACCTCGAGCGCTTGCGGGCGGAAACCGAAACAGCTTGCCGGGCGCTAGCCCTACTGGTGGAAGAGCACTGAGCCAGCCGCCGCGCAAGCGGCGGCCCCGTTACCGCAGGATCAGCCCCCCGCACCCGCCTTTCCGTCCCAGCCGCCGCCGAGCGCACGGAACAGGTCGACCAGGGCGATCTGCCGTTCGGTACTGGTCTCGATCAGCGCCAGTTCGTTGATGAAGCTGCTGCGTTGGGCGTCCAGGTAACGCAAGTGGCTGTCCACCCCACCCTCGTAACGGGCCCTGGCCAGTTTCAGGGTCTCGCTGCTGGTGTCCACCAGCGAGCGTCGGGCCGTTTCCTCGCGGCGCAGGGTATCGGTAGCCGCCAGGGCGTCCGCCACCTCGCGGAAGGCGGTCTGGATGCTGCCCTCGTAGGCGGCCACGGCGGATTCCTTGCGCACCTCCGCGAGGCTCAGGTTGGCGCGGTTGCGGCCGGCATCGAACAGCGGCAGCGTCAGGTTGGGCACGAAGTTCCATGAGCGCGAGCCGCCTTCGAAGAGCCCGGACATTTCCGCGCTGGAAGTGCCGAAGCTGCCGGTCAGGGTGATGCGCGGGAAGAACGCCGCGCGCGCCGCGCCAATATCGGCGTTGCGCGCCTTCAGGCGATGCTCGGCGGCAAGGATGTCGGGGCGCCGTTCTATCAGCTCTGAGGAGGTGCCGGGGGCGATGTCCTGCAACACCCGCAGCCGCTCCGGCGACACCGCCGGAATCGTCGCAGCCGCATCCGGTGTACCCAGCAGCAGCACCAGGGCGTTGAACGCCTGCTGCTTCTGCCGCTGGTTGCGCTCCAGTTCGGCGCGGGACTGTTCCACCAGCCCCAGCGCTTCCTGGTAGTCCAGCGCAGTGGCGGCACCGGCGCTGCGGCGCTGCTCGATCAGTACGAAGGAGTCCTCGCGGCTGGCCAGGGTGCGGTGGGTCAGTTCCAGGCGCTGCTGAGCACCGACATGGGTGAGATAGGCCTGGCAGACCTCGGCCACCAGCGCGATCCGTGCGCTGCGTCCCGCCTCTTCGGTAGCCAGATACTGTTCCAGTGCCGCATCGGTGAGGCTCTTCACCCGCCCGAACAGGTCCAGCTCGTACTCCGGCAGGGTGAGGCCGACCTGGTAACTGCGGCTGACATCCGTCGTGCCAGTAGTGGACAGATCAGCCGGCAGGCGCTGGCGATTGCCCGAGGCGCCGGCGGCGAGGCCGGGTACCCGGTCGGCGCGCTGGATGCGGTACTGCGCACGGGCCTGCTCGATGTCCAACAGCGTCTGGCGCAGGGAACGATTGTTGTCCAGGGCGATCCCCACCAGACGGCGCAGCTCGGCGTCGATGATGAAGGCCTGCCAGTCGAGGCCGCCGACCTCGGCGCCGGACTGATCGCTGGCGGTGTTCCAGGCCTGAGCCACGGGCGCCGCGGGGCGCTCGTAGGTCGGCGCCAAGGAACAGCCGCCGAGGGACAGGGCAAACACCAGCGCCGAAACGGTAAAGACGGAGTTGCGCATGATGATCACTCCAGAACCTGGGCCGGTTGTTCTACGTGAACGGGTTTGCGCCGCAGCAGCGACAGCACCCAGACGAAGCAGATAGGCACGAAGATCACCCCCAGCAGGGTGGCGCCAAGCATGCCGCCGATCACGCCGGTGCCGATGGCGCGCTGGCTGGCAGCGCCGGCTCCCGTGGCCAGGGTCAGTGGTACCACGCCGAGGATGAAGGCCAGGGAGGTCATCACGATGGGGCGGAAGCGCAGGCGCGCGGCCTCGATGGCGGCCTCGCGCAGGCTGCGTCCCTGCTCCCAGAGCTCCTTGGCGAACTCGACAATGAGGATCGCGTTCTTCGCCGCCAGGCCGATGATGGTGATCAGGCCGACCTTGAAGTACACATCGTTGGGCAGGCCGGCGGCGATCACCGCGAGCACTGCGCCCAGCGCGCCGATGGGCACGATCAGCATTACCGTCAGCGGGATCGACCAGCTCTCGTAGAGCGCCACCAGCACCAGGAATACGACCAGAATGGCCAGGGCGAACAGCTGGCTCGCCTGACCGCTGGCGACCTTTTCCTGGTAGGACAGGCCGGTCCACTCGTAGCTGATGCCAGATGGCAGCTGGGCGGCCAGGCGTTCCATTTCAGCCATGGCCTCGCCCGTGCTCACGCCGTACATGGCATCGCCGGAGATACGGATCGAGGGATAGCCGTTGTAACGCACGATCTGCACCGGCCCCTCTTCCCAGTGGGTGCTGACGAAGGCACTCAGCGGTACCAGCTCGCCGCCGGCGTTGGGCACATAGAGCTTGAGAACGCTTTCCGGGGTCATCCGCGCGCCCTGCTCCGCCTGTACCACCACGCGTTGCTGTCGGCCACCATTGGTGAAGTCGTTGATCACCGCCGAACCGAAGGCGGTGGACAGCGCGCTGTTGATCGACTCGAAGCTCACCCCAAGGATGCGCGCCTTGTCGCGATCGATCTCCAGCCGCAGCTGCGGGGCTTCCGCCAGGCCCTCCATCATCGCGTAGAGGATCTTCGGGTTGCCGTAGGCCTGCCCGAGCAATTGGTCGCGGGCCGCCAGCAGCGCTTCGCGCCCCAGACCGCCACGGTCCTGCAGGCGCAGGGCGAAACCGCCGGAGTTGCCCAGGCCATCTATGGGTGGCGGCGTCACCGCCATGATGGTGCCGTCGCCAGGCACGGCGAAGTGCTGGTTCACCGCCAGGGCTTCCGCCTCGGCGGATTGATCCGCGCCGCGCAGGGACCAGTCCTTGAAGGTGGGGAAAGCCAGAGCGGCGTTCTCGCCCATACCGGAGAAGCTGAAGCCCATCACCAGGAACGAATTCTCGACCGCCTCGCGGGACCGCAGGAAGCGCTCCAGCTCCTGGGCGGTGGCGTCGGTGCGTGCACGGGTGGCCCCAGGTGGCAACTGCATGTCGACGATGTTGTAGCCCTGGTCTTCCACCGGAACGAAGGACTCCGGCAGGCGCAGGTAGAAGAAGCCCAGCAACGCGACGATGCCGACGTACACCAGCATGAAGCGTCCGGCACGCTGCACCAGGCCGTTGTTCAGCACCGTGTAGCGTTCGGTCAGGCGGTCGAAGGCACGGTTGAAGGTGCCGAAGAACCCGCGCTTCTCGTGGTGCCCATGGGGAATCGGCTTGAGCAGCGTGGCGCACAGCGCCGGGGTGAAGGTCAGCGCGAGGAAGCCGGAGAACAGGATGGACACCGCCAGCGACAGGGAGAACTGCTGGTAGATGACCCCCACCGAACCCGCCATGAAGGCCAGCGGCAGGAACACCGCCGAGAGCACCAGGGTGATGCCGATGATGGCGCCGGACACCTGTCCCATGGCCTTGACCGTGGCGGCCGCCGGGGACAGCCCCTCCTCCGCCATGATCCGCTCGACGTTCTCCACGACCACTATGGCGTCGTCCACCAGAATGCCGATGGCCAGGACCATGCCGAACATCGTCATCATGTTCACCGAGAAGCCCAGCAGGTACATCACCGCCAGCGTGCCCAGCAGGCACACCGGCACCACGATGGACGGAATCAGCGTGTAGCGGACGTTCTGCAGGAACAGGAACATCACCAGGAACACCAGCACCATGGCTTCGAGCAGCGTATGGATCACCTTCTCGATGGCCACGTCGACGAAACGCGAAGTGTCGTAGGGAACGGAATATTCCACGTCGCTGGGGAAGCTCACCGACAGTTCGGCCAGGCGCTGCTTGACCGCTTCGGCAGTCTGGATGGCATTGGCGCCAGGGGAAAGCTGGATAGCGCCCGCCACCGCCGGTTTTCCGTTCAGGCGGGAAGAGAAGTTGTAGCTCTCGCTGCCGATCTCGATGCGCGCGACATCGGCGAGCTTCACCGTGGAGCCGTCGGCATTGGCGCGCAGGACGATTCGGCCGAACTCCTCCGGGCTGTCCAAGGTGCCTTTCACCGCCAGGGTCGCGGTGAGTTCCTGCTGGGTGCTGCCCGGCGAGCTGCCGAAGCTGCCGGCCGGCACCTGGACGTTCTGCCCGGCAATTGCGCTGCTCACGTCATCGATGGACAGCCCGTAGCCCACCAGTTTCTGCGGGTCGATCCACACGCGCATGGCGGCTTCGGACGAAAAGAACTGCAGCTTGCCGACACCGGGCACACGGCGCAGCTCGTTGTTGATATTGCGCGCGGCGTAGTCGCCCAACGCCGTGGTGTCGGCGTGCTGGGCGCCTTCCTTGTAGCTCAGCGCATAGATCAGCAGGAAACCGGCGCTGGTCTGCTCCACCTGGATGCCCTGGGTCAGCACGGACTGCGGCATGCGCGCCTCGGCCTTCTTCAACCGGTTCTGCACGTCCACCTGGGCCAGTTGCGGGTCGGTGCCGGGCTGGAAGGTGACCACGATTTCGGCGATGCCGTTGGAGTTGTTGGTGGACTCGAAATAGAGCAGGTCCTTGGCGCCATTGAGGGACTCCTCGACCACGCTGGTCACGGAATCCACCAGCACCTTGGCCGAAGCACCCGGATAGGTGGCCGTGACGGTAATCTGCGGCGGCGCCACATTGGGGTACTGCGCCACCGGCAGCAGGGGAATGACCAGCAGGCCGGCCAGGGAGATGAACAGCGCCACCACCCAGGCGAAGTTCGGGCGCTTGATGAAGAAAAGAGACATTGGGAAATCCTCGCGGCGAAGCCGGTGTTACTGACGTGCCGCTTGTTGGTCTTGCGCCTGATGCGCCTCCACCAGGGCTCCCGGCTGCAGGCCGGTGGCGCCACCGACTATGACCTGGTCGCCAGACTTCAGCCCTTCGCTGATCTGCCAGCGCGCCCCCTGCATGACACCGGTCTTCACGCTACGCGCTTCAGCCCGGCCATCCGCGCCGACCACCAGCACGTGGGCGCTGCCATCGGTGGTGCGCTGGACGGCGCGCTGCGGCACCAGGATGGCCTGGTTGTCTACTCCCTGGGGCGCCACTACACGCACGTACATGCCCGGCAGCAGTACGCCGTCGGAGTTCGCGAATTTGCCGCGCAGGGAAACCTGGCCGGTGCCGCGATCTACCGCCACATCGGTGAACAGCAGGGAACCCTTGGTCTCGTATTGAGTTCCTTCGACGCGAATCGATAGCGGACTGCCGTCGCCAGCGGAGAGATTGCCGTCCTTCAGCGCTTCACGGAGGCGCAATACATCCGCGGCGGACTGGGTGAAGTCGGCATAGACAGGGTCCAGTTGCTGGATGCGCGCCATGAGGGTGGCGTCGCCCTGCCCTACCAGCGCCCCTTCGGTCACCAGTGCACGCCCGATTCGCCCGGAAATCGGCGCGGTGACCGAGGCATAGCCCAAGTTCAGGCGCGCGGTTTCCAGGTCAGCCTGGGCCGTGCGGGTTGCCGCCTGGGCGGTGCGCAAGTCAGCAAGGGCACTGTCGTAGACCTGCTGGCTTACCGCCTCAACCTTCACCAGCCGCTCGTACCGTTTCATTCGCGCCTGAGCCTCGTTCAGCACGGCCTGGGCGCGCGCCAGCTCGCCTTCGGCGCGAGACACTGCGGCCCTCAGGGGGGCCGGGTCGATCTGGAACAGGAGCTCGCCGGCCTTGACGTCGGCCCCCTCCTCGAAGCGCTTCTGCACGACGATGCCAGCCACCCGCGCACGCACCTCCGCGACCCGCACCGGCTCGATCCTGCCCGGCAACTCCGAAGTCAGCACCAGCGACTCGGTAGCCACCGCCACCACGGAGACCGGACGCGGCGCCTCGACCGGAGCCACCTGTTCTTCCGCGGGCCCACAACCCACCAGTGCCACCGACGCCACCAGGGCACCGACCATTCCCACTACTCGTAAATTGCCCATGATTCACCCAAGGCTTGATTAAAAACTGGCCAAATGATCCCAGTTAAAATCAAATGAGTCAAACTTGACTCATTTTGGGCATTTGTGATTGAATGCATCACTCCCTTTTGGTGCTAAGGGCTTTTCTGCACAATGCGCGCAACCGAAAACCGAACCGAGGCCCACAGATGCCCCTGACCGCCAATGACGAACGACTCCTGAAGGCACTGGCCGTGGCCATAGTCGATCGCCCACGTGCGACGCTGAAGGAGTTGGCGGAATCGGCGGGGGTGAGCAAGGCGACGCTGCACCGCTTCTGCGGCACCCGCGACAACCTGGTGGAAATGCTGGAGTGTCATGGCGAGACGGTGCTAAATCAGATCATCGTCGCCGCTGACCTGGAGCGGGCCGAGCCGCTCGACGCGCTGCGCCGCCTGATCGGTGAACACCTGAAACACCGCGAGGTGCTGGTGTTCCTGATGTTCCAGTACAGCCCCGACTTCCTGACCCCGGAGGGAGGCGGCGCGCGCTGGCAGTCCTATATGCATGCCTTGGACGCCTTCTTCCTGCGCGGCCAGCAACAAGGCGTGTTTCGCATCGACATCACTGCCGCGGTCTTCACCGAACTCCTCACCATGATGATCTATGGCATGGTCGACGCCGAGCGCCGCGGACGCGTGGCCAGCTCCAACTCGGCCAGCGTGCTGGAGCAGATGTTCCTGCATGGCGCCGCTGTTTGAGCTCGGGCCAGGTCGCATTCCCGAGCTGGTCTTCACCCCCCGCGGAGCAGGCTGGCAAATCGTAGCCCGGATGAAATCCGGGAGCGGCGGTTGGACTTTCCCCGGATTTCATCCGGGCTACTGACACGTATCAGCCCCGAGCTCGGCCTTGCGCGAGCAAGCTCGCGCCTACACAAAGCCCCGCTTCATCCTTCTTTCCAGAGATGGCTACAGGCTACTGACCAGGTGCCCTCCATCCACTGCCAGCACGCTGCCGGTCATGAACGCACCGGCAGCGCTGGCGAGTAGAAGGAACGGGCCATCCAGCTCGTGAAGTTCACCTAGTCGACGCATGGGAACTTGCGCACGGATGTAGCTGTTGCTCTTGTCACTCTCGAAGAACGCCTCGTTCATCTCCGTCTTGAAGTAGCCCGGGGCTATGGCGTTGACACGGATCCCGTAGCGCGCAAGCTCCAGCGCCAGTGACCTGGTCAACTGCACCACACCGGCCTTGGCGGCGCAGTAATGGCTGTAGCCGGTGGCGACACGCAGACCGAGTACCGAGGCAACGTTGACGATGCTGCCGCCACGCCCGGCCTTGGCCAACCGCTGCGCGGCGACCTGGGCAACGCGCCAGACGCCGTCCAGGTTGGTCGACAGCATGGCACGCCAATCTTCCTCGCTGATCTCCAACGGGCGCTGGCCATTACCGATGCCAGCGTTGTTGAGCACCACATCGACCACCCCGAAGTGCGCCTCGGCAGCGTCGAAGGCCGCCTCGACGCTGGCTCGGTCGGTGACGTCGAGGGCGACCGACAGCGCCTGGGCGTTCTCCCACTTGATGTCCCTGGCGACTTGCTCGAGCCGTTCGACGCGCCGCGCAGCCAATACCACGCGGGCGCCGGCGCAAGCGGCCAGCCGCGCCAAGTGCGCGCCTATGCCACTGGAGGCGCCGGTGATCAGCACGGTTCGGTCGGCAAGGGAGAATTTCTGGGCAAAATCGTGACTCATCGGTACACCTCGAGCAGTGTGGCAGCACGCCTTGTATGCGTAGTAGGTTCCCTCTCCCTCCGAGAGACTGCCAGGATGAGGGGATGCGTGGTTGCCCCCATGGCCATCCCCGCTCCCGGGGCGAGAGGGAAATATCAGATTCTTTCGATGCGGGTCCTGCCAGCAGCGACCAGGCGCTCCAGCAGCGGTGTCGGCTGGAACCACATTTCGCCGTACTCACCGAGGGCGTGGCGGTAGCGCTGGATGCCGGCCAGCACCTTGTCCAGCCCCAACTGCTCCGCGTAGTGCATGGGGCCGCCGAGGTGGGCGGGGAAGCCGTAGCCGTTGATCCAGACCAGATCGATGTCGCCGGCGCGCAGGGCGATGCCTTCGTCCAGCAACTGGATGCCTTCGTTGATCAGCACGAACAGGCAGCGGTCCAGGATTTCCTGGTCATCCATGGGACGTCGGGGAACCTGCAGCTCAACGGACAGGCGCTCGGCCATGGCAACGACCTCATGATCGTCCTTGCGGTTGCGGCCCTCGTAGAGATAGAAGCCACGCCCGGTCTTCTGACCGTATCGCCCCATGGCGTACAGTTCCTCCCCAAGACGGCAGTAGCTTTCGTCATGGGCAGTGGTCGCGCGATTGGCGTCGCGTATCAGGAAGTTCACGTCAATGCCGGCCAGATCCAGCATGCTGAACACACCCATGTTCAGATCGAGGTCGGTTAGCACGCCATCTACCTGCGCGGGGGCAGCGCCCTCCAATACCAAGCGATGGGCTTCGCGGACGTAAGGCTCGAGCATGCGGTTGCCGATGAAGCCAAAGCAGACGCCGGAGATCACTGGCAGCTTGCCGATGCGCTTGGCGATCTTCATGGTGGTCGCCAGCACGTCCGGCGCGGTGGCCTTGCCACGCACGACTTCCAGCAGGCGCATGACGTTGGCCGGGCTGAAGAAATGTAGGCCGATCACGTCCTGCGGGCGGGAGACGGTCGCCGCGATGACGTCGACGTCGAGCGACGAGGTGTTGGTGGCGAGGATGGCGCCCGGCTTGCACACCTCGTCCAGGGTGCGAAATACCTGCTGCTTGATCTCCAACTTCTCGAACACCGCCTCGATCACGAGGTCGGCGTCGGACAGGTCTGCGTAGTCGAGGGTGCCGAACAGCAGGTCCATGCGCTGCTCCAGTTGCTCGGTGGTCATCTTTCCGCGCTTGACGCTGATCTCATAATGCTTGCGGATCTGCATCAGGCCGCGGTCCAGCGCCTCACCCTTGAGTTCGAGCAGGGCCACGGGGATGCCGGCATTGGCGAAGTTCATGGCGATGCCGCCGCCCATGGTGCCGGCTCCGATAACCGCAACCTTGTCGACCTTGCGTAGCGGAATGTCCGCCTCGATTCCCGGGATTCGAGCCGCCTCGCGTTCAGCGAAGAACACGTGGCGCAGTGCCTTCGACTGGCGCGAGGCCTCCGCCTGCTTGAACAGCGCCAGTTCGCGGGCGAGGCCTTCCTCCAGCGGCAGCAGGCAGGCGGCTTCCAGCGCTGAGAGCACCAGCCGGGGCGCCAGGCGGCTTTTCCAACGCGGCTCGTGCTCGGCGCGGTAACGGGTGAGGAAATCGTCCGGAAGGCCCTCGGCCGGTTCCGGCCAGGCCTCCGCCGGTCGTGCCGGAGCAGAACAACTGATGAGTTCGTAGGCGTAGGCACGCGCCTCATCCAGAAGCTGGTCGGCGCTGGTGGCTATGCGGTCGAGGATGCCCAGCATGCGAGCGCGCTCCGCATTTATCTGCGCACCCGAAAGAATCAGGTTCAGCGCCGACTCGGCGCCAATGAGCCGCGGTAGACGCTGGGTACCGCCGGCGCCGGGCAGGAGGCCCAGGTTGATTTCCGACAAACCGACTCGCGCGCTGGGCTCACCCACCCGGTATCCGCAGGCCAGGGCCAGTTCCAGGCCACCACCCAGGGCCAGTTTACCGATGGCGGCGACCAGCGGTTTATGGATCTCCGTCAGGCGTACCAGCATGCTGGGCAGGTCCGGTTCGGCGAAGGAGGCATCGCTGCCGAACTCCGAAATGTCGGCACCGGCGCTGAACAGCCCATGTTCGCCGTGGAGGATGATCGCCTGCACCCTGGTGTCGGCGGCCGCGCGCTCGCAAGCGTCGATGATGGCGGCGCGCAGCGGTTGGCTGAGTGCGTTGACCGGGGGACGGGCCAGGCCGATCAGGGCCAGACCGTCTTCGAGGCGGTAGTGGATAAGGTCGCTCATTGGATGGTCCTTACGTTGCGTTACCAGGTTTTCGAAACCCGGCGTTTTGCGGTCGAAGCGCAGCCAATTGCCGGCGCTGAGCGGGCAGACTTGACTTTCCAGACGGGTCAACTCCCGATCCGGGATTCGCATACGGCGTGCAGCCTGTCCCGGAGGAAATCGGCCTCACAGTTGATGGCGGCGACGTTCAGCGCACACGGCTGCGCCTACGCCCGGCAAGCGGAAGTACATTTGGTGGCCTTGGCTAATCAGAAATGCCGGAAAACGTCGCCGATGCTGGCGATCGGCAGTCCCGAACGGGGGCCGGCAATGACAATCAGGATCGGGGTACTAATGGAATGAATGGCACCGGCGGCCAGGATCACGACCAGGCAAGCGAACAGGAATTGGCGCATCAAAAACCTCCTTCATTCGGCCTGGAGCCGAATGCAGTGCCTTTTGTTATTGATGGCTTTGAGTCTGTTCGTTGCCAGGCGCGAAAGCTTTGCAGATCGCGCCACAAAATATGCAAATCATGCCTCAGCGAATCGTGGGCCACCTTCGAGCGTCAACTCCGCTTCCCGCTCTGAGGGCAATGGAAGATCGGATAAACAGGTTGGCGAATGCATACCGATAAGCCGATCGCCCCCGCCTGCCAACGGCTTCAGACCTTGGTGTAGGATCGTTCGGGCAAGCTGTATCCAGAACGGGCGTGTACTGCCCCACTCGTTTCACAAGGGCCGGAGCTCCTGGCCGCGCCATGAATCATTCGGGCATTCGAAATGACGTCCTTTGTCCGTGGCATCGCCCTGTTGGGCTTCGACGAATTCGCCATCAGCCAGGGGCTCGATCCGCACACCGTCCTGGCTGAAGTCGAGCTCCCTGACGACGCCGTGGACAGCCTGCTTTCCGGTGCGCAGTTCAGTGCCCTGCTGGAGCTGTGCGCAAAGCGCTCGGCGAATCCGCTGTTCGGGTTGCAGTTCGGTCTGCACCAGGGCTCCCGGGCGCTGGGCAGCCTGTTGTACGTGATCCAGAGCGCCGACACGGTGGGTGATGCGCTGAAGGCGCTGACACAGTACTTCCACGTCCACAGCAGTGGCGCAGAAATCCATCTCGAACGACAGGGCGGGAGCGCACGACTCTTGTACGAAGTGACCGAGGGAGATGCCGCCTCGGTACGGCAGACCGTGGAGCTGGCGATGGGCATAGGCGCGCAACTCATGCAAAGCCTGCTGGGACACCCCTGGAAGCCGAACGTATTGCTGATGCGACACCCCGCAGGAGAAGCACTCGGTGCATACAGACGCCTGCTGGGGACCACGCCTCGCTTCGACAGCGCGGTCAATGCGTGGGTGTTCGAAGATGCGCTGCTGGAAACGCCTCTCAGCGCGACAGATGAAAGGTTCCAGCAGTTGGCCCGGAGCCATATCGATGAGCTGGCCCGGATTACCTTGCAGGAGCTGCCCTCTTACGTGCAAAAGCTGCTGCGCAACCTCCTCCCGTATGGCCACATCACCATCGAGCAGGTCGCCGGGCACATGCAGCTCAGCCCGCGCACCCTGCAGCGCTACCTCCAGGCCGAGGGCACCGGCTTTCAGGAGCTGCTGGACCAGACGCGCCAGGCGATGGCCACGCGCTACATCTGCGACTCGTCCATCAGACTGACGCAGCTTGCCGAGCTGCTGGGCTATGCCGATCTCAGCGCATTCTCCCGGGCCTTCACCCGCTGGAACGGCGTCAGTCCGCAGAAATGGAAACAGCGCTATCAGCAGACCCAGCGGCTGGCCGAGTCCGTCGCCGCCCCGGCGTCCCCTCGCCAGCCGCGGGCGACCGAGCGGTAGCGGAACATGGCACTCAATCCGTTCGTTCGCGCTCTCAGTCTTGTCGGCTTCGATGCATTCGCCAGTGGCCAGGGCCTCAATCCGGCAGACATGCTTCGGCGCGCGTCGCTGCCACAGGACAGCCTGCGCCGGCAGGACGGCATCCTCTCCTATCGCCGCTACTGCGAGCTGCTGGAACTCTGCGCGGCGCAATCGGGCAATGCCTCGTTCGGCCTGCAGTACGGACTGTTCCAGGGCATCGATGTCTTTGGCGAGCTGTTCTATCTGATTCGCAATGCCGGCACCGTCGGTGATGCGCTGGCCGAGTTGCGCGCGAACTACTCCCTGTACAACGGCGGCGCCGAAGTCGGTTTCGGTCTTGAAGGAGGCATCGCCCGCCTCGGCTACCGCGTCAACGAAAGCGATATTCCCGGACTACGCCAGGCGGAAGAACTGGCCTGCAGCGTCGGCGTGCAATTGCTGCGTGCCCTGGCCGGTGCTGGCTGGCGGCCGGCAACGGTCCGGCTCCGGCACCAGCCGCTGGGCGATGAAGCGACCTATCGCCGGGTACTGGGCGTGCGACCGGTCTTCGCCGCCCCTTGCACCGAACTGGAGTTCGACGCCTCAGTGCTTGCACTGCCCCTGGGCGCGGCCGATGCACGGCTGCACCAGCTGATCACCGAACACATCGCGAGGATGGAGCGGTTGCCGGCCGACGAGCTGCCCAGCTACGTCCGGCAGCTGCTGCGCAACCTGCTGCCCAGCGGCCGCGCCACCCTCGAGAAGGTCGCCGACTGCATGGCTGTCAATCCGCGTACGCTGCAACGCCGGCTGGGACAGGAAGGCACCTCCTTCCAGCGCTTGCTGGATGAAACCCGTCAGGGAATGGCTCGCCACTACCTCGACGACCCGTCCATCAGCATGGCGCAGCTGGCAGGACTGCTCGGCTACTCGGACGCCAGCGGATTCAGCCGGGCATTCAACCGCTGGTTCAACGTCAGCCCTTTGAAGTGGCAAAAGAGACAGTCCTCGAACAGGCAACCACGCCTGCTGCGCAGCCGCCTCCCGAACCTCCCGGGCTAGGTGCGCCTCGCGGCAGCTGGGGCATTGGAAGGTGGATGTGATGAGCGACATCCACCCTACGCGGGTACCAGGCGGCCGATACGCACATGCGGTACAAGCCAACAGCTTCCACTCCCAGTCGAAAGCGTCTTCCTCTATCCGAGTCAGCGCTGCTGCAGTCCGGCGAGCTGCCGGCGGGGCGTGAAAACCGTAATGTCGAGGCCTGGCCGGTGTACAGCTGAGCATCGGGATGTTCAGAGGGTGAAGGGAAGGCTCAGCTTGGCCCAGAGCATCTCGCCCTCGGGACGGTTCTCCACCGCGAACTCCTTCGCCCAGCGCACCTCGATGCTGGCGTACTCGAAGAAGGTCAGGTGCGCGGCGGGGCCGATCGCCAAGGAGCAGATCCTGGCCACCCGCGAAACCCTGATCCAGATGGCCCTGGATTGTCAGTCCGCATTCAACGCCGAGGCTGCCACGAGCAGCCGAACATCAAGCGATACGCCGCGCCTTTTTACCCTCAGCCTTATCCGCCTTCTTGCCCTTGTGCTCGAACTCCCAGCCCTTGCAGGCCAAGGCCACATGCTTGGGAATCAGCGCCGTGCCGCTGCTGTAGGCGGTGATGGTGCGGCGGGTAAAGCCCAACTCGACGGCGGCAGTGGTCAACGACAGCTTGTTAGCGGCCATCCAGCGCTTGAACGCCTGAGCGGGCATCACCTCACCGGCCTGCTCAAGCGCCAGCCGGTGCAGGGTGGTAGCCGCCAGTTCCAGGTCATCGCCCCAGGTCACGATGAGTCTCGCCCTGCGGGCTTCGATCGCTCGAGTCTCCGCGCCGTGCCGGCGCTGCGCGCTTCGTTTTCCCGGGCTACCGCCCGCGTCGTCTATCTCCCCTCCCCTGCGCTATTGACGAACTTCAGCGCGCTTCCCTGCGCACCCTCTTCGCACGCCCTGAACGATGACCTGGCTCGGCCAGGCGAAAAGGTCACTCAGCGAAGCAAGTTCCCATCATCAGCAACCAGGAGAAACCTGAAATGAACAACAACACTCAGAAGCAACAGCAAAAGCCGGCTCAAGGAGCATCTAGCAAAGCAAGTCGGGCAAAACCGAAGGGCATCCCGAGTGGAGTGTGGAAGGAAATCCCGCTCAAGCGAACTTGCGAGCAGTCCAAATTCTGCTTGGTCATACGAAGCTTGAAAGCACCGTCAGATATCTGGGAATCGAGGTCGATGATGCCTTGGAAATGACGGAGCAGACCGAAGTTTGACCCTCCGCCGCGACGGTCAAGGATAGACCGTCGCAATCCTGCCAAGTGCAAACCGAGTAGAAGGAGGAGGTCCCGTTCTGATGCTTCACTGCCTTCGCCACTTGCCCGGCGTGATGAACAGAGCGCCAATTCATGCGTTTTTGGTATTAGTACTATTCGACTATTGATATTTATCGATCAATAGTCTGGCGTTAACTTGCTACTCAGTGAACTCAAGCCGAGAGCAACCCATGACCGCAAACATCATCCGCAAGTGCGCGCCCGCGATTGGGGCGGGAACCCTTTGTCTTGCGTTGTTCTCCAGCGCGGTCGTCAGTGCGAGTGAACGCAGCCCGTTGGTCATCAAGGACCAGGGAAGCCTGATTGCCGGCGGCAAAGGGATCACGGCACCAGGCACCTTTGATCCGTACAACCCGAAGAAGCCCGATGGTCAGACTTACCACGGCGATCACGTCTATGCGTTCTATCAGATCCCGGTGGACGCCCACCCGCTTCCAATCGTCATGTGGCATGGCGCAGGACAGTCCGCAAAGTCCTGGGAGACGACGGCCGACGGACGCGAAGGGTTCCAGAACATCTTCCTGCGCCGCGGCTTCGCCACCTATCTGATCGACCAGCCGCGCCGGGGAGATGCGGGACGCAGCCTGGTGGAAACGACCATCAAGCCGGTCGCGGACGAGCAGCTGTGGTTCAACCAGTTCCGCATCGGCTTGTGGCCCAACTCCTTCGAGGGCAGCCAGTTCCCGCGCGGACAGGGTGCGCTGGAGCAGTTCTTCCGATCGATGACGCCCAACACCGGTCCCTATGACATCGAGGTCGTTTCCGACGGTGTCTCTGCCCTGCTGGAAAAGACCGGCCCAGCCATTCTGTTCACCCATTCCCAGGCTGGTGGACCCGGATGGCTGACTGCGATCAAGAACCGCAATGTGCGGGCCATCGTGGCATTTGAGCCGGGCAGCAGCTTCGTGTTTCCGGAAGGTGAAGCTCCCGCGCCGATCCGCAGCGCGTTCGACACGCTCTCGGCGCATGTCGTGCCGAAGGCGCAGTTCGAAGCGCTGACCCGGATTCCCATCGTCATCTTCTATGGCGACAACATCCCCGCCAAACCAGTGGCGCTGCCTGCACAGGACAGCTGGCGCGCCCGGCTCGAGATGGCACGCATGTGGCGTGACACGGTGAACCGTCATGGCGGCGACGTGAGGCTCATCCACTTGCCAGAGATCGGGATCAAGGGCAATTCCCACTTCCCGTTCTCGGACATCAACAACCTCGAGATCGCAGACCTGGTTTCGAAGTATCTCGCAGAGAAAGAACTTGATTGACCGCGTTGCACGGCGATAGCCGCCGTGCCTCTCAGCAGAAAATGGCAGGAGTATCCAGATGAAGCGAACGATAAAGGCCACCTTCATGGCCGCGATGGTTGGGATGTCGGCGCTTGGCGCCGAGGCGGCGGACTACAAGCAGAACCCGTTCACCCTGGTCTACGACGGCGCCATTGCGAAGAACGAGCCGGGCAAGGTCAACATCCATCCGGTCACGTACAGGCTCAACGGCCTGAAGATTGCCGCCAACGTCTATACGCCGGCGAACTACGATCCTGCGAAGAAGTACCCGGCAGTTGTCGTGGCACATCCCAATGGTGGGGTGAAGGAGCAGGTTGCAGGCTTGTATGCCCAGCGATTGGCCGAGCAAGGCTACATCACGGTTGCCGCTGATGCGGCCTATCAAGGTTCGAGCGAAGGCCAGCCGCGCAATGTGGACAAACCCGCGAACCGCATCGAAGACATCCACGGCATGGCGGACTTCATCAGCCAGTATGCCGGCGTGGATCAGCAACGCTTGGGGCTGCTCGGGATCTGCGGCGGTGGTGGGTACTCGCTGGCCGCAGCGCAGACCGACAAGCGCTTCAAGGCCCTGGCGACCTTGAGTATGTTCAATTCCGGACGAGTTCGTCGCAACGGTTACGGGGATTCGCAACTGGACACTATCGAGCAGCGACTGCAACAGGCCTCGGCGGCCCGCGCCCAGGAAGCGGCCGGGGGGGAAGTTCTCTATGCAGGTGATGCCAACCTCACCGATGAGCAGATCGCCAAGTTGCCATTCGATCTGTACCGGCAGGGCTACGAGTACTACTGGAAGACGTACGCGCACCCCAACTCGACCTTCAAGTACACCATGAGCAGCTTGCTGGACCTGATGCGCTTCGACGCTACCAACCAGATCGAATTGATCGACAAACCGTTGCTGATGATCGCGGGCAGCAAGGCCGACAGCCTGTACATGAGCAAAGAGGCGTTCCCCAAGGCCAGCGGCACGCAGGACAAGGAGCTGTTCCTGATCGACGGCGCCACCCATATCGAGACCTATTGGGAACCAAAGTATGTGGACGCCGCCATGGGCAAGCTGACCGCGTTCTACGCCAGAACTCTCTGAACAGAGGCATGCAGCATGAACAAGACTCTACTTGGGGTCGCGGTATGCGCCGCGATTCCCTTTGCCAATGCGGCCGACGAGGCCAAGGAGTCCTCGGCCGCCCAGCAGATCAGCCGCGCCGGCACGCAGGCTTCGGTCGCAGGCCCGGCGGAATACTTCACCGGGCGGGTGCGCGTTGATCCCTTGTTTCCCGCCAGCAGCGAGATCAATGCCTCCGGCGCCTACGTGACCTTCGAGCCCGGCGCGCGCTCGGCGTGGCACACGCATCCCGCCGGGCAACGACTCGTCGTCGTATCCGGCGTGGGCCTGATCCAGGAATGGGGCAAACCCGTGCAAGAAATTCGTCCAGGCGACGTGGTCGTGTGCCCTCCTGGCGTCAAGCACTGGCACGGTGCCGCGCCGACGACCGCAATGACCCACCTTGCCGTTACTGGCGCGGTGAATGGCAAGAGTGTGGAATGGCTGGAGAAAGTCACCGATGACCAATACACCGCCCGCTAGTTACTTCAAGCCGGGAGTGCTGGCAGCCGCATTCGTGCTGAGCTTGGGGCTGGCGATTACGCCGAGTCACGCTGCCCAGGACGCCGTGGAGCCGCAAGCCATGCCCAATGCACAGCCCACGGCCGAAACCCTGTCCGCCAAGCAGCGGGCCATTCCGTTGATCGCCGCCACCATGGCCACAAGCAACATGCCCAAGCTCAACGCTGCGCTGAACCAAGGTCTGGATGCCGGTCTGACCATCAGCGAGGCGAAGGAGATCCTGGTGCAGCTCTACGCCTACACCGGGTTTCCACGCAGCCTGAATGCGCTCACCGAGTTGATGAAGGTGGTGGAGCAGCGAAAACAGCGCGGCATTCAGGACGCCCCGGGGCGCGAGCCCACTCACGACGTTCCCACTGGTGATGAACTGCTGGCGGTGGGCAAGGCCAACCAGACCCGCATTGCGGGTGCGCCCGTCCAGGGGCCGCTGTTCGACTTTGCGCCCGTCATCAACCAGTACCTGCAAGCACATCTGTTCGGCGACATCTTCGAGCGCGATAACCTGGACTGGCAGAGTCGTGAGCTGGCGACGGTCGGAGCGCTGGCCGCCACGCCCGGCGTGGAGCCACAACTGCGCTCGCACATGGCCGCCAGCATGAGGGTGGGTCTTACCGCTTCACAGTTGCGTCAAGTGATCCAGGTGCTGGCCGACAACGGCGACGCCGATGCGGCCAAGCGTGCCCGCGAGGCGTTGGATACGCATTTGGCCGGAGCTGCCGGGCGTTCATGAGTCCGGACTCCATAGTCCGGCGAGCGAGAGGAAAATCAGCCGGAGTAGCGCAGCGCATCACGGAACAACGTGAAGGCGGGTGAGGTTTGGCGTCTGCTTGGATAGTAGAGGTGGTACCCCGAGAACGGCTCGCACCAATCCGCGAGCACGCGAATCAACCGCCCCTCGTCGACATGCTTCTGCACCAGGTCTTCAGGCATGTAGGCCAGCCCCAGCCCCTCGAGCGCTGCTTCCATTCGCATGGCAATGTTGTTGAAAACCAGTTGCCCCTCGACGCGGACTTTCAGCTCCTGCCCCTTCTTCTCGAACTCCCAAGGGAAGATTCCGCCGTAAGTCGGCATTCGGATGTTGATGCAGTTGTGCTGCATGAGATCGCGCGGGATCTTGGGTTTCGGATTCCGGGCGAAGTACTCCGGAGAGCCGACAACAGCCATCTGCATGTCGGGGCCGATGCGCACCGCGATCATGTCCTTGGCGACTTGCTCACCCAACCGGACGCCGGCGTCATAGCCTTCCGCCACGATATCGGTCAGACCGTAGTCCACGATGATCTCGATGTTGAGATCGGGATTTTCGGGCAGCAGCTTTGCGAGCACGGGTTGCAGGATGGTGATCGCGGAATGCTCGCCGGCCGTGATGCGCAGATTGCCGGCCGGCTTGTCGCGGTACTCGCTGAGCAGAGCCAACTCACTGTTGATTTCATCGAACCTGGGAGCGACTACCTGCAACAAATGTTGGCCCGCTTCCGTGGGCGAAACGCTTCGCGTGGTGCGCGCGAGCAACCGGACGCCCAGGCGTTCTTCTAGCTGACGCATGGCCCGACTCAAGGCGGGCTGTGACATACCGAGTTTGGCTGCGGCGCGGGTGAAGCTACGCTCCTGCGCCACGGTCGCGAAGATCGCGAGTTGGTCGAAGCTATCGACGGTCATTTATTCGACCCTGTTATGAGCCACTCGCGATTATGTCATCTGGCATGGGGAATAGAATCGCCGCAGGTGTTGCTGACGGTTCCGAGTGTCGGATTCGGGGCGAAAGTCGCCCTGTGCAACTGACTGCTTCCGGCCCAGGCCGTATGCAGCCGTTCATACTTGCCCAGTAAGGCAGGGCGATTCGGTGAGCGGATTCATCCGTTTTAATGCCCCTCACCAGAAGACGCAGGCATCGAAGCCGAGCAGTTCGGCCTCGATGCTTTGGCAACCTAACAGCTGCTGCGTTGTGGCGCTGCGCAGTTGGGGGCTCGTCGATAGGCGTGTGACCAAACCCACGAGTCCATTCACCGGGTGTCACCGTTTGCCAGCCTCGACACAAGCGTGACCCACTTCGCCAAAAACGTGACCCAGCTTATTCCAGGCAGCTCGGAGTCAACGGCTGGTGGGGTCCAGCCTATCGCGCACCCAATCCCCCAGCAGGGCAAACGCCAGGGTGGTGAAGAAGATCACAAGCGCCGGCAGGGTCGCCAGCCACCAGGCCGTCATCAGGTAGTCGCGACCGCCCCCGACCATATTGCCGAGGCTGCTCATCGGTGGCTGGATTCCAAGTCCCAGGAAGCTGAGCGATGTCTCCAGCATGATGGTCTGCGGGAAGTTCAGCGTCATGTTGACGATCAGCGCGTTGGCAATATTCGGCAGGATATGACGGCCGTAGACCCGCCATGGCGAGGCACCGAGCGTGCGCACTGCCACTGCAAAACCGTGCTGGACCGACGAAAGCGCCAGGCCTCGGGCGATGCGGGCGTAACGTTCCCAGCCGTAGAGCCCCATCAGCAGGATGAACAGCACCAGGCTGTTGCTGAAGAACGCCACAACGGCCAGCGCCAGGATCATGAATGGGATAGACGCCTGGTAATCGATGGCGATCATTACCACGTCGTCCACCCAACCCCGGAAGTGGGTCGCCAGCAGGCCGATAAAGGTGCCCAGCAGCGCGCTGATCAGGGTACCGACCAGAGCCACCAGGAGGCTGACCTGCACCGACGTGACCAAGCGGCTCAGTACGTCCCGCCCCAGGTGATCAGTGCCGAAGAAATGGCCCCAATTACCGCCCGCCAGCCAGGCAGGTGGCTGCAACCGTGCCCGCAGGTCTATGTGTTGATAGTCATGGGGCAACCACAGGTCGCCACTCAAGGCGACCAGAACCAACAGCGCCAGCCAGCCGATCGAAAGCCAGATCAACAAGGGCAGCCGCATGGACCGGTCCTCAGTATTAACAGCATCGTGGCCGCTACTCGCTTTCGAGTCGCTCATCGTCGTCATCTCAGCCCCCATTTCTCAAGCTGGCCACTCGTGGATCAAGCCAGCCGTACAGAAGATCGACCAGCAGGTTGGTCAGTACCATCGAGCAAGCGATCAGCATCACGATGATTTGCACCACTGCCAGGTCGCGATTGGCCACCGAGCTGACCAGCAACCTGCCCAGCCCGGGCCACGCGAATACGCTCTCGGTCACAACACCGCCTGCGACCAAGGTGCCAACAAAGAATCCGATTACGGTGATCAGCGGTATCGCCACATTGGGTAATGCGTGGTAGAGCACTGCCTGGTTCCAGCGCAGTCCCTTGGCGCGAGCTGTGCGCATGTAAGGCTGGTTCAGCGCCTCCAGCATCGCCGAGCGGGTAAAGCGCGCGAACACTGCGGCTTCCGCCAGGGTCATGGTCAACACCGGCATCACCAGGTGCTGCCAGCTGCCACTGCCGCCAGTCGGCAATAGCTGCCAGGTGACCGAGAACAGCAGGATCAGAAGAATGCCGAAGACGAAATTCGGCAGACTGAAGCCGGCTACCGACGCGAGCATGGTCAAGCGATCGATCCAGCTATTGCGATGCAACGCAGCGTAGATCCCGGCCGGAATGCCGATCAGCAAGGTGCACAGTCCGGTAATCCCCATCAGCAGCAGAGTCTGCGGCAGGCGGTCCAGTACCGCGGCCATTGCGTCACGCTCCTCGAAGTAGGAGTAGCCAAAGTCCCCTTGCAGGCAGTTTCCAAGGAATTGCACATATTGCTGCCACAAGGGTTGGTCCAGTCCCCATTGCTGGCGGAAGGCATCCAGCGCCCGGGGGTCGGCATCCAGGCCCAGCACATAGATCGCCGGGTCGCCAGACAATCGAAGCACGATGAACACCGTGCTGACGATCAGCAGCACGGTCAGCAGGGCTCGGGCGAGTTTCTGCAGGAGGTAGAGCGGGCTCATCAAGCCACCTCCATTATGGGAGGCTCGACATGGAAACACGCGACCGCACGGTTCCGACTATCGCCTTCAAGCTCGGGTTGCTGCTGGCGGCAACGGTCAGTGGCCATGCTGCACCTTGGGTGGAAAGGGCAGCCGGTCGGGAGGTTGGCCGGGCTGGGGGGTTCACCTTTGAGCCGGACCCGCTGCTGAGGCGTACCGGGCTGCAGGGTGGGAATCGCCGAAACCAACGCGCGCGTGTAGGGATGGCGGGGTGCGTGAAACAGTTCGTTCGCCCGGCCCACTTCGACGATTCGGCCCAGGTACATCACGGCTACCCGATCGCACAGGTGCCGCACGACCGATAGGTCATGGCTGATGAACAGGAGCGTCAGACCCCTCTCACGGCGCAGTTGCTGCAGCAGATTGACGATCTGGGCCTGAATGGACACGTCCAGTGCAGAGATCGGCTCGTCGCAGATCAGCAGCTCGGGCTCCAGGACCAGCGCCCTGGCCAGGACCACCCGTTGACGCTGTCCGCCGCTCAGCTCATGCGGGTACTTGGTCATCTGCCCGGTCAGCAACCCAACGCTTCGCAGAAGCTCCTGCGCCAGCTCGCGTCTCTTCTCCCGACCATGCAGGCGATGGATGACCAGCGGCTCGATCACCTGATCAAGCACGGTCATGCGCGGGTCCAGCGCGCCCAGTGGATCCTGGAACACGTACTGCAGGCGTTGACGCAGTGGAACCCACTCGGCATCCGAACGGCCGATCAGTTCATGGCCGCGATATCGCACCGATCCGGCGCTGGCGCGGGCCATGTTCAGGATGAGCTTGGCGGTAGTCGATTTGCCGCAGCCGCTTTCGCCAACCAGGCCGAACGCTTCGCCCGGACGGATATCGAAGCTGACGCCGTTGACTGCATGGATCCACTGACGTGGAGCGAACAGGTCCCGGCGCTTGCTGCTTGGGAAGGCACAACGTAGATCAGAGACCTGTAGCAAGGGCTGATCCATGGTTCCGAGAGTCATCGTTGCTGCACTCGTGTCGATTGCACGGAGAAGGGAGAGAAGCAAGCGAACATCCGGCCGGCTTCGCTGTGCTGGCTGGTTGGCATGCTGCTCAAGCAGATAGCCGATGCGCTCGGGCAACGCGGTGCGAACGCACAACCCACGCCCAGCTCCTGGGGTGGCGGCACCGTGCCGGGAATCGGCATAAGCGAATCCTCGTCGCTGTCGATCCGCGGCAGCGAAGCCAGGAGCCCTCGCGTGTAGGGATGGTGCGGCGAGCGGAATACAGCGTCGACCGGACCGCTTTCGACGATCTGGCCGCAGTACATGACCACGACCCGGTCACAGGCTTGAACGACCACGCCGAGGTCGTGGGTCACCAGGATGATCGACATGTCACGCTGGTCGCGCAGCTGGCGCAAGAGGTCGATGATCTGCGCCTGCACGGTGACGTCCAACGCGGTGGTGGGTTCATCGGCAATAAGCAGACGTGGATTACCGGCCAGCATCATGGCGATGACCACCCGCTGGTTCAGACCACCCGACAGCTGGTGCGGATAAGCATCCAGGCGCTGCTCGGGGGCCGGCACACCGACAAAGCCAAGCAATTCGAGGGCACGTTGTTTCAGGGCATGGCGGCCGCTTCGCCCGGGATCGTTCAGCCGGATAGCCTCATAAAGCTGCCTGCCGACAGTCTGCACCGGGTTCAGCGCGCTCATCGGATCCTGGAAAATCATCGCCAACTGGCTGCCACGCAGGCGGCTCATGGCGCGGTCATCCTGACTGGGGATTGGCTGGCCATCCCAGCGCATTTCGCCGCGCAGCCGGGCGTTGCCGTCCAGCAGCCCCATGGCGGCCATGCAGGTAACACTCTTGCCGCTGCCGCTCTCGCCGACGAGCCCGACAATCTCGCCTCGGCCCACCTGCAGATCGACGCCGCGTACCACCGGGACGCTGGATCGCCCGGCGGAAAAGGCAACATGCAAGTCGCGGATATCCAACAGAGGTTGCATTGAAACTCCTGGCTAGACAGGAAGGGCGGGGTGACCCGCCCTGTACAGATGGAGAGACCTCGATCAGTGCTTGATCCGCAGCACTCGGCTGCTCAGGTCCATGAAGGGATTGTCGGTGGGTGTCCATTCCAGTTCGCTACGCACGCCGTAGTACATCGGCAAGGTATGCAGGTAGGTGCCTGGTGGATCCTGGCGCTCGTAGATATCCAACAGATGGCGCATGGCCTCGATCCGCTTCGCCTTGTCAGTGCCCTTGAGCTGTTCACCCCACTGATTGAAGGCGTCACTCTGGAAGGTGTGATTGCGCTGGAACCAGCCCTCGGGTCCATACAGTCGGTAGATCTGGCCCAGGGGATCAGGGTATTCGGCGCTGTTGGACCAGTTGAAAATCCCTCGGCCTTTCGGGTCGTCCTCGATCTGGGCCCAGTTCTCCTTCGGCTCCAGCGTGACGTTGAGGCCTACCTGGCGCCACATCTCGACCAGAATCTGCGCGGTGTTGACCTCTCCGGCGTAATAGTCCTGAAGATAGCGATAGGAGATCGGCTCACCCTTGTAGCCAGCCTCCTTCAGCAGTTGTCGTGCTTTCTCGGGGTCGTATGGATTGCCTTTGAAGTCACCGATAAAGAGATCACCGAAAACCTCCATCTGCAGTCCATTGGGCACAGACGTGTGGCCCGCATAAAGGGTGTCCACGATCAGCTGGCGATCGATGGCGAGGCTGAGCGCCTGGCGCATCTTCGGATTTTTCAGCTGCGGGTGGTTCTCATCGAAAACGATGACGCGGATATTGCGGATCGGGCCGCCAGCGATCCGGGTAGAGGGATCAGACTTGAGCAGCTCGAACTGGTCCGGAGTCAATTCGGTGGCAATCTGGTACTCGCCGGTTTTCAGGCCGGCGATACGGGCCGCGGTCTCAGGCACCTCCTTGAAGGTGACGCTGCTCGCTGGTGCACGCTCCCCCCAGTAGTGGTCGAACGCCTGCAGCTTGATGTAGTCGCCATGCTTGACCTCGACCAGGCGGTAAGGTCCGGTTCCGATCGGTTGCTTGAGCCAGTTCTCCCAGCTACCTGCAGCCTGGAAGGCGTCCTTGCAGACCATTTCGCTCATCCAGTTGGCGAAGCGCAGCTCCAGCAATGGGTCTGGCTGCGTGAAGTGGATCCTGACCGTATGTCTGTCACGCACTTCAACTTTTTCCAGGCCTCCAAGGTATTCCCGCGCGATGCCCCAGCCAGGCGCCTGCTCCCCCAGAAAACGCTGTGGTCCCAAGCTGAAAGCGACGTCCTCGGCATCGAAGGCCTCGCCGTTATGGCACTGCACCCCCTGACGCAGGCTCAGTTCCAGCGTCCGGTCGTCAAGCCGCTTCCAGCTCTCTGCGAGCCCGGGCTGCAACGCACCTCCCGCCGAGCTGTCCGTGTAGATCAGCGTCTCCAGGACGTTCTTCATCACTCGGGCATTTACGTTGCTGTTCTCAGCCATCGGGTCCAGGCGGGACGGGTTTTTGGTGACTGCGACGGTCAGGTCCATCTGGCTGGCGGCTATTGCCGAGCCAGCGCCCGCACTGAGCAAGGTGCTGCCCAGCAGTGTGCAGAGCGCGTGTGAGAAGCGATTCATCTTCCGGTTCCTCAAGCTGTTGTCGGTGTCATCAAACGGTCACTGTCATTTATCAGTGGTTCCGTTAGATTGGTTTAAACCAGAACGCGCTTATTGGTTTAAACCAACTTTGTGACGCTTTCGTTAAGACATGAGGAATTCAGAAGCATGGAAACAGAGTCCACCATGACTTCCGCCTGCCTTGCCCGGCAGGCGTTGAAGGAGGCGCTGGCTCAGCAGCGCTGGCAGGCAGGCGAGAAGCTTCCGCCAGAGCGCGAGCTATGCGACTCCCTGGGTGTGAAGCGGATGTCGCTGCGCCAGGCATTGCTGGCGCTGGAGAATGAGGGGGCGATTTTCCGCCTGGATCGAAAGGGCTGGTTCGTGGCGCAGCCTCGTTTCATCTATGACCCGCTGAGTTACGTCAGCTTCCAACGTGCCGCATCCGAGCAGGGTGAAGCGAGCTGGCAGGACCTCTCGCAGGAGCGGATCGAAGCCGACGCCGATCTGGCCGCCGATTTCGGCATCCAGCCGGGGGAACCGCTATTGCGCGTCTACGGCTGGGGTGCCTTCAACGGTCACCGGATATTCGTCCATGACGTGCTGATCAACTGCCAACGCGCGCCAAACTACCCCGCGAAGCTGGCCGGGCGCTCCTTCACCGAGGTCTGGGAGCAGGAGTTCAACATCACGCCGAAACTGGCAGATCTGAAAGTCCGCCCTGTGCGGTTGGAAGGGCAGCCCCAACAGTTGCTTGGCTGCACCAGCGGGGCGCCGGGGCTCTACATCAGACGTATCAAGACCGATGAGCAGGGGCAGGTGATCCAGCTCGACCGGGAGTTCTGGCGCTTTGAGGCATTGGAGCTGCACTTTTCACCGGAGCAAGTCAGATGAATTCGATTTCCCGCCCGGGGTTACCCGCGGCAGCGCTACCCCTTGCCCAACAGATGGCCGATGAGGCAAGGACCATCATCAAGTGCTACTTCCGCACCCGGCCGGCGGTAGATGCGAAGGGCGATGACAGCCCCGTGACCATCGCCGACCGCGAAGTCGAACGAATGATGCGCCAGCACATTGAAGAGGCCTTTCCGGAGCATGGCATCAAGGGCGAGGAGTTTGCCCACCGCAATCCAGAAGCAGACTGGTGCTGGCATCTCGACCCGATCGACGGGACCAAATCGTTCCTGTCTGGTTCGCTTTGCTTCGGCACACAGATAGCCCTCAGCTACCGGGGTGATCCGGTGTTGGGCCTGATTGATCAGCCGATAACCGGCGAGCGCTGGTTGGCGAGTCCTACTCGGACAAGCGAGTTGAACGATCAGCCAATCCGTACCTCATGTTGCACCGAGCTGGCCGAAGCAGTGCTCTATACGTCTGACCTGGCCTGCTTCCAGCAGGGCCAACTCGGCCACTTCAAACGCTTGCAGCAGGCAGTCAGCCTGACCCGCTATTCGCACGACTGCTACGCGGCAGGTCTACTGGCACTTGGTCAGATCGACTTGTTGGTGGAGGCCAACGTCTATCCCTACGACATCGCTGCGCAGATCCCGGTGATTGAAGGGGCGGGCGGCATAGTCACAGACTGGCAAGGTAGTCCGTTGCGCCTGGAGGGGCGAGTCTGTGTGTTGGCGTCGGCCAATGCCGAGTTGCATGCCAAGGCACTGGCGACGCTGATTGAAACAGGACGTTCGTAGCCTTAGGTCATTACGGACAGGGGCTACCGTCTTCGCAGGAAGCAGGCAGACAACTCGTAGAGGCCATGGAGATAAGCCGCCAGCTCGAAAGGCCAACCCTGAACGCAGTGAAGCCCAACATTCGGGGCGTTGGGCTTCGCAAGCTCAGCACCAGCCTGCACTTGCTGCGCCTGGTCACCAGTCATACGATTCGACTGTTCCTCAGCCGGAGGAGTCATCGTGAAGCCGGTGACGCTCCTGATGCGCATCCTGGCGCCTGCCATCGCCCTGGCGCTGGCATCCGCCGGCCTGCATGCCGACGACCAGTTCGCGCCGTTGCGCGACGCCATGGTGCGGGAGATCGCCGCCATGACGTCCGTCACCCGCGCCGAAACCGGCCGGGCCGAGTTCGCGGCGCCGGTGATGGCCGCCATGGTCAGGGTGCCGCGCCACCAGTTCGTCCCGCCCGATGAGCAACCCTACGCCTACGAGAACCGGCCGCTGCCGATCGGCTACGGCCAGACCATCTCCCAACCCTACATCGTCGCCCTGATGACCGACCTGGCGCAGGTCGGGCCCGGCGACGTGGTGCTCGAGATCGGCACCGGCTCGGGCTACCAGGCGGCGATCCTCGCCGAGCTGGCGCAGGCGGTCTACACGCTGGAGATCATCGAGCCGCTGGCACTGCAGGCCAGGGAACGCCTGGGCCGGCTGGGCTATTCGAAAGTGCGGGCCCGGCTGGGCGACGGCTACCAAGGCTGGCCCGAACAGGGTCCCTTCGACGCGATCGTCGTCACCGCCGCCGCCAGCCATGTGCCGCCGCCACTGATCGCCCAGCTCAAGGCCGGCGGGCGGATGGTGATCCCGGTCGGCGCGCCGTTCATGACCCAGTACCTGCTGCTGATCGAGAAGGCCGGCGATGGCAGTCTGTCCACCCGGCAGGTGCTGCCCGTCCGCTTCGTGCCGCTGGTCGGGGGCGGCTGAGCATGCATTCGCCGCCGTTGCTCGCCCTGGCGCTGCTGTCGGCCTCCGCGCTGGGCTATGAGGTGCTCCTGCTGCGGTTGCTGTCGATCATCCAGTGGCACCATTTCGCTTACATGATGATCAGCGTCGCGCTGCTCGGCTACGGCGCTGCCGGCACCGCCGTGGCGCTGGCGCGGCCTGTGCTGGCGTCGCGCTTCCACGGCGTGTTCATCGGCGGCGCGCTGCTGTTCGGGCTGAGCGCCATCGCCTGCTTCAGCCTGGCCCAGCACGTTCCGTTCAATCCCCTTGAGATCCTCTGGGACCCTTGGCAGCCGGCGCGTCTGCTGTGGATCTACCTGCTGCTGTTCGTGCCATTCTTCTGCGCGGCGCTGTGCATCTGCCTGACCTTCACCTGCTTTCAGGAACAGATTCACCGGATCTACGCCTTCGACATCCTCGGCGCCGGCATGGGCAGCCTGGCGATCGTTGCCGCGCTGTTCGTGCTGACGCCGGTCGATGCGCTGCGCCTGCTGGGCGGCAGCGGCATCGCCGCCGGGGCGCTGGCCTGCGGAAGACGCCAACGCTGGCTGGCGGCGCTGCTGCTGGCGCTGGCGGTGGCGCTGCCGGCCGGCGTGCCTGGGCGCTGGATCGCCCTGTCGCCCTCGGAGTACAAGGAGCTGAGCCAGACGCTGCGCATCAAGGATGCCCGCGCGATCGCCCAGACCTGGAGCCCGCTGGGCCTGCTCACGGTGGTCGACAGCCCGACCATTCCCCTGCGCCACGCACCGGGACTGAGCCTCAACGCCACGCAGGAGCCCCCCGCGCAACTGGCCATCTTCACCGACGGTGACGGCCTTTCCGTGCTGAACCGTAATGACGGGCGCCGCGAGCCGCTCGCCTATCTGGACTATCTGACCTCGGCCCTGCCCTACCACCTGCTGCGGCAGCCCCGCGTGCTGGTGCTCGGCAGCGGCGCCGGCGCCGATGTGCTGCAGGCGCTCTACCACGGCGCCAGCGCGGTGGACGCCATCGAACTGAACCCGCAGGTGATCGACCTGGTCCAGCGCCGCTTTGCCGATTTCTCCGGCAGGCCGTACAGCGCACCCAACGTCCGCGTGCTGATCGGCGAAGCGCGTGGCCTGGTGGCGTCGCGCCGCGAGCCGTACGACCTGATCCAGATCGCCCTGCTGGACTCCTTCGGCAGCGCCTCGGGCGGCCTGCATGCGCTGTCCGAGAACTACCTGTACACGGTGGAGGCGTTCGAGGAATACCTGCGCCACCTCAAGCCCGGCGGCCTGCTGGCCATCACCCGCTGGGTCACCCTGCCGCCGCGCGACATTCCCCGGCTGCTGGCTACCGCGGCCGAGGCCATCGAGCGCGATGGGCAGGCCAGCGCGGCACGCCGCATTGCCATGATCCGTGGCTGGAAGACCGCGACCCTGCTGGTCAGCAACGGCGACATCGGCGCCGCCCGCATCGCCGCGCTGCAGGCGTTCTGCCGCCAGCGCTCCTTCGACCCGGCCTACTTCCCGGGGATGACCGAAGCGCAGGCGAACCGCTACAACCTGCTCGACCAGCCGTACTTCTTCGACGCGGCGCAGGCCCTGCTGTCCGGCGAGCGCGCGCAGTTCCTGGCGCGCTACAAATTCGACGTGCGCCCCGTCACGGACGACCGGCCGTATTTCTTCCACTTCTTCAAGTGGCGCTCGCTGCCGGAACTGCTGGCGCTGAAGGCGCAGGGCGGCCTGTCGATGCTGGAGTGGGGCTACCCGGTGCTGATCGCCACGCTGCTGCAGGCCGGCGTGGCCGCCGTGCTGCTGATACTGCTGCCGCTATGGCTGGCGCGGCGGCGCTCTCGAAGCGCGGTTCCGGGCAGGTTCGAAGTGCGGGTAGTGTGCTACTTCGCCGCCATCGGCTGCGCCTTCATGTTCGTGGAAATCGCCTTCATCCAGAAGTTCACCCTGTTCCTCAGCCACCCGCTGTATTCGGTGGCGGTGACGCTGAGCGCGTTCCTGATCTTCGCCGGCCTCGGCAGCCGGTATTCCGGCCGGCAGCGGGCGGGCACGGGTGGAGGATTCCGCCATCCGCTGGCGCGGCCGGTGCTGGCGATCTGCATGTTCGCCCTGCTCTACCTGATCGCCCTTCCCCCGCTGTTCCAGCTGCTGGCGCCGGTATCGACCGTGGTCAGGTTCGCCGTCTGCGCCGCGCTGGTCGCGCCGCTGGCGTTCGCCATGGGCATGCCGTTTCCGCTCGGGCTCGGGCGCGTCTCCGCGCGCGCCGAAGCGCTGGTGCCGATCGCCTGGGGCGTCAACGCCTGCGTATCGGTGGTGGCGGCCGTGCTGGCGACGCTGCTGGCGATCCACCTGGGATTCACCGTGGTGCTGCTGCTGGCGCTGCTGGTGTACCTCGCGGCGGCGGTCGCGTTTCCCTGAGAGCGGCGGTCCGCAGCGAAACGTCGACAGACCTGGCTGAGACGAATTGGCCTGTTGGAACGTGGCTTGTCGCAATTCATCGTGTCGCTGTCCACCTCGATGTTGCAGCGGGAGTTCAGACTAGGCGGCCCGGGTGTTTCTGGCGGCAGAGTGTCCAAGGGTAGTGCAGCTGCGAAAAGCCAAATTCTGGGCGTACGGAAGGGAATGACGCTTGCTGATCTCCTGCCGATTGTTCAATCCCGGATGAGCGGCACAGTGTTTCCTTGCATGTACGCGAGGATATCCTCGATCAGTACACATGCCCTCGTCGGCTGGATCAGCCGAGTTCCTGGATCAACTCAGGGTGCTTGCCCAGGAGGCGGATCAAGACGGTGGCCTGGTCATTGGGGGTGGAGCGATCCTGTTCCCAGTTCTTCAGGGTGGCCGGCTTGGCGTGCAGGGCCTGTGCGAACACCGCGGACCTGACCAATGCCGCCACACGTTCGCCAGTCAGGCGCTGTCGTGCTATGTCCCGGTCGAATGGGTTGCGTGCCAGCTGGGGCACACCGACACCACCATGGTGAAGAAGCACTACGGGCGCTGGATTCCCGCTGATACCCGGAGCATGGCCGGCATCGTATCCCAGATGATGGGGGGGCGATTTGGTCCTAAACCCAAATCCCAGAAAGCAAAAACCCCCGACTTCACTAGGAATATCAGGGGTTTGCTTGAGTCGGAAAGTGGCGGCGAGGGAGGGATTCGAATCCTCCAAATATCAGCACAGGGACGCCCACGACGGCACAACGCGTTGATATTTAAGGGCTTTATCTCAACCGACTGCACTCTTCTGCCCTTTGTCCCACAACGTTTTCGACACTTTTTCGACAGCTTCACTGAGCCCGAAAGGACCTTGCCTGAAGGGTTACATCCAGGCTCTGCGTGATCGCTGCAAAGATGCTCGAAAGGTTGTCCATGCTCGGATTGCCACGGGCGGACAGCATCCGATTCAGGCTCTTCCTCGGCTTACCTGTCGCCACGGCGAGTCCTTCAAATCCAAGTGTGGCATCAACCAGGTTGCGCAGTATCAGGCGTGCGGTAGCAGCTTCGCCCTGGAGGAACAGGGAGCCTGCTTCGGCAAGCAATGCTCTGCTCAAGGCAGGATCTCGTCTGGCCCTCTCAAGCAGGGCTCCATCCCGGGTCAGTTCCATGTCAGATGCTGAGCTGGTCCTGGGTAATACCGAGGACCTTGGCAATGCGCTCGCGTGTGGCCTTGCGCGGGCGGGAAGAGGCCTCCTGCTGGGCATAGGCGGACTGGGTGATACCGAGGCGCTCGGCGACGTCAGTCTGCGTCAGGCCCAGGTGTTCGCGCCAGGCACGAATGGCGGTGGCGCCGTCGACCATGCGGCTGACCACATCATGGGGGATCAGGTCCTCATCGAGACGACGTTGGGCAATGTATTCCTCATAGGGAATAACAACGAACGCCGGCTTGCCGTCCGGGCCGTTGATAATCTGTACGCTAGTAGGTTCGTTCATCGCGTTTCTTTACCTGCTGGACGTCGACCACCCTGATACCTCCATCCCAGTCGAAGAGGACACGGTAGTTGCCGACCCTGAGCCGGTATCCGTATTGGTGGTTGGCCAGTGCCTTGACGTTCTGGCAATCGGGCATTCTGCTGAGCTCGCCCACCGCATCGCGGATCTGCACCTGGTGCTGATGGTGCAGCTTGAGCAATTGCTTAACGGCCTTCCTGGTCCAGTTAACTGAATTCATCGCCGGATATTAGCCTTTTATTAGACTTTGTTAAACAACCTAATAGCTAGGCCGCCATCCCATATCGCACATACCTCTCCTCCAGCTTCTTGGCCAGGTGCTTCTTGAGCCAGGTGGTAGACCTGCCTTTCTCGCGGTAGTACTCCTCCACCAGGTGGAAGATCGGCAACGTCTTGAGAGCTGCCCAGCAGGACGGAAAGTCCATGCGGTTACGGGCAAAGAGCGTGATGGCGTTGCCCAGCATCAGCTCTATGTTCTTTCCCGAGAAGCCCCGTGCCGTCTTGTAGTAGCGGCGGTAGACGAAGCGTTCCAGGGGTGCTTCGAAGCGGGTTTCGGTCTGCAGGATGGTCCAGAGCGGATCGGTGTAGCGCTTGTTGTGCAGGAGCTTGAAGTTGCCAAGGCCGTAGTCAAAGAGGCCCTGGAGGTGGTTGGCGAGTTCGGCGAAGGTGGACGAGTCCAGGATGTTGCCGCTGGCGTCATGGGAGCCCTGTGCGAACTGTTCGACTACCGAGTGATGGAAGCGGAATTCGACGCGGTAGACGTCCTGGGCGGCGTCGTAGTTGGCGGGATCGTCCTCGAAGGGGTTGTCGGAGTCGCGCCAGCGGTTCTCCCAGTAGTCGAGCTTGTCGATAGCCCGGGCCTGGTTGGTCTTGTTGTAGAGGGCGCATTGCAGGGCTCCTGCGGAGCCGAACAGGAAGGACTGGCCACAGCTGTAGGTGGCGGCCATCTCGTCGAATTCGATGGTGCCGATACCGTCGAGCTGACGGACGTTACGGGACTTGCAGCGCATCCTGGACACGAGGTCGGCGGTTGGTTTCCAGCCCTGGAAGTCGACGGCCAAGTGCACGGCGCACTGGCTGGCTTCGCCAGCCAGGCGCTGTCGAGCTACGTCCCGGTCGAATGGGTGGCGCGCCAGTTGGGACACACCGATACCACCATGGTGAAGAAACACTATGGCCGGTGGATCCCTTCGGACACCCGAAGCATGGCCGGAATCGTTTCGCAGATGATGGATTTCCGGGCGGACGAGAGCGGCACCTAGCGGTTTGGAAAGTGCTGTTTTTGCCCTAAATTTGCCCTAAACCCCGAACCCCAGAAAGCAAAAACCCCTGACTTCACTAGGAATATCAGGGGTTTGCTTGAATCGGAAAGTGGCGGTGAGGGAGGGATTCGAACCCTGGAAGCCAGTACCCCATGCCGCGCCAACCCGCTTTAGATCAGCCTCCCAGCTTTGCTGGCCGGTCTGAAGCGGTTCTCGACGGTGCCGTTTTTGCCCCAGCTTTGCCCCAAAGCCGACTTCCATACCTGTCTCCATGCAACACTGCAGCGCCCTGGTAAGCGAAGCGTGCGACGCGTATTCACCAATACAGCGCAAGGCCCTACTCCAAGCTGCAATCGAAAGAGCACAAATGTGAACCTTCAGGACGCCACCCTTGCCCTTTTCCTTGCCGCCCGCATCCACGGTACCGACAGCGCCATCAAGGCAACGGCTAAACGCTGCGCCAATCGCCTTCCCCGTAGTAAGCGCAATCTGCTGGAGCGAGTCGCCTTGCTTCCAGCGATCCCACATCAATGCCTTCTGGCTCTCGGTGTAATGGATGCGGAGTCTTTGCTGCATCTGTAACACTCCTCCTGGCTACCTGAACGAATCTAGTGCGTTGCATCCACCGGTTGAATCCACAGCCGAAAGCGGACACCTTGAATCGGTGTCCGCCACTTAGGCCCTAGCTATACCTCACCAGATTGAGAGCCGGCAGCGGTCCACCGGGGAACTGCGCAAGGCGTCCCTCGGCAAGACCGCCCAGGTCGATGCCAGCAAAGCCCAGGCGCTCGATCAGCGCCGCCACCTCGGTCTTGGCCTCGGCATCCTCCCCTGCATAGAACAGCACTCGGCGTCCTCCCTCGGCTTGCGGGTCGCCAACCAGCAGTGCCGGCGCCAGATGGTTGAAGGCCTTGACCAGGCGGGCCCCGGGCAGCAGCTGCGCCACCACTTCGCTGGAGCTCTGGGCGCCCAGGTCGAAGGGCCGAAAGGTCGGCGCCTCGATAGGGTTGTTGGCATCCACCACGATGCGCCCGTTCCAGGGGCCGAGCCCGTCCAGCGCGGCGGGGATCTTCGACCAGTTCACCGCGAGAAAGACGAGATCCGCCCGGGCGGCCTCCTCGCGGCTGACCGGCCTGACCTTCGGCCCCAGTTCATTGGCCAGCGCTTGCAGGCTCTCGCTCCCGCGACTGTTGGCGATGACGACTTCGATGCCCGCGTTGCTCAGGGCGCGGGCGATGGCGCTGCCTATGGCTCCGGCGCCGATGATGCCTATCTGCATGTCCCATTCCTCCCTCAGGCGGTGAAGCCGCCATCGACCAGCAACTCGGCACCACTGACGAAGGCCGCCTCGGGGCTGGCCAGCCAGGCCACGGCGGCGGCGATGTCGCGACCCTCGCCATAGCGGCCGACAGCGATGTTGGGGCGGACGAAGTCAGCCACCGGGCCGTCCGCCGGGTTCATGTCGCTGTTGGTCGGGCCGGGATGCACGGTGTTGACCGTGATGCCACGCGGGCCGAGGTCGCGCACCAGGCCGCGACTGAAGCCGGCCAGGGCGCCCTTGGTGAGGGTGTAGGCCGAGGCGGTGGCGAAAGCGGCGTACTGCACCATGGAGCTGCCGATATGGATGATGCGACCGCCGCGCCCCATATGTTTGAGCGCCTCCTGGGTGGCGACGAACACGCCGGTGACATTCACCGCGACGATGCGCTGGAAGTCCTCGAAAGCGATCTCCTCCGGGGCGCCAAGCACGCTGATACCGGCATTGTTGACCAGGATTTCCAGCCTGCCGAAGGTGCTGGCGACCTGTTGCACGGCGCTGCGTACCGCTTGCGGGTCGCCGGCATCGGCGGCGATGGCGATGGCCTTGCCGCCGGCCGCGACTATCTCGCCGACCAGCACGTCGGCCTTGTCCGGCGAGGCGTGGTAGGTGATGGCGACGCTGGCCCCGTCGGCGGCCAGGCGCTTGGCGATGGCGGCGCCGATGCTGCGCGAGCCGCCGGTGACCAGGGCGACCTGGCCGTTGAGGGGGAGAGTGGCGTTGTTCATGATGCAAACCTCGTGTGGGTGGTGGGTGTGCTCATGAAACGCCTTGGGCTTTCCCTGCAGTAGTGGGTAATGGCTAGAATCACCTTCAACTGATGATTGAAGGTGTCGCTATGGAAACCCTGGCCAATCTGGAATCCTTCGTGCGCAGTGCCGAGTGCGGCAGTTTCTCCGCCGCGGCACGGCGTCTGGGTCTGACGCCGGCGGCGATCAGCCGCAACGTCGCCCAATTGGAGGCCAATCTCGGCGTGCGCCTGTTCCAGCGCAGCACCCGGCGCCTGACCCTGACCGAGGCCGGCGAGCGCTTTCTCGGCAACGTCGGCGGCGGGCTGGAAAGCATTCAGGCGGCCATCGCCGATCTCACCAGCAGTGCCGGCGCACCGGCTGGCGTGCTGCGCCTGTCGGCGGCCCCGGCCTTCGGCCGCGATTTCCTGTTGCCACTGATGCCCGGGTTTCTCGCCCGCTACCCGGCGGTAACGCCGGAGTGGCACTTCGACAATCGCCAGGTGGAGCTGATTGCCGATGGCTTCGATGCCGCCATCGGCGGCGGTATCGAGCTGTCGCCTGGGGTGGTGGCGCGGGAACTGGCGCCGGCGCATCTGGTGCTGGTGGCGGCGCCTGGTTATCTGGCTGGACGACCCGTGCCGAGGCGGCTGGAGCAGTTGGCCGAGCTCGATCAGTTAGCAATGCGCTCACCCCAGAGCGGCAAGGTGCGCAACTGGATGTTGCAGGGACCGAAGGGCGAGCGTGTGCCGCTGGAGCTGCGCCCGCGCATGCTGGTCAATGATCCCCAGGCGCTCTGTATCAGCGCACTGCTCGGTCTGGGCGTGGCGCTGCTGGCCGTGCCGGATGTGCTGGGGCATCTCGAGAGTGGTGCCCTGGTGCGACTGTTGCCGGACTGGCATGTGGATGCCGGCTCCATCTCGCTGTACTTCGCCAGCCAGAAGCTGCTGCCGGCCAAGACCCGCGCCTTCGTCAATCACCTGGTCGAGCATGCCCGCGAGCAGCAGTGGCCGCGACGCTTCGACGCCAGGGGTAGAGGCTTGATTTAGCGAACGTCCGATTCCGGCCGATTCTGTTGAAAAACTCCCTTCGAGATTTCTGCCCACAAAAGTGCATTGCTTACGCTGAAATTTGAGCGATTTGCGGGGCAGAGAACTGCCTTGGATTTCACGTAGCAACGCTTCAGTCGGGCGTTTTTCGGCTTCTTGCTAGCGAGCCGAGGCGGCTCTGCCGTTTTCAACAGAATCGGCCAATAGCAGTCGCTCGCCGAAGCCCGCTTCCGCCCTTTCCAGTTGTTCGAAGATGTCTGCAAAGTCCGGGATGAGGGGTTCTCTACTTGAAGGGACAACTTGAGCGTGTGCCTTATCTCACAAACGGGTTGGCGCAGATATTCCAGATTGCGCAGCAATAGCCAGCGCGCCTGCTTGATGCCCCATCGCGTCGGGTTGCCATGCCGGAGACGGTTGGCCGGACCTCACGAATCAAGCTGCAGAAACAGGTTGGCCTGATGAGTCAGCAGAATATCCAGTAGAGTTGCCGTCGCCGGCGACTTGTAACCCTCGGAGCGATAGCTCACTCCGATTACCCGCGTCATGGTGGTTTCCGCCAGTGGAACTTCCCGCAGACTGGCCTCCGCCTTCCCACCTAACAGGTGTTCACGGGCAATGAAACTGAGTAAGTCAGTACGGGCAATCAAACGTGGCATCAAGGAAATCGACGTGCTTTCCACCTGCACCATGGGTGTCGGCAGTTGTCGGCTGATGAAGGCGTTGTCAATCCACTTGCGCGCACTGGCTGAGAGAGGTGGCAGCACCCAGCGGTAACGGCACAGCTCGCGCTGGCTGATAGGCCTGCTGAAAAGCGGATGATCGCGGCGTGCCACAACCACGGCTTGGTCCTCCAGCAGAGCATGGGTTTCCAGCCCCTCTACCTTGTCGACGAAGGGACTAATGACCAGGTCCAGATTTCCCTGCAACAGCCCCTCGCGAAGCACATCGTCCATCCCAACCGTAAGTGTCAATGTCACATTGGGAGCGAGGCTCAGCAGCGTCGCTGTGAGCTGTGGCAGCAGGTATTCGGCCATAGAGACTGCACAGCCCAGTCGAATATTTCCTACCAAACCATTGGCGAAGTCGCGTACCTCACGGCGCGTCTCATCAACGCTGTGCCGTAGCTGACGGCTTCGCTCCAGGAGCAAATGCCCCGCTGGGGTCAGCTTGATGCGTCGGCCATCACGCTGGAACAAGCTGGCTCCAAGGGATTCCTCCAGGCGTTGAATGCTCTTGGTTAAAGCAGGTTGGCTACGACACAGGCGCTCCGCAGCGCGGCCTAGGTGGCCAAGCTCAGCAATGGTCTCGAAATAGGCGAGGTCCCGCAGATCCATAATTGATAACTCTGAATTATCGGTTTATCACAATTAGAAAATAGACTTGATGAATCAGCACCAGAATACTGCCGATGCGCGTTGGACACACCCTGCCCCACAGCGCGCACGGAGAATCGCCTTGCCTACCCGTCCCTCTCTCGACTCCATTGCCCTCATGCGACAGTGGCTGCTTCTGCTCGTTCTTGCGGTAATCGCTGGCCAAGTGCTGCGACTGATCGGAATGCCAGCTGCTGACTTCCTCGGTCCCATGCTGGTAGCCATTGGACTTGGCGTGTGGGGCGCGCGTATCCGCGTACCAGCGCTCGCTTTCAAATTTGGTCAGGGGTGCATCGGCTTGCTGGTGGCTCATTCTCTGAGTGCCGAAACGCTTGCCAGCATTGCTCATGATTGGCCCGTCATGCTGCTGGCCACGGCGATAACGGTGGTTATGAGCTTGCTCGTCGCGCTTTTTCTCGTGCGCTACGGTGACCTACCGGGTAGCGCCGCGGCCTGGGGCCTGTCTCCCGGGGCGGCGTCCGCCATGGTGGCTCTGGCCGAGGATCACGGAGCAGACTCCCGAGTGGTCGCCACGATGCAGTACGTGCGAGTGGTCTGCGTAGTGCTAATAGGTGCAGTTGTCAGCCACGCCCTCGGTAGCGAAGTTGCTTCCCCCCAAATCCCGGCTGGCACAGCCCCCCTCGGCTTCACTGTGCCTGCCAATGGCATCCTCACCATCCTTGTTCTGATCGGCAGTGTGTTGATCGGTGCTCGCTTCCCGGCAGGCGCTCTGCTCGTGCCACTACTGGCTGGGGCGGCGATGCAATTGGGCGGTGTATTCATCATCGACCTGCCACAGTGGCTGTTGTGCCTGGCCTACGGAGCCCTTGGTTGCTACGTGGGATTACGATTCGATCGCGAGACCTTCGACTTCGTCGTCCGTCGGCTGCCGTCCATGCTCCTCAGCGCACTTGCCCTGATTGCTCTTTGCGCCCTGTCCGCACTTTTCATTGCGAAACTGCTGGGCAAGGACTTCCTCTCCGTTTATCTCGCCACCAGCCCGGGAGGGCTGGATTCCATGGCAATCATTGCTCTGGATACCCAGGCGGATGTCGGTCTGGTACTGGCCATGCAGACCATGCGCCTGTTCGGCGTCATTCTGGTCGGCCCATACTTGGCGCGACAGATCATCCGCCTGTCTCGATGAACGCACCGTCAATTATCTGGATTGATGGAGCCAGTAGGCAGGGCCAGAAGAGTCATCGCCAGGGAAGTCAGCATTGCCCTTTTCCAGGTGAACGTCAGGAAGTCGCTGATATCGCGATCCAGCATCCCCACCAGCAACAGTGTCGAAGCTACAGGACCTCGGCGATGAGTAGAGGGCTGGAGGGTAGCCGGATTGCTAACGCTACCGCAGCCTGGATCCGACTCCATACCTGGCGAGCACCGAGATCCTGGAAATCAGCCGTTTAACTAATCAACCACTGCTGATGCACGCGTGCGCAGCAATAGACCTGTGCCCATCACCAGGGCAGCGCCACCGGCTGCAGTCAGGTGCTTGGACCAGGCCTCGTTCGGAATCCAGCTCGCCACCGCGATGTCGGTTACAGCCATGCCCCCGGCAATCCAGCCCAGCAAGCCGCCCCCCAGCAGTACAACCTGCGGGTAACGATCCATCAGTCTGAGCACCAGCTGGCTACCCCAAACGATGATCGGAATGCTGATCAGCACGCCCAGGCTGACGAGGACCAGGTTGCCGCCGGCAGCCCCGGCCACCGCGAGCACGTTGTCCAGACTCATGACAGCGTCGGCGATGATGATCGTTTTGATTGCGGCGAAGAAGCTCGCGCCTGCCCTGACTTCGTGGCCCTGTTCGTCTTCGGGCAGCAGCAATTTCACGCCGATCCATAGCAACAGCGCCGCACCTACCAGTTTCAGATACGGCAAGGCCAGTAGCTGCATGGCAAAGAACAACAATGCGATGCGCAGTAGGATTGCCCCAGCTACTCCACCGACGATGGCTCGGCGTCGTTGTTCCTCCGGAAGATGCCGACACGCTAGTGCAATGACCACTGCGTTATCGCCGCCCAACAGGATGTCGATGGCGATAATCTGCATAAGTGCCATCCAGAAAACAGGGTCACTCAGCCACTCCATAAATCCATATCTCCGCTATCGATAAAAAAATCCGGGGGCAAAGCCCCCGGCTCCGGAACCTCCGCCGGCGCGACGGGTAGTCGAGACGGGTGGTCGAGACGGGTGGTCGGAAAAGCGTGGTTTGAGGATTAAGGGCCCGCGCGCCTTGTGGGCACGCGGGCGCGGCGCCCGCTCTTCTAAGCGCCACTTCGGGCTGGTAAGCCCGCATTCGGGACCTACCAGAGCGCGATGTCGTAGGTGAAATACAGGCGATTGTTGTCGCGGCCCCTGCTGTAGCTGGAGCGATAGGCGATGTTGCGCAGCTTCACACCAAGCCCTTTGAGAGCCCCCTGCTGCACCACGTAGGCAAGGTCAATGTCCCGCTCCCACTCGTGAGCGTTCACCTCGTTGCCGCGCAGTTCGGTCGTGCCATCCCGGCCTTTGAAATAGCGAACGCCAGCTGTCAGTCCAGGCACTCCGATGGCCGCAAAGTCGTAGGCATAACCGAGCATCCAGGTGCGCTCGTCCTCCTCGATGAACTTGCCGACACCAGCATTGCTGAAGCTGTAGACCGTGGCGCCGTTGACGAATGGCAGCCCGCCTTCGCCATTCAGTTGCTGGTAGCCTGCGCTTAAGGCATGGCCCTTCAGGGTGTAGGTCAGCAGGCCGCTGTACATGTCGTTGTCCAGCTCGCCATTGCGTGCCTCTCCCGCATCCTGGCTGTGGAAGTAGCGCAGGTCGGTGGTGAGGCTGCCTGGCCCCAGGGGCAGGCTGTGGACCAGGCCGATGAAGTGCTGCTGGTAGAACTCTTCCAGCTCGCCATAGTAGTAACTCAGGGTAAGGGCCTTGCTGGGCTTGTAGTCGGCACCGGCGAACCAGAAGCCCTCACCGTCATCACCTGCGTATCCGTCGGCAGTGATCGAATGGTTGTCACTGGAGTCGCGCATGCGGAACTCGTCGAAGTAACCACCTGTGAGGCTTAGGTCGGCTATATCGGCGCTGGTGACCTGGGTGCCTTCGAAGGTTTGCGGCAACAAGCGCGCATCGTTGCGCACCAGCACCGGCAGCTTGGGCTGATGAGTGCCGTGCTTGAGCGTGGTACCGGCGAAGCGCGCCTTGGCGGTCAGGCCCAGGCTGGAAAATTCGTCCGCGGCCCGACCGTCATCGTGCAGCGGTAAAAGCCCGGTACCGGCGCGGCCGGTGCCGGAATCCAGCTTCACACCCAGCAGTCCCAGGGCGTCCAAACCGAAACCGAAGCGGCCAGGGGTGAAGCCGGATTGCATATCCAGCAGGAAACCCTGGGCCCATTCTTCCTTCTTCGACTGTGCGTTGGCAGCGGACTTGGCGGTCATGCCCGTCTCGTCCTTGAAGTCATCGTTGAAGTAGATGTTGCGCAATTGCAGGTTGGCTTTGCTGTCTTCGATGAAGCCGACGGCCCCTGCCGCAGGTGCCAGGCAGGCGACTAGGCACGCCAGGGTGGAAGGCAGGGGCTTGGCGTTGGTATTCATGGTGTCTTCACCTTTTTGTTCTGGACGCACTCGGCCAGCGGGCGCGCAGGAACACACCACGGGGCCAGATCTCAGGGGGCTTGCCCGACTTCGCCGGGCGAGGAAACTCAGGCGAGCAGCGTGATGGCACCCGTCAGCAGGGCCAGCACGGTAATGACGAGCGAGGTGAGGATCGCCCACTTGTAGGTGAAGCGCTGGAAGTCGCCGATGTCACTATCGACCATACCCACCAGCAGGAGTGTCGAGGCCACCAGCGGACTCATCAGGTGCACCGGCTGGCCGAGGATGGAAGCGCGTGCGATTTCCACCGGATCGATGCCATAGGCCGCAGCGGCCTGGGCGAGGATGGGCACCATGCCGAAGTAGTACGCGTCGTTGGAGAGCACGAAGGTAAGCGGCATGCTGGTGATGGCCACCACCAGCGGGAAGAAGCTGCCCCAGGAGGATGGGATCATCTCCACCAGGGAGTTGGCCAGGGAGTCCACCATCTTGGTGCCGGAGAATATGCCGGCGAATACCCCGGCGGCGAACACCAGCAGCACCACGGTCATGGCGTTACCCGAGTGAGCGAGGATGCGCTCCTTCTGCAGGTCCAGCTGCGGGTAGTTGATCATCAGCGCCACCACGAAGCCGAGCATGAACAGCACCGCCGCATTCATCAGCCCCATCACCAACGCCACCATCACCGCGATCACCAGCAGCAGATTGAGCCAGATGAGCTTCGGCCGCTTGTTCGGGTTATCGGCAAGAATCAGCTTGATGTAGCAATCGTCGCCACCGGTCTTCAGGTGGGTGTTGCCAATCCGCTTCAGTTCTTTGCGCCCGAGGATGTAGGCGGTGAACACCACCCAGAGGGCGCCGCCCGCCATGGTCGGCAGCATGGGAATGAAATACTCGCTGGCGTCCAGCCCGAGCACGGCAATGGCGCGAGTGGCCGGACCGCCCCAGGGGCTCATGCCGCTCATGATGCTCAGCGACAGCATGGATACGCACGCGAGGATCAGCGGGTTCATACCGATACGCTTGTACAGCGGCAGCATGGCGGCCACGGTGATCATGTAGGTGGTGGTACCGTCACCATCCAGCGCCACCAGCAGCGACAGCACAGCCGTGCCCATGGCGATCTTCACCGGGTTGCCGTTGACCGTCTGCAAGATGCGGCGGATCAGCGGGTCGAACAGCCCGGAGTCGATCATGATGCCGAAAAACAGGATGGCGAAGAGCAATAGCGCTGCCGAGGGCGCCACCGTCTTCAGGCCGTCGAGCATCATCTTGCCGAGCTCGGGCGCGAAGCCGCCAACCAATGCGAAGACGATGGGGACCACGGTCAGGGCCACGACCGGAGACAGGCGTTTGGTCATGATCAGGTAGGTGAACACGACGACCATGGACAAACCGAGCAGAGAAAGCATGGCGTTGGACTCTTGTAATTATGGTTTCCAGCTCCATTTGGGCGTACGAGTCGCCGCACATGAAGCAGCTAATCGCCAGGGCGTGCAAGCGCCCCAGGCATCCTCACGACGAACGTGGATGACCGGTTGCAGCGCAGTTGTGATGTAAGCAGCGAGTGATGGAAGACTTCATTTTTTTTACCCGTCTTGTGATTGTTGTCTGGGCGCATCGAGACGCGGGACAGCATTTGGAATCAGTGGATTGCATCCGGCATGCGGTAATAGAGACGACCATCCATGATCTTGCGCGCAGTACGGATCAGCGAGACTCGGGCGATATCCATCGGGTTGCCTTCACGCAACTCGACTCGCAGGTCCAGATGACCTGAGGGGTGCTCGATACGTATGGACGCGAGGGGTTTGCCAGCTTCTACGCGACTGGTTTCCAGGGCGAGGCGATGGGCCACGCTACCGGAAACATTCACTGCGGCGCCAAGAGCGATCGCGCCAGTTACGGCAAGCGCCTTGTGGCAGCGCTGTGGTACGAAGTAGCGCGCGCACAGCGTTCCGTCTTCGCCAACTGCCGGCGACAGCAGAATGGGTTTTGGCAGCACCGACTGGCTGACATCTCCCATGCCCATGCGGCGGCCCGCTTCACAGCGAATGCGCTCCAGACGCTCAAGCATTGCGCTGTTGGCATCCAGTGCAGCCGGATCGGCGTGACCATCCACACCCAGGTCGCTTGCACGAATCATCACCGTCGGGGTTGCGGCATCCAGGCAGGTGACGTCGACACCCTCAATCTGCTCGATAGCATGACCTGTAGGAAGCAGGGCCCCGGTCTTGGCACCAGCGACGTCCAGGAAGCTGAGACGAATACCCGCTGCAGAACCTGGAACGCCACTGATACTGGTATCGCCTTCGTATTCCACGCGACCACGCGGAGTAGGTACGAAACACTCAATGATGCGCTGAGTGTTGACGTTGAACACTCGCACTCGCGTCTCGCCGTAGGTGGGAGCCACAAGGCCAGTCTCGATCGCGAATGGGCCAACGGCCGAGAGCATGTTGCCGCAGTTGGGCGTGAAATCTACCCGGCGCTCGGTCACGTCCACTTGGGCGAACAGGTAGTCCACATCTGCGTCCGGGCGACTGGAGCGTCCAACGATGGCCACTTTGCTGGTAAGGGAGTTACCGCCACCAATACCGTCCACCTGGAGCGGATGACCGGAGCCCATCAAATCGAGTAAGACCTGGGCACGCGCTTCCTGCGAATCAGGCAGATCGGTCATGTGGATGAAGGGGCCGCGTGAGGTGCCGCCACGCATAATCATGCAAGGGATGCTGTTCATCATCTTGGTTTAATCCGTGACCGTTCCAACGATGGCTACAGCTTGTCAGCGCTCTTTTGATGCTTCAAATGCAAATATCAACAGCAACTGATAGGATATGCGCATTAATGCACAGAGCAGAACCATAGAGGTCCTTTCATGCATAGAATAGAATTCCTCGACCTCGCAGCTTTTGTGCGAGTGGCTGAATCACAGTCCTTTCAGGAAGCCGCCCAGGCACTCCATCTATCCCAGCCGGCGCTGTCTCGCCGCCTTCAGAAACTGGAAGAAACCCTTGGAGCCAAGCTGCTGGAGCGCACCACCCGGCGCACCTGGCTAACCGAAATAGGCAAGGAATACCTGCCCCGGGCTCGACGGATGCTGGAAGACTACGAGTCCTCGATACAGGGCATACGTGAGCTCAAGACACACCAAAAAGGTACCGTGACGATCGCGTGCATCCCGACCGCGGCGTTCTACTTCCTGCCCAGCGTGATACGGGTGTTCAACGAGGCCTACCCGGGCATACGCATCCGAATACTCGATGTCAGCGCCAACGAAGGTCTGGAGCGCGTGGTGAGCGGAGACGCTGACTTCGGCATCAACATGATCAGCGCCCAACATCCTGACGTTAGCTTCACACCGCTGCTTCGTGACCCATTCGTACTCGCAATGCGGAGCGACCATCCTTTGGCAGCGCTGTCTGAAGTGAACTGGCAAGATCTCCAGAACGTACGCCTGATCACTGTGAGTCGAGACAGCGGCAACCGCATGTTGCTGGACAGTGCCCTTTCAGGCCATGGAATCCGCCTCAACGGCTTTTACGAAGTGCAGCATCTATCCACCTCGCTGGGCCTGGTCGAATGCGGCCTTGGTGTAGCGATTTTGCCGCGGATGGCCATGCCTGATGCCGAACATGAAAACCTCTGTTCCAGGGAGTTACCTCCCCCTCATATCGAACGCACCATCGGGCTGGTGCGTCGAGACGGCGAGCCCCTATCGAGCACAGCAGAACTCTTCATTGAGATGCTGCTCAAGCGATGGCGTGAATAGGCCTTTAACGCCCCTACCTTGTATTTGTGGAAGGTAATTGTCCATACGGCCACTGCCGGCAAAACTGTAGTGGTCAACCCATCCCGGACAGTGGGTTGAGTTTTTCTTCGGCCACCGCAGGCGGTAGCCCGTCGTTGTACTGATGCGGCCTGATCCAGTTGTAGCGGTGCATCAGGTAATGGCTGACGTCCCGCCGGGCCTCCTGCGCCGTCAGGTAGCCCGTCGACGGGATCCACTCCGACTTCAGGCTGCGGAACAAGCGCTCCATTGGCGAATTGTCCCAACAATTCCCCCGACGACTCATGCTCTGCTGCATCCGGTAGCGCCAGAGCCGTTGCCGGAACAGGCGACTGGCGTACTGGCTGCCCTGATCCGAATGGAACAGCACCTG
>NZ_SSOJ01000113.1 GCF_029871205.1 Pseudomonas sp. BN417 | reverse complement strand
TCATCCAGGTCTGGGTCTACAACCGCTGCTACAAGTCGGTCAAGGTCGCCCGCGCCCAGGCCGAGGTGGAGCCGCTGGGGCCACACCTGGGTAAATCGGGAGGTCACTACTATCCCCAGTCGGAAGCTTCCAAACGCTATGTCGAACGCTTCGGCATCCCCTATGGGAGCTGGTGATGCATCGCCTGCTCGCCCTGCTCCCCCAGAACCCGCAACTGTGCGGGGCTCTTCTTAGTCCAGAGCACCTTGCAAGGATGAGTTGAGTACACAGCGATACCCATCAGTGTCGGGAAATCGATGGGTATCGCTCAGCTCGCGGAACGCCGCCCGCCCCATCCTCCGAGTTACGACTACCTGACGCCCAAAAGGGGCCCGAAGGCCCCAAGCAGCAGACCGTCCGGACCGATCAGAACACCTGCATCAGGCGGATGTTCAGCCGGTGCTCCTCACGAAATCCGTTCTCGACTTCGAAGTCGCGACCATAGGTGGCCGCCACCTGCGTCTTCGTCAGAAAGAACCAGGAGAAGCCCAGGGACCATTTGCCACTCTCCTGGCGATCGTCCAGCCACTGCCGGTCCACCTGGCTCTCGCCGCCATCGAGCCAGGACAGGCCTGCACGCAAATCCAGGGTCGGGGTGAGCTGGTAGCGCAGGAAGCCCTGGTACTGGTAACTGGGCTTCTGTCGGTGGGTCCAGCGGCCGCTGCCATAGTGGTTGTTGCGGCCGTAGAACATCACATCGGCGGCCAGGTCCAGGGACAGCCGTTCGGTCAGGCCGGTGGCGAAGCCGGCCTGCAGATTCAACTTCCAGCGGTTCTCGCCGAGGTTCAGCGTGTCGTCGCCGTCGTACTCGCCAAGGGGCAGGAACAGATAGGGCGTGATGCCGAAGTAGCTGCGGCGTTCAGGATCGTCCAGCAGCCAGAGCGGCATGGCGAGGATGGGATCAGCCAGGCCGCTGCTGTCCTCCAGGCCATTGCGGCCATCCAGCCGACCGAACGGCAGCAGCACCTGGGGCGCTACCCGGTAACCGGCCAGGTCGGTGTAGTGCACCAGGCGCAGCATGCCGATCTGCGAATCCAGCCCCGGCGAATCGGCGATGCGCTCGCCGCGCCGATACAGATGGTCGCGCTCGGCGCCCTGCAGGTAGAGCAGCCCCGCCGTGGTGCCGGCCGGGGCCGCGACATAGTCGCCGGCATCCAGGTCCAGCGCATGGGCGCTCCGGGTGCCGGACAGGCAGCAGGCCAACAGGCCGAGCCCCCAGGCAGCGGCCCAGGTCTTGTTGTCGAAGGTGGGTGGGCCGATCAGATCGGCCTCTTGGTGGACAGGCAGCATCATGCATCCTCGTTCTTGTTGTTCTACCCCGTCGAGGGGGCCGAACAGGCCAGGCGCAGGATGCGTGCCAGGCACCGTGAGATGATGCAACAAGCTGAAATGGAAGGCTTTTTTCAGCTCGACCAGAAGTTCGGAACGGGCGCCCGGGCCGCCCTGCCCCTTACAGGTGTAAGCCGCGCGGCAGCGGGCCCATACAACCATCGGGCAAGTGACGGACAGGGCCTAAACTCGTAAGGTGTAGGCAACCGTGCCAGCCCGCTCTCCCACGTGCTGCCGCCGAACAAGAACAAGATCGTCACTGCGGATACCGCGAAACAGCGCCCATCGAGGCGACGCGTCGCTATCCGAGGAGGCTGCATGAGCACCATCTCGACCCCGAGCCTGCACATCGACACCGTGCTCTCCTACGCTGGCGACGCAACCTCTGCGCAGCCCGGAACAGGCCGTGAACCCATCATCACCCGCTCCTGGAAGCGCTGCATCCAGGACTATGGCCTCGACCCGTCGAAACCCGCGCCGCCACGCTATGTGCCGCGCCAGGTACTGCGCGAGCACCAGGACCAGGCGGACGAGCTGATCAATGTCGCCCGCGCCGGCGTGGAGCAGCTTTACCGACATATCGCCGAGCTGGGCTACGTGATCCTGCTCACCGACAACCGGGGCATCACCGTGCAGTTCCTGGGCGACCCGCTGGACGAGGCGGCCCATCGCAAGACCGGCCTCTACCTGGGCGCGGACTGGAGCGAGGACCACGCCGGCACTTGCGCGGTGGGCACCTGCATCAAGGAGCAGGCACCCTTGACCTGCCATCATCACGACCACTTCAGCGCCCACCATATTGCCCTGACCTGCACCGCGGTGCCGATCTTCAATCCCCAAGGCCAGCTACTGGCGGTACTGGATATCTCGGCGCTGAATTCACCGCCGTCCAAGGACTCGCAGCAGTTCGCCCTGCAGCTGGTCAAGCAGTACGCGCGGATGATCGAAGACGCCTACTTCCTGCGGCGCTACCGCGACGCCCATATCCTCTGCTTCGATCGCTCCCGCGAGTTCGTGCTGATCAATCGCCAGTACCTGCTGGCCCTGGCGGGCGACGGCAGCCTGCTCGCGGCCAACACCGCGGCCCGCACACTGTTGGCCGAGTGCGGCCTGCAGCTGCCGGAGCGGCCTTCGGCCCTGGCGCGCCGGGTTGGCATCCAGGATCTGTTCGACTGCGAGGCGGACGACATCTTCAGCATTCCCCATGCCAGTCCGGACCAGGTCCGCGCCTTCCGCACCCATCGCCAGAACGCCCTGTTCTTTGCCGCCCTGATGGAACCGAGCCGTGCGCCACTGACGCCGCCAGCCCAGGGGCAGGTGCAGGCACGCTGTCCGCTCGATGAACTGGCGGACGACGACCCGGCCATGCGCAAGATGCTCGCCCGCGCCAAGCGCCTGTGCAGCGAGCCGCTGAACGTGCTGCTCAATGGCGAGACCGGTACCGGCAAGGAGCGCCTTGCCCGCGCGCTGCACGACAGCAGCAACCGGCGCAAGGCCGCCTTCATCGCCATCAATTGCGCCGCGATGCCGGAATCCCTGATCGAGAGCGAGCTTTTCGGCTACCAGCCGGGAACCTTCACCGGCGCCCGCAGCAAGGGCATGCGCGGCCTGATCCAGCAGGCCGATGGCGGCACCCTGTTCCTGGACGAGATCGGCGACATGCCGCTGCACCTGCAGACACGGCTGCTGCGCGTGCTGGCCGAACAGGAAGTGATGCCGCTGGGCGGCGAGAAGCCGATCAAGGTCAATGTCCGCGTGGTTGCCGCCAGCCACCGCGACCTGCGCCAGATGATCGAGGCCGGGCAGTTCCGCGAGGACCTGTTCTACCGCCTGAACGGCGCCATCCTGCGTCTGCCGCCGCTGCGCGAGCGCGCCGACAAGGGCTACCTGATCGAGCATATCTTCAAGGAGCTCTGCGGCCAGCGTCAGCGACCCGCGCGCATCCGCGGCGATGCCATGAGCGCTCTCCTCGGCTATGCCTGGCCGGGCAATATTCGCGAACTGCGCAACGCCTTGCAGTACGCCCTGGCCACGGCGGAAACGGACGAGATCACGGTCAACGACCTGCCGGAGGAGTGCCTGCCCGGCGTCAACCCACGGCAGGCCAGCCGCCCCGCTCTCCCCCAGGCGCAACAGCCCGACCACGCCCGCGAGCTCGAAGAGAGCCTGCGCCGGCAGCGCTGGAACGTCAGCGCCGCGGCCCGCGAACTGGGCATGTCACGCCCGACCCTGTATCGCTGGATGAAGCTCTACAACATCGTCCCGCCGAATGCCCAGTAAAGCTGAGCGACTGCCATCGACGTCGCATTCGCAGGACCCGTGAACCCATCGAGCCCGGCCCGAGCGAGCATCGCCCGGGCCGGGCAACGGTGCCGGCCTATCGGTCAGGTGTGCGCGGGTCCCACAGCAAGTGCGGCGAATCCGTCTCGTACCCCAGACCCTCGGGGAAGCTCACCAGTTCCAGCTGCAGGCCCCAGGGCGCGAGGAAATAGACCCAGGTAAGCCCAGCCGCCGGCCCGTCAGTGAAGGTCGATGGGGTGTCCAGTACCTGCACGCCTCGGGACTTCAGGTACGCCACGGCGAGGTCCATGTCATCGACGTAGAACGCCAGGTGATGCCCGCCGATATCGCTGTTGCGCGGCAAGCGGCGATTCTGGTCAGGGGCGCTGTACTCGAAGATTTCCAGGTTGGTGCCATTGCCACAGCGGACCATCTGGAAGTCGCGGATGGCCGCCCGGGGATGCACATTGAGGTGGCGCTCCATCCAGTCGTCTTCGAAGCGGAATTCGCCAAACCTGAAATACGGTTCGCAACCGAGTACATCGACGAAGAAGGCCACTGCTTCGGCCAGGTCCGGCACGGTGATGCCGATGTGCTGCATACCGCGCATGCCAGGCAGTGTGCCGTTCGACAGGTGAGTGTGGTTCATGAAGCTCTCCAGACAGGGTGTTGTTGTTCGAGATCGGGCAGCGCACAGCGCCCCCCCTGTTCTCCAGCACAACCGATGCCACTCACCAAGCTGTTGATTCCGCTGGATTCATTACCCTGGAACGGCCAGCGACCTGTAAAGGCACTTACAGGTGTAAAGCACTTTGGACAGATCCGGATCGAGGCGAAAAGCCCGGTTTCATGCGCTTCTGCACCCTGGCCCGGTTGTTGCTGAGCACTGCACGCACCCTCTCGAACTATCGGAGAACGATGTGGAGTCTCAGCACAGGGCCGCGAAGCCGGCCAAGTTGGAAGCCGGCGTGAAGCTGCGCGGCGCCGAGAAGGTGGCGCGCATTCCGGTGAAGATCATTCCCACCGAAGACATACCGCGCAAACCCGACTGGATCCGCGTGGAAATCGCAGCATCGCCCGAGGTGGCGCGGATCAAGCAACTGCTGCGCAAGCACAAGCTGCACAGCGTCTGCGAAGAGGCCTCCTGCCCGAACCTGGGCGAGTGCTTCTCCGGTGGCAGCGCGACCTTCATGATCATGGGCGACATCTGCACCCGCCGCTGTCCGTTCTGCGACGTCGGCCACGGCCGGCCGAAGCCGCTGGACCCGGTCGAGCCGAAAAACCTCGCAGTGGCCATTGCCGACCTGCGCCTCAAATACGTGGTGATCACCTCGGTGGATCGCGACGACCTGCGCGACGGCGGTGCCCAGCACTTCGTCGACTGCCTGCGGGAGATCCGCAAGCTGTCCCCGGGCATCCAGCTGGAAACCCTGGTGCCGGACTACCGCGGGCGCATGGACGTGGCCCTGGCCATCACCGAACAAGAGCCGCCGGATGTGTTCAACCACAACCTGGAAACCGTACCGCGCCTGTACAAGGCCGCACGTCCCGGCTCGGACTTCGAGTGGTCGCTGGACCTGCTGGCGAACTTCAAGCAGCGCGTGCCGCAGGTGCCGACCAAGTCCGGCCTGATGCTGGGCCTGGGCGAGACCGACGAGGAAGTGATCGAAGTCATGCAGCGCATGCGCGAGCACCAGATCGACATGCTCACCCTTGGCCAGTACCTGCAACCCTCGCGCAGCCACCTGCCGGTGCAGCGCTTCGTCCACCC
>NZ_SSOJ01000112.1 GCF_029871205.1 Pseudomonas sp. BN417 | reverse complement strand
GGCCCCCGGAGCAATGATGGAGCGAGGGAAACGCAGTAACAGCCGAAGGCTGGTCACCCGGCGAAGCCGGGGCCGGATGCAGGGGCGAGCGTTCTTGGTTACTTCTGGGGCGACTGCCAGAAGTGACTCGCCGGGAGGCGAAACAGGGACTCGCAGCCCACTCGATAAGCAGCTCGGCTCAAGACTCGTTAGCAACACTTAACGCAGACATAGCCAATGAATTCACTCCTCCTGCGCAAGAAAAGGTTCAAGGCCATGTCCCGGACTGGACAAGGACCTGCTTCACAAACTCACCGCTACAGGCTCCGGGCCTCAGGTCATGAGCTTGGCCGCCAGCGCGGCGGCCACGCTTATGGCGAGCACCAGCAGGACGAGCAGGAGCCTGTTGGGCGACGGCCGGGCCACTTCGACTGGCACAGCGTTCTTCTGCGCCGCCGCGCGCAATGGATTGGCCGCAGGCTGGCGGCCAGCGGGCCGGCGTGGGGTGGGCTTGGGCAGCTGAAGCATCGGCATGAACAGCGTGGCGTCCTCGTCCACGGCCTGGGGCGCCGCCACCTTGGGGCCTATCACCAGCAGGGTCACCGACCCCATGCGCACCTGGTCGCCGGGCTGCAGCACGGCATTGGACACCTTCTGCTGGTTGACGAACACGCCGTTGGCCGAGGCCAGGTCCTTGACCTCCAGCACATCGTCCTTGAGGAAGAACTCGCAGTGCCGGCGCGACAATTCCAGGTCGCTGAAGCACAACTCGCACTTAACCGAACGACCGAAGGTCATGGAGCCGGTGATGTGGTGCTTCTGCCCCTCATGTTCGCCCTTGATCACCTGCAGGTACCAGCGCGGCGCGGTCTCGGCCTTGGGCCTGGCCCTGGCCGGGTCCACCAGCAGCAGTTCCAGCTGGCCGATGCGCACACGGTCGTCGGCACGCAACTGGAAGCGCGCGCCGATGCGCTCGCCATTCACGAAGGTGCCGCCCGGCGTGCCGCAGTCGCTCAGGTAGTACTGGCCGTGGTCCTGGCGGATTTCCGCATGGAAGGGGCTGATCTCCGGTTCCGCCAGGACCAGGCTGTTGCGGCTGTCCTGGCCGATGGTGAAGCGTTCGTCCACCAGCCAGACGGGCGCCTGGCGGTTATCCGCGAAGTGGATCCTGAGCATGTGGGTTCCTTGGAGGCAGGGCACCACGCAATAGTAGCCACTTGCCTCCTCGGTTGACCTTGCTGCAGTTGGCAGTTAGTTGAAGAGGCGATTCCACAGCCGCTTGACCGGATTGGTCTGCTCCGGCTGCTTCGCCTGCGCCTTGGCGGATGGCCGGTTCGACACAACCCGCGCGGCCTTTTGTACCCGCTGCTCATGGACGGCCTGGAGTTCGAGCAGGGTCTGGTTCTGCGGCGCCACCTGCAGGCCGGTCTCGATGTACTCCAGCGCCAAAGCGAACTCGCGCTGGCGATAGGCCTCTTCGCTGAGGTCGATGAAACGCTGCGCCACCAGTCCCAATCCTGCCTGGGCCTGCTGGTTGTCCGGCGCCCAGCCGAGCACCTGCTGGTAGTAGTACACCGCGTTGTCCTGCTCCGGCTGCACCAGGCGGTCTTCGGCCAGACGCTGGGCGGCCTGCGCCAGGGCGCCGGCGATGCGCGCGGCGAGCACCCGCTGCAGGCCGTCGCCGGCCTTGGCGTTGTCGTCGTCCAGGCGCAGCACCTCATGGAAGTAGAAGTCGGCATTGTCGCCGGCCGGCTCCCCCAGCTTGCCTTCGGCCAGGCGCTGTTCGCCCAGCTCCAGCAGGTCGGCGATCTTCATCTGCAGTACGACGAAGTAGCCGCCGCCGGTGGAGATCGCCAGCAGCAGGACCCCGGCCAGTCCCCAGAGCAGGCCACGGTAACGGCGGCGAGCCACCGGCGCGTTCGGCGTCTTCGGCGTCTTCGGTGTCTTCGGTGTCTTCGGTGTCTTCGGTGCCTTCACCGGCTGGTCCAGGATCGCGGCCGGTCCGATGCGCGTGAAGTCGAGATTGAGGTCCAACAGGTCGGCCAGGCTGTCCAGCAACACATGGCAATCGGCGAAGCGCTCGTCCGGGTCCTTGGCCAGCATGCGGTCGATCAGGTACTGATAATCGTCCAGGGCCCGCCGCAGCAACGGCGGGTCCATCTGCACGTGATTGAGCACGGTTTCGGCGTAGCTGGCGCCGCGAAAGGGGTTTTCACCGGTCAGCAGCTCCAGCAGGATCACACCCAGGCTATAGATGTCGCTGCGCGCATCCAGCGGCTGGCACTGTGCCTGCTCCGGGCTGCTGTAGGCCGGGCTGCCGACCGCCACGTTGAACTGGGTCAGCTCGCTGTCCAGCGCCAGGTCCTTGGCAATGCCGAAATCGGTGAGCACCGCGGTGCCGTCGCCGCGGAAGAGGATATTGGCTGGCTTGATATCACGGTGCACCAGGCCCTTGTCATGCACCACTGCCAGGGCGCTGGCGATCTGCTGGACGATGCGCAAAGCCTCCATGGGCTCCAGCACCTGGCCCTTGTAGCGGCCAAGGTCGCCCCCGGCGAGAAACTCCATGGCCAGGTAATACCGCCCGTCGGTTAGTTGGTCGATGTCGTGGATGGTGACGATGGAGGGGTGATGCAGGGAGGCGACCATACGCGCCTCCTTGATGAAGCGGGCGCGATAGGCCTCGTCATCCAGTTTGTCCAGTACCTTGACCGCGACCTTGCGGTTGAGGGACTCCTGGGTGGCGAGATAGACCTCCGCCATCCCGCCCTTGCCCAGGCGGCCGTGCACAAGGTAGCCAGGTATTTCAAGCAGATTGTCGTTCATGGATTCAGGGTCTTCGGGATTTGAGTAACCGGCTCAGGAACGAATTGGACCTGTTTGTAGCCAAAGTGGTTTCAGGCAATGCCATGCCGATCACGATGCAGGAGATATTATCCCGCCCTCCCGCATCGCATGCCTGTGCCAGCAGCTGTGCCACCAGGTCTTCCAGGGTTTCGACCGTGGCGCATTGCGCCTGGATCAGATCATCGTCCAGCTCGCCGGTCAGGCCGTCGCTGCACAGCAGCAACAGCTCGCCGGGCGCCAACGTCCCTTGTACGCGCCCCACTTCAAGGGCCTGGTGGACCTGGCCGAGGCACTGGGTCACCACATTGCGCCGCGGATGACGGCGGGCCTGTCGCGGGGTCAGCTCGCCGGCGTCCACCAGCAGCTGCACCAGGCTGTGGTCGTGGCTCAGGCGGGTGATGCCGTCGGCGCCCACCTGGTAGGCCCGGCTGTCGCCGGCCCAGGCCAGGTCGAAGTCAGCCCCGGCGAACCGCACCGCCACCAGGGTGGTGCCCATGCCGGAGCCGGACGCCGCCGTCACCACGGCCCGATGGGCGGCCTGCACCGCCGCTTCCAGGTCCTGGCCGGCGGCCACGGCATCCCGCAGGGTGGCGACGGCGACCGCGCTGGCCACCTCGCCGCGCTGGTGGCCGCCCATGCCGTCGGCCACGGCCCAGAGGCCCAGGTCGGGGGCGCAGAGCAGCGCGTCTTCGTTGTGCGCGCGCACACAGCCGGTGATGGACTGCGCGGCATAGACCAGAAATTCGGGCATGGGACTCTCTACTGCTGTCCAACGTTGACCACACATGATGCGGCCGCCGTCCGGAGCTGTCATCGTCTGGAGTGTTAAGCAGTCGAGGATTTGCCGCGCCGTGCAAGCTGACGCGGCGCGGCTATGCTTTTTTTCATCAGCTTCGCAATCCACAGGCTCGTGCAGCCCAGGAGGTGGTAATGGCCAAAGAGCGCTTCAAGGCAAGGATGCGCTGACCCATTCCCCCTCTCTCGGAGATAGACGCCATGAGCAAAGGTCTCGACGCGAAACGCGCGGCGAAGAAAAAGCCGCTGAAAACCGCCCAGGAAAAACGCATGGCCAAGCGCGCCAGGAAATCCGGCAGCGGACTTCTCGGGAGCCATGCACCGAATCCATGAGGCTTTCGTTGCAACGAACAACGCCCTCCCTGTTGGAGGGCGTTTTTGCAGGCGCTTCGGTCACGCGGCGCGATGCCCCCTCGGCACGGGTTCCTCGACCTGGGCCGTGGTTGGCTTGATCACCAGCAGGTCGCCCTCCAGGCGATCGAGCACCGCCTCGGCCGTATTGCCGACCAACGCACCCATCACACCGTGGCGGGCGACCGTGCCCAGAACGGTGAGGACCGCCTCGAACTCGTGGGCGATCTGCGGAATCAGGGCCTTGGCCGGACCCTCGCCGATATGCACGCGATACCCAGGCAGCTCGTACATTTCCAGGAACCACCGGCACTGGTCGCGGCAATGGTCGGCAGCGGCATGTTCAATGGACTGGTTTGGGTCGGCCTGGGGCAGACGAACAGACGAATAAGCACTGACGACGTGCAACGTGGCGCCGAACAGGCGGCAGAGCTCGCTGGCATGGTCCATCACGTTGCCCTGCAAGGCGACGTGTGCGCTATCGAAATGTTCGACGTCCATGCCGGCCAGGATGGTGCCGTCCTCCCAGGGCCGGCTGTTCCTGACCAGGAACAGGGGTGTGGGTACCTGACGCAGCAACTGCCAGTCATCGGGGGTCATCAGGAGTTGACTGAACCGCGCGGCGTTCTGGTGCTCCTTGACCACCAGATCACAGCCCAGTTCACGACAGGCCTTCAGGACCGCGCTGCTCGCATGGCCGAACTCCACACGAGCCTGCTCGCCACGGCCTTGCACACCCGCCTCGCGCAGGCTGGCCAGTTGCTGGGCGAGAAAATCGGCCTGGTCCTCATGGGCGTCGCAAACCAGCAGGTCGAGGGTCGCGCCGAGCTTGAGGGCGAGCTGGCGCCCACGGCCAAGGGCCGGACTGTCGGGGTTTGGGGGGATGGCGACCAGAATATTCTTTGTCGAGCGCATGGCAATCGTCCTCTTGTTCAGGAAGCATGATTGCGGGCTGGCCTCTCCTTCTTCGTTATTCCCAGCAAAAAGGACAGCAGGTCGTGCTCGCGGTGAATTCAGGGTAAGTGGGGGCTCCTGTTGCACGAACGGAATCCCCAGCCCCGATCGGGGCCAGGGGGCATTATCTGCAGGTTTTTTGGGGGTCAGGCCTGGAGTATGGCTGCGGCAAGCTGGTGGGCAAGGCAGGTCATCGCCCCCCCTAAGCCGATTAAGGACTAAGCGCGCGTCCTGATGGCATATGCGCTTAAGGCTGCGCCGCACCGGCGAGGTCTGGGGCGGCCCCTTCCGGGCATTCGGTTACCCGCGCAGCGCCCTCGTCCCCCAGCCGCCGTGATTCGGCTTCGATTTCCTCGTTGCTGCGGTCGCGGTAGTCGCGGTACAGCCACTGGACGAAGCCGTAGGCCATCACCACCAGCAGGAACAGGAAGGGAATGGAGGTAAGGATCACCGAGGTCTTCACCGTCTTCAGGGAAATCTGGTTGGCGATCATGGTCAGCGGCACCAGCGCCAGCATCACGCACCAGAACAGGCGCAGGAAAGGTGAAGGATCACGGCCTTCCGGCAGGTTGCGGGTGGTGGTGGCCGCCACGGTGTAGGCCGAGGCGTCCATGTGGGAAGCCAGGAAGATGACCATCACGAAGAGGTAGAAGGCAGTCGCCAGGCCGGACATGGGGAAGCCGTCCAGCAGGCGGGTGATGGCCACCTCGCCACCCTGGCTGGCGACTATGGCCGGCACGTCCAGGGTTCCATGCAGCAGCTGGTCGATGCCATAGCCGCTCAGGCTGCCGAAGATGACCCAGCAGCTCACGCTGCCGCCCAGCAGCAACGCGGCGGACACTTCCTTGAGGGTACGGCCGCGGGACACCCGGGCGACGAAGATGGACACCGCTGGCGTGTAGGAGATGGCCCAGAACCAGTAGAACACCGTCCAGTTGCGGGTGAATTCGCCGTCGCCGGCCGGGTCGGTGAACAGGCTCATGTGCAGGAAGTTGGAGAGCATCAGGCCAACGCCATTGACCGTGTTCTTCACGATGAAACCGGTCGGACCCACCACCAGCACCGCCAGGGCGCAGAACAGCGCACCCCAGCAGACCATGCTGGCCAGCCGCTGCATGCCGCCTTCCAGGCCGATATAGGAGCTCAGGGAGAAGATGCTGGCGATCAGCAGCACGATGCCTGCCTGCATGACGAAGGTATTCGGCAGGCCGGTTAGGTTCGACAGCCCGTTGGAGAAGGTCAGGGTAGTGACGACCATTGTCACCGTCAGCCCGCCGAAGGTGCCGATCAGGAAGAGAATGTCGATCAGCCGCCCCGCCGGCCCGCTGGCCTTGAGGCCGGTGACCGCCTCGATGATGCCGGCCAGGCTCAACTTGTCGTGCTTGCGCACATGGTAGTAGTAGGCCATGGCCATGCCGCCCACCGCGTAGCAGGCCCAGGTGCCGAAACCCCAGTGGAAGAAGGCATAGGCGATGCTCATGTCCAGCGCCTCGGGGCTGCGCGCAGGGAGGTAGAGGCCGGGGGTGTTGTAGTAGTAGGCCCACTCCACCAGCCCCCAGTAGAGGGTGGCCGAGCTGAGCCCCGCGCAGATGAACATGAAGATCCAGGGAATGGTCTTGAACTCGGGCTTGCCGGAGCCGAGTCGGATATTGCCGTACTTGCTGAAGATGATGAACAGTGAGCCCACCACGAAGGCCAGGAAGATCACCAGCACGGGGGCGGACAGCAGGTCGGTGGCGGACTGGAAGAGCTGGCTGGCCACCTGTTCAGAACGAGCCGGGAAGGCGGCCAGGGCGATCACGGTGAGGAAGATGGAAAAGACGCTGACCACGATCAGCAGATAGTCCTTGCTCGCCCGGGGTAGCTGGGCGCCCGGCTGGGCCGGGTGCGCTTTCACGGAAATTTTCATGGAGTACCTTTCTATATCGGCTGTATTGATCTTGTTATTGCCTCTTCCCTGGCGAGTCGGATCCGCCTGGAACAGTCATAGAATTGCTGGTGCGCCGCCCTTTTGGCAGCGGCGGGCCAGTATAGGAACGGCCCGGAAAGGCCTTACATCCACAATCGCCGATGCACATATCTGGGTTGGCGATGTAGGGGCGAACTCATTGGCCAAGGGGGTCCGAGGGGCAGGACTGCGTCCTGCGTTCGCGAATGGTTTCGCCCCCACAGGAAAAGCGCACGCTCCGACACCTCGCCAATAAAAAAGGCGACCCTCAGGTCGCCTTTTTTCATTCCACTGTCGATCAGCCGATCTTCCGCCCATGGACCTGCTGGTCGGCATGGTAGGAGGAGCGCACCAAGGGGCCGGAGGCGACGTTCGAAAAGCCCATCTCGGCGCCCTTCTCGGCGAACCAGGCGAAGCGGTCCGGGTGGACGAAGCGCTGCACCGGCAGGTGGCTGCGCGAGGGTTGCAGGTACTGGCCAAGGGTGAGCATGTCGATCTGGTGCTCGCGCATGCGCTGCATGACTTCGATCACTTCCTCGTCGGTCTCGCCCAGGCCCAGCATCAGGCCGGACTTGGTCGGCACCTGCGGCACGCGCTGCTTGAAGTTCGCCAGCAGGTCCAGCGACCACTCGAAGTCCGAGCCGGGACGTGCGGCCTTGTACAGGCGCGGTACGGTTTCCAGGTTGTGGTTGAACACATCCGGCGGCTCTTGTTCGGTGATGGCCAGGGCCACGTCCATGCGCCCGCGGTAGTCCGGCACCAGGGTTTCCAGCTGGATGCCCGGGGACAGCTTGCGGATCTCCCGCAGGCAGTCGACGAAGTGCTGGGCACCGCCGTCGCGCAGGTCGTCGCGATCCACCGAGGTGATCACCACGTATTTGAGGCGCAGGTCGGCAATGGCCACTGCGAGGTTTTTCGGCTCGACCGGGTCCAGCGGCTTCGGCCGGCCGTGGCCGACGTCGCAGAACGGACAGCGGCGGGTGCAGATGTCGCCCATGATCATGAAGGTCGCGCTGCCACCGGAGAAGCACTCGCCCAGGTTCGGGCAGGAGGCCTCTTCGCAGACGCTGTGCAGCTTGTGCTTGCGCAGCAGTTGCTTGATCCGCGCCACCTCGGGCGATGCTGCGATTTCCACGCGGATCCAGTCGGGTTTGCGCGG
>NZ_SSOJ01000111.1 GCF_029871205.1 Pseudomonas sp. BN417 | reverse complement strand
GTACCACTTCGCGATCCTCTTCGAGGCGCTGTTCATCCTCACCGCGGTGGACGCCGGCACCCGTGCCGGGCGTTTCATGCTGCAGGACCTGCTCGGCAACTTCGTGCCGGCCCTGAAGCGCACCGAGTCCTGGACCGCCAACGTCATCGCCACCGCCGGCTGCGTGGCCCTCTGGGGCTGGCTGCTGTACCAGGGTGTGATCGACCCGCTGGGTGGCATCAATACCCTGTGGCCGCTGTTTGGCATCTCCAACCAGATGCTGGCGGGCATCGCCCTGATGCTGGGCTGCGTGGTGCTGATCAAGATGAAGCGCCAGCGCTACGTCTGGGTCACCCTGGTGCCGGCCACCTGGCTGCTGATCTGCACCACCACCGCAGGCCTGATCAAGCTGCTCGACCCGAACCCGGCGGTGGGCTTCCTGGCCCTGGCCAAGAAGTACAGCGATGCCGCCGCCGCTGGCCAGATCCTGGCTCCGGCCAAGGACATGGGACAGATGCAGCACGTGATCTTCAACGCCTACACCAACGCGACCCTGACCGCGCTGTTCCTCTTCGTGGTGCTGAGCATCCTGTTCTACGCCATCAAGGTCGGCCGCGCCGCCTGGGTGAAGCCGGAGCGCACCGACAGGGAAGCGCCGTTCCAGCCGATTCCGGACGCTTGAGGAGAACCTGCGCATGTTCAATGACCTGAGCCGGATGGGTAAGTACCTGGGCCAGGCTGCCCGGATGCTGGTGGGCATGCCCGACTACGACACCTATGTCGAGCACATGCGCGGCAAGCACCCGGACAAGCCGGTGATGAGCTATGAGGAGTTCTTCCGCGAGCGGCAGGAAGCCCGCTACGGCGGCGGCAAGGGACGGCCCGTACGCTGCTGCTGAACCCCTCAATGCGGTAACCTGAGCGCCACGCCTGTCGTGGCGCTTTTTCTATGCGGGACCCCGATTTCGAGGATTGCCCTGATGTCTGCCCATCTCCCCATTCCGGTCACCGTGCTCAGCGGCTTTCTCGGTGCCGGCAAGACCACCCTGCTGAAATACATCCTCAAGGCCGAGCACGGCCTGAAGATCGCCGTGATCGAGAACGAGTTCAGCGAGACACCGATCGACGGCCAGTTGCTGGGCGAGGAGCCGGTGCAGGTGATGACCCTGGCCAACGGCTGCGTCTGCTGCTCCATCCATGTCGAGCTGGAGAAGGCGCTGTTCGTGCTGCTGGAGCGCCTGGACGCCGGCGAGCTGGCCTTCGACCGCCTGGTGATCGAGTGCACGGGCCTGGCCGACCCGGCGCCGGTGGCGCAGACCTTCTTCGCCGACGAAGAGCTCTGCGAGCGCTATGTGCTGGACGGCATCATCACCCTGGTGGACGCCGCCAATGCCGACCGACACCTGCAGGAGACCATTGCCCAGGCCCAGGTGGGCTTCGCCGACCGCATCCTGGTGAGCAAGACCGACCTGGTCGAGCCCGACGCGTTCGAAGCGCTCAGCCAGCGCCTGCAACGCATCAACCGCCGCGCGCCGATCCGCGTGGTCGATCACGGCCGCATCGACCTGGCCGAGCTGCTCGACGTGCGCGGCTTCAACCTGAACGCCGACGTCGGCCCGGCACTGAGCCTGCGTCCGCTGAGCCCGGCCGGTACGCCGGACCGCATCGGCACCCTGGTGCTGAAAAGCGATAGACCGCTGGATATCGACAAGCTCAGCGCCTTCATGGAGCAGCTGCTGGAGGAGCACGGCAACTCCATGCTGCGCTACAAGGGTGTGCTGGCGATTGCCGGCGAGGAGCGCCGGATGGTGTTCCAGGGTGTGCTGCGGCTCTATGGCTTCGACTGGGATGCAGAGTGGAAAGAAGGCGAAGCGCGGGAGAGCGTGATGGTATTCATCGGCGACCAGTTGCCCGAGGAGAAGATCCGCGCGGGTTTCGAAGCGGCGCAGGTGTGAGCGGATCGAAAGTGCGAATGAATTTGCTCCCACAGGCGGCGGGCGTGGGGACGTAGGATGTGGTGGAGCGAAGCGATACCCATCAACCCGGGTCCGCATGGGTATCGCTCTGCTCCACCCATCCTACAGTCGGGAAGCGCTTACCAGAGCGGCAGCACGTAGCTGAGGATCAGGCGGTTCTCGTCGATGTCGTTGGTGAAGTTGGAACGCACCGAGGCATTGCGCCACTTGATGCCGAAGTTCTTCAGCGGACCGTCCTGGAACACGTAGGCGATGTCGGTGTTGCGTTCCCATTCCTTGCCGTCTTCGCGGTTGGCGCCGAGGTCGATGTTGTCGCCGGACAGGTAACGGGTCATGAAGGTCAGGCCGGGGAGGCCGAGGCTGGCGAAGTTGTAGTCGTAGCGGGCCTGCCAGGATTTCTCGTCCTTGTTGGCGAAGTCGCCGATCTGCACGTAGTTGACCAGGAAGGGATCGGTGCCGTTGATATAGGCGAAGCCGGTGTCGCCGCTCATGCTCTGGTAGCCGAGGCCGAAGGCATGGCCGCCGAGGGCGTAGGTGAACAGGGCGCCGAAGGCCTTGTTGTCGACGTTGCTGGCGCCTTCGTCGGTGGAGCGGGCGAAGCGCAGGTCGCTCTTCAGCGACTGCTTGTCGCCCAGCGGCAGCAGGTGCAGGACGCTGACATAGTGCTGCTTGTAGAGGTCGTCCAGCTCGCCATAGTGATAGCCGGTGCTGAGGCTGTCGTTCCACTTGTAGCTGGCGCCGGCGAAGTTGAACTGGTCGCTGGTGGTGCCGGGGCGGACGACGATGCCACGGGCGCCGCCGTTGGCGAGGGTCATGTCCTCGTAGTCGGAGGAGTCGCGCTGGTTGACCTGCTGGAGCTGGCCGGCGTCGAAGGTCAGGCCGGCGAGCTCCAGGGAGTTCAGGTGACCGCCCTGGAAGGTCTGCGGCAGCAGGCGCGAGTCGTTGTACTGGACCACCGGCAGCTTGGGCAGCAGGGTGCCGACCTTGAGCACGCT
>NZ_SSOJ01000110.1 GCF_029871205.1 Pseudomonas sp. BN417 | reverse complement strand
CTTCACCGACCCGATTTCCTCGCCGTCGCAGTCCTGGCAGTACCTGCCGGGCAACCGCCGGGTGCGTCGCGCGCCGACCGTGGCCTATGACACCCCGTTCGGTGCCGGCGGCTTCCGCGTGATGGACGAGGACCGCCTGTTCAACGGCGCCCCGGACCGCTACGAGTGGAAACTGGTGGGCAAGAAGGAAATGTACATCCCGTACAACAACTACAAGCTCGACGACCCGAGCCTGAAGCTCGACGACCTGCTGTCCACCAACGGCCACGTCAACCCCGAGTTCATGCGCTATGAACCGCACCGTGTCTGGGTGCTGGAAGCCACGCTCAAGCCCGGCAAGCGCCACATCTATGGCAAGCGCGTGCTGTACATAGACGAGGACTCCTGGATCGCCGTGATGGCCGACAACTACGACGGCAAGGGCCAGCTCTGGCGCAGCAACATGCAGACCACGGCCTACGCCTACGATCTGCAAGGCTTCCAGGCCCGGGTGGCGATCTTCCACGATCTGATCGCCGGTTCCTACCTGACCGACCGCCTGCTCAACGGCAAGCCGCCGGCGAAGCTGAACAACAGCGATTACGAAGCTGACTATTTCTCCGTCGCCAACCTGCGCAAGCTGGGCAAATAAGCGCCCTGATCGAGCGAGGCCCCCGGGCCTCGCTTTTTTGTGTCCCCCGAAAACCGCCTTCGTTCAGCCAGCAGTCGACCAAGGTTCCCTTCTCGCAATAGAGGAAACGATATGACGCACACGCTGTTGAAATCCGCCATCAGCCTGGCCGCCCTGTCCCTTTCGCTCCAGGCCAGCGCCCTGAATATTCTCCTTACCAACGACGACGGCTGCCGTGCGCCGGGCATAGACGCCGTCTACCAGGCCCTGGTCGCCGCCGGCCACCAGGTGACCCTGGTCGGCCCGCAGAACGACAGCAGCGGCATCGGCGCCGCCAGCGTGGTGGTGCCCGGCCAGGCCGTGGCCGTCACCCAGCTCGCCCAGGGCAAATACTGCGTCGGCGCCCCCGCCGGCTACACCCCGCCGGCCGGCAAGACCTCGGCCATCGGCACTCCGGTGGACGCGGTGAACGTCGGCCTCGACCTGCTGCTCAAGGACAACCGCCCCGACCTGGTGGTCTCCGGTACCAACTTTGGCGACAACGTCGGCCCGCTGACGCAGATGTCCGGCACCGTCAACGCCGCCGTGCGCGCCATGTTCAAGGGCGTGCCGGCCGTGGCCGTGTCCACTGCCATCGACCTCCAGCTGATCAGCCAGGACCCGCAGGCCGGCTACCGGAAAACCCTCGATGCCATGGACGACACTGCGCGCTTTGCCGCCAAGGTCATCGAACGTGCTGTGGCCATTGGCGCCGAGGCACACCGCGTTTGCGAAACCAGTGGCGGTAAGGCCAAGGCCCAGTGCGCGACCAATGTGCTCGGGCTGCCCGGCACCACAGGCCTGAACATCAACTACCCGGCCCTGGAAGCTGGCCAGGTGACTGGCGTTGCCTTCGCGCCTATTGGTGACTGGGGCAACGTCAACTTCGCGCCACAACAAGGGGCCGACGGGGTGATTCGGGTCAATCTGGTTCCACCACCCGCTCCCACAGCCGAGCAGATGCAGGCGGACGCCTATCAGCTGTCGTTGGGCAAGGCAGTGATTACCGTGATCGACGGCAACATGACGGCATCGCCGTTGCTGCAGGCCCAGGCCAAGCTGATCCTGGGCAACCTGACGCCCTGATCCACGCGCAATGAAAAGCCCCCGCGACCGCAAGGCGCGGGGGCCTTTTTACGTCTCATCAACGGCTAGCAGTGATGCATGGCCAGGTCTGTAGGAGCAAGGGGACGTCTGGTTCTTGCTCACGAACCGCCACACGCCCTTCGCCGCCTCCTACAAGCGATGCGGTCCGTAGCCAGACTCTCCCGAGTTCACCACCACCGGCTTTAACTCGTTTTACGCCCACAAACCTGTACTGAAATTTTCTGGTCTGGCACGCGAACCGTCCCACACCAAATCACTCCGCACCACCCACCACGCATCCAAAGTCTCGTAAGCCTTGGCTTTCGCCACTTTCCCACCTGGCCCGCCCAGCCACCACGGAAAATCACCTAGTCTTAACAGTCGGTGGTGCCGACCATGTCGCATTTCGATAGTGGTCGCCCATATCAACCGAGGCGGCACCTGTACCACCCCACCCGGAGACCGGAATGACAATAACAACGACCCGTATCCGCACCACGGCATACCTGGCCTTGCCCGCAGCCCTGCTGATGTTCAGCGAGGCTTCGTCAGCCTTGACCTTCCTGCCCAATGAAAACCTCAAGGTCGACTGGAACACCACCCTGACCTACGGCCTCGCGTGGCGCACCGAATCCCGCGATCACGCGTTGTCCAACGGTTTCCCGAACCCGGCCATCGCCAACATCGACGACGGCAACAACGCCTTCGACAAGGGCAGCCTGATCACCAACCGCTCCAGTTTCCTCACCGAGGCCAACTTCAACTGGAAGGAGGACTTCGGCCTGTTCATGCGTGCCAGCGGCTTCTACGACGACGTTTACAACCGCAGCAACGACAACCACACCGGCACCTCCAACTGCTTCGCCGGCGGCCGCTGCTCGCAACCCAACCACTTCCCCCACGACACTATCGACCAGCATGGCAAGGACATCCGCCTGCTCGATGCCTATGTCTATGGCGCCTGGGACCTCGGCGGGCACAACCTCAACCTGCGCGTCGGCGACCAGGTCGTGAGCTGGGGTGAGAGCCTGTTCATCGGCAACGGCATTTCCGGCGCCATGGCCCCGGTTGATGCAACCAAGGCCAACACCCCCGGGGTGGAACTCAAGGAACTCTTCCTGCCGGTAGGCCAGGTATTCGGCCAGATCGACCTGACCGACAGCCTCAGCTTGCAGGCCTACTACCAGTACAAGTGGGAGAAGACCGA
>NZ_SSOJ01000109.1 GCF_029871205.1 Pseudomonas sp. BN417 | reverse complement strand
TTCAGGGCGCTGGCCTGGAGCGAAAGGGACAGGGCGGCCAGGCTGATGGCGGATTTCAACAGCGTGTGCGTCATATCGTTTCCTCTATTGCGAGAAGGGAACCTTGGTCGACTGCTGGCTGAACGAAGGCGGTTTTCGGGGGACACAAAAAAGCGAGGCCCGGGGGCCTCGCTCGATCAGGGCGCTTATTTGCCCAGCTTGCGCAGGTTGGCGACGGAGAAATAGTCAGCTTCGTAATCGCTGTTGTTCAGCTTCGCCGGCGGCTTGCCGTTGAGCAGGCGGTCGGTCAGGTAGGAACCGGCGATCAGATCGTGGAAGATCGCCACCCGGGCCTGGAAGCCTTGCAGATCGTAGGCGTAGGCCGTGGTCTGCATGTTGCTGCGCCAGAGCTGGCCCTTGCCGTCGTAGTTGTCGGCCATCACGGCGATCCAGGAGTCCTCGTCTATGTACAGCACGCGCTTGCCATAGATGTGGCGCTTGCCGGGCTTGAGCGTGGCTTCCAGCACCCAGACACGGTGCGGTTCATAGCGCATGAACTCGGGGTTGACGTGGCCGTTGGTGGACAGCAGGTCGTCGAGCTTCAGGCTCGGGTCGTCGAGCTTGTAGTTGTTGTACGGGATGTACATTTCCTTCTTGCCCACCAGTTTCCACTCGTAGCGGTCCGGGGCGCCGTTGAACAGGCGGTCCTCGTCCATCACGCGGAAGCCGCCGGCACCGAACGGGGTGTCATAGGCCACGGTCGGCGCGCGACGCACCCGGCGGTTGCCCGGCAGGTACTGCCAGGACTGCGACGGCGAGGAAATCGGGTCGGTGAAGGTATGGGCGAGGATGATCTCGCCTTTCTTGCGGGTCGGCTCCAGGGTCTGGACCAGCGCGAAGGCTTGCTGGCCGCCAAAGGACTCCACGGTTTCCTTGGGCGAGTCCCACACCGAGAGGATCTTGTAGTCCATGGACTCCAGCGAGCGGGTGCCATTGGAGAGGGTCAGCGCCATGGTGTAGATGGCGTCTTCCTTCCAGGCTCGGGCCGGGAGGTTGAGGTTCCACATCAGCTCGTAGCCGTTCTTCGGGATCGGGAAGGGCGAGGCGCCGATGGCCTTGACCACACCGTCGCCGCCGCTGACCAGCTCCGCGCTGGTGGCGTTGGCGAGGGTGCGCTGGTGGACCCGGTCGGAGTAGCGGAAGTCGCGGTGGCTCGGATAGACGGGAATCTTGAAGGTCTTGTAGCGCTGGAACAGCGCCTTCTGGCCCTCGGAGAGCTTGTCGGCATACTGCGCCATGTTATCGGCGGTGATGACGAACAGCGGCTTCTCACCGGCATAGGGGTCGCCGTAGGCAGTGCCCGAGCCGCCGTAGTTGACCTGGGGCGGAGCCCCCAGCCACTTGCCGCTCCAGGCGGGAATGCTGCCGTCGGCATTGCCGGCTGTTTCAGCACCCATCGGCGTGAGGTCGTTACCCAGGCGTTTGGCCTCCTCCGGGCTGACCTTCGCCAGGACCGGAGCGCTGGCGAGGGCTGCGGCGAGAACGCCGGCGAGGAGCGGGGTCTTGTTGTTCGTGCGCATCTTGAGTCTCCTGCGGCAGTGGATCAGAAGCTGTACTTGACGTTGATGCCGACGTTGTCGCGGTCAGCGAAGGGGGTATCGCCGGCATCGCCGAGGAATGCGTTGTAGCGGGCCTCCAGGGTCAGGTTGTTGAGGTAGCGCCAGGTGGTGCCGACGCCCAGGCGATGGTCGCCTTCGCCCATGCCGAAGGTGCCCGGCAGGGATGAGTCGCCACCCAGGTTCTGGCTGAAGATCAGCGGCACGGTGAGGTCCCAGCCGTTGAAGATGTTCAGGTACTCGAGCGACAGGTTGAGGGTGTAGCCCCAGGAGCTCTTGTCGAAGAAGAGCTCGTCGGTGTTTGCCGTATTCAGCGGGAAGGCGCCGCCGGCACCGTCCGGCACGAAGGCGGTGAAGCTATCGGCGCGGTCGTTGTCGAGCACCTCGTTGTAGCCCAGCTCGCCGATCAGGGTGGTGTTGTCGGCGATCGGCAGGGTTCCGAACGAGTGGATGAAGGACACCTGCGCCTGCATGGTTTCGGCACGCACGGGGTGCGGGACCAGGCCGGTATCGACCAGCACCGGTTGGCCGTCGCGGTAGCTGATTTCGCCGCTGACGTTGGTGTCGCCGACCACGGTGGAGAAGCTCGCGCCGTAGAGGTCGATGTTGTCGAAGTAGCGGACCTGGTAATTGGCGGTATTCCAGTTGGTGAGGAAGTCCAGCTGTGGCGCCTTGTCGTGGAAGCGCACGTAGTAGAGACCGAACTCGGTGTTGTTCAGCGACTCCGCCACGTAGTTCAGGGCAACGCCGTACTGGCCACTGTCACTGGGCTCGTCGTCCGACAGCCGACGGGTGATACCGAAGGCGTCGGTGAAGCCACCTTCATCCATCTGGTCGGTGACGGAGAAGAAGCTGCCGACACCGTCGATCTCGGTCTTCTCCCACTTGTACTGGTAGTAGGCCTGCAAGCTGAGGCTGTCGGTCAGGTCGATCTGGCCGAATACCTGGCCTACCGGCAGGAAGAGTTCCTTGAGTTCCACCCCGGGGGTGTTGGCCTTGGTTGCATCAACCGGGGCCATGGCGCCGGAAATGCCGTTGCCGATGAACAGGCTCTCACCCCAGCTCACGACCTGGTCGCCGACGCGCAGGTTGAGGTTGTGCCCGCCGAGGTCCCAGGCGCCATAGACATAGGCATCGAGCAGGCGGATGTCCTTGCCATGCTGGTCGATAGTGTCGTGGGGGAAGTGGTTGGGTTGCGAGCAGCGGCCGCCGGCGAAGCAGTTGGAGGTGCCGGTGTGGTTGTCGTTGCTGCGGTTGTAAACGTCGTCGTAGAAGCCGCTGGCACGCATGAACAGGCCGAAGTCCTCCTTCCAGTTGAAGTTGGCCTCGGTGAGGAAACTGGAGCGGTTGGTGATCAGGCTGCCCTTGTCGAAGGCGTTGTTGCCGTCGTCGATGTTGGCGATGGCCGGGTTCGGGAAACCGTTGGACAA
>NZ_SSOJ01000108.1 GCF_029871205.1 Pseudomonas sp. BN417 | reverse complement strand
AGTTTCTGCTCGAAGGCGTGGTAGCCGATGCGGTCGTACAGCTCGGCACGGGTCTGCATCAGGTCGATGACTTCTTTCTGGTGGCCGTCGCGGCGGATGGCGGTGTAGACAGCCTCGGCGGCCTTGTTGGCGGCGCGGAAGGCCGACAGCGGGTAGAGCTGGATGGCCACGCCGACCGAGGCCAGCTCGTCGCGGGAGAACAGCGGGGTGGCGCCGAACTCGGTGATGTTGGCCAGGATCGGCACGTTCAGCGCCTCGACGAAGCGCTTGTAGGTCGGCAGGTCGTAGGCGGCCTCGGCGAAGATGGCATCGGCGCCGGCTTCCACGTAGCGCAGGCAGCGCTCGATGGCGGCGTCGACACCTTCAGCCTGGATGGCGTCGGTACGCGCGATCAGGAAGAAGTTCGGGTCGGTCTTGGCATCGGCGGCGGCCTTGACGCGGTCAGCCATCTCTTCGGTGGGGACGATTTCCTTGCCTGGGCGGTGGCCGCAGCGCTTGGCGCCGACCTGGTCCTCGATATGGGCGGCGGCCGCGCCGGCCTTGATCAGGTTCTTCACGGTGCGCTCGATGTTGAAGGCGCTGGGACCGAAACCGGTGTCGATATCCACCAGCAGCGGCAGGTCGCACACGTCGGTGATGCGGCGCACGTCGGTGAGCACGTCGTCCAGGGTGTTGATGCCCAGGTCCGGCAGCCCCAGGGAGCCAGCGGCCACGCCGCCACCGGACAGGTAGATGGCCTTGAAGCCGGCGCGCTTGGCCAGCAGGGCATGGTTGGCGTTGATCGCGCCGATGACCTGCAGCGGATGTTCCTCGGCGATGGCGTCGCGGAAACGCTGGCCCGGGGTTTTCAAGTTCATGACTCACCTCGTGTTTTGGACGGGTTGGCGAGCGCTTCCTGGTAGTGGCGCTCGCGAATGCATCGAGAATCCGCTGGTGCTCGCCGTGGGCCTGGTTCGGCCGGTTTGGCGCAGTAGTGTCGACACATTCATGGTTTTGGTCGAAAAATACGCAGTAAAAAGTCATAGGTCAACGTGAATTTTGAAATATTGTCGACAATGCCGTGAGGGAGTGGATCACTACGACAGCACGCGCAAAGGGGGGCATGAACCAACCGCATCGGCTCAGGAATGGGCGTCTCGGCCCCGGGCAGACTGTGCGTTGGCGAGCCGCGGGACCGGGCTCGGGTGGTGGACGAGCGTGAAGAGCCTGTTGCTCCCAACCGGTGCCGGGGAGAGGTTGTCGACAATTCGCTCGAATGTCAGGCCGCAGGCCGGGGCGTCCTTCATGGCCGGCGAACGGACCCCATGACGCGGTGGTGATTCCAGGCGAAAGCCGATTGCGGAAGCAGCAGGGCAGTGTGCCGCTGATTCGGCCCCTCGGCTGTCGCCTGAGGGTCAGTGGCGGCTATGCCATTTCGTCCGGTAGTGGCCGGGACTGTCTCCGGTCCATTGCTTGAACGCCCGATGAAACGCGCTCGCCTCACGGAAACCGGCCTTCTCGGCAATCGCGGTGATGCTCAGATCGGAGTTGCACAGGCAATCGAAGGCTATCGTGCGTCGAACCTCGTCCTTCAGCTCCTGGAAGGAGAAGCCCTCCCGGTGGAGTTGGCGACGGAAGCTCGCGATGCTCAGCCCTCGTTCGTCGGCCATATCTGCCAGGGTGGGCCAGTGCTCATAACGACAATTGCGCAGCTGCTTGAAAACCTGGGTGCTGAGCCCGTGGCGATTGCTGAAGCGGACTATCAGCCATTGCGGTGACGTGCGCAGGAACACTTTCAGCGAATGCTGATCCTGCACCACCGGCAGGTCCAGGTAGCTGGCATCGAACTCGATTTCGGTATGGGCGGCCTCGTACGTCAGGTTCGGCCCCCAGAACAGGCGGTCGTCGCCATGGGCTGGCCGTGGGTGGTCGAACTGTGAGCGGTCGATAGGAATGCGCCGGCCCGCGAGCCAGCACAGCAGGCCAAGAACCACAGTGAGGTAGGTTTCCTCGGCCACGCTGCGGGCGAACGGATTGTCCTGGCGGTTCTGCAGGGAAATCACCGCGCGCCCATCACGCACCGACAAGCTGGCTTCGAAATCCCTCAGGAACAGTCGAAGGCTGCCCAGGCACCGGCGCAGAGCCTCGCCCAGGGTCGATGACTGGATCAGCCCCCGGCAGATCAGCGCGAAACTGCCCATCGGCATCCCGTGCGAGTCGAAACCAAGGAACTCGTCGTCCAGTTCCTGCGCGACGGCTATCCACAAAGTGGCAAAGGCCGTTGCGGGGACCCGGGCCGAGTCGTCGGTGAGTTGCCGTTCGGAAATCCCCGCCTGAGCCAGGATCGCTTCGATCCGCTCTGGTTGCCCACGCAGCCCATATAGCGCCGCCCGGACGAAATAGACGGCCACTGAGTCCTTCTCTTGCATGGTGCTCGCTCGCTGTAGTTATCCGCCAGCAGTTGCAAAAAACGTCAGCCAAGCTGGTCATTTTCGGCATAGGCCGGCGTCGCTCGTGTCCCTAGACTTGTCCGGGTGTGACCTTGGCGCCACCGGAATCATCGCGCCGTCCACCGTTGAGTCGTCTCAGTTGGATCTCGATATCCCTGGAGTTTCCCTTGTCTAACCCCGAAGTCTATATCGTCAGCGCTGCAAGAACCGCAATCGGTTCCTTCGGCGGCACTCTCAAGGATACCGCGCTATCCCAATTGGCCACGACTGCGGTGCATGCCGCTCTCGAGCGCAGTGGTTGCGCCGCCGAGCGCATCGGCCATGTGGTGATGGGCAACGTCATCCCGACCGAAACGCAGGACGCCTATCTCGCCCGGGTAGCCGCCATGAACGCCGGCATTCCCAAGGAAACTCCGGCGTTCAACGTCAATCGCCTTTGCGGTTCCGGCCTGCAGGCGATCATCTCCGCCGCGCAGTCGCTGCTGTTGGGTGAGGCCGAGGTCGCCATTGGCGGCGGTGCCGAATCCATGAGCCGTGGACCCTATCTGCTGCCCGGCGCTCGTTGGGGTGGCCGCCTCGGCGATCTGCAGGCCGTCGACTATATGCTCGGCATCCTGCACGACCCTTTCCACCGCATTCATATGGGCATTACGGCGGAGAACATCGCCGAGCGCCATGGCATAAGCCGTGAAGCGCAAGATGCGCTGGCGATGGAGAGCCAGTTGCGTGCCGCACGAGCGATCACCGATGGGCATTTCCTCGGCCAGATCGTCCCGGTCGCGGTCAAGACCCGCAAAGGCACTCAGCTGTTCGAAGTCGACGAACATGTACGGTGCGACACTTCGCTCGAGCAATTGGCGGGCATGCGGACCGCGTTCAAGCAGGGCGGCACGGTAACCGCTGGCAACGCGTCGGGTCTCAATGACGGCGCAGCGGCGGTTGTCCTGGCCACTGGCGCGGCCGTACAGGCTGACAACCTGCGCCCGCTGGCCCGCCTGGTGAGCTATGCCCATGCCGGTGTCGAGCCGGAGCTGATGGGCCTGGGTCCGATCCCGGCGACCCGCCTGGCATTGAAGCGCGCCGGCCTGAAGGTTTCCGACCTGGATGTGATCGAGTCCAACGAGGCCTTTGCCGCCCAGGCCTGTGCCGTAGCGGCCGAGCTGGGCTTCGACCCGGCCAGGGTCAACCCGAACGGATCCGGGATCTCCCTCGGTCATCCGGTCGGCGCTACCGGAGCGATCATAGTCACCAAGGCCATCCACGAGTTGCACCGCATCCAGGGTCGTTATGCCTTGGCGACCATGTGCATCGGCGGCGGCCAGGGTATTGCCGCTATCTTCGAGCGTGTCTGAAGCGGGCTCGGAATGTTGACGATGAACAGCGAGTGGCAGGACCTGTCGGGCTGCACGGCCCGGCCGACCACGAGTGGGTTCCGGCTTGCCCGGGCCGCCACGCCGCTGTTCGGGGAAGGTGTCCATTGATTAGCAAGCGCTTGTCCGCCAACGCTGTCGCCAGGGAGCGATTTCCAGCGCCGGACGAAGCCTCGGGCTCCCGGCTCGAGCAGGTCCGCCGCAAGGCTCTCGAACTCTTTGCCGAGCGTGGCTTCGCGCGGGTTGGCATGCGCGAACTGGCCCAGCACCTGGAGATAGTCGCGAGCTCCTTGTACAACCATTTCGAAAGCAAGGAACACTTGCTGTTCGAGCTGATCGAGGAACTCTACGAGGAGTTGCTCGAAGCGGCCCTGCCCACGGAGAAGGGCAGTGCCTACAGCTGTCTGCAGGCACTGATACGGGCGCACATGGCCCTGCAAGAGTCTCACGGTCTGTATTTCCTCATTGCCGAGCGGGAGTTCTGCTGCCTCTCGCCACAGCACCAGAACCAGGTCCAGCAGATGCGCAGTCGCTATGAGGCGATGGTCCTGACGCGGCTGCTGGAGGCTGGTGCGACAGGCCCCATGCCCGTGCTCAAGGCGACCGTGCGAAGTGTCATCGCGTGGCTGAACAACCTGCCGACCTGGCTGGATCAATCCGACTTGAGTGCGGCGGAGAAACCAGAGGTGATATTCGGGATCGTCCTGGGCTCCCTGTCCGGGGTTCTCAAACTGCCGGCACCTGCTGCCGACAGCGCAACGGTAGTTCCCTTGCGAGTCCTTGGCCCAAGCCTTTGAGGCTGGCACTAATTTCAATCCGGGCATGCTCAATGCCCTAACACTGTCCGAGTAATTCGAATATGTCTGACTACAAAGCCCCCCTGCGCGATATGCGCTTCGTCCTCAACGAAGTCTTCGAGGTTGCCAAGCTCTGGGCGGAGCTGCCGGCCCTGGCCGACGTGGTCGACGTCGATACCGCCGCCGCCATCCTCGAAGAGGCCGGCAAGGTCGCCGGCGGCGTCATCGCCCCGCTGAACCGCAGCGGCGACGAAGAAGGCTGCCAGTGGAAGGACGGTACCGTGAGCACCCCGGCCGGTTTCCCCGAGGCCTACCAGACCTACGCCGAAGGCGGCTGGGTCGGCGTGGGCGGCGACCCCGTCTACGGCGGCATGGGCATGCCCAAGGTGATCTCCGCGCAGGTGGAGGAGATGGTCAACGCGGCCAACCTGTCCTTCGGCCTCTACCCGATGCTGACCGCCGGCGCCTGCCTGTCGCTCAACGCCCACGCCAGCGACGAGCTGAAGGAAAAGTACCTGCCGAACATGTACGCGGGTGTCTGGACCGGTTCCATGTGCCTGACCGAGCCCCATGCCGGCACCGACCTCGGCATCATCCGTACCAAGGCCGAACCCCAGGCTGACGGCAGCTACAAGATCAGCGGCACCAAGATCTTCATCACCGCCGGCGAGCACGACCTGACCGAGAACATCATCCACCTGGTGCTGGCCAAGCTGCCGGACGCCCCGGCGGGCCCGAAAGGCATTTCCCTGTTCCTGGTGCCCAAGGTGATGGTCAACGCGGATGGCTCGCTGGGCGAGCAGAACGCCGTCTCCTGCGGCTCGATCGAGCACAAGATGGGCATCAAGGCCTCGGCCACCTGCGTGATGAACTTCGACGGCGCCACCGGCTGGATCGTCGACGCGCCAAACAAGGGCCTGGCCGCCATGTTCACCATGATGAACTACGAGCGCCTGGGCGTCGGCATCCAGGGCCTGGCCTCCGGCGAGCGCTCCTACCAGAGCGCCGTGGAATACGCCCGCGAGCGTATCCAGAGCCGTGCGCCGAGCGGCCCGGTCGCCAAGGACAAGGCCGCCGACCCGATCATCGTGCACCCCGATGTACGCCGCATGCTGCTGACCATGAAAGCGGCCAACGAGGGCGGCCGCGCCTTCTCCAGCTACGTCGCCATGCAGCTGGACACCGCCAAGTTCAGCGAGGACGCCGTCGTGCGCAAGCGCGCCGAGGAACTGGTCGCCCTGCTGACCCCGGTGGCCAAGGCCTTCCTCACCGACCTCGGCCTGGAAACCACCATCCACGGCCAGCAGGTCTTCGGCGGCCACGGCTTCATCCGCGAGTGGGGCCAGGAGCAACTGGTGCGCGACGTGCGCATCACCCAGATCTACGAAGGCACCAACGGCATCCAGGCCCTCGACCTGATGGGCCGCAAGGTGGTGGGCAGCGGCGGCGCGTTCTACCAGCACTTCGCCGACGAGATCAAGGCCTTCGCCAACAGCGCTTCCGCCGATCTGGCCGAGTTCACCCAGCCGCTGAAAGCTGCCGTCGCCAACCTCGACGAGCTGACCGCCTGGGTCCTGGACCGTGCGAAGAACAACCCGAACGAAATCGGCGCCGCCTCCGTGGAATATCTCCACGTGTTCGGCTACACCGCCTACGCCTACATGTGGGCGCTGATGGCTCGCGCGGCCCTGGGCAAGGAAGGTCAGGACGAGTTCTACGCCAGCAAGCTCGGCACTGCGCGCTTCTACTTCGCCCGCCTGCTGCCGCGCATCCACTCCCTGACCGCCTCGGTCAAGGCCGGCAGCGAGTCGCTCTACCTGCT
>NZ_SSOJ01000107.1 GCF_029871205.1 Pseudomonas sp. BN417 | reverse complement strand
TGGCTATCAGCGTGTTCGACCTGTTCAAGATCGGTATCGGCCCCTCCAGCTCGCACACCGTGGGCCCCATGCGCGCGGCGGCGCTGTTCGCCACGGCGCTGCGCGAGCGTGGCCTGCTGGCGCAGGTGCGCCGCGTCGAGGTGCGCCTGTACGGCTCGCTGTCGGCCACCGGCGTCGGCCACGGCACCGACCGCGCCACGGTCATGGGGCTGATGGGCGAATGGCCCGATAAGGTCGACCCGAAGCAGATCGCCCCGCGCATCGCGGCGCTGCAGGAGGCCCGCGAGCTGCTGCTGGACGGCAGCCAGCCGGTGCCGTTCGACTGGAACCGCGACCTGCTGCTGCTCGAGGAAAACCTGCCCTACCACCCCAACGCCATGACCCTGATCGTCGAAGGCGCGGCCGGTGAACTGCACCGCGACACCTACTACTCCATTGGCGGCGGCTTCGTCGTCGACGAGGCCCAGGCCAAGGCCGGCCAGCTGGATCAGGACGCCACCGTGCTGCCCTACGATTTTTCCAGCGCCGAAGAGCTGCTGGTGCTGTGCCAGCGCCACAACCTGCGCATCGCCGAGCTGATGCTGGCCAACGAGAAGGCCTGGCGCAGCGAGGCGGAGATCCGTGCCGGGCTGCTGAAACTGTGGGACGCCATGCAGGAATGCGTGAACAACGGCCTCGGCCACGAAGGCATCCTCCCTGGCGGGCTCAACGTGCGCCGCCGCGCGGCCAAACTGCACCGCAGCCTGCAGGAGCTGGGCAAGCCGAACGTGATCGGCAGCACCATGAGCGCCATGGAATGGGTCAACCTCTACGCCCTGGCGGTGAACGAGGAAAACGCCGCCGGCGGGCGCATGGTCACCGCGCCCACCAATGGCGCGGCGGGGATCATCCCGGCGGTGCTGCACTACTACATGCGCTTCAATCCCGAGGCCAACGAGGACGACGTGGTCAATTTCTTCCTCGGCGCGGCGGCGGTGGGCATTTTGTGCAAGAAGAACGCCTCGATCTCCGGCGCCGAGGTCGGTTGCCAGGGCGAGGTGGGCTCGGCCTGCGCGATGGCGGCGGCGGGGCTGGCGGAAGTGCTGGGGGCGACCCCGGCGCAGCTGGAGAACGCCGCGGAGATCGGCCTGGAGCACAACCTGGGGCTGACCTGCGACCCGGTGGGCGGGCTGGTGCAGGTGCCCTGCATCGAGCGCAACGCCATCGCCGCGGTGAAGGCGATCAACGCGGCGCAGATGGCGCTGCGCGGCGACGGCGAGCACTTCATCTCGCTGGACCAGGTGATCCGCACCATGCGCGACACCGGTGCCGACATGCACGACAAGTACAAGGAAACCTCGCGCGGCGGCCTGGCCGTGAGTGCTGTGGAGTGCTGATGCCATGACCGCCTACCAAGCCCTGGAAAAAGCCCCCACCCGCCTCGAATCCATCGGCTTCCTGCTGCTGGATGAATTCAGCCTGATCGCCCTGGCCGGTGCCCTGGAGCCCCTGCGCCTGGCCAACCAGCTCTCCGGCAGCCTGCTCTATCGCTGGAGGACCCTGAACCTGGATGGGGCGGCGGTTCGCGCCGGCAACGGCATGCAGGTCTCACCGGAGTCGCGACTGGACGATGAGCCGGGGCTGGATGCGCTGATCCTCTGTGGGGGCGACGGACCGGCCGGCGCCTGCGAACCCGCGCTGTTGGAGCGCCTCCGGTCCCTGGCGGCCGCCGGTGTGCGCCTGGGTGCCTTGGCCTCGGCCAGCTGGGTGCTGGCCGAGGCCGGACTGTTGCAGGGATACGAATGCAGCCCAGCGTGGAGCTGCCGGGTGGACCTGCGCAACCGCTTTCCCGGCATCGCCCTCAGCCCGCAGCCCTACGTGCTGGACCGCGACCGCTACACCGCCGCTGGCGGCAGTGCGGCCCTGGAGCTGATGCTGCAGCTGATCGGCCGCAGCCAGGGCCCGGCCCTGCTTGGCGCCATCAGCGAGACCCTGTCCTTCGGCCAACTGCGCAGCGAACCCACGCCGCCGCGCCTGACCCTGCGCGAGGCCCTGGCCAGCGCCCAGCCCAAGCTGCAGGAAGTGATCGCGTTGATGGAGGCCAACCTGGAGGAACCCATCGAGCTGGACGACCTGGCCAGCTTCATCGAGCTGTCGCGGCGGCAGCTGGAGCGGTTGTTCCAGAAGTACCTGTGCTGCTCGCCGTCGCGCTACTACCTCAAGCTGCGCCTGCTGCGCGCCCGCCAGCTGCTGCGCCAGACCGCCCTGCCGGTGGTGCAGGTGGCCATGGGCTGCGGCTTCCTCTCCGCGCAGAACTTCTCCAAGTGCTATCGCGAGCACTTCGGCATCCCGCCCAGCAACGAGCGGCTGGACAAGCCGCAGCTGTGCCGCGCCGCCATGCACTGACACCGAGCGACACCACCTTCGGGCCCGTCCCGTGCCTGGCAGCACGGTCCGGGCCTGTTTTTTTTGGTGGTCCGGGCACAGTGGTCGGCTCTTACCTTGTGGGGGCGAATTCATTCGCCAAGCAGGCCGCAGGTCTGCCCTTCGGCTTGGCCGGGGCAGCTGCGCTGCCCTTTGCGAATGAATTCGCCCCCACAGAAAAGCGGTTCGAGCCTGGCTGATGGTTCGAGCGAGTCCCATCTTCCCTCACCCCCGCTCGGAACTCCCCAACCCACCCCAGCGGATCCAACCAACTTCGGGTCGGATTCGTACAAAAACTCGCCGGTGCCTTCTGTTGCAATGCCTTCCAACGGCCCACCAGCCCGGTGCGCCGAGTCACTGGAAAACAACAAGGGTTCACGCCATGCAAATGCCCAAGACGCTCCGCATCCGTAACGGCGACAAGGTCAAATCCACCTTCTCCGCCCAGGAATACGCCAGCCGCCAGGCCAAACTGCGCGCCCATCTGGCGGCGGAGAACATCGACGCCGCGGTCTTCACCTCGTACCACAACATCAACTACTACTCGGACTTCCTCTACTGCTCCTTCGGCCGCCCTTACGCCCTGGTGGTGACCCAGGACGACGTCATCAGCATCAGCGCCAACATCGACGGCGGCCAGCCCTGGCGCCGCACCCAGGGCACCGACAACATCGTCTACACCGACTGGCAGCGCGACAACTACTTCGTCGCCATCCAGCAGGCCCTGCCCAAGGCCCGCCGCATCGGCATCGAGGCGGACCACCTGAACCTGCAGAACCGCGACAAGCTGGCCGCCCGCTACCCCGACGCCGAGCTGGTGGACGTGGCCGCCGCCTGCATGCGCATGCGCATGATCAAGTCCGCCGAAGAGCACGTGATGATCCGCCATGGCGCGCGCATCGCCGACATCGGCGGCGCGGCGGTAGTGGAAGCCCTGCGCGACCAGGTGCCGGAATACGAAGTGGCCCTGCACGCCACCCAGGCCATGGTCCGCGCCATCGCCGACACCTTCGAGGATGTCGAACTGATGGACACCTGGACCTGGTTCCAGTCCGGCATCAACACCGACGGCGCGCACAACCCGGTGACCACCCGCAAGGTGAACAAGGGCGACATCCTCAGCCTCAACTGCTTCCCGATGATCGCCGGCTACTACACCGCCCTGGAGCGCACCCTGTTCCTCGACCATTGCTCCGACGACCACCTGCGCCTCTGGCAGGTCAACGTCGAGGTGCACGAGGCCGGCCTCAAGCTGATCAAGCCCGGCGCGCGCTGCAGCGACATCGCCCGCGAACTGAACGAGATCTTCCTCAAGCACGACCTGCTGCAGTACCGCACCTTCGGCTACGGCCACTCCTTCGGCACCTTGAGCCACTACTATGGCCGCGAAGCCGGCCTGGAGCTGCGCGAGGACATCGACACCGTACTGGAGCCCGGCATGGTGGTGTCCATCGAACCGATGATCATGCTGCCCGAAGGCCTGCCAGGCGCCGGCGGCTACCGCGAGCACGACATCCTCATCGTCAACGAGCACGGCGCCGAGAACATCACCAAGTTCCCCTACGGCCCGGAGAAAAACATCATCCGCAAATGACCGACCCCACGCCCGCGCAGAGCCGACACTGCGCGGACCGTGGTTTGCACGAACAGGTCGCAGGGTGGGTTTTTCGTAGGGTGGGCTTCAGTCCACCAGCGGAGTCGTTGGTGCGCTGAAGCACACCCTACAGCCGTTACTCCCCTTCGACCGGACAACAAGAATCGACGCGCGGCATCCACGGGGCCGGTCCCCGCGCACGCGCCGACCTTTGACTACCCGCTGCCGAAATCACCCCATAACAACAGAGGTACAGGCGATGGTCAGGTTTATTTCAGGAACGCTTCCTCGGGAAGCGGCCGACACCGTGTCTTTCCACAACGGCCGGGGTGCTCCCGTCCATACTCCAGGCATCCAGGCGCAGCTCCCCGAAGGAGGTGCCCGATGAGCCTTTCCAACCAGACCCTGGCCTACGGCCAGGCCGGACGCCAGATGGCCAGCGAGCGCAGCACCCTCCGCCGTGCGGCGACCGCCAGCTTCATGGGCAACTTCGTCGAGTGGTTCGACTACGCCGCCTACGGTTACCTGGCCGCCGTGATCGCCGTGGTGTTCTTCCCCGCCACCGACAAGACCACCGGCCTGCTCGCGGCCTTCGCGGTATTCGCCATCTCCTTCATCGTCCGCCCCATCGGCGGCATCGTCTGGGGCCATATCGGCGACCGTTACGGCCGGCGCAATGCCCTGTCCCTGTCCATCCTCATCATGTCCGGCGCCACCTTCTGCATCGCCCTGCTGCCCACCTACGCCCAGGTGGGCATGTTGGCGCCGTTGCTGCTGCTCCTGATCCGTCTGGTGCAAGGGTTCTCCGCCTCCGGGGAATACGCCGGCGCGGCGGCCTTCCTCGCCGAGTACGCCCCGGACGACAAGCGCGGCTTCTACACCTGCCTGGTGCCGGCCAGCACGGCGGCGGGGCTGCTGTTCGGCTCGCTGTTCGCCGCCGGGCTGTACTCGCAACTGGACAGCGAACAGCTGCACGCCTGGGGCTGGCGCCTGCCGTTCCTGCTGGCGGCGCCACTGGGGCTAATCGGCCGCTATATCCGTCTGCGCCTGGAAGACACGCCCAAGTTCCGCGAGATGGAACAGGCCATGGAGAAGCAGGAAACCGAGCACAAGGTGCCGATCCGCGAGCTATTCGGCGCGCAGCGCAAGCGCGTGCTGGTGGCCATTGGTGTTACCTGCCTCAACGCGGTGGCCTTCTACTTGATCCTCAGCTACATGCCCACTTACCTCTCCGCCGAGATGGGCATGAACGAGACGGACTCCTTCCTGGCCTCCACCGTGTCCCTGGCCACCTACATCGGCTTCATCTTCCTGATGGGCAAGCTGTCGGATCGCTTCGGCCGCAAGACCATGCTGATCGCCGCATCCTTGCTGTTCATCGGCGTCACCGTGCCGCTGTTCGGCCTGATCGAGGGACAGACCTTCGCCTTCATCCTGCTGATCCAGATCGCCTTCGGCCTGATGCTGGCGATGAACGACGGCACCCTGCCGTGCTTCCTCGCCGAGGTCTTCCCGACGCGGGTGCGCTACAGCGGCTTCGCCTTCAGCTTCAACACCGCCAACGCCCTGTTCGGCGGCACCGCGCCCTTCGTCGCCACCTGGCTGATCAGCCAGACCGGCGACAAGCTGGCCCCGGCCTGGATGCTGGTGGCCGCGGCGGTCGTGGCGCTGGTGGCGATGCTGTGCATCCGCGAGACCGCCCACAAGGCCCTGGCGGACGACTGAGCCTGGCGGTCCCGGCAACTTGCCGGCGGCTGCGAGCAAGCCGCTGAGCACAGGGCTCGAACGGGACGGCTGATCCACAGGGCCTGAAAGTGGAACGCCGCCCCCCGAAAGGAGGGCGGCGTTCCGCTTTTTTGTGGGGGCGAATTCATTCGCTATGCAGGCCGCAGGCCTGCCTTTCGGGCTACGGAACTACCGCCTCGCCGCCACTGGCCTACACCGGCGAAACACTGGCTGTAAGCCTCATTCCGCTCCGATGCTGGCCATTTCCTGATTTTCCCTCACCCCTCCAGAGCCCGAGAGCGCACCGGTAGGTTATCCGTCTCTCGATGCTCCGGAGCTCAACATGAAGGACCATTCCCCACTCCTGCGCGGCCTTGCCGTGCTCGTTCTCGCCATTCCCGGCTCTGCCTTCGGTGGGCAATGCAGCCCCGATAACGGCACGCACTCGTTCAACTTTGCGTTCAACCAAACCTTTTATTCGCCAGAAGAGAACAGGCCACAGATGCTGATGCCCAACGCCCATACCTGGGACCTGGGCCAGTATTACAAAGGAAGCTGTAAATGCAGCAAACCGAATAGCACCATCCCCGAGATCTTCTACACCGCCAAGAGCGACCTTGCCAAAGGCTATACAGCAGCGGTCAATGGGGTGGATATGCAGTTCTACAAGGTCAATCGCAATATCCAGGTGGCGGGCGAGGTGTTGATCGACGGCAAGGTGACCAAATACGTCCCTATCCCCTTCTCATCGGTCAGCAATGAGGGGACCTCATCGGGCACAGGATTTTCCTGTTCTTCGAGCGGGGTGATGAACGTCACCTTCGATACCGGAAAGAAAGGCCGCCTGCACCTGATGATCGACAAGCCCTTCATCGGCGAATCGGTCATTCCCAAGACCAAGCTGCTGGAGCTTCGGGGTACCGTCGAAGGTACGAGCCCCAGCGGTGCCACGCCGCTGGCCGACGTCTGGATGAGCGGCACCGTCGCCGTCCCCCAAAGCTGCGAACTCGCTCCCGGGCAGGTCACCACCATCGACTTCGGCAACCTCAACCCCTGGGAGCTGGCCGAGCCGGGCGAAACGCCGCAACGCACGGTCTCCCGGACCTTCAATATCCAGTGCAAGAACATCTCCGAGATGGTCGCCATCAACCTGGTCCTGGAAGGCAACCCCCACGGCGTGCAGACCAATGCCCTGGCGGTGAACGACCGCAGCGACCTGGCCATCATCCTGAAGAACAGCGGCCGCATCGTCCCGCCCCTGCGCGAATTCGCCAACCCGAAACCAGAGAACCTCATCCCCCTCGACTTCAACCAGGTGGAGCAGAAGACCCAGTTCGAACTGGAGGCCTATCCCATCAAGGCGGAAAAATACGTGGACCCCGGCGAGTTCAAGAGCCAGGTGACGCTGAAGTTCGAATTCGAGTGAGCCCGACCCGAGCCCGTTGAGATGCCACGACGTTGGGGTAGCCATTATCCACGGATGCACGGCCAATTATTCCCTTGACGGAATAGTTCTCTAAAGGAATATTTAGCATGAAGTGGCGCATCGAGTTCTGTGATGATTTTGCCTCTGAATTCGAGGCCATGACGGAAGCAGTTCAGGATGAGCTGCTGGCACAGCTCAAGGTGTTGGAGCGCTTCGGCCCGGAGTTGGGTCGCCCTCATGTGGACACGCTCAATGGCTCGAAACATTTCAATATGAAAGAGCTGCGCTTCAAAGCTGATGATGGAGTTTGGCGCGTAGCCTTCGCGTTTGACCCGGACAGGAAGGCGATTCTGCTGATAGGTGGCGATAAGTCCGGCACTAGCGAAAAGCGGTTTTATAAGGTTTTGATCAAGAGCGCAGATGCTCGTTTTGACCGGCATCTGGCCTCTTTGAAGCAGGGGGAAGGCAATGGCTAAGTCACTCGACCAGGTTATGGAAGCTCTCCCGACTGCGCGCCGAAAAAAAATCGAGCAGCGCGGTCAGGAGCTTATTGAGGAACACATGACCCTCCAAGCACTGCGCAAGGAGCTGAACCTCACTCAAGAGGCAATGGCTGATCTTCTGGACATGAAGCAGGCCAATGTTTCCAAGGTGGAAAAGCGTTCTGACATGCTTATTTCTACGCTGCGCAATTACGTTGAGGCCATGGGCGGAACGCTGGAACTGGTGGCAAGGCTCCCCGGTCGTCCCCCCGTGAAACTGGAAGGTCTCCGCGACTTGAATGCGGATTGAGAGTACCTGCGCAATTGCTTGGATCAGGGGCCCAACCTACGGGCCATCGCGCATACGCAACCGTAGGGTGGATGACGCTCTTTTCATCCACCTTCAGCGCCAAGGGAAATACCGTCTGGTGGACAGAAGAGCGCTGTCCACCCTACAGGGAGCGCCGTCGCGTCGGGCTACGAGTTGCTGATCGGGGCGGCATTCACTTGTAGGGGCGAATTCATTCGCCAAGCAGGCCGCAGGTCTGCCTTGCGGGCTTGAGGGGGGCAGCTGCGCTGCCCTTGGCGAATGAATTCGCCCCTACAGGAAAAGAACGTCCCCACTGCTCAGACGTGCAACGGACTTTGCTTGCGCTCCCCGCGCGGGGAGTGGCCGAAGAAGCGGCTGTAGCACTTGGAGAAGTGCGCCGGGGAGGCGAAGCCGCAGGCCAGGGCGATGTCGCGGACCTGGGATTCGCTGCGCAGCAGCAGGTCGCGGGCGCGGTTCAGGCGCAGTTCCAGGTAGTACTGGCTGGGCGTGCGCTCCAGGTACTTGTGGAACAGCCGCTCCAGCTGGCGCACCGACACTTCGTTGAGCTGCGCCAGTTCTTCCAGTTCCAGGGGTTCTTCCAGGTTGGCTTCCATGATCGCGACGATCTGGCTCAGCTTCGGCTGGGCGTGGCCGAGCTTCTGCCGCAAGGGCACGCGCTGCTGTTCGCGGGCGCCGCGCATGCGGTCGCAGAGCAGCAGCTCGGCGGCGCGGGTGGCGATTTCCACGCCGCCCGGTTCGCGGGCGATCAGCTGCAGGGTCATGTCCATGGACGCCGTGCCGCCGGAGCAGGTGTAACGGTCGCGGTCCAGCTCGAACAGCTGGTTGGAGATGACGATGCCGGGGAACTTGTCCTTCACCTGCTCGATGTCTTCCCAGTGCACGGTGCAGCGATAACCCTTGAGCAGCTCGGCGCTGGCCAGCAGGTGGCTGCCGGTGCAGATGCCGCCCAGCGCCACGTCGTGTTGGGCGAGCTTGCGCACCCAGTGCAGCAGGCGTCGGTCATAGCGCGCCGGAATGGGGTTGGAGCCGACCACGAACAGGGCATCCAGCGCCGGCGCGTCGTCGAGGGAATGGTCGGGCACCACGCGCATGCCGTTGCTGGCCTGTACCGGCTCATGGTCGGCGGCGATCAGCAGGGTGCGGAAGAGGGTGCGCTTGGCGGCCAGGTTGGCCATGCGCAGGGTCTCGATGGCCGAGGCGAAGCCGATGGTGGTGAAGTTGGGGATCAGCAGGAAGCCGAAGGTCTTGACCCCGGCGGGCCGGGATTGGCCCTGGATTTCGTCTACGGGCGGCGCCGCAAGGTTCGCAACAGCCATTGGGTTCTTCCTCCACTGCATCGACTGTCGTTTTTGGGTATAGGCCGGTGAGGCAGAAGTCGAAGTGCAGCTCTGTCTTCTTATTGTTTTCAGCGCGGCCAGGGGCCGGCGCCGGGGTTCAGCTTACACCCATTCGGCATGCCGATCAGCGCCATCGGCGGCGGCCAATCCGCATTCCCTGGCCGTTTTGGGCGGTATCCGGCCACCGCTGGAGGGAGTGCTGTCGGCCATTGGGAAGAATTAGCCATCCGCCCAGGTCAGTTTGGGCATTTACACGTCGCAAACAGGCAAACGGGGTGTCGGGCTATTTCGCACAATCGGCCGCAACAGGCTGGAACCGACCGGACTCGACCGGCCGGCAAAGGGCCCCCAAAACAACAGAGACGACAGCGGGTTGTCGCAGGAGATCATCGATGTTCAGCAAGCAAGATCAGATCCAGGGTTACGACGACGAACTGTTCAGCGCTATTCAGGAAGAAGAGCGTCGCCAGGAAGACCACATCGAGCTGATCGCCTCGGAAAACTACACCAGCCAGCGCGTCATGGAAGCCCAGGGCAGCGGCCTGACCAACAAGTACGCCGAAGGCTATCCGGGCAAGCGCTACTACGGCGGCTGCGAGCATGTGGACAAGGTCGAGCAGCTGGCCATCGATCGCGCCAAGCAGCTGTTCGGTGCCGACTACGCCAACGTCCAGCCGCACTCCGGCTCCCAGGCCAACAGCGCCGTCTACCTGGCCCTGCTGAACGCTGGTGACACCATCCTCGGCATGAGCCTGGCCCACGGTGGCCACCTGACCCACGGCGCCAAGGTGTCGTCCTCCGGCAAGCTGTACAACGCCGTGCAGTACGGCCTGGACACTGCCACCGGCCTGATCGACTACGACGAAGTCGAGCGCCTGGCCGTCGAGCACAAGCCGAAGATGATCGTCGCCGGCTTCTCCGCCTACTCCAAGACCCTGGACTTCCCGCGCTTCCGCGCCATCGCCGACAAGGTCGGTGCGTTGCTGTTCGTCGACATGGCTCACGTTGCTGGCCTGGTAGCCGCCGGCCTGTACCCGAACCCGCTGCCCTACGCCGACGTGGTCACCACCACCACCCACAAGACCCTGCGCGGTCCCCGTGGCGGCCTGATCCTGGCCAAGGCCAACGAAGAGATCGAGAAGAAGCTGAACTCCGCCGTATTCCCCGGCGCCCAGGGCGGCCCGCTGATGCACGTGATCGCCGCCAAGGCGGTGTGCTTCAAGGAAGCGCTGGAGCCCGGCTTCAAGGACTACCAGGCCCAGGTGATCAAGAACGCCCAGGGCATGGCCAAGGTCTTCATCGACCGCGGCTACGACGTGGTCTCCGGCGGCACCGACAACCACCTGTTCCTGGTCAGCCTGATCAAGCAGGGCAAGACCGGCAAAGAGGCGGATGCCGCCCTCGGCCGCGCCGGCATCACCGTGAACAAGAACGCCGTACCGAACGACCCGCAGTCGCCCTTCGTGACCTCCGGTGTGCGCATCGGCACCCCGGCCATCACCAGCCGCGGCTTCAAGGAAGAGCAGAGCATCGAACTGGCCGGCTGGATCTGCGACATCCTCGACCACCTCGGCGATGCCGACGTCGAGGCGCAGGTGGCCAAGCAGGTCGCCGGCCTCTGCGCCGACTTCCCCGTCTACCGCTAATCCAGGAGTCTGAGCATGCAACGTTATTCCGGCTTCGGTCTGTTCAAGCACTCCCTGAGCCACCACGAAAACTGGCAACGCATGTGGCGCAACCCGACGCCGAAGCCGGTTTATGACGTGATCATCGTCGGTGGTGGCGGCCACGGCCTGGCCACCGCCTACTACCTGGCCAAGGAATTCGGCGTGAAGAACGTCGCGGTGGTGGAGAAGGGCTGGCTGGGCGGCGGCAACACCGCGCGCAACACCACCATCGTCCGCTCCAACTACCTCTGGGACGAGGCGGCGCAGCTGTACGAGCACGCGATGAAACTGTGGGAAGGCCTGTCCCAGGACCTGAACTACAACGTGATGTTCTCCCAGCGTGGCGTCTACAACCTCTGCCACACCCTGCAGGACATGCGTGACTCGGCCCGCCGGGTCAACGCCAACCGCCTGAACGGCGTGGACGGCGAACTGCTGGACGCCAAGCAGGTGGCCGAGGAGATTCCCTTCCTCGACTGCAGCAAGAACACTCGCTATCCGATCATGGGTTCCACCGTACAGCGCCGTGGCGGCGTGGCCCGTCACGATGCCGTGGCCTGGGGCTACGCCCGTGCCGCCGATGCCCTGGGTGTGGACCTGTTGCAGAACACCGAAGTGCTCGGCTTCCGCAAGCAGGACGGCGCGGTGATAGGCGTCGAAACCAACCGCGGCTTCATCGGCGCCAAGCGCGTCGGCGTGGTCACCGCCGGTAACTCCGGGCACATGGCCAAGCAGGCCGGCTTCCGCCTGCCGCTGGAATCCCACCCGCTGCAGGCTCTGGTGTCCGAGCCGATCAAGCCGATCATCCACAGCGTGATCATGTCCAACGCCGTGCATGGCTACATCAGCCAGTCCGACAAGGGCGACCTGGTCATCGGCGCCGGCATCGACGGCTACAACGGCTACGGCCAGCGCGGCTCCTACGGGACCATCGAACACACCCTGCAGGCCATCGTGGAGATGTTCCCGATCCTCTCCCGTGTGCGCATGAACCGTCAGTGGGGCGGCATCGTGGATACCACCCCGGACGCCTGCCCGATCATCTCCAAGACCCCGGTGAAGAACCTCTTCTTCAACTGCGGCTGGGGCACCGGCGGCTTCAAGGCCACCCCGGGTTCGGGCCACGTCTTCGCGGCGAGCCTGGCGCGTGGCGAGATGCACCCGCTGGCCAAGCCCTTCTCCATCGACCGTTTCCATACCGGCGCACTGATCGACGAGCACGGGGCTGCTGCGGTAGCGCACTGATCAAGCTCCCTCTCCTTGGGGAGAGGGCTGGGGTGAGGGGACCGGCCACCGCGCCAAGGCCGACATCCCTCACCCCCGGCCCCTCTCCCAGAGGGAGAGGGGAGATAAAGAGATTCACCGGAGACCACCACCATGCTGCACATTTTCTGCCCCTACTGCGGGGAGCTGCGCTCCGAAGAGGAATTCCACGCCAAGGGCCAGGCGCACATCCCGCGCCCGCTGGACCCCAACGCCTGCACCGACGAGGAGTGGGGCGACTACATCTTCTTCCGCGACAACCCGCGCGGCATCCACCACGAGCTGTGGGTGCACTCCGCCGGCTGCCGCAAGTACTTCAACGCCACGCGCCATACCGTGAGCTACGAGATCCTCGAAACCTACAAGATCGGTGAGAAGCCCACTGTCACCGAGGCCAACGTCGGCGAGAAGAAAGCCGCGACCGCAGGAGTAACGGCATGAGCCAGGTCAACCGTCTTCCCAAGGGCGGCCGCGTCGATCGCAGCCAGCCGCTGACCTTCACCTTCAATGGCGAGAACTACCAGGGCTTCGCCGGCGACAGCCTGGCCGCCGCCCTGCTGGCCAACGGCGTCGATATCGTCGGCCGCAGCTTCAAGTACTCCCGCCCGCGCGGCATCGTCGCTGCCGGTGCTGAAGAGCCCAACGCCGTGCTGCAACTCGGTTCCACCGAGAACGCCCAGGTGCCCAACGTGCGCGCCACCCAGCAGGCCCTGTATGCAGGCTTGGTGGCCAACAGCACCAACGGCTGGCCGAGCGTGAACAACGATGTCATGGGTATCCTCGGCAAGGTCGGCGGCAAGATGATGCCGCCCGGGTTCTACTACAAGACCTTCATGTACCCGCAGAACCTCTGGCTGACCTACGAGAAGTACATCCGCAAGGCTGCCGGCCTCGGTCGCTCGCCCCTGGAAGTCGACCCGGACATCTACGATCACCTGAACCAGCACTGCGACGTGCTGGTGGTCGGTGCCGGCCCGGCCGGCCTCGCCGCCGCCCTGGCCGCCGGCCGCAGCGGTGCCCGCGTGATCCTCGCCGATGAACAGGAAGAGTTCGGCGGCAGCCTGCTCGATACCCGCGAGACCCTGGATGGCAAGCCTGCCGCCGAGTGGGTGGCCAAGGCCATCGCCGAGCTGGAGAAAATGCCGGAAGTGACCCTGCTGCCGCGCGCCACGGTGAACGGCTATCACGACCACAACTTCCTCACCATCCACCAGCGCCTGACCGACCACCTCGGTGAGGTCGCCCCCCGTGGCCAGGCCCGTCACCGCGTGCACCGCGTCCGCGCCAAGCGCGTGGTGCTGGCGGCCGGCGCCCACGAGCGTCCGCTGGTGTACTCGAACAACGACGTGCCGGGCAACATGCTCGCCGGCGCCGTCTCCACCTACGTGCGCCGCTATGGCGTGGCCCCGGGCCGCCAGCTGGTGCTGTCCACCAACAACGACTACGCCTACCGCGTGGTGCTGGACTGGCTGGATGCCGGTCAGCAGGTGGTGGCCGTGGCCGATGCCCGCAGCAACCCGCGCGGCGCCTGGGTGGAAGAAGCCCGCGCCCGTGGTGTGCGCATCCTCACCGGCAGCGCCGTGGTCGAGGCCCGTGGCAGCAAGCGCGTCAGCGGTGCACGCATCTGTGCCATCGACCTGAAGAGCCACAAGGTCACCAGCCCGGGCGAAGTGGTCGATTGCGACCTGATCGTCAGCTCCGGCGGCTACAGCCCGGTGGTGCACCTGGCTTCCCACCTGGGCGGCAAGCCGATCTGGCGCGAGGACATCCTCGCCTTCGTGCCCGGCGAGGGCTTCCAGAAGCGCCATTGCGCCGGTGCCGTGAATGGCGTGTTCGGCCTCGGCGATGCCCTGGCCGACGGTTACGAGGCCGGCGCCAAGTCCGCCTCCGAAGCCGGCTTCAAGGCCGTCGAAGGCACCCTGCCGAAGGCCGAGAAGCGCAAGGAAGAAGCGACCGTGGCGCTGTTCCAGGTGCCCCACGACAAATCCACCTCCCGCGCACCCAAGCAGTTCGTCGACCTGCAGAACGACGTCACCTCTGCCGGTATCGAACTGGCCACCCGCGAGGGCTTCGAATCGGTCGAGCACGTCAAGCGCTATACCGCGCTGGGCTTCGGCACCGACCAGGGCAAGCTGGGCAACATCAACGGCCTGGCCATCGCCGCCCGTTCGATGGGCATCAGCGTCGCCGAAATGGGCACCACCATGTTCCGCCCGAACTACACCCCGGTGACCTTCGGCGCCGTGGCGGGCCGTCACTGCGGCAACCTGTTCGAGCCCAAGCGCTACACCGCCATGCACCGCTGGCACCTGGAGCAGGGCGCGGAGTTCGAGGACGTCGGCCAGTGGAAGCGCCCCTGGTACTTCCCCAAGCGCGGCGAAGACCTGCATGCCGCCGTGGCCCGCGAATGCAAGGCCGTGCGTGACAGCGTAGGCATCCTCGATGCCTCCACCCTGGGCAAGATCGATATCCAGGGTCCGGACGCCCGCGAGTTCCTCAACCGCGTCTACACCAACGCCTGGACCAAGCTGGATGTGGGCAAGGCCCGCTACGGCCTGATGTGCAAGGAAGACGGCATGGTCTTCGACGACGGCGTGACCGCCTGCATCGGCGAGAACCATTTCGTCATGACCACCACCACCGGCGGCGCCGCCCGCGTGATGGAGTGGCTGGAGATCTACCACCAGACCGAATGGCCGGAGCTGAAGGTGTATTTCACCTCGGTCACCGACCACTGGGCCACCATGACCCTGTCCGGCCCCAACAGCCGCAAGCTGCTGGCCGAGGTCACCGATATCGACCTGGACAAGGACGCGTTCCCCTTCATGAGCTGGAAGGAAGGCCAGGTGGGCGGCGTGCCGGCGCGGGTGTTCCGCATCTCCTTCACCGGTGAGCTGTCGTACGAAGTGAACGTGCAGGCCGACTACGCCCTGGGCGTGTGGGAGAAGATCGTCGAGGCCGGCAAGAAGTACAACCTGACCCCCTACGGCACCGAGACCATGCACGTACTGCGGGCCGAGAAGGGCTTCATCATCGTCGGTCAGGACACCGACGGCTCGGTGACCCCGGACGACCTGAACATGGGCTGGTGCGTCGGCCGCAGCAAGGCCTTCTCCTGGATCGGCTGGCGCGGCATGAACCGCGAGGACTGCCAACGCGAAGACCGCAAGCAGCTGGTGGGCCTCAAGCCCATCGACCCGAACCAGGTGCTGCCGGAAGGTGCCCAGCTGGTGTTCGATCCGAAACAGTCCATCCCGATGAAGATGGTCGGCCACGTCACCTCCAGCTACATGAGCGCGAGCCTGGGCTATTCCTTCGCCATGGCCGTGGTCAAGGGCGGCCTCAAGCGCATGGGCGAGCGCGTCTTCGCGCCGCTCGCCGATGGCAGCGTGATCGAAGCCGAAATCTGCAGCTCTGTGTTCTATGACCCGAAAGGGGACCGCCAGAATGTCTAACGTGAACGTCTACAAGCAGCGCCCCGACTCCGCCCACGCCGAATCGCCGCTGTTCCACGCCGGCCTCGACGAGCTGGCGCGCAAGGGCAAGAGCAGCGCAGGGGTCACCCTGCGCGAGAAGAAGCTCCTCGGCCACCTGGTGATCCGTGGCGACGCCAAGAACCCGGCTTTCGCCGGCGGCGTGCACAGCGCCCTCGGCCTGGAGCTGCCAGTGGCCCTGACCCTGGTGGCCAATGGCGACACTTCGCTGCAGTGGCTGGGTCCGGACGAGTGGCTGCTGATCGTGCCGAGCGGCCAGGAGTTCGAGATCGAGCAGCGCCTGCGCAAGGCGCTGGACGGGCAGTTCATCTCCGTGGTCAACGTCAGTGGCGGCCAGACCCTTGTCGAACTGACCGGGCCGAAGGTCCGCGAGGTGCTGATGAAGTCCACGTCCTATGACGTGCACCCGAGCAACTTCCCGGTCGGCAAGGCGGTGGGCACCAACTTCGCCAAGTCCCAGCTGGTGATCCGCCACACCGGCGAAGACACCTTCGAACTGCTGGTGCGCCGCAGCTTCGCCGATTACATCTGGCTCTGGCTGCAGGATGCCAGCGCGGAGTACGGGTTGGCGGTCAAAGCCTGATCGGATGCACGGAAAGCCCCCTCTCCCTCTGGGGCAAGCAGGCACGCTGTTGGAAGCACCGCTTCCTGTGCCTGCGAGCGACCAAACGCGAAGCGTTTGGGCCGGGACGCGGAGCGGGGTTGGGGTGAGGGAAGCCCCGCAGCACTCGGACCTGCCCTCACCCCTAGCCCCTCTCCCGGAGGGAGAGGGGAACTAAACATCGGAGTCCGCATATGAGCCGCACCCCCGATACCTGGATTCTCGCCGCCCAATGCCCGAGCGTGCTCGGCACCGTGGATGCGGTGACGCGCTTTCTCTTCGAGCAGCGCTGCTACGTCACCGAGCACCATTCGTTCGATGACCGGCTCTCTTCGCGCTTCTTCATCCGTGTCGAGTTCCGCCAGCCGGACGATTTCGACGAGCAGGCCTTTCGCGCCGGCCTCGACGAGCGCCTGGCGCCCTTCGACATGCAGGTCGAGCTGACCCCGCCCGGCTACCGCGCCAAGGTGGTGCTGATGGTGTCCAAGGCCGACCACTGCCTGAACGACCTGCTCTACCGCCAGCGTATCGGCCAGCTGGAAATGGACGTGGTGGCGGTGGTCTCCAACCACCCGGACCTGGAACCCCTGGCCCGCTGGCACGGGATTCCCTATCACCACTTCCCCCTCGATCCCAACGACAAGCCGGCGCAGGAGCGCAAGGTGCTCAAGGTGATCGAGGAGTCCGGCGCCGAACTGGTGGTGCTCGCCCGCTACATGCAGGTGCTCTCGCCCGAGTTGTGCAAGAAGCTCGACGGCTGGGCGATCAACATCCACCACTCCCTGCTGCCCGGCTTCAAGGGCGCCAAGCCCTACCACCAGGCCTACCAGAAGGGGGTCAAGCTGGTGGGCGCCACGGCTCACTACATCAACAACGACCTGGACGAGGGCCCGATCATCGCCCAGGGCGTGGAGTCGGTGGACCACGCCCACTACCCCGAAGACCTGATCGCCAAGGGCCGCGACATCGAGTGCCTGACCCTGGCCAAGGCCGTCGGCTACCACATCGAACGGCGCGTGTTCCTCAACGCCAACCGTACCGTCGTGCTCAACGCATAAGGCTTTTTCCCCCTCTCCCTTCAGGGAGAGGGCCGGGGAGAGGGTGCCCCTTCTTCCGGTAGCAGTTCGTAGGGTGCGCCGTGCGCACCTTGGGAACCCATTGGTGCGCACGGCGCACCCTACTTTCACGGAACCCGTCCTGCCAGGTAATACCGGCGGTTTCCGATAACAGATGCAAGCTCCAGTACAAGGCCGCGCGGCCGTGGGTCGCGCCTTTGTGTTCACAACAACAACGGAGAATTACGCATGTCTGGTAATCGTGGTGTCGTTTATCTCGGATCGGGCAAGGTCGAAGTGCAGAAGATCGACTACCCGAAGATGCAGGACCCCCGCGGCAAGAAGATCGAACACGGGGTCATCCTGAAAGTCGTCTCCACCAACATCTGCGGTTCGGACCAGCACATGGTGCGCGGCCGTACCACCGCCCAGGTCGGCCTGGTGCTCGGTCACGAGATCACCGGCGAGGTGATCGAGAAGGGCAGTGACGTGGAGAACCTGAAGATCGGCGACCTGGTTTCCGTACCCTTCAACGTGGCCTGCGGCCGTTGCCGCTCCTGCAAGGAGCAGCACACCGGCGTGTGCCTGACCGTCAACCCGGCCCGTGCCGGCGGCGCCTACGGCTACGTCGACATGGGCGACTGGACCGGTGGCCAGGCCGAGTACGTGCTGGTGCCCTATGCCGACTTCAACCTGCTCAAGCTGCCGGACCGCGACAAGGCCATGGAGAAGATCCGTGACCTGACCTGCCTCTCCGACATCCTGCCCACCGGCTACCACGGCGCGGTCACCGCTGGCGTCGGCCCGGGCAGCACCGTCTATGTTGCTGGCGCCGGCCCCGTAGGCCTCGCTGCAGCGGCTTCTGCCCGCCTGCTGGGCGCCGCGGTGGTGATCGTCGGTGACGTCAACCCGGTGCGCCTGGCCCATGCCAAGGCGGTGGGCTTCGAGATCGCCGACCTGTCCAAGGACACCCCGCTGCACGAGCAGATTGCCGACCTGCTGGGTGAACCGGAAGTGGATTGCGCCGTCGACGCCGTAGGCTTCGAGGCGCGTGGCCATGGCCATTCCGGTGCCCAGCACGAGGCCCCGGCCACCGTGCTCAACTCGCTGATGCAGGTCACCCGCGTGGCCGGCAAGATCGGTATCCCCGGCCTCTACGTCACCGAAGACCCGGGCGCGGTGGATGCCGCCGCCAAGATTGGCAGCCTGAGCATCCGCTTCGGCCTCGGCTGGGCGAAATCCCACAGCTTCCACACCGGCCAGACCCCGGTGATGAAGTACAACCGCGCGCTGATGCAGGCGATCATGTGGGACCGTATCAACATCGCCGAAGTGGTGGGCGTGCAGGTCATCAGCCTGGACGACGCGCCGCGCGGTTACGGTGAGTTCGATGCCGGCGTGCCGAAGAAATTCGTCATCGACCCGCACAAGACCTTCAGCGCCGCCTGACCCAACCCCGACGCCGTGGGTGTGCCAGCCGCGGCGTCTGTCCCTCAAGGGGCCCTTCGGGGCCCCTTTTTTTATTCGAGGGTAGAAATGGAATCCTTGTAGGGGCGAATTCATTCGCCAAGGACAGCGCAGCAGTCCCATCACTTCCCCAAAGGGCAGACCTTCGGCCTGCTTGGCGAATGAATTCGCCCCTACAGGTGATTTCGCTCCCGGCGGTCATTCCTCCTCCAGCTCCACGAACCGCTCGAGGCTCACCACCTCCAGTTTGATCTTGCCGACGAAGGCGGAGAACGCCAGGGCTGCGGCCAGGCGGCGCAGGTCGGAGGCCCAGGGCGGGATATAGCGGGGTTGCTCCAGCCAGCCGGACTCGAACAGCGGCGCCAGGCGCACCACATCGCCCGCGCTCATGCGCCCGGCGAAAAGCTGGCGCAGCAGTTCCGGCCGGTTGTCGCGCACCGCCACCCGCAACAGGGTGTGCACGCCGAGCATGCCGATCACGTAGCAGGCGTCCTTGGTGAAGGCGCCGCCGCCGCGCACGTCGGTGCCGCGGAACACCCGCTGGGTCGAGCGGAAGGATTCCTCCTCCGACTGTCCGGCCTCCAGGAACCCCTTGAACACCTCGATGAAGTCGGCGCCATCCAGTGCCTGCTGCACGGCCACCACCCGCAGGGCTACGCGGCGCAGGCGCTGGATATCGATGCTGCCGGTGAGCAGCTCGGCGAGCATGGCGATGCCTTCCTGGGTCAGGGTGGTGCGCGGCGCGCCCAGGGCCAGGCTGGTCAGGCGCGGCTGGGCGCGGCCGTTGAGGGCGGTGCCGACGTGGACGAAGGCTTCGTGCTGCAGCAGCTGGGCCTTGTCCAGCTCGGAGAAGCGCGCCGAGGCCCGCAGGCGGATGCGCGTGGCGCCGGCGATGGCCTTGGAGGCGAGGTCCGGGTCCAGCACCACGCTCACCTGGCCGGGGCCGAAGAAGGCGTCCACTTCGGTACGCATCCAGGCGGCGAAGTCCTCGGCGGGGATGTCCGCTTCGGTGGCGGGGATCTGCCGGCTGTCGAGCAGGGCGTCGGTGGTCTCGAGGAAGAAGCGCGCCGCGTCCAGGGGCGTCATCTTCTGCCGTTCGTAGTAGTGGTCCGGGCGCTGGTAGAGGCGTGCGGAATAGTCGGTGAAGGCCGGCGTGCCGATGGCGCCGAGCATGCGCCCGGCACAGGCATAGCTGCGCGCAGTGGCGGCGAGGAAGGCACCGGCGGGGTGGCCGCTGTCGCACTGGTTGGCCAGGGTTTCCAGGGCTTCGATCTCTGTATCGTGGTCACGGGGTTTCAGCGACACATCCGGCAGTTTCGGATGACCGGCGTGCCAGTCGGCGAGGAAGCGTTCCTCGATGCCGTCGGGCCAGGCAATGGCATCGAGCACACGGATCTTGCGCGCCAGGTGGGGGAGGGCGGCGTCGAGTTCGGCAAGGTGGTTTTCGGTCATGGTGCGGGACCAGGAGGGTGGTCTTTTCAGGCTAGTTGATGGCACGCGCCTGCAGGTCCGGTATGTCATATCGTGACCAGCCGACAGGATGTCGGGAACACGGCCACCCTCCGCGTAGTCATATTGCCGAGCCTCCGCTCACCTGCCGGTACGCAGTGTCCCGGCACGGATCTTTCCTCGAGGTCGACCTATGCACACTCCCCGAAGCCTGACCCTGGCCGTCCTGCTCAGCCTGGCCGCCAGCCCGGTGTTCGCCGTCACCCTGGGCGATGTCGTCGCCGCCGCTGCCGCGAGCGGTGCGGGCAGCCAGGAGGAAAAGGCGCCGGGTATCGCGCCGGCGGAGTCGGCTGCGATGCTTGAGCAGTTGGGCGGCCAGTTGCAGATCACCCCGGAGCAGGCCCTGGGCGGCGCCGCGGCGCTCTTCGGCCTGGCGCGCAACAACCTGCCGGCTGACCAGTTCGCCCAACTGGACCAGGCGGTGCCGGGCGTCGGCATGCTTACCGACCCCAATACCCAGAGCCTCTTGAGCAGCATCGGCGGCCTGCTCGGCCAGCAGCCGGGCAATGGTCTGGGCGGTGGTCTGGGCAGTGGCCTGGGCAATCAGGCCGGCATATTGGCGGGGCAGCAGATGAACAGCATGGCGGATGTCAGCCAGGCTTTCGGCACCATGGGCATGGATAGCGGCCTGATCGGCCGGTTCGCCCCGCTGATCCTGTCCTTCCTCGGCCAGCAGGGCCTGGCCAATTCGCTGCTGCAAAGCCTGAGCAGCCTTTGGCAGTGGACCGTGCCGCCGGTGACCCCGGGGTTGCAGCAGTCGCCGATACAGCAGTCGCCCGTGCAGAAGGTTCCGCTGCAACAGGCACCGGTGAGCGGCCTTTCGACCTGAGCCGCGGCGGGGTGGGCCTTGGGCCTACCCCGCCTGTTCCGCGCTCAGCGCGCTGATGCGCGCATCTTTCTCGTGCCAGAGCCGGCTGACCCAGGCCTGGACGTACTGGCGGAATTCCGGGTCGTTCTCGTAATCGCCCTGCCAGAGCGCCGGGTCCAGCTCGAGGGTCCGGATGTCCATGATGACCTGCGACACCTGGCCGCTCAGCAGCGCCCAGAAGCCGGGCACGCCATTGCCCGGGTAGACCAGGGTGACGTCCAGCACGGCATCCAGTTGTTCGCCCAGGGTCGCCAGCACGAAGGCCACGCCGCCGGACTTGGGCTTGAGCAGGTGCCGGTAGGGTGATTTCTGATTGGCGTGCTTGGCGGGGGTGAAGCGGGTGCCTTCGAGGTAGTTCACCACGGTCACCGGCATGCGCTTGAACTTCTCGCAGGCGGCGCGGGTGATCTCCAGGTCCTTGCCTTTCATCTCCGGATGCTCTTCCAGGAAGGCCTTGCTGTAGCGCTTCATGAAGGGATAGTCGAGGGCCCAGAAGGCCAGTCCGAGCAAGGGTACCCAGATCAGCTCCTTCTTCAGGAAGAACTTGAAGTAGGGCGCCTTGCGATTGAAGGCCTGGACCAGCGCCGGAATGTCGACCCAGGACTGGTGGTTGCTGATCACCAGGTAGGACGTGTCCGTGCGCAGGCCTTCGCCGCCGCGGATGTCCCACTGGGTGGGGGTGAAGGCGGCGAAGACGCGCTTGCAGTTCTCTGCCCAGGCTTCGGCAATCCACATCACGCCTCGGGAGCAGGCATCCTTCAGGTGCTGGCCAGGCAGGATGAACTTGAGCAGGGCGATGGCCAGCATGGGACCGATCAGGATCAGGGTGTTCAGCAAGAGCAGCAGAGTGGTGGCGATTCCGGTCAACAGTGCCCGCATGGCTCCTTGGCTCCTCGTCCGCCTGGATGTGCGCCATGATACGCAGTCGTCGATGACGCGACGAGCGGTTCTCCCGCCGCCGGGCCTTGCCCGTTCCCGGGGGGCGGGTATGCTTCTGGGCTCCCGCTGCCTCGCCGATGGCGAACCTTTTACCCATCCGCTCAGTCCCAGAACCGTATCCCCCAACCAGGAGCCACTGCGTTGAAATCCCTGATCGCTCTGCTTGCCCTGGTGGCGCTGCCCGCCCTCGCCGCCCAGGAACCCACTCTCTATGGCCGCTACGAATACGTGCGCCTGCCGGAGATCGGCCAGACCTTCAAGGCCAAGATGGATACCGGCGCCCTCACCGCCTCGCTCTCGGCCAAGGACATCGAGCGCTTCAAGCGCGATGGCGAGGACTGGGTGCGCTTCCGCCTGGCCACCAAGAATGCCGACGACACGGTGTTCGAGCACCGCCTGTCGCGCATCAGCAAGATCAAGAACCGCGCCGACGAACTGGGCGAGGAAGACGAAGCGCCCTCCGCCGAACTTTCCAAGCGCCCGGTGGTGGATATGGAAATGTGCCTGGGTGGCGTCAAGCGCACCGTGGAGGTCAACCTCACTGACCGTTCGAGCTTCAACTACCCACTGCTGATCGGCGCCAAGGCCCTGCGCGAGTTCAAGGCCGCCGTCTACCCCGGCCGCAAGTTCACCGCCGGCCAGCCCCAGTGCTGATTGACTGGCTGAAAACCTTGCGGCACCTTGCCCGTCACTTCCATGCGCCGGGACGCCCATGCCGCACATCCTCATCGTCGAAGATGAAGCCGCCATCGCCGACACCCTGATCTACGCCTTGCAGGCCGACGGCAACGCCACCACCTGGCTGAGCCTCGGCGGCCCGGCGCTGGAGCTGTTGCGCCAGCAGCCGGTGGACCTGGTGATCCTCGACGTCGGCCTGCCGGACACCAGCGGCTTCGAGCTGTGCAAGGCGCTGCGGCGCTTTTCCGAGGTGCCGGTGCTCTTTCTCACTGCGCGCAACGCCGAGATCGACCGGGTCGTCGGCCTGGAAATCGGCGCCGACGACTATGTGGTGAAGCCCTTCAGCCCACGCGAAGTGGCCGCGCGGGTGCGCGCCATCCTCAAACGCACCGCGCCCCGCGAGCCGGCCTCCGCACCCGCCGCCAACGGGCCCTTCCAGGTGGACGGCGAGCGGGTGCGCATCCACTACCACGGCCAGCCGTTGGGCCTGACCCGCCATGAGTTCCGCCTGCTCCAGGCGCTGCTGGCGCAGCCCGAGCGGGTATTCAGCCGCGAGCAGTTGCTGGACGCCCTGGGCGTGGCCAGCGAGGCGGGCTACGAGCGCAATATCGACAGCCACATCAAGAGCCTGCGCGCCAAGCTGCGCCAGGTGGCGCCGGCCGCCGAACCCATCCAGACCCATCGCGGCCTGGGCTACAGCTATTCGCCGGACCACGCCTGATGCCGCTGGGCATTCGCCTCTTCCTGGTCTACTTCCTCTTCGTCGGCCTCGCCGGCTGGTTCGTGCTCAGCACGGTGATGGACGAGATCCGTCCCGGCGTGCGCCAGTCCACCGAGGAGACCCTGGTGGACACCGCCAACCTGCTGGCGGAAATCCTCCGTGACGAGGTGCGCGCCGGCACCCTCGACCAGGGTCGCCTGCCCGAACTGCTGCGCGCCTACGGCCAGCGCCAGCCGGAAGCGGATATCTGGGGCGTGCGCAAGAACCGGGTCAACCACCGCATCTACGTCACCGACGACAAGGGCATCGTGCTGCTGGACTCCAGCGGCGCAGCGGTGGGCCAGGACTATTCGCGCTGGAACGATGTCTACCTCACCCTGCGTGGCCAGTACGGCGCGCGCTCCAGCCGGGAAGACCCGAGCGACCCGGATTCCTCGGTCATGTACGTGGCCGCGCCCATCCGCGACGGCGGACGGATCATCGGCGTCGTATCGGTGGCCAAGCCCAACGCCTCGCTGCAGCCCTACATCGAGCGTTCGCAGACGCGTCTGACCTGGCTCGGCGCCGGGCTGATCGGCCTCGGCCTGCTGGTGGGCGGGCTGCTGTCCTGGTGGCTCAGCCGCTCCCTGCGCCGCCTGCGCGACTACGCCCAGGCGGTGAGTGAAGGCCAGCGCGCCGAATTGCCGGGCATGAGCGGCGGCGAGCTGAGCCACCTGGCTGCCGCTGTGGAGCGCATGCGTACCCAGTTGGAAGGCAAGGCTTACGTCGAACGCTATGTGCACACACTCACCCACGAACTGAAGAGCCCGCTGGCGGCCATCCGTGGCGCCGCCGAGTTGCTGGAGGGGGAAATGCCGGCCGAGCAGCGGCAACGCTTTGTGGCCAATATCGGCAACGAAGGCGCGCGCCTGCAGCAGCTGATCGAGCGGTTGCTCAACCTGGCCCGGGTGGAGCAGCGCCAGGGCCTGGAGGAGCGGGTCCCTGTGGGCCTGCATGATCTCGCCGAGGAACTGCTGCAGGCCCAGGCGGCGCGCATCCAGGCGGCCGGACTCAGGGTGGAGAACCTCGTTGCACCAGGATTGTGCGCCTTGGGCGAGCGCTTCCTGCTCAGCCAGGCCCTGGCCAACCTGTTGGACAACGCCCTGGACTTCACCCCGACCGGCGGCCTGCTGCGGTTGGAGGCCGAACGGCGCGGCTCCTGGCTTGAATTGCGCCTGTTCAACCAGGGCGAGCCCATCCCCGAGTTCGCCCTGCCGCGCCTCACCGAACGCTTCTATTCCCTGCCGCGCCCCACAACGGGGCGCAAGAGCACGGGCCTTGGTCTCAATTTCGTGCAGGAAGTGGCGGGGCTCCATGGCGGCGAACTCGAGGTTCGCAACCGCGACGACGGCGTTCAGGCCTGTCTGCGACTGCCTGCCGTCGCGGATTGATATGCGGCCGCCGCCCGGCGACGCCGGCCGCTTCCACCATCGGCTATAAATTGACCAAGGCGATCCCCTTACTTTTGGCGGGCATCGCCATTGTGTATTCAGGTTTTGGCTTGATTCTTGATGCGGCCCTGATGCAGAGCGCCGAGCTTCGACTACAAGAAACACAGGCCCTTCAGGAGCTGCCGGATGAAAACAGTCGCCGAGATTCTCAAAGCCAAGTCCCATACCCGGATCTTCAGTGTCGACCCCACGACCACTGTGCTGGAAGCCGCCCTGCTGATGGCCGACAAGGACATCGGCGCGCTGGTGGTGATACAGGGTGGCGAACTGGTGGGCATAGTCACCGAGCGCGACTTCGTGCGCCGGGTCGCCGCCCTGGAGCGTTCGGCCTATGCCACCACCATCGAAGAGGTGATGACCTCCAACCTCTTCGTGGTGACCCTGCGCGACAGCAACCAGTACTGCATGCAGCTGATGACCGAGAAGAACCTGCGCCACCTGCCGGTGCTGGACGACGGCAAGCTGGTGGGCCTGCTGTCCATCCGCGACCTGGTGCGGGACATCACCGCCGAGCAGGAAAGCCTGATCAATCACCTGGAGCAGTACATTCGTGGGGCGTAGGCCGCGGCAGAGCCGCTTCTCTCTGTGGGGGCGAATTCATTCGCTAAGCAGGACGTAGTCCTGCCATCGGCCTTGCAGGGGCAACTGCGTTGCCCTTAGCGAATGAATTCGCCCCCACAGTAAGCGTCGCGAAGCGCACCTATGACTCCACCCAATCCCCACACAAACTCCACGATTCCCCCATAACCCCACCTCACCCGCTCCCCAGACTCTCCCCATCCCAACACAAGGAGAGTCGCCATGACCCGCACCCTGGGTTTCAAGCTGGGCATCATCGCCCTGCTGATGCTGTTGTTGATGATTCCGTTGATGCTGATCGAGGGCCTGATCGGCGAGCGCCAGCTGGCGCGCGATGGCGTGCTGGCCAACATCGCCCAGAGCTCCAGCTACAGCCAGCGGATAACCGGGCCGATCCTGGTGGTGCCCTACAAGCGCACGGTGCGCGAATGGAAGACCTATGAGCAGACCGGCCAGCGCCACCTCGAAGAGCGCGAGGTGAGCAGCCGGCTGTACTTCCTGCCCGAGCGTTTCAGCCTGGTCGGCAGCGTGGACACCGAGCTGCGCGCCCGGGGTATCTACAAGGCGCGGCTGTACAAGAGCGACAGCCAGATCAGCGGGCTGATCCTGGTGCCGGCCAATTACGGGATCAGCGAGGACCTTGCGGATTACCGCTTCGAACAGCCCTTCCTGGCGGTGGGCATCAGCGATATCCGCGGTATCGGCAATGCCTTGAAGCTGCGCCTGAACGGCCAGTCCCTGGACTTCCAGCCCGGCAGCGGCGACCGCCTGCTGAACGGCGGGGTGCACGTGCCCCTGGCACCCTTGCAGGCCGCGGTGCCGCAGAGCCTGGACTTCGCCTTCGACCTCAAGCTGCAAGGCACCTCCAGCCTCAGCATCACCCCGGTGGGCCGTGATTCGCGGGTGGAGCTGAGTTCTCCCTGGCCGCATCCGAGCTTCATCGGCGAGTTCCTGCCCAGCGAACGCAGCATCAGCGCCCAGGGCTTCAACGCGATCTGGCAGACCAGCTTCTTCGCCACCAACCTGCAGGAGGCGCTGGCCGACTGCGTGCGGCTGGGCCAGTGCAATGCCTTCAACTCGCGGGATTTCGGGGTGAGCTTCGTCGACCCGGTGGACCAGTACCTGAAGGCTGACCGCGCGATCAAATACGCCCTGCTGTTCATCGCCCTGACCTTCGCCGGCTTCTTCCTGGTGGAAGTGCTCAAGCGCCTGGCGGTGCACCCGGTGCAGTACGGCCTGGTGGGCCTGGCCCTGGCGTTCTTCTACCTGTTGCTGCTGTCGCTCTCCGAGCATCTGGAGTTCGTCCTGGCCTACGCCATCTCGGCGACGGCCTGCGTGGGACTGGTGGGTTTCTACCTCGGCCACGTGCTGCACAGCTGGGTGCGTGGCGGCGGCTTCACCCTGGGTCTCGCGGCGCTATACGGGATGCTCTACGGCCTGCTCAGCGCCGAGGATTACGCCCTGCTGATGGGATCCTTGCTGGTGTTCGGCCTGCTCGCCTGCGTGATGGTGCTGACCCGCAAGCTGGATTGGTACGGCGTTGGCCGCAACCTGCCGGCCAGTGGCAACTGAGAAGGCGAGCGGGAGGTGCGCAATGAGACTGATAGGGTTGCGTGACGATCAGGCGTGCGGTGCGGCGCTGGCGGCGAAGCTGGACAGGCTGTTCAGCGCCTGCCTGCCCCGCCCACGCAGTGGCTCGGGCTCAGTGCGCCGGAGCCGTGGCCTGCAGCGAGGGCCGCTGGCTGGCCGCTGAGTACCAGGCGGCGAGTTTCGGGCAGTCGCGGCGCCAGTTCAGGTCGGGCATGCGGAAGTCCAGGTAGCCCAGGGCGCAGGCGGCGCTGATGGCGGCCACGTCGAAGCGTTCGCCCAGTTCGTCGGCGGCCTCTTCGAAGGATTCCAGGGCGCGGTCGATCTTGCTGCACTGCCCCATCACCCAGTCGTCCCAGCGTTTGTCTTCCGGGCGCAGGAAGGTTTCGTAGCGCACCAGGATGGCGGCATCCAGCACCGCATCGGCCAGGGAAGCCAGGGTCAGGCGACGCCAGCGCGCCGCGCCGTCGCGGGGAATCAGCGGCTCGCCGCCGTGCTGGTGGTCGAAGTAGTCGAGAATCACCCGGCTGTCGTGCAGCACGCTGCCATCGTCCAGGCGCAGTGCCGGGATCTTGCCCGCGGGGTTATTGTCGTTCAGCTCGGCGCTGGGGTTCACCGGGGTCAGGGTGATGCCATGCAGGCTCACCGAGTCGAGCTGGCCGGTCTCGTGCAGCAGCACCATGACCTTGCGGACGTAGGGCGAGGTAGGAGAGAAGAAGAGGGTCAGGCTGGCGCTCATGCGGGGTCCTCGGCAGCTGCAGCGGTCTATTGGGGCAGTTATACCGCATTGGATTGCCTCCGGGCAGGCGGGTGCGGGCCTGGGTCCTCGCGTCGCGACATCCTTGTAGGGGCGATTTCAATCGCCAAGCAGGCCGAAGGTCTGCCCATCGACCCCATGGGGCAGCTCCGCTGCCCTCAGCGAATGAATTCGCCCCCACAGGAAAAGCAGGCCGAGGCGATGGGTCAATAGCGGATCATCACCAGTCGGTCCTGCGCCGACTCGGCGCCCCAGACCTCGCCCGTGCGCCCGGACAGCTGGGTCACCTGGGCGTTCGGCCGGTCGCTGGGGAAGCTGGCGAAGAGCCGGCTGAAGGGGTTGAAGCGCATGATGGCGTTGGTGCGGAAGTCGCTCAGCCAGACCCGTTCCTGTTCGTCGACATAGAGGGCATGGGCGTCGGCGTTGCCGCCAGGGATCTTCCAACTGCTCCAGGTCTCGCCCAGCGGGTCGTAGCGACTGAGGCTGCCGCTGCCGGCCTCGCTGACCCAGAGGGTGCCGCGCGAGTCGCTCCAGATCAGGCGCGGACCGGAGCTGGCATCCGGCACATCCACTACCTTGACGTGGCCAGTGGTGGGGTCGATGCAGGCGATGTGAAGGGCGTTCTGGTTGGCGTACCAGACCTCGCCGCTGGGCGTCACCGTGATGCCAGTGGGGCCGGGGCCGCCTGGCGCTGGCCAGACTTCGACCGTGCCGTTGGCCGGCTTGAAACGGCCGAAGACACCGCGCTGGCCGGTGAACCAGAGGTCGCCGTTGCGATCCAGTGCGATGCCTTCGAGGTCGGTTCCGGCAGCGTTGCCCTTGAGGACGTGGACGCGTACCGAGAGGTCCTCCGGATTGACCCGGACCAGGGCATCGAGGCCACGGTCGCTCACCCAGGCGCTGCCGTCCTGGTCCACCACCAGCGCGCGCGGCGAGGAGCCGACGCCCAGGGGCACCAGCTGGATCTGGCCGGTGATGGGGTCGAGCAGGCCGACGGCGCCCTGGCGCTGGGCCGTGAACCAGACGCGCCCGTCAGTGGCCGGCGCTACGTCCTGCGGCCCGGTGCCCACGGGGACGGGGTAGTAGGTGACATCTGCCGCTGAAGCGGTCCCGCAGAGCAGGACCGCGAGCAGGGCGAAGGCGAATGGGCGGATCATGACGGCGGCCTCCGTGTCTTGAGTAGTACCTCAATCGACGCCTGGGGCCGCCAGGGGTTCGGGTGAATGTGCCGAGTGGCACCGTTCGAAAGGGGGCCGCCTGGGGCGGGGAATCGCCAACGGGGCCTAGGGTGGACATCGCTTTTCATGTCCACCATTCGCGGCCCGGCCAGACGCCGATGGTGGACCGGTGAAGCGTGGTCCACCCTACGAAAGCGGCCGACGCTAGTCCTTCGGCACGACGCGCACGAACCAGTCGCTGTAGCGCTCGATCCGTACCGGCAGGCTCGGTGGCAGCGCGGCGAGGGCGCGGTCGCTGTCGTGCAGGGGGAAGCTGCCGCTGATGTGCAGGTCGGCGATGGACGAATCCACGCCCAGGTAGCCGGCGCGGTATTCGCCGATGCGCGCAACCAGGTCGGCCAGGCGCACGTTGTCTACCACCAGCATGCCGCGGCTCCAGGCATCCGCCGCGAGGGGCGCAGCCAGGCTGGGCTCCAGGGCGTAGTCGTGCATCAGCACCTGCTGGCCTTCGCGAATGATGCGCTCGCCCTCGGCTCGCGCCGGACGCGCGGCGACCGCCGAGCGCAGCACGATCAGGCGCGTGCCGCCGGCTTCGCGGCGCACCAGGAAGCGGGTGCCCAACGGGCGCAGGTCGCCGTCCTCGGTGGCGACCACGAAGGGCCGCGGGTCGCCGTGGCCGGTCTCCACCAGGATTTCCCCGCTGCGCAGGACGAGCCGGCGTTGGTCGGCACTGAAGTCGATATCCAGGGCGCTGCGGCTGTTCAGGCGCACCCGGGTTCGGTCGGCCAGTTGCAGTTCGCGCTGTTCGCCGCTGGCGGTCATTTCGTCGGCCAGCCAGTCGCCAAGCGGGCGCTGCTGGCTGAGCAGGCCGAGGCCCAGGCCGGTCAGCAGGACCATGCCGAGCAGGCCGCGGCTGGCACGGTGCAGTCGCCTGCGCGCCTGGCTGTCGGCACGCAGCAGGGCGCGGCGGGCTGCGCTCGGGGCGGCGGCTCCGAGCTGGGCGTCGAGGCCGCTCAACTGGGCCCAGGCACGGGCGTGTTCGGGGTGCGCAGCGTGCCAGCGGCTGAAGGCGTTGCGCTCCTGGTCGCCGGCCTCGCCCGAATCCAGGCAGAGTTGCCAGCCGATGGCTTCGTCCAGCACCTGTGCGGAAACCGGGCCGCCTTTCATGTCGGCGCTCCATAGAGGGCGATGTAGCACTGGCGCAGGCCCTGGGCGAGGTATTGGCGCACGCGCGGCACGGAGACCCCGAGGCGCTCGGCGATCTCGGCGTGGGTCATGCCGTCGAGTCGGTTGTAGAGGAAGGCGCTGCGCGCCTTGCTGGAAAGCTTGCCGAGCAGGCGGTCGATCTCGCGCAGGGCTTCCAGGGCCAGGGCCTGGTCTTCCGGGCTGGGCTGCACGTTTTCCGGCACCAGCGCGAGTTCGTCGAGGTAGGCCCGTTCCAGGGCGCTACGGCGGAAGTGGTCGATCATCAGTCCGCGGGCGATGGTGGCGAGCAGGGCGCGGGGTTCGCGCAGGCGCAGCTGCTCGGGCTTGCCCAGCAGGCGCATGAAGGTGTCCTGGCCGAGGTCCTCGGCGCGTTGCGGGCAGCTCAGGTTCTTGCGCAGCCAGCCGAGCAACCAGGCGCGATGGTCGCGATAGAGCAGTTCCACCAGGTGGTGGTTTGTGGAATCCCCAGCAGGCACCGTATCCCCCCGCACAGCTAAAGCGGAATCAAAACGAGAATAATTCGCGAATGATGTCAGAGACTGGCCAATAGCCGCAATTGCAGGCTGTCGGATGCCGCTGTGAGCCTGAACGCGTACCTGGCGAGTCAGGTTCAGAGGGCGGGGGCGTGCTGGCGGCGTTGCCAGCGGGCCAGGGCGGATGCCAGTGCGGCGGGGCTTTCCAATCCCTGGCGGCGGGCTCGGCTGAACAGGATCAGGGCGATCTCGGCGGTGACCAGGGCGTCGGCGCTGGCGTTGTGGCGCTGCTGCACCTGCAGGCCGAAGTGCTCGATCCAGTCGTCCAGACCGCCGTTACGGATACCGGCCTCTGGGCAGAGCATGGGCGCCAGCTCGGCGATGTCGAGGAAAGTGTGGCGCAGGCGGTGGTCGAGGTCGTGCTTGAGGGCGCGGCCGAGCATGCGCTGGTCGAAGGTGGCGTGGAAGGCCAGCAGCGGGCTGTCGCCGAGGAACTCCATGAAGCCCAGCAGGGCTTCCGCCGGCTCCACACCAGCGGCCAGTTCGCTCGGGGCTATGCCGTGGATCAGCACGCTGGCGCTGAGCTTGCCGGTGTCGCGCTGCAGGGTGCATTCGAACTGGCTGCCGAGGTCGATGGCGGCATCGAAGATACTCACCGCGCCGATGGACAGCACCAGGTCGCGGCTCATGTTCAGGCCACTGGTTTCCAGGTCGAGGACCACGAAGCGCTGCTCGCGCAGGGGACGCTCATCCAGGGGTTGGGGATCGGGCAGGCGGTCGCGGCGGTCGGCGAGGTCCGGGTCTATGGGCGTGCGGCGGGTGAACCAGGGGAAAGCGTTCATAGTTGATAGCGTAGCGCCAGGCTGGATTGCAGGCGCTGGGCCTGGCGGAAGGACTCGCGCAGGATGCGCCGGTCCAGGTGGTTGAGGGTATCCGGGTCGAGCCGGTTGGAGTAGGGCAGGCCCTGGCGCGCCTGGTGCTGGTGCTGCTGCATTCGGGTCAGCTGGATGAAATGGTAGGCCTCTTCATAGGCGGCGCCGTCCTGGGCATCCACCACCTCGCGTTCCACCAGCTGGCGCACGCGTTCCAGGGTGTTGCAGGCGCTGATGCCATGGGCCAGGGCGAGAAGCCTGGCGCCGTCGACGAAGGGGGTCAGCCCCTGGATCTTCAGGTCGAGGGTGTCCTTCTCGGCACCCTTGCGAGCCACCACGAAGTCGCGGAAGCGGCCCACCGGCGGGCGCTGGCGCAGGGCGTTGTCGGCCAGCATGCGCTGGAACAGGCTGTTGTCCGCCACCAGGACCAGCAACTCCCGCTGCAGCGCTTCGCAGCCCTCAAGGGGGCCCCAGACGGCGCGCAGGTCGAAGTAGATGCTCGAACCCAGCAGGCTCTCCGGGGTGGCCTCGCGGACGAAGCCGGCGAACCGGCGGCTCCACTCGCTGCGCGACAGGCAGAGCTGCGGGTTGCCGGCCATGATGCCGCCCTTGCACAGCTCGAAGCCGCACTGCGCCAGCGCCTGGTTGATGCGCTCGGCCAGCGGCAGCAGGCGCCCACGGGTGAGCGCAGCCTCAGCGGCGTCCGCTGCCTCGAAGAGGATGCCGTTGTCCTGGTCGGTGTGCAGGGTCTGCTCGCAGCGCCCTTCGCTGCCGAAGCAGAGCCAGGTGAAGGGAATGCCCGGATCGCCCATTTCCTCGATGGTCAGTTCGATCACCCGGCACACCGTGTGGTCGTTGAGCAGCGTGATGATGCGGGTGATCTGGGTCGAGCTGGCACCGTGGGCGAGCATGTTGTCTACCAGGCGCTGGATCTCGCCGCGCAGGGCGGCCAGGGTCTCGACCCGGCCGGCATGGCGGATGGTGCGCGCCAGGTGCACCAGGTCGACCCGCTGCAGGGAGAACAGGTCGCGCTCGGAAACCACCCCGGAGAGGCGCTCGCCGTTGACCACGCAAACGTGGGCGATGTGCCGCTCGGTCATGGCCAGGGCGGCGTCGAAGGCACTGGCCTCGGGCGGCAGGTGGAAGGGCGTCTGGGTCATGACGTCGGCGATGGGCCTGGCCAGGTCCGCGCTGGAGTCGGCGATCACCCGGCGCAGGTCACGCAGGGTGAAGATTCCCAGCGGTCGCTGTCTGGAGTCGACTATCACGATGCTGCCCACCTGCTGCTCGTGCATCAGCCGTACGGCGTCGCGCAGGGGCAGTTCCGGCAGGCAGGCGATGGGCTGGCGCACCGCCAGCTCGCTCAGGCGGGTATCCAGGGAGTACTGGGCGCCGAGGGTTTCCACCGCGCGCAGCTGTACCTGCTGGTTGACCTGGTCGAGCAGGCTGCTGACCCCGCGCAGGGCGAAGTCGCGGAAGGGGTTGGAAAGGGCAAACAGCTTGACGAAGGCGGCTTTGCCCAACAGCAGGCAGAAGGTGTCCTCGCCGGCCAGGTGCTCGGTGCGGGTGGCGCGCTCGCCGAGCAGGGCCGCCAGGGGAAAGCACTCGCCGCTGGCTATCTCGAAGGTGGTTTCGGTACCGCGCCGGGCCGAGTGCGGCCGTTCGCCGACCACGCGGCCCTGCTTGACGATGTAGAAGTGCTCCACCGGCCCGTCCAGGGGCTTGATGATGGAGTCGCCGGCGGCATAGAAGCGCAGCAGGCAGTGCTCGACGAGGAAGGCCAGGTGGGCGCTTTCCATCTGGTTGAAGGGTGGGTATTTCTGCAGGAACTCCATGGTGCCGTGGATGTTCTGCATCACCGCCTGCTTGCCGGCCTGGGCAAAGGCGTCTGCCTTGTTCATGGACCTGCCTGCCTTGTTCTTGTTAGTGGACCAATGCTGCTCGCGACCGGGCGCGACACAAATTGGACGTAAGTCTAACCACGAACACCGCCGGATAAGAGCGAAAGGCTACCGTTCGGCGGCTAATGCGTTCTGCACGGGAACTTGCGTGCATTTTGCGCATCCGACCAGCGAGCCCCGTGCTAAAGCTAAAAAGTGCGGGTAGTGGGCCTGCTAGGGAAGGTCCAATCGAGGACGACCCCATGAGTTACGGTGACCTGCTGAGTGAGGCTGAGCTGCAAGCGCTTGAGGAAATCATGCGCGTACCCAGCGCGCCGCCCAGCGTACTGCTGGTGGACGACGACGAGGTCGGGCGCGATGCCCTGGCCGACGAACTGGTTGCCCAGGGCATTCCCTGCATCACTGCCGACAACGGCGAGCAGGCCCTGGCGCTGCTGGCTGCGCGGCCCTCCATCGGCCTGATGATCACCGAGCTGCACATGCAAAGCGGCAGCGGCCTGGAACTGGTGCGCCAGATTCGCCAGTCGGCGCGGCCGAGCCTGCCGGTCATCATCGTTGCCGGCAACGCCGACGTGCAGGACGCCATCGAGGCGATGCACATGAAGGTGGTGGACTTCCTCCTCAAACCTGTGGACATGAGCCGCCTGACCAACCTCGTAGGCAATGAGCTGGGCACGCCGCCCCAGCCCAAGGCGCCACCTCCGCCACCTCGGGTGCGCCCCAGGCCGGAGAAGCCGAAAGCCAAAGCGAAAGTTATCGCGCTGAAAAGCGCCTGAAGAAACCGCCAGGGAAAGGCGGTTTTTTTATGCCTGCGCGACGATCAGGTCACTGACTACCCGGTCATTCATGGCCCCTATTCGTGTTCGAAGTGCATTGCTTCTGGCTGGTTTGTGATCAATATAGTTAGACCGGTCTATATAATCAGATCGGCTTGACCACTTTCGCCAACAGAAGGAATCCAGCCATGGCACATGATCAGCAGATGCAGGCAAGGCTAGAAGCCGTGATAAGCGTCACCCCGTTCGCGCGACTGATGGGCGCCCAGGTCAGTTCGATAGGGGGCGGTACCGTCGAGTTCGAGATCGACGTAAAGCCTGAACTGATGCACCAGCATCACGGCTACGTGCATGGTGCTGTCGTCGGTTTCATGGCCGACAGTGCCTGCGCCTGGGCGGCGGCCTCGGTGGCGGGCGATGTGGTGACTTCCGAATACAAGCTGAACCTGCTGGCTCCAGCGGTGGGGGAGCGGCTGCTGGCGAAAGGACGGGTGGTGAAGTCCTCGGGGCGGTTGCTGGTTGTTCTGGCGGAAGTCTTCGCCCGGCTGGGTGGGAAGGAAACCCTGGTGGCCATGGCATTGGCCACGGTGGCGAAGGTTGGCGGCGAGGGTGGTCGCTGATGGACGACATACTTCCTCGCGGCTATGCGCCGCTGTTTCGCAGCAGTCCCTTTCTGGATCTGCTCGGACCGTTGTACTACTGGCAGGATGATCAGGAGGGGATGGTCATTGCCTTGCGGGTCGAGCAGAAACACTGCAACCAGCGCGGCACAGCCCATGGCGGATTGCTCTGCAGTCTCGCGGACGTTGCCCTTGGTTATTCCACCGCCTACTCCCGAGAACCGCCGCTGGCCATGGCGACGGTCAACCTCAATCTGGACTTCTGCGGTGCGGCCCGTCTGGGGGATCTTCTCGAAGTGCGCACGCACATCCAGAAGATCGGCCAACGCCTGGCCTTCGCCAGCGCGTCTATCGACACTGGAGAGCAGCCGGTAGCCCGCGCCAGCGCCGTGTTTCATATTCCCTGAGGCTTGGGGCATCCTTGGCGCGCGCCGGCCAGCCGGCGCGCTGTTCCCGTATGGAGAGAAGCCTTGCCGAAGAAATCCAACGCCGCTGACCGAGTAATACGTGCCACCGCTTCGTTGCTGGCAAGCCGAGGCTATTTCGGCACCGGCCTGGGCGACATCATTGCCCGTTCGGAAACACCCAAAGGTTCGCTCTACCATTACTTTCCGGACGGCAAATCGGCGATCGTCAGTGCCGCCATCGATTTCGTCGCCGACGAGGTGTTGCAGCACCTCGAGCATGCCGGCGAGAAGGCGCCCCATGCGCGCAATGCCCTGCTTCGTTTTACCGCGACCTTGCGCGGCTGGCTGGAGGCTTCGGCTTTCGCCGAGTCCTGCCCGATTTTCGCCACGACCCTGAGCATTGACGACGAGCTGCAACAGGTCCACCTGCGCTGCCGCAGGGCCTTGCAGGAGTGGCAGGGGAGTTTCGAACGGTCACTTTGCGCCGATGGCCTGGACACCGCCTCGGCGCGCAGCCGGGCCTGGCTGATCATCGCGGCGCTGGAAGGAGCATTGGGAGTAGCCAGGGCGCAGCAGTCGCTGGAGGCTCTGGACCTGGTAGAGGGGGAGCTACTGGCCTTGTTGCCGCAGTAGCTTTACCTCGAGCTGGCCCCTTTCCACTAGGGGGATGGTGGGCTGAACCCCACCCTACCGGCGATTCGCACCGGCAAAGAAAAACCGCCCCGAAGGGCGGTTTTTCATGGGCAGGCCTCAGAGGCCGTTCTTCGCCTTGAACTCGCGGCGACGACGGTGCAGGACCGGCTCGGTGTAGCCATTGGGCTGCGCGGTGCCTTCCACCACCAGTTCCAGCGCGGCCTGGAAGGCCACGTTGTCGGCGAAGTTAGGCGCCATCGGGCGGTACAGCGAGTCGCTGGCGTTCTGCCGGTCGACCACGGCGGCCATGCGTTCCAGGCTCTCGACGATCTGTTCCTTGCTGACCACGCCATGGCGCAGCCAGTTGGCCAGCAGCTGGCTGGAGATACGCAGGGTGGCGCGGTCTTCCATCAGGCCGACATCGTTGATGTCCGGTACTTTGGAGCAGCCGACGCCCTGGTCGATCCAGCGCACTACATAGCCGAGGATGCCCTGGGCGTTGTTGTCCAGTTCGTTCTGAATCTCGTCAGCGCTCCAGTTGGTGTTCGACGCCAGCGGGATGGTCAGGATGTCGTCCACCGAAGCCGGGGCGCGCTTGGCCAGTTCGGCCTGACGGGCGAACACGTCGACCTTGTGGTAGTGCAGCGCGTGCAGGGTGGCGGCGGTCGGCGAGGGTACCCAGGCGGTGTTGGCGCCCGCCAGCGGGTGGCCGATCTTCTGCTCGAGCATCCCGGCCATCAGGTCCGGCATGGCCCACATGCCCTTGCCGATCTGCGCCTTGCCCTGCAGGCCGGTGGCCAGGCCGACGTCGACGTTGTTGTTCTCGTAGGCGCCGATCCACTTCTCGGTCTTCATGGCGCCCTTGCGCACCATGGCGCCAGCTTCCATGGAGGTGTGGATTTCGTCACCGGTGCGGTCGAGGAAGCCGGTGTTGATGAACACCACGCGCTCGGCGGCGGCCTTGATGCAAGCCTTGAGGTTGATGGTGGTACGGCGCTCCTCGTCCATGATGCCAACCTTCAGGGTGTTGCGCGGCAGGCCCAGCACATCTTCCACGCGGCCGAAGATTTCGGTGGCGAAGGCCACTTCTTCCGGACCGTGCATCTTCGGCTTGACGATGTACATCGAGCCGGTGCGGGTGTTCTTGCGGCTGGTGTTGCCCTTCAGGTTGTGCAGCGCGATCAGGCCGGTGAACAGGCCGTCCTGGATGCCTTCCGGTACTTCGTTGCCGGCGGCGTCGAGGATGGCCGGGTTGGTCATCAGGTGGCCGACGTTGCGCACGAACAGCAGGCTGCGGCCGTGCAGGGTCAGCTCGGCACCGTCGGCCTTGGTGTAGACGCGGTCCGGGTTCATGGTGCGGGTGAAGGTCTGGCCGCCCTTGCTGACAGCTTCAGCGAGGTCGCCCTTCATCAGGCCCAGCCAGTTGCGGTAGACCACGACCTTGTCGTCGGCATCGACCGCGGCGACCGAGTCTTCGCAGTCCATGATGGTGGTCAGCGCGGACTCCATCAGCACGTCCTTCACGCCGGCGGCGTCAGTCTGGCCGATGGGGCTGGTCGGGTCGATCTGGATTTCGAAGTGCAGGCCGTTGTTCTTCAGCAGCACGGCGGCAGGCTTGGCGGCCTCGCCCTGGAAGGCGATGAACTGGGCGGCTTGCTTCAGGCCGACCTCACTGCCGTTCTTCAGGGTCACGGCGAGCTGGCCGTTCTTGACCACGTAGGCGGCCGCGTCGACGTGGGAAGCACCTTCCAGCGGCGCGGCTTCGTCGAGGAAGGCGCGGGCGAAGGCGATCACCTTGTCACCGCGAACCTTGTTGTAGCCCTTGCCTTTCTCGGCGCCACCTTCTTCGCTGATGGCATCGGTGCCGTAGAGGGCGTCGTAGAGCGAACCCCAGCGGGCGTTGGCGGCGTTCAGGGCGAAGCGCGCGTTCATCACCGGTACGACCAGCTGCGGGCCGGCCATGCGGGCGATTTCTTCGTCGACATTCTGGGTGGCGGCCTGGAAGTCGGCCGGTTCCGGCAGCAGGTAGCCGATCTCCTGGAGGAACGCCTTGTAGGCCACGGCGTCATGGGCCTGGCCGGCGCGCGCCTGGTGCCAGGCGTCGATCTTGGCCTGCAATTCATCGCGTTTGGCGAGGAGGGCTTTGTTCTTCGGAGCCAGGTCATTGATGACGGCTTCCACACCGGCCCAGAACGTATCGGCGGCAATGCCGGTTCCGGGGATGGCTTCGTTGTTCACGAAGTCGAACAGGACTCTGGCGACCTGAAGGCCACCGACTTGAACGCGCTCAGTCATTGCTTGCCTCACTCTGCTCAATATCCGTTCGGACAGGGGTTCTCCCTTCTTGTAGTCCGAAGCGCGGCATACTACATGAAGCCGTCGCGAAAATCAGCGGGGTCGCGTCGTTATGCGACTAAAAGCTGGTTTACGGTCACGACGGCGGGCAGAATGTTCTCAAAAAACTGGCGTATTGTTCCAGCTAAATCTGAAAAATGTACACGATTTATTTTTCAGATGAACTGCGACAGGCCGTCGCACATCGTTTGATGGCCTTTTCGCGCAGCTTTCAGGGCATTTCCTATACTCCGTCGAGCCTCGCCCGGAGCCACACCATGCCCGTTCGCCCTGCCACCCGCAGAGACCTCGACGACTTCGCCAGCCTGTTTGCCGGCTACCTGGACTTCTACGAGGTGCCCAGACCGCTGCCGGAGATTCGCGCCTTTCTCGAAGAGCGCATGCAGCATGGCGATTCGACCCTGCTGATCGCCCGTGATGGTGCGGGGAGCGCTCAGGGCTTCGTGCAGCTGTATCCCTTTCATTCATCGCTGGCGATGGCGCCGGCCTGGTTGTTGAGCGATCTTTATGTAGTGCCCGCAGCCCGGCGTCAGGGGGTGGGCGAAGACCTGATGAACGCCGCTCGCGCCCACGCTGAAACTACCGGCGCCTGCGGCATCCAGCTGGAAACCGCGAAGACCAACCTCGCCGGCCAGGCGCTCTATGAGCGGCTTGGCTATGTGCGGGACGAGGTCTTCTTCACCTACTGGCTGAGCCTGGCCTGAGGCCAGGCGCCGGTTGCCACTATGAGGAGTCGAGCGTGGATCATCTGGTATTAACGGTCATAGCGCCTGATCAGCCCGGGCTGGTCGAGCGCATCGCCCAGTGCATCGCCGCCCATGGCGGCAACTGGCTGGAAAGCCGCATGTCACGCATGGCCGGGCAGTTCGCCGGAATCTTGCGAGTAGCGGTGCCGGCCGAGGGCTACGATGAGCTGGTGGAGGGGCTGCAGGGCCTGAGCTCCCATGGCATCCGCGTGATGCTGGCACAGAGCGGCATCGAGCCGGCCTGTACCTGGAAGCCGATCCTGCTGGACCTGGTGGGCAACGACAGGCCGGGGATTGTCCGCGACATCACCCGGCTGCTGACGGAACTGGGGGTCAACCTGGAAAGCCTGGTCACCGAGGTGGCGCCAGCGCCCATGAGCAGCGAGCCGCTGTTCCACGCCGAGGCGGTGCTGGCGGTGCCGCTGACCCTGTCACTGGACGTGCTGCAGGCCAAGCTGGAGACCCTGGCCGATGACCTGATGGTGGAGTTGAACCTGCATCAGGAGAAGTGAGGCGTCATTGCATGGCCCCCGACGGTGGAAATCCGCCACGCGGATTTCCACCCTACGCCGGGTTCCGGCCCTTGTAGGGTGGATCGCGCTTCATCGATCCACCGCTGGGGCGGGGCTCAGGCGTTGCGCCGCAGGGTGAGCCAGGCGTCGACGCTGTAGATGGCCAGGCCCGCCCAGATGAAGGAGAAAGCCACCAGCTTGCTCGGGTCGAAGTGCTCGTCGAACAGGAAGATCGCCTGCAGCATCACCAGGGTTGGCGCCAGGTACTGGAGGAAGCCCAGGGTGGTATAGGGCAGGTGGCGCGCCGCGGCGTTGAAACACACCAGAGGTACCAGGGTGATGGGGCCGGCGGCGACCAGCCAGAGGGCTTCCGGCGTGCTCCAGAACGCGGCCTGACTGGAGGCTGCATTCGGGCTGAGCAGCAACCAGCCGATGGCCAGGGGCAGCAGCAGCCAGGTTTCCACCACCAGGCCGGGCAGGGCCTTCACCGGTGCCTGCTTGCGGATCAGTCCGTAGAAACCGAAGGTCAGCGCCAGGGTCAGGGACACCCAGGGCAGCGCGCCCACCTGCCAGATCTGCTGCGCCACGCCGATGGCCGCCAGCAGTACCGCGATCCATTGCAGGCGCCGCAGGCGTTCGCCGAGGATCAGCATCCCCAGCAGCACGTTGACCAGCGGGTTGATGTAGTAGCCGAGGCTCGCCTCCAGCATGCGGCCGTTGTTCACCGCCCAGACGTAGACCAGCCAGTTGCCGGCGATCAGCATGCCGCTGGCGGCGAGCACGCCGAAGCGCTTGGGGTTGTCGCGCAACTCGCGCAGCCAGCCGGGGTGTTTCCAGACCAGCAGCAGGAGCGCGCCGAACAGGGCGGACCAGAGGGCGCGATGGACGATTATCTCCAGCGCGGGAACGCTCTGGATGGCTTTGAAATAGAGCGGAAAGAGTCCCCAGATGATGTAGGCGGTGAGCCCCAGGATGTACCCGCGGCGCGGGTCGGCGGTGGCCATGGAATGTCCTTGCTTAGGCAGCTAACGAGTAGTGCGACATTCTAGTGGGCGGTGGCGGAGCTTGTCTGTGCGCTCAGGTTTTTTCCGCAAGGCTGCGCAAGCGAAACGCGTAAGGCTGGCTTTACGCCTGCTTGCGAGGGCGCCTTCCACTCTTTTGTGGGGGCGATTTCAATCGCTGAGCGGACCGCAGGTTCGCCCGGGGTGGTTATTGGGGCTGCTGCGCAGCCCTTAGCGAATGAATTCGCCCCCACAAGGGAACGCGGAGAGAATCCGACCGCTCAGAACAGCTTCAACGGCGCTTCGTCCAGCGCCGACAGCTGTTCGCGCAGGGTCAGGATCTGGTCGCCCCAATAGCGTTCGCTGCCGAACCAGGAGAAGTGCATCGGGAAGGCCGGGTCGTCCCAGCGGCGGGCGATCCAGGCGCTGTGGTGCATCAGGCGCAGGGTGCGCAGGCCTTCGATCAGCGGCAGTTCGCGTGGGTCGAAGTCATGGAACTCCTGGTAACCGTCCATCAGCTCGGCGAGTTGGCCGAGGCGTTCCTGGCGCTCGCCGGCCAGCATCATCCACAGGTCCTGCACCGCCGGGCCCATGCGGCAGTCGTCCAGGTCCACCATGTGGAAGACCTCGTCGCGGCACAGCAGGTTGCCGGGGTGGCAATCGCCGTGCAGGCGGATCGGCTGGTAGCGCACCTCGGCGAACAACTTGTCCAGGCGCTTGAGCAGGTCGCGGGCCACCGACTCGTAGGCCGGCAGCAGGCTTCGCGGAATGAAATTGCCTTCCAGCAGGGTGGCCAGGGATTGGTGGCCGAAGTTGTCCACCGCCAGGGTTTCGCGATGCTCGAAGGGGCGTGTGGCGCCCACCGCGTGCAGGCGGCCGAGCAACTGGCCGAGACGGTAGAGCTGGTCCAGGTTGCCCGGCTCCGGCGCGCGACCGCCGCGGCGGGGGAAGAGGGCGAAGCGGAAGCCGGCGTGTTCGAACAGGCTTTCGCCTTCGCGCACCAGCGGCGCCACCACCGGCACCTCGCATTCGGCCAGTTCGGCGCTGAAGCCGTGCTCTTCACGTATGGCCGCGTCGCTCCAGCGCTGGGGCCGGTAGAACTTGGCGATCAGCGGCTCGGCGTCCTCGATGCCCACCTGGTAGACGCGGTTCTCGTAGCTGTTGAGGGCGAGTATCCGTGCATCGCTGAGGTAGCCGATACCTTCCACGGCATCCAGTACCAGGTCGGGGGTGAGGTCATCGAAGGGGTGAGACATGGGCGGCTCCGGCAGTAAGGCGCCCAGTCTATCGCCATTGGCCGCGCAGCGTGTGCTCGGCTGGGCTCAGAGCGCGGTACCCAGCAGTATCTGGCCGGCGGCGAATTGTGCGCGTACCGGGTCGCCGGCCTTCAGGCCGAGCTGCGCCAGGCGCTCGGGCTCGACCAGGGCGCAGAGCGTCTGGCCGCTGGCCAGGCTGATGCGCACTTCGCTAGGGCCATCGGCGGCGGCGAGGATTTCCTCGATTCGGCCTTGCAGTTGGTTCAGCGTGTCGTCCGCCGGTTCCGCGAGAGACTGCAGGCGTAGCCAGCCGGCCTTGATCAGGGCCACCACGCCGCGGCCCGGGGCCAGTTCGAGTTTCTCGGTGCTGTCGTGGGTGATCTGCGCGTGCAGGCGTGCGCCGCCGGCCAGCTCGATGCTCACCAGGTCGTTGCGGCCCTTGGCTTCGATGCCAAGTACGCGGCCGCTCAGTTGGTTGCGGGCGCTGGTGCGCAGCATCAGGCGGCCGAGCAGCTCCAGGTCCTGTTCGCTCTCGGCGCTTTGCAGCAGGCGCGCCTGCAGGCTTTCCAGGCGCTTGTAGAGCGCCAGCAGGCGTTCGCCCTCGGTGGTCAACCGCGCGCCGCCACCGCCCTTGCCACCCACCGAGCGCTCCACCAGGGGGCGTTCGGCGAGGTTGTTCAGTTCGTCGATGGCGTCCCAGGCGGCCTTGTAGCTGAGGCCCGCGGCCTTGGCCGCGCGGGTGATGGAGCCTTGCACGGCGATCTGTTCCAGCAGCGCCAGGCGCTGCGGGCGGCGGGTGAGTTGTTGGGTGAGGGCGCTGGACAGGCTCATGGGCTGGCGGGTCCGTCAGGGTGTCTGGCGCGCAGGCTGCGCCCGCCTGTCCGGCACGTCAAGCCTTCAGCTGTCGCCGGGACTGGGCGTGCGCGCCAGGCAGTAGACGTCCACCCGCGCCGCGCCGGCGCGCTTCAGCAAGCGGGCGAGGAAGTGGGCGGTGGTGCCGGTGGTGAGTACATCGTCCACCAGGGCCAGGTGCAGGCCGCGCACCTCGGCCCGTTCATCCAGGGCGAAGGCGCGGCGCAGGTTGCGGCGCCGGGCAGCGGCATCCAGGCCCTGCTGGGACGGGCCGTCCTCGACCCGCTGCAACCAGTCGGCCTGCAACGGGATCTGCAGTTCATCGCGCAGCCAGCGCGCCAGCATCTGCGCCTGGTTGAAACCGCGCAGGCGCAGCCGCGGTGCGGCCAGGGGCACCGGCAGCAGCGCGTGGGGGCGTGGCAGGCCTTCACTGAAGGCATGGTCGAGGTGGCGGGCGAGCAGTTCCCCAAGCAGGCGGCCGAGGGGCCAGCGGCCCTGGTGCTTGAAGCGGGTGATCAGGCTGTCCACGGGGAAGGCGTAGCGCCAGGGTGCCTCGACCTTTGCAAAGGGCGGAGGCCGTTTCAGGCAGGCGCCACAGGGCAGGCCATGGGTCTGCAGGGGCAGGGCGCAAATGGCGCAGCAGCCGCCGAGCCAGGGCAGTTCGGCCTCGCAGCCGGTGCAGATGGGCAGGTCGCTGCCGGGGCCATGGCAGAGCAGGCAGGTGGATGTGTGGCGAAGCCAGGCCGGCCGCAGCCGCGCGAGCAATGGATGCATGGTCCCCTCCCTGGGACGCGGTTCAGGCGATCAGCCAGCTCATCACCACCAGGCCGAGGAAGGTCAGGACCAGGCCACCGATGATGGAGCGGCGGATGAAGGCGCGGATGCCGGCGTAGAGCAACAGCAGGCTGATGATCAGCAGGATCAGGCTGAAGAAGGACACGTCCATGCCGATGGCCCGTGCCAAGCCGTTGAGGAAGTCGTCGATGGCTTGGCCGATGCCGCCCAGCACGCCGGACAGCAGGTCGACTATGAAGCGGATGACAGTGCCGATGATCCGGCCGAGCCACTCGAAAAATCCTTCTGTGCGCATCGCGGGATGGTGCTCCTTTAGCGTCGAACTGGTGATTTGAACTCTCCCGTCGTGACGGGTTCAGCGCCGCGAACTGCTCAGTTGCGGGGCCAGGAAAGAGTGCCGGAAATATTCGCGGAAGGCTTTCATCGGTTCGCTGAATTCCAGGTCGCGGCGCCAGGCCAGCCCCACGCTCATCGGCGGGACGGGGTCGGTCAGCGACAGGGTTTCGATGCGCCGGCCCTCCAGCGACCAGGGCCGGTACACCAGGTCGGAGAGGATGGCCACGCCCGTGCCGTTGGCCACCATGCTGCGCACGGCCTCCACCGAACTGGTGCGCAGGATCACCTTGGGTTGCAGGCGGCTGGCTTCCCAGTACCGGAGGGCGGTCTGGTCGGCCTCGTCCACGGTCAGCAGGATGAAGGGTTCGCGGGCGACATCCTCCAGGCCCACCGAGGGTCGTTCGCTGAGTGGATGGCGGTTGGGCAGCCAGAGCCGCCGTTCCGAACTGAACAGGGTCTCGGCGGCGATGTCCGGATGCTGCAGGTTGGCGGTCAGCACCACGGCCATGTCCAGCGTGCCGTCCAGCAGGCTGCGTTCGATGCTGTCGCGCTCCTGTTCGTACAGGTTCAGCTGGATGCCCGGATACCACTGCGCCAGACGCTGCAGGTGGTAGGGCAGGAAGTAGCCCATCACCGTGTAGCTGGCCGCCACGCTCAGGCTGCCCTCGATGCTGGTGTCCGGCAGCGGGCTCTTCAGTGCGTCCTCGACACTGCGCAGGATGGAGTAGGCGTGGTTGAGGAAGTGCCGGCCACTGTCGGTCAGGGTCATGCCCTGGGGCGAGCGGATGAACAGGCTGACGCCGAGCAGGCCCTCCAGTTCCTGGATGGCGCTGGTGACCGCCGACTGGGAAATGCTCAGGTGGATGGCCGCCTGGGAGATCTGTCCGACCTCGGCGGTGGCGACGAAATAACGGACCTGGCGCAGGGTGAATGCCATGGTAGAGACCTGCCTGGGGGTATCGATTTTTCAGAACTCAGTCTATCGAATAATAAATCTTCCCAATACCTGGGGTGCCTTTTAACGTCGGCCCATAGACATCCGATAACAAGAGGCAACACGCGATGACCGAGGTCGACCTCAATTCCGACATGGGCGAAGGATTTGGCCCATGGACCATTGGCGATGGCGTCGACGAAGCGATCATGCCGCTGATCAGTACCGCCAACATCGCCACCGGCTTCCATGCCGGCGATCCCAACACCATGCTGCGCACCGTAGAACTGGCCCAGCGCCACGGCGTGGCCATCGGCGCCCATCCGGGCTTCCGCGACCTGGTGGGCTTTGGCCGCCGGCACATCAATGCGCCGGCCCAGGAGCTGGTCAACGACATGCTCTACCAGCTCGGTGCGCTGCGCGAGTTCGCCCGCCTGCAGGGCCTGACCTTGCAGCACATCAAGCCCCACGGCGCGCTCTACATGCACCTGGCCCGTGACGAAGGTGCGGCGCGCCTGTTCATCGAAACCCTGCGCCGCCTTGACCCCGAGCTGCTGCTGTTCTGCATGGACGGCTCGGCCACCTGCCGCATCGCCCGGGAGCTGGGCCAGCCGGTGGTGCGCGAGTTCTACGCCGACCGCGACTACGACGCCTCCGGCTCCATTGTGTTCATCCGCCGGGTCACCGCGCTGGACCCGGAACAGGTGGCCGACAAGGTCCTGCGGGCCTGCCAGGAGGGCGTGGTGCGCACGGTGGATGGCCAGGACATCCCGATCGCCTTCGAGTCGGTGTGCATCCACAGCGACACCCCCGGGGCCCTGGCCCTGGTCCAGCGCACCCGCGCCCGCCTCGACGCGGCGGGCATTGCCGTCAGAGCGCCGCGCTGATCTCCCTTTCTCACGCCTGCCAAGACAAGTACTACAAGAGGAAAAGACATGGCTGAATTTCAGGTGTTTTCACCGCTCCCCGGCACCTTCTATCGCAAGCCGAGCCCCGAGGCCGACAACTATGCCAACGAGGGTGACACCGTGGCCGCCAATGCCGTGATCGGCCTGGTGGAGGTAATGAAGCAGTTCTCCGAACTGACCGCCGACCAGGGTGGCCGCGTGCTGGCGTTCCACGTCGAGGACGGCGACCCGGTCGAGCCGGGGCAATTGCTGGCCGTCATCGAAACCGACGCGTGAGGGCAGGGCGATGAGCAACTCCATCCACAAACTGCTGGTGGCCAACCGCGGCGAGATCGCCGTGCGCATCATCCGCGCGGCCCAGGCCCTGGGCATTCCCACCGTGGCGGCGTGCAGCAAGGCGGATGCCGAATCGCTGCCGGCGCGCCTGGCCGACGAGGTGCGGATCATCGGTCCGGCCCGCGCCGACAAGAGCTACCTGAACGCCGAGGCCCTGTTGCAGGCGGCGCGGGACAGCGGCGCCAACGCCATCCACCCGGGCTATGGCTTCCTCTCCGAGAACGCGGCCTTCGCCCAGGCAGTGGTCGAGGCGGGGCTGATCTTCGTCGGCCCGGATGCCGACACCATCCGCCGCATGGGCGACAAGGCCGAAGCACGGCGTACCGCCCAGGCCGCCGGCGTGCCGGTGGTGCCGGGCTCCCCGGGCGAACTGGACGACCTCGCCGCCGCCCTGGCCTGCGCAGAGACGGTGGGCTACCCGCTGCTGATCAAGGCTTCGGCCGGCGGTGGCGGGCGCGGTATCCGCATCGCCCATGATGCCGCCGAGCTGTCCCGCGAGTTTCCGCTGGCCCAGCGCGAAGCCCAGGCTGCCTTCGGCTCGGGCGCGGTGTACCTGGAGCGCTTCATCCGCCAGGCGCGGCACATCGAGGTGCAGATCCTCGGTGATGGCCAGCACGCGGTGCACCTGTTCGAGCGCGAGTGCTCGCTGCAGCGTCGCCGGCAGAAGGTCTTCGAAGAGGCGCCATCGCCCGCCCTCAGCGCCGAGCAGCGCCAGGCCCTGTGCGAAAGCGCCGTGCGCCTGGCCCGCGACATCGGTTACTGCGGGGCCGGCACCCTGGAATACCTGTTCGATTCCCACAGCGGCGAGTTCTTCTTCATCGAGATGAACACCCGCATCCAGGTCGAGCACCCGATCAGCGAGATGATCACCGGCATCGACCTGGTGCAGTGGATGCTGCGCATCGCCGGTGGCGAGCCGCTGTCGTTGCGCCAGGAGGACATCCGCATCCAGGGCGCGGCGCTGGAGATGCGCATCAACGCCGAAGACCCGGCGCGCAATTTCTTCCCCAGCCCCGGCCTGGTGGAAGCGCTGGTCTGGCCGCAGGGCGAGGGCATCCGCGTGGAAAGCCACCTGTTCGAGGGCTATCGCGTGCCGGCCTACTACGACTCGCTGCTGGCCAAGCTGGTGGTGCATGGCGGCGACCGCGCCGAGGCCTTCGCCCGTGCCGAAGCGGCGCTGGACGCCACCCGCCTGACGGGCATGGCGACCACTCTCCCGCTGCACCGCCTGCTGCTCGCCGACCCCGCCGTGCGCGATGGCCAGTTCGATACCGGCACCCTGGAACCCTGGCTCGCCGAACGGGCCGCTCTGCTGGCGCCCGCCGCCCCGGAGGCTTGAGATGAACGCAGCACCTGTGCGCTACAGCTTTGGCGGCGACGAGCACCTGTTCGCCGAAGTCTCCGAATCCATGTCGCTGGAAGCCTTCTTCCGCGGCATGGCGATCACCCGCGCCGTCGAGCAGCAGGCGCTGCCCGGCGTGCTCGACATCTGCCTGGCCAACGCCTCCTTCCAGATCCGCTTCAACCCCGACCAGATCGCCCCTGAGGCGCTGCTGGAAAAGGTCCGCGAACTGGAAGCCCAGGCCACGGCCGAGCGCAGCATCCAGACGCGGATCATCGAGATCCCGGTGCTCTACAACGATCCCTGGACCCATGAAACGCTGATGCGCTTCCGCGACCGCCACCAGGACCCGTCCTCCACCGACCTGGAGTACGCGGCCAAGGTCAACGGCTTCGCCGATGTGCAGGCGTTCATCGAGGCCCACAGTGGCTCGCCCTGGTTCGTCTCCATGGTCGGCTTCGTCGCCGGGCTGCCCTTCATGTACCAGATGGTCGAGCGCGAGCAGCAGTTGCAGGTGCCCAAGTACCTGCGCCCGCGCACCGACACGCCGAAGCTGACCCTCGGCCACGGCGGCTGCTTCGGCTGCATCTACTCGGTGCGCGGCGCCGGCGGCTACCAGATGTTCGGCGTCACCCCGGCGCCCATCTACGACCCGCAACAGAGCCTGGGCTACCTGAAGGACTCCATGGTGTTCTTCCGCTCCGGCGACATCGTCCAGTTCAAGCCGATCGACCGCGTCGCCTACGACCAGGCGGTGGCCGAGGTCGAGGCCGGGACCTTCCAGTTGCGCATCCGCCCGGTCAGCTTCGACCTGGATGCCTTCATCGAGGATCCGCAAGGCTGCAAGCAGCGTCTGCAGGAGGTGCTCCATGTCGATTAAGGTGCTCAAACCCGGCCTCGCCACCTCGGTGCAGGACGCCGGCCGCGAAGGCCATTACCACCAGGGCATCCCGCCCTCGGGCGCGCTCGACCAGTACGCCCTGCGTGCGGCCAACCTGCTGGTGGGCAACCCGGCGACCGCCGCGCTGCTCGAATGCACGCTCCTCGGCCCGCAGTTGGAGTTCCAGCGCGACGCCCTGGTGGCGGTCTGCGGCGCGCGCATGACGCCGCGCCTGGATGGCGCCGAGATGCCGCAAGACGCCGTCTTCCGCGTCCGTGCCGGCCAGGTGCTGGGCTTCGACTACATCAAGGCCGGGGCCCGCGGTTACGTCGCCATCGACGGCGGCATCGACGTGCCGGAAGTGCTCGGTAGTCGCTCCACCTATGGCCTGGGCGCCATCGGCGGCTTCCACGGCCGGCGCCTGGCCGCCGGCGACGAGCTGCCACTGGGACAACCCGCCGCGCAGGATCGCGAAGGCCTGGCCCTGCCGCGCTCGCTGCATATCGAACTGGGCGGGGAGGTGACCCTGCGCGTGGTGCCGGGCCTCTACCACCATCGCCTCACCGCTCGCGCGGCGGAGCAGTTCTTCGCCGATACCTGGACCGTGGGCTCGGAAGCCGATCGCACCGGCTACCGCTTCAAGGGCGGCACGCCGCTGGAGTTCGAGCCGCGCGAACAGCCCTTCGGCGCCGGCTCCGATCCGTCGAACATCGTCGACGCCTGCTACCCCATCGGCTCGATCCAGGTGCCCGGCGGTCTGGAACCCATCGTCCTGCACCGGGACGCGGTGTCCGGCGGCGGCTACGCGATGATCGGCACGGTGATCAGCCCTGACCTCAACCTGATCGCGCAGATGCAGCCGAACCAGCGCGCGCGTTTCGTCGCCATCACCCTGGAGGAGGGCCTGGCCGCCCGCCGCCAGTACAACCAGCAACTCGAACGCCTCAACCGCTTCTTTCTTGCCTGAATAACAACAGACGCGTCGGCACGACCGGTGGCTCCCTGTGCGCAGGGGGTCGCCGCGGTCCCCTGCTGCCGCAGATCCCGGATTTCATCTTGCGGAGAAACCAAGATGGCAAGCCTGTCGACACAAGAACAAGACATCGACCTTTCCACCCAACCCGTCCCGCTCGACGCCCGCATGGGCAAGCTCTCGCTGACCATGGCCTGGTGGGCCGTGTGCAGCGCCATGTTCTACATAGTGGTGGGCGCCTCGCTGGCGCTGGCCTATGGCGCGCGCAACGCGATCATCGGCATGCTGCTCTCGGTGGTCTGCTACGGCGTGATCAATGCGGTGATCAGCCGCTTCGCCGTGCGCAGCGGCCTTTCCGTAGCGCTGTTTTCTCGCGTGCTGTTCGGCCGCCTCGGCGCCTCCCTGGCGACCCTGATCTTCTTCTCCACGGCGATCTACTACGCGGTCTTCGAGGGCTCGGTGATCGCCGTGGCGTTCAACCATCTCTACCCCTCGATTTCCTACCCCGTGGCGGCCCTGCTGGTGGTGCTGTACAGCGTGCCGCTGATCTTCGGCAGCGTGCAGAACTGGCTGGACAAGTTCAACGGCGTGCTGCTGCCCTTCTACCTGTTCGGCCTGCTCGCTGCCGTGGCGCTGTCCATAGGCGAATACGGCTACCAGCCGCAGTGGCTGGACTTCGGCCCGGCCGCGCCTTCGGCCAGCGGCTGGTGGGATTGCTTCACCGCCTACATGGGTGTGTGGGTGCTGATGATGTTCACCTTCGACTACGCCCGTTTCGGCAAGCCGGAAGATGCCCGCTACCACGGCCGCTGGAATTTCGGCATGCCTTTCTACCTGGTGACCTTCCTGCTCAACGGCATGGCCGGCATCTACCTCGCCGCGAGCATTCCGCGCCAGGGCGAGTTGAGCGAAGTGACGGTGGTGCTGGCCATCCTCCAGCTCATGGGCATCTGGGGCCTGCTGTTCGTATGGGTCACCCAGACGCGGATCAATACCGCGAATTACTACCTGGCGACGGTGAACATGCAGGCCTTCTTCGGCGACCTGCTGCGCCTGCGTCATTCGCGCCTGGTCTGGGCGCTGGTGGTGGGAGCGGTGGTCTATGGGCTGATGCTGGCGGATGTCTTCGCCTGGCTGCTCAAGGCCCTGGCCTGGCAGGGCGTGTTCGTGGTGGCCTGGGTCGGCGTGGCGCTGGCGCACATCCTCGGCAAGGGCGCGGCCCAGGTGACCGACTCGCCCAACCTGAATGCCGGCGGACTGGTCGCCTGGTTCTGCGGCGTGCTGCTCGGCTTCGCGCTGATGCAGGCCGGTGGCGTACTGCAGTCGTTCTCGGCGCCGTTGACCTTCCTGGTTTCGGCGAGCGTGTATGGCGCCGCGCTACGGTTGCGCCGGGCGGGAGAGTCCGTCCTGGCCAAAGGACTTGCCGATCAATAGACGGGCCATGCGTTGACTGATCAATAAATGATCAGATGTCGACCTGTGTCGCGAACATGGTTGACAGCGTCACAGCTCCACTTATGATGCCTAAGCCTGAATTCCCGGACTCCACGTCCGGGTATCCCTGACAAGAGGCGCCACACAAGCGTCGAAGGAAACCTCCATGAGTGCAACCGCATCCATCGCTACCCGTCACGACTGGTCCCTCGCCGAGGTGAAGGCACTGTTCGAGCAGCCGTTCAACGACTTGCTGTTCCAGGCCCAGACCGTTCATCGCGCGCACTTCGACCCGAACCGGGTACAGGTTTCCACCCTGCTGTCGATCAAGACCGGCGCCTGCCCGGAAGACTGCAAGTACTGCCCGCAGTCCGGCCACTACAACACCGGCCTGGACAAGGAAAAGCTGATGGAAGTGCAGAAGGTCCTGCAGGCCGCCGCCGAGGCCAAGGCCATTGGTTCGACCCGCTTCTGCATGGGCGCCGCCTGGAAGCATCCGTCGGCCAAGGACATGCCCTATGTCCTGGAAATGGTCAAAGGCGTGAAGAAACTCGGCCTTGAGACCTGCATGACCCTGGGCAAGCTGACCCAGGAGCAGACCCAGTCGCTGGCCGAGGCGGGCCTGGACTACTACAACCACAACCTGGATACCTCGCCGGAGTTCTACGGCAACATCATCACCACCCGCACCTACAGCGAGCGTCTGCAGACCCTGGCCTACGTGCGCGAGGCGGGGATGAAGATCTGCTCCGGCGGCATCCTCGGCATGGGCGAGTCGGTGGACGACCGCGCCGGCCTGCTGATCCAGCTGGCCAACCTGCCGGAGCACCCGGAGTCGGTGCCGATCAACATGCTGGTGAAAGTGAAGGGCACCCCGCTGGCGGAAGAGAAGGACGTCGATCCGTTCGACTTCATCCGCACCCTGGCGGTGGCGCGCATCATGATGCCGAAGTCCCACGTGCGCCTGTCCGCCGGCCGCGAGCAGATGAACGAGCAGATGCAGGCCCTGGCCTTCATGGCCGGCGCCAACTCGATCTTCTACGGCGAGAAGCTGCTGACCACCACCAACCCGCAGGCCGAGAAGGACATGCAGCTGTTCGCCCGCCTCGGCATCAAGCCGGAAGAGCGCGAAGAGCACGCCGACGAAGTGCACCAGGCCGCCATCGAGCAGGCCCTGGTGGAGCAGCGCGACTCGCAGCTGTTCTACGACGCCGCATCCGCCTGACACCGCGTCATCGACCCCTGTAGGAGCGAGCTTGCTCGCGAAGGGCGGCTCCTGCAGGTTCGCCAGCGAGCTGGCTCCTACGAAAAACCGAACCGCCCATGCCTTTTGATCTCGCCTCCCGCCTTGCCGCCCGCCATGCGGACAACCTCTACCGCCAGCGCCCGTTGCTGGAGAGCCCCCAGGGCCCGGAGGTGCTGGTCGACGGCCAGCCCATGCTGGCCTTCAGTTCCAATGACTATCTCGGCCTGGCCAACCATCCCGAGGTGATCGCTGCCCTGCGCCAGGGTGCCGAGCGCTGGGGCGCCGGTGGCGGCGCCTCTCATCTGGTCATAGGCCACAGCGGTCCGCACCATGAGCTGGAGCTGGCACTGGCCGAATTCACCGGCCGTCCTCGTGCGCTGCTGTTCTCCACCGGCTACATGGCCAACCTGGGAGCCGTCACCGCGCTGGTGGGCAAGGGCGATACGGTGCTGGAAGACCGCCTCAATCACGCTTCATTGCTGGATGCCGGTTTGCTTTCCGGGGCGCGCTTCTCCCGCTACCTGCACAACGATGCCGCCAGCCTGGCCGGCCGCCTGGAAAAGGCCGAAGGCAATACCCTGGTGGTCACCGACGGCGTGTTCAGCATGGACGGCAACCTCGCCGACCTGCCGGCGCTTTGCCAGGAGGCGCGGAAGAAGGGCGCCTGGGTGATGGTGGACGACGCCCACGGCTTCGGCCCCCTTGGCGCCACTGGCGGCGGCATTGTCGAGCACTTCGGCTTGGGCCAGGACGATGTGCAGGTGCTGGTCGGTACCCTGGGCAAGGCCTTCGGCACCGCGGGCGCCTTCGTCGCCGGCAGCGAGGAGCTGATCGAGACCCTGATCCAGTTCGCCCGGCCCTACATCTACACCACCAGCCAGCCGCCCGCCGTGGCCTGCGCCACCCTGAAGAGCCTGGAGCTATTGCAGCGCGAGAGCTGGCGCCGCGAACACTTGGACAAGCTGATCCGGCGTTTCCGTGAGGGCGCGGCGGAAATCGGCCTGACCCTGATGGACAGCCCGACGCCCATCCAGCCCATCCTCGTCGGCGACAGCGCCCGCGCGCTGAAGCTATCCGCCCTGCTGCGCGAGCGCGGCATCCTGGTTGGCGCCATCCGGCCGCCCACCGTGCCGGCCGGCAGTGCGCGCCTGCGCGTCACCTTCTCCGCCGCCCATAGCGAAGAGCAGCTTGAATCTTTGCTGAGCGCCCTGGCTGAATGCTGGGCAATCCTGGCGAAGGAGGAAGCCATCGATGCGTGAACACCTGATTCTGCTGCCGGGTTGGGCGATTGGCCCGGCCGCCCTCGAACCTCTTCGCGAAGCCTTGCAGGAACGCGCGCCGCACCTGGCGGTGGAGATCGAGCCGCTGCCAAACCTGGACCAGGCCGGTGCCTGGCTCGACGAACTGGATGCGCGCCTGCCCCGCGACAGCTGGCTGGCCGGCTGGTCCCTCGGTGGCATGCTGGCGGCGCAACTGGCCGCGCGCCGTGGCGACGCCTGCCGCGGGCTGATCGGCCTGTGCAGCAACCTGAGCTTCCGCGACCGCGACGACTGGCCCTGCGCCATGTCCCAGGAAGTCTTCGCCGCCTTTCACGAGGCCTGCCGGCTCGACCCCGGTCTGACCCTCAAACGCTTCACCATGCTGGTTGCCCAAGGCGCGCGGGATGCCCGCACCCTGGCGCGCCAGCTGCAGGTCACCCAGCTGCCGACCGAACCCAAGGTGCTGGACGCCGGCCTGCGCCTGCTGGACGTGCTGGATACCCGCGCGGCACTGCAAGGTTATGGCGGGCCGCAACTGCATCTTTTCTCCGGCCGCGATGCGCTGGTGCCGGCCACCGCCGCCAAGGCCCTGCTGGAGTGGCTGCCGGACGTCGAGGTGCAGGTCTTCGAGGAGGCCAGCCACGGCCTGCCGCTGGAGCGGCCGGAAGAGGTGGCGGCGGCCATCCTCGGCTTCATGCGCGAGGGTGACGATGTCTGATCCACGGATCGCCGTCGAAGCCGAGGGCCATTTGCCGGACAAGCGTCAGGTGGCGGCTTCCTTCTCCCGCGCGGCGGACAGCTATGACAGCGTCGCCGCCCTGCAGCGTGCGGTCGGCAACGAACTGCTGCGCCGCCTGCCGGATGGTTTCGCGCCGCAGCGCTGGCTCGATATGGGCTGCGGCACCGGGCATTTCTCCCGCGCCCTGGCCGGGCGCTTTCCCGCCGCCGAAGGGCTGGCGCTGGATATCGCCGAAGGCATGCTGCGCCACGCCCGCCCGTTGGGCGGCGCCAAGCGTTTCATCGCCGGCGATGCCGAGCACCTTCCGCTGGCCAGTGGTACCCAGCAGCTGATCTTCTCCAGCCTCGCGGTGCAGTGGTGCGCGGATTTCGCCGCCGTGCTCGGCGAGGCCCGCCGCGTGCTGCAGCCGGGCGGCATCTTCGCCTTCAGCAGCCTCTGTGTCGGTACCTTGCAGGAGCTGCGTGACAGCTGGCATGCGGTGGATGGCTTCGTCCACGTCAACCGCTTTCGCCGCCTGGAGGACTACCAGGACCTCTGCGCCGCCAGCGGCCTGCTGCCGCTGGACCTGGGCAGCCAGCCCCAGGTGCTGCATTACCCCGACCTGCGCAGCCTCACCCACGAACTCAAGGCCCTGGGTGCGCACAATCTCAATCCCGGACGGCCCGGCGGGCTCACTGGGCGCGCGCGCATCCTCGCGCTGGTGGAGGCTTACGAGCGCTTCCGCCAGCCCCAGGGGCTGCCCGCCACCTACCAGGTGGTGTACGGCGTGCTGAAGAAGGAAGACTGATATGGCGGCGGCGTACTTCGTCACCGGCACCGATACCGAAATCGGCAAGACCACCATCGCCGCCGGCCTGCTGCACGCCGCGCGGGCCGCTGGACTGTCCACCGCGGCAGCCAAGCCGGTGGCCTCCGGCTGCGAGCCGACGGCACAAGGCCTGCGCAACGGCGACGCCCTGGCACTGCTGGGCGAATGCTCGCTGCCGCTGGCTTATGAAGAGGTCAACCCGCTGGCCTTTGCCCCGGCCATCGCCCCGCACCTGGCGGCGCGGGAGGCTGGCGTTGAACTGGATGTTGAAGCCCTGGCCGCGCCGGTGCGCCGGGTGCTGGCCAGGGCTGCCGACTTCAGCCTGGTGGAAGGCGCCGGCGGCTGGCGCGTGCCCCTGGCCGGTTCGGCCAGCCTGTCCGACCTGCCCATCGCCCTCGGCCTGCCAGTGATTCTGGTGGTAGGCGTGCGCCTGGGCTGCATCAACCATGCGCTGCTGAGCGCCGAGGCTATCCTCCGCGATGGCCTGACCCTGGCGGGCTGGGTGGCCAATGTGGTCGATCCGGCCACCTCGCGCCTGGAGGAGAACCTGGCGACCCTGGCCGAACGCCTGCCGGCTCCCTGCCTTGGGCGCGTGCCGCGCCTGGCCGATGCGACGCCCGCTGCGGTGGCGGAGTATCTGGACCTGTCTCCGCTGTTGCGGATCACTGTGTAGGAGCGAGCTCGCTCGCGAAGCCTTTGCCGGGAACCGTTCGCGAGCAAGCTCGCTCCTACAGTTTGCAGCCGGATGATCCGGCTGCTTCAATCGCCCGCAACGCCCTTCCACCTCCGGTGTCCGCCATGGAAATCCAGGGTAATGCCTTCAGCGCCGGCCTTGGCGCCATCCAGTCCGGCCGGCGTCGCATCGACCAGGCCGTTGGCGATATCGCCGGCAGCAGCCTGCGCCGAGTCGAGCCGCCACAGGCGGAAGCCGCCGACCTGGCCACCCGCCTGGTCGCCCTGGAAGTCGGCAAGGTCGAGGCCCAGGCCGGCGCCAAGGTCATCGAAACCGCCGACGCCGCGCTCGGTACCTTGATCGACACCCGCGCCTGATCGCTTCCCGGGCCGCTTCGGCCCATTCCGAACCTCTCCCTCGTTCCTGCGTCCGTCCGGGCGCTGTCCCGCTGTTTCTTGATCTTTACTGTCTGACACAAGGCTGCTGCCTGCCAGGTGTGTGACCGGCCGGTCGGACAGGGCGCTTGACAAGGTTTTGGGGTAAACGTATGTTTCAAACGCCTGTTTGATTGCTACGGCAATCGCTAACCAGATGCAGCAAGCGACCGGCGCTCCGGTCAGCTGAACTAGGAACCCACCGCAGAGGTTTACCGCTATGCCTGATTACAAGGCCCCCTTGCGTGATATTCGTTTCGTCCGCGACGAACTGCTCGGCTACGAAGCGCACTATCAGAGCCTGCCTGGCTGCCAGGACGCCACCCCGGACATGGTCAACGCCATCCTCGAAGAGGGCGCCAAGTTCTGCGAGCAGGTAATCGCTCCGTTGAACCGTGTGGGTGACACCGAGGGCTGCACCTGGAGCGAGTCCGGCGTGAAGACCCCGACCGGCTTCAAGGAAGCCTACAAGCAGTTCGTCGAAGGTGGCTGGCCGAGCCTCGCCCACGACGTCGACCACGGCGGCCAGGGCTTGCCCGAGTCCCTCGGCCTGGCCATCAGCGAGATGGTCGGCGAGGCCAACTGGTCCTGGGGCATGTACCCCGGCCTGTCCCACGGCGCGATGAATACCCTGTCCGCTCACGGCACCGACGAGCAGAAGCACACCTACCTGACCAAGCTGGTTTCCGGCGAGTGGACCGGCACCATGTGCCTGACCGAGCCGCACTGCGGTACCGACCTGGGCATGCTGCGTACCAAGGCCGAGCCCCAGGCCGATGGTTCCTACAAAGTCTCCGGCACCAAGATATTCATCTCCGCCGGTGAACACGACATGGCCGACAACATCGTCCATATCGTCCTGGCCCGCCTGCCCGATGCGCCGGCTGGCACCAAAGGCATTTCCCTGTTCATCGTGCCGAAGTTCATGCCGACCGCCGACGGTTCCGCTGGCGAGCGCAACGCCGTTTCCTGCGGCTCCATCGAGCACAAGATGGGCATCCACGGAAACGCCACCTGCGTGATGAACTTCGACGGCGCCACCGGCTACCTCATCGGCCCGGCGAACAAGGGCCTGAACTGCATGTTCACCTTCATGAACACCGCTCGCCTGGGTACCGCGCTGCAAGGCCTGGCCCATGCCGAGATCGGTTTCCAGGGCGGCATCAAGTACGCCCGTGAGCGTCTGCAGATGCGCGCCCTGACCGGCCCGAAAGCTCCGGACAAGGCGGCCGACCCGATCATCGTGCATCCGGACGTGCGCCGCATGCTGCTGACCATGAAGGCCTTCGCCGAAGGCAACCGCGCCATGGTCTACTTCACCGCCAAGCAAGTGGACATCGTCAAGTACAGCCAGGACGAAGAGCAGAAGAAAGCCGCCGACGCGCTGCTGGCCTTCCTGACTCCGATCGCCAAGGCGTTCATGACCGAAGTCGGCTTCGAGTCGGCCAACCATGGCGTGCAGATCTATGGCGGCCACGGCTTCATCGCCGAGTGGGGCATGGAACAGAACGTCCGCGACAGCCGTATCTCCATGCTGTACGAAGGCACCACCGGCATCCAGGCACTGGACCTGCTGGGTCGCAAGATCCTCATGACCCAGGGCGAGGCGCTCAAGGGCTTCACCAAGATCGTGCACAAGTTCTGCCAGGCCAACGAAGGCAACGAAGCCGTCAAGGAATTCGTCGAGCCCCTGGCCAAGCTGAACAAGGAATGGGGCGACCTGACCATGAAGGTCGGCATGGCCGCCATGAAGGACCGCGAGGAAGTCGGCGCGGCTTCGGTGGATTACCTGATGTACTCCGGTTACGCCTGTCTGGCCTACTTCTGGGCCGACATCGCCCGCCTGGCCGCCGAGAAGCTGGCTGAAGGCACCGGCGACGCGGCTTTCTACAAGGCCAAGCTGCAGACCGCACGTTTCTACTTCAAGCGCATCCTGCCGCGTACCCGCGCACACGTGGAAACCATGCTGTCCGGCGCCAACAACCTGATGGACCTGGCCGAAGAAGACTTCGCCCTGGGTTACTAAGGCTCAAGCGCTGTAGAAAGAGCCCGCCATCCGGCGGGCTTTTTCGTTTCCCGCGCAAGCTGCGGGACGGGGTAGTTATGACGCTGCATTCAGCAGCGGCAGCGTTGTTGTGGGCAGGGCGGGCGCGCAGTAGGGTCGATGGTTCGAGTGCTGCCCTTCCAAGGAGAATCTGCCATGCCCGAATACAAGGCCCCCCTGCGCGACATCAGTTTCCTCACTGACGAAGTCTTCGACTACCCGGCCAGCTACGCGGCCCTGGGCGCCAGCGACGCCACCCCGGACATGGTCGCCGCCATCCTCGAGGAGGGCGCCAAGTTCTGCGAGCAGGTGCTGTCGCCGATCAACCGTTCCGGCGACGAAGAAGAGTGCCAGTGGCGCGACGGCGTGGTGACCACGCCCAAGGGCTTCAAGGAAGCCTTCGCCCAGTACGTCGAGGGCGGCTGGAACGGCCTGGCCGCCGACCCGGCATACGGTGGACAAGGCCTGCCGCTCTCCCTCGGGTTGATCATCAGCGAGATGGTCGCCTCGGCCAACCAGTCCTGGGCCATGTATCCCGGCCTGACCCACGGCGCCATGTCGGCGATCCACGCCCACGGCAGCGAAGAGCAGAAGCAGACCTACCTGACCCGCCTCACCGAAGGCCGCTGGACCGGCACCATGTGCCTGACCGAGCCCCATTGCGGCACCGACCTCGGCATCATCAAGACCCGCGCAGTGCCCCAGGCCGACGGCAGCTACGCGATCTCCGGCACCAAGATCTTCATCTCCGCCGGCGAGCACGACATGAGCGAGAACATCGTCCACCTGGTGCTGGCCAAGCTGCCCGACGCACCAGCCGGGACCAAGGGCATTTCCCTGTTCATCGTGCCCAAGTTCCTCCCGGCCGGTGATGGCGTGGGCGAGCGCAACGCGGTGAGCTGCGGCTCCATCGAACACAAGATGGGCATCAAGGCTTCAGCCACCTGCGTGATGAACTTCGACGGCGCCACGGGCTTCCTCATCGGCGAGGCCAACAAGGGCCTCAACTGCATGTTCACCATGATGAACCACGCGCGCCTGGGCACCGGTATGCAGGGGCTCTGCCTGGGTGAGGCCAGCTACCAGGGCGCTGTGCGCTACGCCAACGACCGCCTGCAGATGCGTGCCCTGACCGGGCCCAAGGCGCCGGACAAGGCCGCCGACCCGATCATCGTCCACCCCGACGTGCGCCGCATGCTGCTGACCATGAAGGCCTTCAATGAAGGCAACCGCGCCCTGGCCTACTTCACCGCCCAGCAACTGGATATCGCCCACCGCAGCGAGGACGCCGCAGCCCGTGAAGAGGCGGAAAACCTGCTGGCCTTCCTCACGCCGATTTGCAAGGCCTTCATGACCGAGTCCGGCCTCGAAGCCACCAACCTCGGCATGCAGGTTTTCGGCGGCCACGGCTACATTCGCGAGTGGGGCATGGAACAGCTGGTGCGCGACTGCCGCATCGCCCCCATCTACGAAGGCACCAACGGCATCCAGGCGCTGGACCTGCTCGGGCGCAAGGTGCTGGGCAGCCAGGGCAAGCTGCTGCGCGGTTTCACCAAACTGATCCACACGTTCTGCCTGGCCCAGGCCGAACACCCGCGCCTGAAAGCCCAGGCGGCCGAACTGGCGCGCCTCAACCAGCAATGGGGCGAGCTGACCCAGAAGGTCGGCATGGCCGCGATGAAGAACCCCGACGAAGTGGGCGCCGCTGCGCTGGATTACCTGATGTATTCCGGCTACATCACCCTGGCCTACTTCTGGTTGCGCATGGCCCTGGTCGCCGACGGCAAGCTGCAGGCGGGCGAGGGCAACAGCGCCTACTATCAGACCAAGCTGGTTACCTGCGACTTCTACTTCAAGCGCCTGCTGCCGCGCACCGAGGCCCATCGGGTGGCGGCGGAGTCGGGTAGCGACTGCCTGATGCAGCTGCCGGCGGAGCATTTCTCGCTCTAGGGCGGGGCATTCGCGAGTGAGGCCCGCCTTCGAGCGGGCCCTTTTGTTGCGTGACTATAATATGACAATCAGTCATACATCGACCCTATGTGTCGCAATAGTTGTTCATGTACACTGCCAGCCCTATCCGTGAAACCGGCCAACCCGGCCACCTGTAGAGTGTTTGCGAGGTTTGCACATGGCTGACTACAAAGCGCCCCTGCGCGATATGCGCTTCGTCCTCAATGAAGTCTTCGAGGTTGCCAAGCTCTGGGCAGAACTGCCGGCCCTGGCCGACGTGGTCGACGCCGATACCGCCGCCGCCATCCTCGAAGAAGCCGGCAAGGTCACCGGCGGCGTCATCGCCCCGCTGAACCGCAGCGGCGACGAAGAAGGCTGCCAGTGGAAGGACGGTACCGTGAGCACCCCGGCCGGTTTCCCCGAGGCCTACCAGACCTACGCCGAAGGCGGCTGGGTCGGCGTGGGCGGCGACCCCGTCTACGGCGGCATGGGCATGCCCAAGGTGATCTCCGCGCAGGTGGAGGAGATGGTCAACGCGGCCAACCTGTCCTTCGGCCTCTACCCGATGCTGACCGCCGGCGCCTGCCTGTCGCTCAACGCCCACGCCAGCGACGAGCTGAAGGAAAAGTACCTGCCGAACATGTACGCGGGTGTCTGGACCGGTTCCATGTGCCTGACCGAGCCCCATGCCGGCACCGACCTCGGCATCATCCGTACCAAGGCCGAACCCCAGGCTGACGGCAGCTACAAGATCAGCGGCACCAAGATCTTCATCACCGCCGGCGAGCACGACCTGACCGAGAACATCATCCACCTGGTGCTGGCCAAGCTGCCGGACGCCCCGGCGGGCCCGAAAGGCATTTCCCTGTTCCTGGTGCCCAAGGTGATGGTCAACGCGGATGGCTCGCTGGGCGAGCAGAACGCCGTCTCCTGCGGCTCGATCGAGCACAAGATGGGCATCAAGGCCTCGGCCACCTGCGTGATGAACTTCGACGGCGCCACCGGCTGGATCGTCGACGCGCCAAACAAGGGCCTGGCCGCCATGTTCACCATGATGAACTACGAGCGCCTGGGCGTCGGCATCCAGGGCCTGGCCTCCGGCGAGCGCTCCTACCAGAGCGCCGTGGAATACGCCCGCGAGCGTATCCAGAGCCGTGCGCCGAGCGGCCCGGTCGCCAAGGACAAGGCCGCCGACCCGATCATCGTGCACCCCGATGTACGCCGCATGCTGCTGACCATGAAAGCGGCCAACGAGGGCGGCCGCGCCTTCTCCAGCTACGTCGCCATGCAGCTGGACACCGCCAAGTTCAGCGAGGACGCCGTCGTGCGCAAGCGCGCCGAGGAACTGGTCGCCCTGCTGACCCCGGTGGCCAAGGCCTTCCTCACCGACCTCGGCCTGGAAACCACCATCCACGGCCAGCAGGTCTTCGGCGGCCACGGCTTCATCCGCGAGTGGGGCCAGGAGCAACTGGTGCGCGACGTGCGCATCACCCAGATCTACGAAGGCACCAACGGCATCCAGGCCCTCGACCTGATGGGCCGCAAGGTGGTGGGCAGCGGCGGCGCGTTCTACCAGCACTTCGCCGACGAGATCAAGGCCTTCGCCAACAGCGCTTCCGCCGATCTGGCCGAGTTCACCCAGCCGCTGAAAGCTGCCGTCGCCAACCTCGACGAGCTGACCGCCTGGGTCCTGGACCGTGCGAAGAACAACCCGAACGAAATCGGCGCCGCCTCCGTGGAATATCTCCACGTGTTCGGCTACACCGCCTACGCCTACATGTGGGCGCTGATGGCTCGCGCGGCCCTGGGCAAGGAAGGTCAGGACGAGTTCTACGCCAGCAAGCTCGGCACTGCGCGCTTCTACTTCGCCCGCCTGCTGCCGCGCATCCACTCCCTGACCGCCTCGGTCAAGGCCGGCAGCGAGTCGCTCTACCTGCT
>NZ_SSOJ01000106.1 GCF_029871205.1 Pseudomonas sp. BN417 | reverse complement strand
GTAGATACCGTCTTGGAACCTAGTGCGCAAGGGCCAGTTTTGCATCGAAAGGCTGGCCCGATTTCAGGACGCCATAAGCGATGTGCAGCAGCTTGCGCATCGCGGCGCAGACGATCTGCTTCCCGGCCTTGCCTCGACTTCGCAGGCGTTGTCCCAGCGCTTTGATCGCCGGGTTGTGGGTCAGCGCAACGATGGCCGGCATGTAGAGACCCGCGCGGAGTCGGCTGGAGCCCATCCGGGAAATGCAGGCGTAGGCCTTTTGGGTGCCGGACTCCCGCAGCTGCGGATTCAGCCCGGCAAACGCCGTGATGGCCCGGGCATTCTTGAATTGCAGCGGGTCTCCCAGCTCGGCCAGAAGCAGGGCCGCAGTCTTGTCCGCGACGCCGTCGATACTGGTCAGCAAGTCGCGCTTACCCCGTAAATCGGGATCGTCGTCAATGTGCGCCTGAATCGCCTTCAAGGTTTCGGCGATCTGCTGTTCGATGTGTTGCAGCACCGAACGAATCGAGTCCTGCACACTGACATCGGCGACGTCCAAGCGATTGCGCTCCATCTGGGCAATCTCCTGGAGGTCCTGCAGGCGCCGTACCAGGGCCCGCAGGCGGCGGATGGCCGGCGGTTCGGGCCGCCAGGCACGCAACTCGTCCACGTGCCGGGCGCCATAGTCGGCAATCAGCTTGGCATCGACCTGGTCCGTCTTCACCCGTTGCAGTTGGCTGCGGGCATAGAGGGCAATCTGCGCCGGATTGGTCACGCAAACCCGGTAGCCCAAGCCATGGAAGTATTCGGCCAGCGCCTCGTGGTAGGTCCCCGTGGCCTCCATCACGATCCAGGCCCCTGGTTCGCTGTATTTGAGCAGCCACTCCTGCAGTACCTGAAAACCCGCCGCGCTATTGGCCAGCTTGGCTTTGGTGCGGTACTTGCCGTTGGCCTGCTGGGTGGCGATATCGAAACTGTGCTTGGCAATGTCAATGCCAACGATGCCGGACATGCGAACTCCTCAATCTCTCCAGAAGGATCATCACTGCACTCGGCACGACCTTGTGAATGCGAGCTCTCACCTGAGGTGGGCTCTGGATACCGTTCGAGCTATTCGAGTGAGTGTGGAGGGCAGGAGCACTATCTACGTTGCTGGCTCGAGGCCTTAGGGTGGAAACGGCTTCCTGACCCTCCCCCGATGATCAGTCGGGAACTATCGCCCCATCACAGAGCGATAGTCGAGATACAAGGGTGGAAATCCACGAAGCGGATTTCCACCATTCGAGGGTTCAGGAAGCCTCGTTGCCAACCGGCGGGAGAGCCGGTGGACCGGTGAAGCGTGGTCCACCCTACGGCTTTATCTGCGCGCACAAAAAAGCCGGGCATCTGCCCGGCTTTTTCATTCCCGAATGGCCTCAGGTACGGGGCAGGGTCACCCCGGTCTGGCCCTGGTACTTGCCGCCACGGTCCTTGTACGACACTTCGCAGGCTTCGTCCGACTGCAGGAAAAGCATCTGCGCCACGCCTTCATTGGCGTAAATCTTCGCCGGCAGGTTGGTGGTGTTGGAGAACTCCAGGGTTACGTGGCCTTCCCACTCCGGCTCCAGCGGGGTCACGTTGACGATGATGCCGCAGCGCGCGTAGGTGCTCTTGCCCAGGCAGATGGTCAGCACATCGCGGGGAATGCGGAAATACTCGACCGTGCGGGCCAGGGCGAAGGAGTTCGGCGGGATGATGCAGACATCGCTCTTGATGTCGACGAAGCTCTTCTCGTCGAAGTTCTTCGGGTCCACCACCGCCGAGTAGATGTTGGTGAACACCTTGAACTCGTCGGCGCAGCGCACGTCGTAGCCGTAGCTGGACACCCCGTAGGAAATCACGCGGTTCGCGTCCGCGCCGCGCACCTGGCGCTCGACGTACGGCTCGATCATCCCGTGTTCCTGTGCCATGCGGCGAATCCACTTGTCCGATTTGATGCTCATGGCGGCTGTCCTGTCAGGGGCTGAAAAATGACGGCGAATCTTACAGTCCGGCGGAAGCCTCGGCAAAGGCCCCGCCGGATGGCCGGGCCGTCAGTCGTCGCTGACAGTGATGTTCGGCATGGCGACGGCGGCCTGCTCGGACAGCGAGATGCGCGCGCCGACGCAGCGGGCCATCTGCTGGTAGATCATGGCGATCTGGCTTTCCGGATCGGCGATGGTGGTGGGCTTGCCGCCATCGGACTGCAGACGGATCGCCATGGACAGCGGCAGGGACGCCAGCAGCTCGACGCCATACTGGGCAGCCAGCTTCTCGCCACCGCCTTCGCCGAACAGGTGCTCGGCGTGGCCGCAGTTGGAACAGATGTGCACGGCCATGTTCTCCACCACGCCCAGCACGGGGATATTGACCTTGCGGAACATCTCCACGCCCTTCTTGGCGTCCAGCAGGGCCAGATCCTGCGGCGTGGTGACGATCACCGCGCCAGCCACCGGCACCTTCTGCGCCAGGGTCAGCTGGATGTCGCCGGTACCCGGCGGCATATCCACTACCAGGTAGTCGAGGTTGTCCCAGGCGGTCTGGGTGATCAGCTGGATCAGCGCACCGGACACCATCGGCCCGCGCCAGACCACCGGGGTGTTCTCGTCGGTGAGGAAGGCCATGGACATGACCTCGACACCATGGGCCTCCAGGGGCACGAAGAACTTCTGGTCGCGCACCTTGGGCCGCGTACCGTCCGGGATGCCGAACATGATGCCCTGGCTGGGACCGTAGATATCGGCATCGAGGATGCCCACCCGCGCGCCCTCGCGGGCCAGCGCCAGGGCCAGGTTGGCCGCGGTGGTGGACTTGCCCACGCCGCCCTTGCCGGAGGCCACGGCGATGATGTTCTTCACGTTGGTCAGGGCCGGCACCTGGTCCTGGGCCTTGTGCGCGCCGATCACGCAGTCCACCTGCACCTCGGCGCTGGCCACGCCATCCAGGTTCTCCAGCGCCATCTTCAGCATCTGCGCCCAGCCGGCCTTGAACAGCCCGGCGGCATAACCGAGCTCCAGACGCACGCGGACTTTGCCGCCCTGGATGTCGACTTCACGCAGACAACCGGCGCTGACCGGGTCCTGGTCGAGATGGGGATCGGTGAACTGGCGCAGGGTGGCTTCGACCTGTGCGCGGGTAACGGTGCTCATGGCAGGGCTCCAAAGAATAACCGAGCAAATCAGGTGGCTATCCTAACCGACCGCCCGGCCGCTGGGTCCTCCGGACGTGAAAAAATCGCGCCAGGCCTATATAGTTGCCGACTTCCCTTTTGTTTCGTATCCGGTAGCCGAGCACCATGACCGAGCCCCGCAAGATCCTCGTGACAAGCGCCCTCCCCTATGCCAACGGGTCCATCCACCTTGGGCATATGGTCGAGTACATCCAGACCGATATCTGGGTGCGCTTCCAGAAGATGCGCGGCAATCAGGCCATCTACGTCTGCGCCGACGACGCCCACGGCTCGGCCATCATGCTGCGCGCCGAGAAGGAGGGCATCACCTCCGAGCAGCTGATCGACAACGTGCGTGCCGAGCACACCACCGATTTCGCCGACTTCCTGGTGGACTTCGACAACTACTACTCGACCCACTCGGAAGAGAACCGCGTCCTCTCCAGCAGCATCTACACCAAGCTGCGCGACGCCGGCCACATCGGCACCCGCCCGGTGACCCAGTACTTCGACCCGGAAAAGGAAATGTTCCTGGCCGACCGCTTCATCAAGGGCACCTGCCCGAAATGCGGCACCGAAGACCAGTACGGTGACAACTGCGAATCCTGCGGCGCGACCTATTCGCCCACCGAGCTGAAGAATCCCAAGTCGGCCATTTCCGGCGCCACCCCGGTGCTCAAGGAGTCGCTGCACTACTTCTTCAAGCTGCCGAACTTCGACGCCATGCTGAAGGAGTGGACCCGCGGCGGTGCGCTGCAGGAGTCGGTGGCCAACAAGATCGCCGAATGGCTGGATGCCGGCCTGCAGGAGTGGGACATCAGCCGTGACGCGCCCTACTTCGGCTTCGAGATCCCGGACGCCCCCGGCAAATACTTCTACGTCTGGCTGGACGCCCCCATCGGCTACATGGCCAGCTTCCAGAACCTCTGCGCGCGCCGTCCGGAACTGGACTTCGACGCCTTCTGGAACAAGGATTCCACCGCCGAGCTGTACCACTTCATCGGCAAGGACATCGTCAACTTCCACGCCCTGTTCTGGCCCGCCATGCTCGAAGGCGCCGGCTACCGCAAGCCGACCGCGCTCAACGTGCACGGCTACCTGACGGTGAATGGACAGAAGATGTCCAAGTCCCGCGGCACCTTCATCAAGGCACGCACCTACCTCGACCACCTGAGCCCGGAATACCTGCGCTACTACTACGCGTCCAAGCTCGGCCGCGGCGTCGACGACCTCGACCTGAACCTCGAGGACTTCGTGCAGAAGGTCAACTCCGACCTGGTGGGCAAGGTGGTCAACATCGCCAGCCGTTGCGCCGGCTTTATCCACAAGGGCAACGCCGGCAAGCTGGTAGCGGAGAACGCCGCGCCAGAGCTGTTCGACGAGTTCCGCGCGGCTGCCCCCGGCATCGTCGAAGCCTATGAAAACCGCGATTTCGCCCGCGCCATGCGCGAAATCATGGCCCTGGCCGACCGCGCCAACGCCTATATCGCCGACAAGGCCCCCTGGGCCCTGGCCAAGCAGGAAGGCAAGCAGGCCGAGGTCCAGGCCGTGTGCGCCGCTGGCGTCAACCTGTTCCGCCAACTGGTGATCTTCCTCAAGCCGGTACTGCCGAAGCTGGCCGCCGACGCCGAGGCTTTCCTCAACGTCGCCCCGCTGACCTGGGACGACCACAAGGTGCTGCTCGCCGATCATCAGCTGAACCCGTTCAACCCGCTGATGACACGCATCGAGCCGGCGAAGATCGACGCCATGGTCGCCGCCTCCAAGGAAGACCTGGCCGCCGCCTCCGCCCCCAAGGGCAACGGCGAACTGGCGAAGGACCCGCTGGCGGCGGAAATCGCCTTCGACACCTTCGCCGCCGTCGACCTGCGCATCGCGCTGATCGAGAAGGCCGAGTTCGTCGAAGGTGCCGACAAGCTGCTGCGCCTGTCCCTGGATATCGGCGACGCCAAGCGCAACGTCTTCTCCGGCATCAAGAGCGCCTACCCGGACCCGAGCAAGCTGGAAGGCCGCCTCACGCTGTACGTCGCCAACCTGGCGGCGCGCAAGATGAAGTTCGGCGTCTCCGAAGGCATGGTCCTGGCCGCCGGTCCCGGTGGCGAGGAAATCTACCTGCTCAGCCCCGACAGCGGCGCCAAGCCGGGTCAGCGGGTCAAGTAAGAGCCATGCGGGAGCGGCCCAACCGCTCCCGCACGCTAGACTTCCAAGCATTCTCCCTGCCCCTGTGCGGCCATGATCGAATTCATCCTCACGTTGCTCGGCGCAGCCCTGGTCAACAACCTGCTTCTTGGCCTGCCCCTGGGCGCCGACAGCCTGCGCCAGCCTCGCAGCCAGGCCCTGGCCCTGGCCGGCGGCGCGCTGATCGCCCTGGGCACGCCGTTCGCCTGGCTGCTCGACCAGTTCCTGCTCGCCCCGCTGGGCCTCGGCCAGCTGCGCCTGTTCTTCTTCCTGCCGCTGCTGGCGCCGCTCGCCTGGCTATGCCTGCAGTTGCTTAGCCGGCTGCGCCCTGCCCTGCCACGGGACGGCCTCTGGCCCTTGCTGCTGGCCAACGGCGCGGCCCTGGGCGCCATGCTGCTGGGCAGCGCAGGCGGTTTCGCCGCCGCCCTGAGCCTGGGCATTGGCGGTGGATTCGGCTTCTGGCTGGTGCTCAGGCTGTTCGACGACCTGCTACAGCAAGTGGAGGAAACCGATGTGCCGGCTCCCTTCCGTGGTACCCCCATGCTGCTGATCTGCGCCGGCCTGATGGGCCTGGCCTTCCTCGGCTTCAACGGCATGGGGGCGCAATGAACCAGGCCCTGATCCAGCGCATCGACGCCCTGCTGCCGCAGACCCAATGCGGCAAGTGCGGCCACCCCGGCTGCAAGCCCTACGCCGAAGGCATCGCCCAGGGCGAAGCCATCAACAAGTGTCCGCCCGGCGGCACCGCCACCATCATCGCCCTGGCCGACCTGCTGCACGTCCAGCCGCTGCCCCTGGATGCGCCCAACGGCCCGGTGCCGCCGCAGATCGCCTTTATCCGCGAAGCCGAATGCATCGGCTGCACCAAGTGCATCCAGGCCTGCCCGGTGGACGCCATCGTCGGCGCCGCCAAGCAGATGCACACCGTCATCAGCGACGAGTGCACCGGCTGCGAGCTCTGCGTGGCGCCCTGCCCGGTGGACTGCATCGACATCCTGCCGCTGGCCGAGCCGGCTGCCGGTGCCCAGCGTCAGCGCGCCGACCAGTTCCGCGAGCGCTTCGAATTCCGCAACGCCCGCCTCGCCCGTGACGAAGCCCGTCGCCAGGCCGAGCGCGAAGCCCGTGCTGCCCGCGCGGCCCAGGCCCAGGCCCAGCCCCAGCAAGCCACTGCCGCACCGCTGGACCCTGTCCAGGCCGCCATCGAGCGGGTCAAGGCGCAGAAGGCCGCCGCTCCCAGCCTCAGCGACCAGCAGAAGCGCCTGAAGATCGAGGCCGCCATGGCCCAGGTGGCGCTGAAGAAGGCTGAAACTCAGCTGGAGATCTACGGCACCTCGGACCTCCAGGCCCAGGTCGCCGAGCTGCGTGCCGCCAACGACAAGGCCCAGGCCGCACTCAAGACGGCCATGGAGGCGCCGGCCCCGCAGGTGGACGAAGCCGCCCTCAAACAGGCGAAGATCGCCGCCGCCATGAGCCGCGCCCAGCTGAGCAAGGCCGAGAAGGCCTTCGGTGAAACCCCGAGCGCCGAACAGCAGGCCCAGTTGGCAGAATTGCGCGCCGCCGTCGAACAGGCCCAGCAACGCCTGGACGCCTGCCAGGGCACCCCGGCGGCGTCGACACCCAGTGCCGGCGAAGCTCGCCTCAAGCAGGCCAAGATCGCCCTCGCCAGCCGCCGTGCCGAACTCAAGGGCGCAGAGCAACGCGGTGCGAGCGAAGCGGAACTGGCGCCGCTGCGCAAAGCCCTGGCCGACGCGGAACAGGCCCTGCACGCCGCCGAAGACGCCTCCGGCAAGCAGCCGCCGAACCTGCAACGCATCGACAAACGCCCGGTGGACCCGGCCATGCGCGCCCTGAAAACCGAACTGGCCTACGCCCGCGCCGACCTCAGCAAGCTGGAGCGCCAGGCCGGCACCGACCCGGCCACCCTGGCCCAGGCCCGCGAGCGCCTGGCCAAGGCCGAGCGAGCCCTCGATGACCAGCGCTAGCGACCGCCGGCCATGACCACGCGCCCGGCCTTCGACCCGCGACCCAGCATGCAGCTGGTGCTGGTCGCCTGCCTGCCGGGCCTGCTGGCGCTGTTCTGGCAGTACGGCTGGGGCAGCCTGCTGCAACTGCTGGTGGCCATTCCCGTCGTCCTCGCCTGCGAGGCCCTGGTGCGCCGCCTGCGCCACCAGCCCGCAGTGCCGGACACGGCGCTTTTCAACCAGCCGCTGCTGGGCGAAGGCAGCGCCCTGGTCAGCGCCACCCTGCTGGCCCTGGCCCTGCCGCCCTACTCGCCCTGGTGGCTGACGGCCTGCGCCTGCGCCTTCGCCATCCTCTTCGGCAAGGCCCTGTTCGGCGGCTTCGGCCAGAACCCGCTCAACCCCGCCATGCTCGGCTATGCCCTGGCGCTGGTCGCCTTCCCGGGGCAGCTCAACCAGTGGCCCGCGCCCGGCCAGCACACGGGCCTGCTCGATGCCCTGCAGCAGGTCGTGGGTTTCGGTGACGGGCTGGTGGATGGCTGGAGCCAGGCCACCGCCCTGGACAGCCTCAAGCACAACGACCGCCTGACCGTGGATGAACTCTTCAGCGGCCACCCTGCCTTCGGTGGTTTCGGCGGGCGCGGCGCGGAGTGGGTCAACCTGGGCTTCCTCCTCGGCGGCCTGTTGCTGCTGCAACGCAAGGTGATCCGCTGGCATACGCCTACGGGGTTCCTCGCCAGCCTCTTCGTCATCAGCCTGCTCTGCTGGAACGGTTCGGGCTCGGACTCCAACGGCTCGCCGCTGTTCCATCTGTTCAGCGGCGCCACCATGCTCGGCGCCTTCTTCATCGCCACCGAGCCGGTCTCCGGCGCCGGCAGCGACCGCGCCCGCCTGCTGTTCGGCGTTGGCGCGGGCCTGCTGGTCTATCTGATCCGTACCTGGGGCGGCTACGCCGACGGCGTCGCCTTCGCCGTGCTGCTGATGAACCTGCTGGTGCCGACGCTTGACCGACTCGCCATGCGCGACCAGGAAGCGCAGCCATGAAGGGCCGCACCGTGGCGATCCTGGCCCTGCTCGCGGGCCTCGGCCTGGCGCTGCTGGTCGCCGCCAACCAGTTGCTGGCCGGGCGTATCGAGGCCGGGCGCCAGGCCGCCGACGAGCGCGCCCTGCTCGACCTGCTCCCCGCCGGCAGCTACGACAACCATCCGCTGACCCGGCCCATCCCCCTGCCACCCAGCGAGTTGCTGGGCAGCCCGCCCCCGCCTTCCGCCTGGCTGGCCACACGCGAAGGCGTTCCGGTCGCGGTGCTGCTACCCGCCACCGCCAAAGGCTACGAAGGCCCGATCCGCCTGCTGCTGGCCATCCGCCCGGATGGCCGGCTGCTGGCCATGAAAGTCCTCGGCCACCGGGAAACCCCTGGCATAGGCGACCGCATGGAGCCGGCGCGCAGCCCCTGGCTGCGGACATTCACCGACGCCTCCCTGGCCGGTCACCCGGAAGCGGAATGGCGGGTGAAGGCCGACAACGGCCAGTTCGACCAGATCGCCGGCGCCACCATCACCTCCCGCGCCGTGGTCAGCGCCACCCAGCACGCGCTGCAATTCTTCGACGGCCACCGCCAACAGCTGCTGGGCAGCGCCGGGCAGGCCTCGCCATGAATACCCACCACCTTGGCCTGATGGGCCTGGCGCTGCTGGTGGGCGCCACCGACCTGCTGGTGAAAGGCCTCGGCCTGGCCCTGGCCGGCCTGCCCCTGCTGCTGCTCTTCGGCCTGGCCTTGCCCATCCTGCGCCGGCATCTGGACGGCGTCGGCTACTGGTTGGGCGCCCTGCTGCTGGCCGGCCTGCTGGCCAGCCTGGCGAACCTGCTGATGCAAGCTGGTGCCTTCGAGCTGCAACGCGCCTTCGGCCCTTATCTCTACCTGCTGGTACTGCCCTGCCTGCAACTGGCCGGCGAGGAGTCCACAGGCCCCTTCGACGGCCTGCGCGCAGGTCTCACCTTCGCCCTGCTCGCCCTGCTGCTGGGTGCCCTGCGCGAAGCCCTGGGCCACGCCAGCCTGTTCGCCCATTTCGACTGGCTGCTGGGACAGGCCGCATTGCCCTGGACCCTCCAGTTCGGCGCTGACGGCATTCCCCTGTTCGCCCTGGCGCCCGGAGCCTTTATCCTGCTAGGTACGCTACTGGCGCTTTGGCGCCGCCTGACCAACCAGACAGCTGACTCCAGATGAACGCCGCGAAACGCTACGAAATCTTCCGCCGCCTCCACGACGACGACCCCAACCCCACCACCGAACTGGCCTACAGCACGCCCTTCGAGCTGCTGATCGCGGTCATCCTCTCCGCCCAGGCCACTGACGTGGGCGTGAACAAGGCCACGGCCAAGCTGTACCCGGTGGCCAACACCCCGGAAGCCATCCATGCCCTGGGTGTCGAGGGGCTGTCCGAGTACATCAAGACCATCGGCCTCTACAACAGCAAGGCCAAGAACGTCATCGAGACCTGCCGCATCCTGATCGAGAAGCACAGCAGCCAGGTACCGGACAACCGCGAAGACCTCGAAGCCCTGCCCGGGGTCGGCCGCAAGACCGCCAACGTAGTGCTCAACACCGCCTTCCGCCAACCGGCCATGGCGGTGGATACGCACATCTTCAGGGTCAGCAATCGCACCGGCATCGCCCCCGGCAAGAACGTGCTGGAGGTGGAGAAGAAGCTGCTGAAGTTCGTACCAAAAGAATTCCTGCTGGATGCCCACCACTGGCTGATCCTGCATGGCCGCTACGTTTGCGTGGCGCGAAAACCACGTTGTGGCGCCTGCCGCATCGAGGACCTGTGCGAGTACAAGGCGAAGACTTCCGACGATTGATAACCTATTGATTCACTCAGGTATCCGATTGAAAAAATCTTTTTTACCGACCCTGGCTTTGCAGTTATAAGGTGCGCCAATAGCGCCCCGCTTTGTGGAGTGACCCTTATGAGCACAGCCAAAGACGAAATCGAGCTCGAAGAAGAATTCGTTTCCGAGGATGCCGAGGATTCGGAAGCCCCCGCAGAAACCGCGAAAACCAACCTGACCAAGCGCCGCATCATCGACAACTACCTCGAAGAACGGCGCCTGCAGAAGCAGCTTAACGATTACGACTTCGATCTGTAATCGGCGCCTTTTCGAGAAGCCCCGCCCATGCGGGGCTTTTTGTTTGTGGGCTCTTAGCTGTGGGAGGGAATTCATTCGCGAAGCGACCCCTGAAACGCTCAGGGCAGGCCTGCGGCCTGCTTAGCGATTGAAATCGCCCCCACAAAAAGAAGCCGGCGCGAGGCCGGCTGTGTAAGGACGCACAACAAAATCGGTCAGCGCAGCTTCTCCAGCATCTGGTAGTACCACATGCCCAGCGCCAGCATGTGGTTGCCCAGGCGCTCGCTCAGGGGCACGCGGATGTGCTGGCAGCGGGCGAAGGTGTCGAACTTCTCCAGGCTGCCGCTCATGGCGTTGGCCATGACCTCGCCCATGATGTGGGTAGTGGCCACGCCGTGGCCGGAGTAGCCCTGGCAATACCAGACGTTCTTCGACAGCTTGCCCAGCTGTGGGATGCGGTTCATCACGATGCCCATGGCGCAGCTCCACTTGAAGTCGATCTCCACGCCCTTGAGCCTGGGGAAGGTGCGCTCGATGCAGGGCCGCAGTTCGGCGGCGATATCGCGGGAGTCGCGCCCGGAGTAGTTGGCGCCGCCGCCGAACAGCAGGCGGCCGTCGCCGGTCATGCGGTAGTAGTCGAGGACGAAGCGGCAATCGTAGACGGCCAGGTCCTGGGGGTTGATCTCCTTGGCCAGGTCGCCCAGCGGCTTGGTGGTGACGATGCCACCCATGGCCGGGAAGATCATGCCTTTGAGCTGCTTGCGCTCCAGCTTGTGGTAGACGTCGCCGGCCAGCAGCACCTGCTGGGCGTTGATCCGGCCCCGGGTGGTGATCACCGCCGGACGGTCGCCGTGGATGATGTCCTGCACTTCCGAATGCTCGAAGATAAGCGCCCCCAGGCTGGCGGCGGCCTTGGCTTCGCCGATGCACAGGTTGAGCGGGTGCAGGTGCATGTTGCGGGTGTTCTTGATGGCGCCGACATAGAGGTCGGAATCCAGGTGCGCACGCACGCCGGCGGCGTCCAGCAGGGTCACTTCGTCGCCCATGCCACGGCGCACCGCTTCTTCATGGGAGGCTTTCAGTTCGTCCATGTGCGAGGGCTTCATCGCCGCGTGCAGATGGCCGTGCTTGAGGTCGCACTGGATGCCGTATTTCGCCACGCGGTTCTTGATGATCTCGTGGCCACGCCAGCGCAGGTACCAGATGAAATCGTCCACCTCCGCACCCATATGGCGGCTCATCTGCTTGCGCATGGCGGCATCGCCGGAAAGGCTGCCGGTGACCTGACCTCCGTTGCGGCCGGTGGCGCCCCAGCCGATCTTGTGGGTCTCCACCAGCGCCACCTTGTAGCCGCGCTCGGCCATTTCCACGGCCGTGGCGACGCCGGTGAAGCCGCCGCCGATGATGGCGATATCGACGCTCACCTCGCCTTCCAGCGTGGGATAGGCGGTCTCCTCGTTGAGGCTCGCGGAGTAATAGGACGGCGCGCGCTCGGGGGCGGGCAGCGGGTGTTTGAATGCAGCGGTCATGGAGGAATCCTTTGGAAATGCACGAGTCCGTCAGGGCAAGCCTTCGGCCTGCTGTGGCGAATGAATTCGCCCCTACAAGAGCAGCCTCGAATCAATACGAAAATCAGGTTCAGGCCTGGGTCAGGTACCAGCTCCAGTCCTGCTCGCCGACCTCGGCCATGAACTGCCGGTACTCGGCGCGCTTCACGGCCAGGTAGACGCCGAGGAAGGCCGTGCCGAAGGCGTCGCGCGCCCAGCTGGATTGTTCCAGGGCACGGAGCGAAGTGAGCCAGTCGGTGGGCAGCAGCTCCTTGGCTTGGGCGTAGCCGTTGCCTTCCACCGGGTTGCCCGGGTCGAGACCCTCGCGGATGCCGCGGTGGATACCGGCGAGGATGGCGGCGGCGGCCAGATAGGGGTTGGCGTCGGCGCCGCAGATGCGGTGTTCGATGTGCCGACTGTTGGCCGGCCCGCCGGGCACGCGCAGGCTGACAGTGCGGTTATCCACACCCCAGGTCGGCGCCAACGGCGCGTAGCTGTTGGCCTGGAAGCGGCGGTAGGAGTTGGCGTTGGGGCAGAACAACAGCAGCGAATCCAGCAGGCTCGCGAGCATCCCGCCCACTGCCTGGCGCAGCAGCGGGGTGCCGGCAGGGTCTTCGCTGGCGAACTGGTTGCGGCCTTCGGCGTCGGCCAGGCTAACGTGCATGTGCATACCGGTGCCGGCCAGGTCGCCGAAGGGCTTGGCCATGAAGCAGGCCTGCATGCCATGGGCATGGGCCACGCCCTTGACCAGGCGCTTGTAGCGCACGGCCTGGTCCATGGCTTCCAGTGCGTCGCCGTGCTCCAGGGTGATTTCCACCTGGCCCGGCGCGTATTCGGAGATGGCAGTGCGTGCCGGAATGCCCTGGGCCTTGCAGGCGGCGTAGAGGTCGGCAAGGAAGGGTTCGATCTGTTCCAGCTCGCGCAGGCCGTAGACCTGAGTACCGCGCGGGCGGTTGCCGTCGGCATCCAGCGCCGGTTGCGGACGGCCCTGGGCGTCGCGCTTCTGGTCGAGCAGGTAGAACTCCAGCTCGCAGGCCATCACCGGGTGGTAGCCGTCGGCCTTGAGGCGCTCGATCACGTCGATCAGCACATGGCGCGGGTCGGCGATGGCGGCGGGCATGCCCTCTTGCGGGTGCATGCTGACCTGCACGGCGGCAGTGGCCATCTTGCGCCAGGGCAGGCGCACCAGGCTGCCTTCCAGCGGGTAGGCGCGGCAGTCGATATCGCCCACGTCCCAGACCAGGCCGGAGTTCTCCACGTCTTCGCCGTGCATGGTCAGGCCGAGGATGGTGCTGGGCAACGGACGGCCGGTTTCGTACACGGCCAGCAGTTCGTCACGGTGCAGCAGCTTGCCACGGGGAACGCCGTTGGCGTCGAGGATGAAGAGTTCGAAGGCGTCGATGTCCGGGTTCTGCTCGAGGAAATCCCGGGCTTCCTGCACGCTGGCAAATTTCATGGCGCTCTCTTTAGTGCCCGTGGGCACACAAACAGGCCCTTGCCATCAGGGGCAAGGGACACAATCTCGTTCTGGGTGAGGGGTGGCCGCTGCGGTGGCGGCCGGGGATCAGGCGAGAGTGCTATCCGGCGGACGAGCGTGGCGGCAATGCCAGAGCGCCCAGAAGGCGAGTTCGAGCGGCAGGGAGATCAGGAGGTTGACGGCCCATTTGAGGGAGAACTGGACCGTGGGTGCCACTCCGGGGGCTCGGCGCGCGGCACGGACCTGCCCGAGGGACAGGGCGGCGAGCGGAGAGGTATGTGGAGTGGAACAACCCATGAGGGAAAGCCGTGTTATTGGAATGCGCTGGAGGCTCGCACGGCGGGATGGGTGAATAAAATGCAGGTTTTTCTATCTTTGGGTTATCTCGGGCTAAACATTAGGTGGTAATCGGGACGTTGGGCTTCGCTTCGCTCTGACCAGCGTGGCCCGCACCAACCTACGGGCCGCTTCGCGGCCATCGCGAATGAATTCGCTACAGGTTTCCCGCCGGCCAGGTCAATCAGCGCAGCTTCAACGGATCCACCAGCCCCGCCGCGATCGCCATCCCCACCAGGTCGGGCAAGCGCTCGGCCTGCATGCGCTTCATCACCCGGGCGCGGTAAAGGTCGATGGTCTTCACGCTGATATCCAGCTGCTCGGCGATTTCGCGGTTGGTGTAGCCCTGCACCAGCGGCAGCAGCACATCGCGTTCGCGCGGGGTGAGGCTGTCGAGGCGTTCCTGCAACTGGCCCTGGCCGCCGTCGGCGGTGCGGCGCTGGTCGAAACTGCTGAGGGCCTGCTGCACGCTGTCCAGCAGCAACTGCTCGTTGTAGGGCTTTTCGATGAAGTCGCGCGCTCCTGCCTTGAAGGCGCGGACCACGATGGGCACGTCCGCGTGGCCGCTGACGAAGATCACCGGCACGTCGAGGCCGCGGTTGCGCATTTCTTCCTGGACGTTGAGGCCGCCCATGCCCGGCATGCGCACGTCCAGCAGGACGCAGGCGTCGAGGCTGGCATCGCAGGCGTCGAGGAAGGCGCGGCCGCTGGTGAAGGGCAGCGCCTTGAGGCCTACCGACTCCAGCAGCCAGACGGTGGAGTCGAGCATGCCCTGGTCGTCATCCACCACATAGACCACCTGTTCGCCGTTGGACATCGTTCCCCTCCGTTTACGTTCTTGTTATTGCAGCGGCAGGCGGCAGCGCATCAGCAACCCGCCCTCCTCGCCCGGTATCCCGTCGAGGGAGCCACCGAAACCTTCGATGATGCTGCGGCTCATCGACAACCCCAGGCCCAGGCCATCCGGCTTGCTGGTGTAGAAAGGGGTGAAGATGCGCGCCAGTTCTTCTTCGCCGAGTCCCGGCCCCTGGTCGCGGACCTCGATGGCCAGGTGGCCGTCGCCTGCCTGCGCGGCCAGGCGGATCACCGACCCGCGGCCGGGATGAGCCTCGCGGTTGGCATCGATGGCATTGCGCAGCAGGTTGAGCAGCACCTGCTCCAGCAGCACGCGGTCGGCGTAGACCGGCGGCAGATTGTCCGGGAATTGCTCCTCGATCGCCACCTGGCTGGCGCTGGCTTCCCAGGCACAGAGGCGCACCGCTTCGCGGGCGACTTCGGCCAGGTTCAGCGCCTGCATCTTGCGCTGGCCCTTGCGCAGGAAGGCACGCAGCCGCTTGATCACTTCCGAGGCGTGGTTGGCGTGTTCGGTGATGCGCTCCAGGCCCTGGGCGACGCGCTCGGCGGCCTTGGGATTGCTGGCGAGCGACTGCAGGTAGCGCTGGCTGGCGCTGGCGTAGTTGACCACTGCCGCCAGCGGCTGGTTGATCTCGTGGGCAATGCCGGAAGCCAGCTCGCCCAGGGTGATCAGACGCGCGGTATGGGCCAGCTCATCCTGGTGCCTGCGTTGCTGGGCCTCGCGCAGTTCGCGCTCGGTCATGTCCCGGGCCACCAGCGAGTAGTAGCGCTCGCCGCCGGCGGTGCTGTGGGCCAACAGCACCATGGAAACCGGCACCGAGGCACCGCCGCCCGGCGGCAGCAGGCGCGAGTCGATGCTCCACACGCCCTTGCGTTCGGCGCAGCTCCAGCCCTCTCGGTGCAGGCGCGCCAGGTCGTCGGCGGCGATGACCTCGGCCAGCGCCGGCATCGGCTGCTTCGCCCCCAGGCCAAGGGCACGGCGCGCCGCCGGATTGAGGTAGGTGATGTGCCCGGCGGGGTCGACGAAGAGCACCGGGTCGGTATTGGCTTCCACCACCTCGGCGAGGCGACGCTTGTTCTCCTCGGCCTGCACCCGCGCGGTGATGTCGCGCGACACGCTGACCACCTCCACCACGGCCCCGGTGTACGTCTCGCGGATGGCGCGGCTGGCGGTCTCGAACCAGAGGTAATGCCCGCCGCGGTGGCGGATGCGGTAGGTCATGGTGTGGTAGCCGTCCTGCTCCAGGGCGTCGCGGGCGCGCTGCACCAGCTGGGCCAGCTCCTGGGGATGGAACAGGCACTGGGCGAGCTGGCCGCGCAATTCTTCCGGCCAGTAGCCAAGCAGGGTCCAGGAGGCCGGCGAGGCATCGAGGAAGCGGCCGTCCGGGGTATGCCGGGAGATCAGGTCGGTGGTGTTCTCGGTGATCAGCCGATACAGCCGCCGCGCCCGCGCCGCCTCGCGTTCGGTGAGGATCTGCGCGGTGGCCTCGCGGCAGCGCGCCAGCACCCGGCACTCCTGCGGATCGGGGATGTAGGTCCAGATCAGCATGCGTTCGCCGCACTGGGCCTCCACTCCTTCGATGGCGCGCTCCTGGGCCAGGCAGGCGCGCACCAGGGAGCCGTGATTCACCGGCAGGAAGCGCAGCACTTCGGCCAAGGGCAGCTCGCCGAGTAGCGCCAGCAACGCGGCGTTCAGTTCCAGCGGGCGCGCCTCGGCATCCACCAGCAGGCTCGGCTGCGGGTCGTGGCCGAGCAGCGGCGATGCGCGCAACAGGCCGCTGACGCTGCCGAGCAGGGTGGTCAGCAATTCATAAACCCAGCCCAGCCAGTCCAGGCTCACACCCTCGCGCACTTCCACCAGCAGCAGACCCTGCTGGCCGGCGTGCAGCGCCAGGTCGAAGGCCTGGCCGTGGCTGATGGCGGCACGGCGCAGGCGGCCGGCCAGCCAGCAGTCGAGCTGGCGCAACTGGTCGAGACCCAGCCTGCCCTCGGCGGCCAGGCGCGCGGCCAGGGCCTCGTCGCTGGCCTGCAGCGGGTCGCCCATGCCTGGCGGCAACTGCTGGCCGCTGCCCTCGTGACTGTAGATACGTGCTCCGGGCAGCCAACTCAGGTAGTAGGCCTGGCGCACCTCGGGGCAGCCGCGCAGCGCCCGGCACAAGGCATCGGCGCGGGCGGCCAGGGGCACGTCCTCGCGTTGCAGGCGCAGCCAGGTGTGGAGTCGAACCGGAGTCTGGGTCATGGCGGGTCCAGCTTCTGGGGGTGGGCAAGGATATACCGGCGTGGGCCGGGCGGGACTCTGCTGCATCGTCGTAGGGTCGGCTTCAGCCCACAGTCCGGCCTTTTGGGAGGCTGAAGCGGAGCGCCGCCCGGCCCACCCTAGGGTTCGAGCAAAATAATATAGTAGTTTTACTATACGACTCTAGATGTACTTCCATATCAATCCAATATTGGTATATAAATCGCCCCAGAGATCTGCCGGCCCCCAGAGGCGCCGGTGAACAAGAGCTAATAATCAGCCGCCGGGTATCCAGCATGTCGATCTACGATCAGGGCCTTGCACCTGCCGCCGTCAACCATATCGCCCTCTCGCCCCTCAGCTTCATCGAGCGCACCGCCGCCGTCTATCCGCACTACCCGGCGGTCATCCATGGTTCCATCCGCCGCAACTGGGCCGATACCTACAGCCGCTGCCGACGCCTGGCCTCGGCCCTGGCCGGGCGCGGCATCGGCAAGGGCGACACGGTGGCGGTGATGCTGCCGAACATCCCGCAGATGCTGGAGGCGCACTTCGGCGTGCCGATGATCGGCGCGGTGCTCAACACCCTGAACGTGCGCCTGGATGCCGAGGCCATCGCCTTCATGCTGCAGCACGGCGAAGCCAAGGTGCTGATCACCGACCGCGAATTCCATGAGGTGATCCACGCCGCCATCGGCATGCTCGACCACCCGCCGCTGGTGATCGACGTCGACGACCCCGAGTACGGCGAAGGCCAGCCGGTGAGCGAGCTGGACTACGAAGCACTGCTGGCCGAAGGCGACCCGGAATTCGCCTGGCGCTGGCCCGACGACGAGTGGCAGGCCATTTCCCTGAACTACACCTCCGGCACCACCGGCAATCCCAAGGGCGTGATCTACCACCATCGCGGCGCCTACCTGAACGCCCTGGGCAATCAGATGACCTGGGCCATGGGCAACCACCCGGTCTACCTCTGGACCCTGCCGATGTTCCACTGCAACGGCTGGTGCTACCCCTGGACGGTCACCGCCCTCGCCGGCGTGCATGTGTTCCTGCGCCGGGTGGACCCGCAGAAGATTCTCACCCTGATCCGCGAGCACCAAGTAACCCACCTGTGCGGCGCGCCCATCGTGCTCAACGCCCTGGTGAACATGCCGGAATCGGCCAAGGCCGCCATCGACCATCCGGTGAACGCCATGGTCGCCGGCGCCGCACCACCGGCCAAGGTGATAGGCGCGGTAGAAGCCATGGGCATCCGCGTGACCCACGTCTACGGCCTGACCGAGGTCTACGGCCCGGTGACCGTCTGCGCCTGGCACGAGGAATGGGACGCGCTGCCGCTTGAAGAGCGCGCCCGCATCAAGTCCCGCCAGGGCGTGCGCTACCCGACCCTGGAGGGCGTGATGGTGGCCGACCCGAAGACCCTGGAACCGCTGCCCATGGACGGCCAGACCATCGGCGAGATCTTCCTGCGCGGCAACACCGTGATGAAGGGCTACCTGAAGAACCCCAGTGCCACCAGCGAGGCCTTCGAGGGCGGCTGGTTCCATACCGGCGACCTGGGCGTCTGGCACCCGGACGGCTACGTGGAGATCCGCGACCGACTGAAGGACATCATCATTTCCGGCGGCGAGAACATTTCCACCATCGAGCTGGAAGGCGTGCTCTACCGCCATCCGGCGGTGCTGGAAGCGGCCGTGGTAGCACGCCCCGACGAGAAGTGGGGTGAAACGCCCTGCGCCTTCATCACCCTCAAGGCCGACCAACAGGATACCCGCGAGGCGGAGATCATCGCCTTCTGCCGTGAGCACCTGGCGAGCTTCAAGGTGCCGAAGACCGTGATCTTCACCCAGCTGCCGAAGACCTCCACCGGCAAGATCCAGAAGTACGTCCTGCGCGACAGGGCGAAGAACCTCTAACAGCAAGACTCAGGAACAAGGCGACGGCTCCAGGGCCGCCGCCACGGGCCGTCGCATGCCCGAAAAAGCGGCGGCGGCCGGCACCAGGCATCGACAACAACAACAAGCGGAGCCCGTCATGAGTAGCCACGACACATCCAACGCCCAAAGCTGCGACCGCATCCGGTCCAATCCCAAGTTCCAGAGCCTGGCACGCCAGCGCGCGGTGCTCGCCTGGTCCCTCAGCGCCGTGGTTCTGGGGGTCTACTACCTGTTCATCATGCTGGTGGCCTTCGTCCCGGGCTGGCTGCACACGCCACTTTACGAGGGCAGCAACCTGACGCGTGGCATTCCGCTGGGCGCCGCCATCATCATCCTTTCCTGGCTGCTGACCGCCTGGTACGTGCGCAGCGCCAACACCCGTTTCGACAGCCTCAGCGCACAGATCCTCGAGGAGGCCCAGGCATGAAAGCGCGTCTCGTCCCAGCCGCCCTCCTCGCCCTGACGCCACTGGCCAGCTTCGCCGCCCCCATGGTGGCGGAGAAACAGCCGCTGAACCTCAACGCCATCGGCATGTTCTTCGTCTTCGTCCTCGCCACCCTGGCGATCACCTGGTGGGCCGCGCGGCGCACCCGCTCCACCGCCGACTTCTACACCGCCGGCGGCGGCATCTCCGGTTTCCAGAACGGCCTGGCGATCGCCGGCGACTACATGTCGGCAGCCACCCTGCTGGGCCTCACCAGCCTGGTGTTCACCAAGGGCTATGACGGCTTCGTCTACATCATCGGCTTCTTCGTCGGCTGGCCGGTGATCACCTTCCTGATGGCCGAGCGCCTGCGCAACCTCGGCAAGTACACCTTCGCCGACATCGTCTCCTACCGCCTGGACCAGACTCGCGTACGCAGCTTCGCCGCCATCGGCTCGCTGACCGTGGTGTGCTGCTACCTGATCGTGCAGATGGTCGGCGCCGGCCAGCTGATCAAGCTGCTGTTCGGCCTGGACTACCAGATGGCGGTAGTGGTGGTCGGCATGCTGATGCTGGTCTACGTGATCTTCGGCGGCATGATCGCCACCACCTGGGTGCAGATCGTCAAGGCCGTACTGCTGCTGGCGGGCGGCACCAGCCTGGTGCTGATGGCCATGAGCGAATTCGGCTTCAGCCTCGAGAATCTCGCTGCTCGCGCCGTCGAAGCCCACGCCGTCGGCCACGGCATCATGGGCCCCGGCTCCATGCTGGCCGACCCGATCAACGCCGTGTCGCTGTCCCTCGGCCTGGTCTTCGGCATCGCCGGCCTGCCGCATATCCTTATGCGCTTCTTCACCGTGCCCAACGCCAGGGAAGCGCGTCGCTCGGTGCTCTTCGCCACCGGCTTCATCGGCTTCTTCTTCCTGGTGGTCTGCGTACTCGGCTACACCGCCATCGTCATCGTCGGCACCGACCCTCAGTACTTCGTCGACGGCAAGCTGGGCGGCGCTCTGGTGGGCGGCGGCAACATGGTCGCCATGCACCTGGCCAAGGCGGTGGGCGGCAACCTGTTCCTCGGCTTCCTCTCCGCCGTCGCCTTCGCCACCATCCTCGCGGTCGTCGCCGGCCTCGCCCTGGCGGGTGCCTCGGCCATCTCCCACGATCTCTATGCCACCGTGCTGAAGAAAGGCCGCGCCAGCGAGAAGGACGAGATGCGCGTCAGCCGCATCGCCACCGTCTGCCTCGGTCTGGTGGCCATCGGCCTGGGGCTGCTGTTCGAGCAGATGAACATCGCCTTCCTGGTTGGCCTGACCTTCGGCGTGGCCGCCTCGGCCAACTTCCCGGTGCTGATCATGGCCATGTACTGGCGGGGCCTGACCACCCGCGGTGCCCTCTGGGGCGGCTTCACCGGCCTGGTCTCCGCGCTCGTGCTGGTGATCCTCTCGCCGGCGGTGTGGGTGACAGTGCTGGGCCATGCCAAGGCCATAGTCCCCTACGACCACCCGGCGCTGTTCTCCATGCCGCTGGCCTTCCTGGTGATAGTGGTGGTTTCCAACCTCGACCGCAGCGCCCGCGCCGAGCGCGAGCGCGCCGCCTACGACGACCAGTTCGTCCGTGCCCAGACCGGCCTTGGGGCGGCGGCCGCCAGCAGCCATTGACCGATAGGGCACGGACTTGCCGCCGTGCCCTCCCCGCGTCGGGCTGGCTGATCGAACACGACTGTTAAGCGTGGCGCGGCCTCAGCTCCTTTGGGCCGCGCTCTTTTTTTCCCGCTGTGCCCTCACAACAAGAACAAGAGGACCCACCATGTACCGTACGACCCTCACCACCGGCCTGCTCCTGGCCGGCGGCCCCCTCGGCTTGTCCACCCCCGCCCTGGCGGACTTCGTCAAGGACGGCAAGGCCAGCCTGGAGCTGCGCAACTTCTACTTCAATCGCGACTTCCGCCAGGACAACGCCGCTCAGTCCAAGGCAGAGGAATGGGCCCAAGGCTTCCTCCTGCGCTATGAGTCAGGTTTTACCGAGGGGCAGATCGGCGTCGGCCTGGACGCCATCGGCCTGCTCGGCGTCAAGCTCGATTCCAGCCCGGACCGCGCCGGCTCCGGCCTGCTCAAGCGTGATCGCGAGGCGCCCAAGCGCGCCCAGGACGAATACGGTGAGCTGGGCCTGACCGCCAAGCTGCGCGCGTCGAAGAGCACCCTCAAGCTCGGCACCCTGATGCCCAAGCTGCCGGTGCTGCTGGCCAACGATTCGCGCCTGCTGCCGCAGACCTTCGAGGGCGGCCAGCTCAATTCCCTGGAGCTCGACGGCCTGACCTTCGATGCCGGACGCCTTACCCAGGTCAACCAGCGCGACTCTTCCGACTACGAGGACATGAGCATCACCACGGTCGGCGTGAAGAACATCCGCACGCGGAGCACCACCAGCGACGCCTTCGACTTCGCCAACCTCGCCTACAAGTGGAATGACAGACTCAGCACCGGCTACGGCTTCGGCCGCCTCGACGACTTCTACCGCCAGCACATGCTGACCCTCAACCACCTGCTGCCGCTCGGCGACGGCCAGAGCCTGAAGAGCGACCTGCGCTTCGCCCGCTCCAGCGACGAAGGCGGCAGCAATATCGACAACAAAGCCTTCGGCGCGCTCTTCACCTACGCCCTCGGCAGCCACGCCTTCGGCCTCGGCTATCAGCGCATGAGCGGCGACACCGGCTTCGCCTACGTCAACGGCAGCGATGCCTACCTGGTGAACTTCGTGCAGATCAGCGACTTCGCCAACCGCGAGGAACGCTCCTGGCAAGCGCGCTACGACTACAACTTCGCCGCCGTGGGGATTCCGGGGCTGACCTTCATGACCCGTTACCTCTCGGGCGATGGCATCGAGCTCGGCGCGGGCCAGGCGGACGGCAAGGAATGGGAACGCGACACCGACATCGCCTACGTGGTGCAAAGCGGCCCGCTGAAGAACCTGGGTCTGAAGTGGCGCAACGCGACGGTGCGCACGACGAACTTCGGCAGCGATATCGACGAGAACCGCCTGATCCTCAGCTATACCCTGCCGCTGTGGTAACGGAGCTCCCGTAGGTTGGTGCTGAGCCTGCGAAGCCCAACGAGCGCCCCGCCATCGCGCGCGGGAGCACGTTGGGCTTCATACTTCAGCCCAACCTACGGGATGGTTCTTCAGATCCGTAGCCCGGATGAAATCCGGGAGCGGTGGCCGGGTATGTCCCGGATTGCATCCAGGCCAAGAACTGGAGGAGAGGCTGACGATCACTGCTTGTAAGGCTCCGAGATCGCGTCCTTCGCATCGTTCAATATCCACGCCACCAGCTTCGCCGGCTTGCTCTCACTGGCATTGCGCGATTGCAGGTGCACGCTGCCGGCCGGCTCGTACCAGCTCTCGCCGGCTTTGTAGAGCTTGGGCTCCTCGCCCTTGAGCTGGGAGATCACCTCCCCTTCGGCCACATAGGCGAGCACCGAGCCCGGATGGCTGTGGGGCAGGGAACGCTGCCCCGGCGCGTAGCTCACGGTCAGCATGATCGCCTTCTTGCCCGGCGCGTTGAGCAACTCGTGTTCCTGCAGCACGGCGCGTTGTTCCTTGCCATCGCCGCTGTCATGGGCGAAGGCCAGGGGGGCGGTCAGCAACGCCAGGCCGGCGGCCAGGGCGCTCAGGGTTTTCAGGTTGCGCATGGTGGTCTCACTCGCTGGGGACTTTGCGGAAGCCGACGGCCAGCCGGTTCCAACTGTTGATGGTGTTGATGGCCAGGGTCAGGTCCACCCGCTCGCGCTCGCTGAACTCGGCGCTGAGCTGGGCGTAGTCTTCGTCCGGGGCATGGGTTTCGCAGAGTCGGGTCAGGGCTTCGGTCCAGGCCAGCGCCGCGCGCTCGCGGGGGGTGAAGAAATTGCTCTCGCGCCAGACGGCGAGCGCATAAAGGCGGCGCTCGGTTTCACCACGCTTGCGCGCATCCGAGCTGTGCAGGTCGACGCAGAAGGCGCAACCATTGATCTGCGACGCTCGCAACTTGACCAGTTCCAGTAGCGGCTTTTCCAGCGGCAGTTTGCTCACGGCCGCGTCGAGGGCGAGCATCGCCTTGAGCGCATCGGGGGACGCGGCGTAGAAATCCAGGCGCGGGGTCATCGAGACATCCTCGTGGGGGAAGGGATGTCCCAAGCTACTACCGGCGGGGTCTGCGGCCTACGGCCAATTGGCTCGAATGCCGGGTGGCCAATCAGCCGCGGGGAGCGGGAAATGGTTGTGGGAGACGAGAGACCGGCCTCAAGCCTTCAGCTTGTGGGTCCAGTCCAGCAGGCTGCGCCACAGGCAGATGCCGACGAAGTAGGCCGAGGCCAGCCACCAGATGCCCAGCACCAGGGATTTGTAGAAGGGGTGCTGGAGGATGAGGAACATGCTGCTGATCATCCAGACGAAGGTCACCACTATGTTCAGTGCCATCAGTTTGCGCACCCGGAAGGGGTGGAGGAATTTCAGCTTGGTCAGGGTCAGGGCGGCGAGGAAGCAGATCAGCAGCAGGCTGACCACGGGCAGCGGGTCGATGATCCAGATATACAGCGCCACCACGTTCCACGCCGCGGGGAAGCCGACGAAGTAGTTGTCGCTGCTCTTCATGTTCAGGTTGCAGAAGCAGAACAGCGACGACACCAGGATCAGGCTCACGGTGACCAGCGCCGTGTGCTCGGGCAGGTCGATATAGCGGTAGATGAAGATGGCGGGGATGAAGACATAGGTGAGGTAGTCGATCACCAGGTCCAGGGTGGAGCCGTCGAAGTTCGGCAGCATGGTGCTGGTCTGCACTCTTCTGGCGAAGGTGCCGTCGAGTCCGTCGACCAGGAGTGCCGCCCCCAGCCAGAGCAGGCAATCCCGGGGCTGGTTGTCGAACAGGGCGAGGATGGCCATCAGTGCCAGCACGACGCCGGTGGCGGTGACCCCGTGAGCGGACCAGGCCTTGGCTTTATTGACTACGTTGATGTTGGTGGACACGAGGCAGCTCTGCTCTGAATGTGGGTGACAGAATCGATAGACCGCGATTATGCGTCAGCTTCTTCAGGCCTTCAGACTTTTATGAATCCGGCCATGTCGTTTTCAGACATCTTCCTCTTGCATATTCGAGCCTAGGCGATCCGCGCCAGACGGCAATGGCCGCTGGTGCCCTCAACGTCGGAAAAACCGCGCCTATCGGCGCGGACTTGCGCGCCAGGACAGGGCATTGCACCCTTGCGCCCTTTCCTTCGCGAACCGCCGTCATGAGCGCCCCGTCCGATCCCACCCGCTGCCCGCTCTGTGGCCAGAGCAACCAGTGCACCCAGGCCGACCCGACGAGCGCCGGCCAGGACTGCTGGTGCTTTGCGGTGCCGATCGACCCGGCCGCCCTGGCGCGCACTCCGCCCCAGGAGATCGACCGTTCCTGTCTCTGCCCCCGCTGCGCCCAGGCGCTGCCGCCCAATGCACCAAGCTGATGCGCCTTGATCGATTTTTGAGCAATTTCCCGGAGTTCAGCCGCCTCGACGCACGCATGCTGCTGGCCGCCGGTCGGGTGCGGGTGGATGGCCGACGCATCACCGATGGTCGCTTCGAGGTCCGCGAGTTCAGCCGGGTGGAACTGGACGAACGCCTGCTCCAGGCCGGCAAGCCGGCCCGCTACTTCATGCTCTACAAGCCTTCCGGCCACGTCAGCGCCACCGAGCACCCGGAGCACCCCACGGTGCTCGACCTGCTGGACGAGCCGGACAAGCACGAGTTGCACCTGGGCGGGCGCCTGGATCTCACCACCACCGGCCTGCTGCTGATCACCAACGACGGGCTCTGGTCGCGCCGGCTGACCCAGCCCGAGCGCAAGCAGCCCAAGGTCTATCTGGTGGAAACCGAACAGCCCATCGGTGCCGAGTACGCCGAGACCTTTGCCCAAGGGCTCTATTTCGCCTACGAGGGCCTGACCACCCTCCCCGCCCAGCTGGACATCCTCGACACCCGCAAAGCCCGGCTGACCCTGCACGAAGGCCGCTATCACCAGGTCAAGCGCATGTTCGGGCACTTCCGTAACCGCGTCGTGGGCCTGCATCGCGAGAGTGTCGGGCCGCTGAAACTGGACCCGCAAATGAAGCCAGGTGACTACCGGTCGCTCACCGACGAAGAAGTGGCGCACTTTTAGCTAGATCTAATCGAGTCACATCGGGATCGAATAAACCGACGAACTGCAAGAATATTTCCTTTCAATGAGCTTGCAGCGGTAAAGAGGGCCTGCTTAAATCGGACACAAGGTCTGAGTGTGACCAAAGAGTCACGCCAACCTTCTAAGCGTTCCCTGCGGTTTCCTGTGCTTTGCACTCGTAGGTTCCCTGCCTGGTTTGAAGACTCCGTCCGGCGCTCCAAAAGCGCTGGAACCCGCCGTCTTTTCTCGACCTATCCGCTTGAAAAATAAAGAATTTTAAAAATTCTCGCCTGACATTGGATTGTCATCGAAAGGCGTTTTCCTACTGCCAAGACTTAGCGCGAGCCAAGCCGTTGAGAGGGCTCGCATGACCCATCTGCGCCAGGAGGAAACGACATGAGGCCGGAAACCGCCATCGTCGAGATTCACAGCCAGTACAAGGTTTACACGGAGTTCTACGGCAGCCCTGAAGCCAAGGGGACCATCATCCTGGTCAACGGCTCCTTGTCGACGACAGCCTCGTTCGCGCAGACAGTGAAATACCTGCAACCGCATCTCAACGTGGTGCTCTTCGACCAGCCCTATGCCGGCCATTCCAAGCCGCACAACGACAACACCCGCTTCATCGGCAAGGAGACCGAGGCCGACATCCTCCTCCACCTGATCGAGCATTTCCGGGCCGATTACCTGATGTCCTTCTCCTGGGGCAGCGTCTCCGCCCTGCTCGCCCTGGCCCAGTGCCCGGCGCGGATCAAGAAGGCCGTCATCACCTCCTTCTCGCCCATCCTCAACGAGCCGATGATGGATTACCTCAACCGCGGCCTGGACTACCTGTCGGCCATCGACCGCGACAACGTCGGCCACCTGGTGAACAACACCATCGGCAAGCACCTGCCGTCGCTGTACCAGCGCTTCAACCACAAGCACTGCAGCAGCCTGGACGATCACGAGTACCTGCAGATGCACCACCATGTCCGCCAGGTGCTGAACATGGATTCGCGCGGCTACGTGGATTGCCTGGCCAACGTCGACATCCCGCTGCTGTTCGTCAACGGCGAGTGCGACGAGTACACCTCTGCCGAAGATGCCCGCCACTTCGCCAAGCACGCGCGCGACTGCCAGTTCGCGGTCATCGACAACGCCGGCCACTTCGTGGATGTGGAAACCAAGGCCGCGTGGCTGCAGACCCAGCAGGCCCTGCTGAGCTTCCTCAAGACGCCGGTGGGCAAGGGCCAGGCCCGTCCGCAGCAGGCCGCCGACTACCAGGCTGTAGCGGTTTGAGCGCGCGGCCGCCCGGGCAGATGCAAGTATTTTCAGTAACTTGTAACTGCCCTGGGCTTCACCTTGCGGCTCGCTTCTGGTAAAAATGGCACCCTTCGCGGGCGTCGTATAATGGCATTACCTGAGCTTCCCAAGCTCATGACGAGGGTTCGATTCCCTTCGCCCGCTCCATACTCCTCACGGAACCGCTCTAGCACGGGCCTTCCGCGACGGCTTTGAGGTTAATGGGTAGCTGTCAGTCCAAGAAATTCCATTTCTGAGGACTTACCCATGTCCAAACCACGTATTCCGCACCTTGTCTTCACCTCTGGCGTCGGCTTCCAGTACTACTTCGCCCTGCCCAAATCGATGCGCCATATCCCCGGCCTGCCCAAGGCGGTGCGCTGGTCGCTCGGCGCGCACTACGAGACCGCCAAGCAACTCGCCGAGAAACTCAATGCCGGTTTTGAAAAGCTGGTGGCGAAGGCGCCTGGCATGAGCGCGCAGCAGGTGCTGCAGCAACTGGAACAGCTGCGCACCCTGAACTACCGAGCGCTGCACTCGCTGGACTTGCCCCTCGGTTCGCTGCCCACCCCGCAGCAGCTGGCTCTCCAGCCGCTCACGGCCGGGTATCACCGCCTGGAGATTCTGGAAAGCCTGCGGCCGGTGATCTTCAAAGACGGCGAGCTCTACTTCGCCGCCCTCGACGCCCCGCTCGGCAAACCCGGCGCCAGCCAGGTGCTCCTCGACTTCAAGAGTTGGGTGGTACCGCTCGGCACTCAGGACCCGGAGCGGGCCCGCTGGCGCACCGCCTTCCTGCTGGAAGCGCTGCACCAGCTCAGCGAGTGGCCGGGCGATGGTTATGTGCATGCGAGCGCGCCAGCGCATGCCTACGGCTGATCCCAAACACGCGACAACAGTCGTTAACGCAATAGTGCTCAGCCAGCTCATTGATCAACGTGAATGATCTTTGGCGCCCAATAGCAGGAGAGCACTGGCCTTTTTTAGAATTTCGATATCCCGGTCTTTTTGCCTAAGCAGGGCTTTGAGTTCCTGAATTTCTCTCTGGTCAGCGGTGATCGCCTTGGTTCCAGCGGGTGTCGATCCCAAACGCTCTTGGCGAACCTGATCGACCCACCGGCGCAGTGCTGTAGGGCCAACGTCCAAGCTGGCACAGACGTCGGGAACAGACTGTCCCTCGTCCAACACCATGCTCACAGCGGTGAGCTTGAATTCATTCGAATAGAACTTACGCATCACAAAACACCTCGGATTTGGGCGCCATCATAGCGCCCGAGTAAGGTGTCCAAGATCATTAGGCGAGTTCACCAAACCTTTCAACAGGTGCATAGCGACGGACCGGCTGCAAAACATAGCGCCTCTTTACGATGGATAGACTGGGTAGATACTGCGGAACTGGCTTCAGGGATTGCCTGACCAGTAGCCGCCTGCCATCAGGTGGTCACGCATCAGGCCGCGCGCGATGCAAGCGGCTCTTGGCCGCCGCCACCGAGATGTTGAGATATGCGGCAGTCTCGGGTGCGGACAGCTCTTCGATATCGCGCAAAATCAGGATTTCCCTGTAATGCGGCGGCAACGCCGCAATCGCAGCCACCAGGTCATGACGCAGCTGATGCGGCACCGGGGCCTGATGTAGCGATTCCTCAATCGATTGCGACAGCGGTACCGTCTTTCTCAAGAGCGAAAACAGCCGATAGCACTCGCGCTCGACGATGCGAAACATCCAAGCAGCCAGTGCCGACAGCTTCTGCAGCATGTGGAGCTTGCGGTGCAGCTTCCACAGCGCCACCTGAACCGCCTCCTCTGCATCTTCTGCGTTGGCGCAAGTGCGACGGGCGAAACGCTTGAGGTCCGGTTGCAGGATGACGAGCAACTGGTCGAGTGCGCGGGCATCGCCCCGATAGGCGGCCTCTACCAATTGGGTGTCGATTCCCATGATCAATCAGGCCGTTTCAGCTTGCGGCCAAACATTGCACACATCGGGCAGAAGCCGATGAAGCCGGTGCAGGCGAACACAACGCCGGCGGCTACCGTCCCCCATTTGATCGTCGGGTCGACCAGCAGGAGCAACGCCCCGACTGCGACAGCCAAGCCGATGCACAGACGCAGTGCGCGCTCCCACGTTGGAAGATTCTTCTGAAAGAACATTTAACCTCTCCTGTTGTTGAAGGACTGAACTCCTACTAGGTAAGAGCCAGCCAACATCGCAAAGGATTCGGCTGTTTCAAAAAACGGGCCAGTGGGGGCCATTGGGACTGCCTGCTGTCGCGGGTTGGGGAGGTTGAAGCTTGGCAGAGACCCCCTGTTGCCGCGCTGGAGGACTTACACGAAGTGCCAGACCAGCGCGCTGATCGCGGCCAAGATGCCCAGCAGGATAAGTACCAGGAACAGATAGAGAAGCACTTGGCCAAGACGACCAATCACGTAACCGCCGGTGCAGGCAAATACCAGAACGCCCGTGAACCGTGCCCAGCGCGGCCAGCTATCGAGAAAGCCGAAGCTATAGGACAGCACCAGGCCCAGAATGAGGAACGCGACGAATCCGTAGGAAGCATGGAACAGCGAGAAGTCGAACAGTCGGGGTTGTGATTCCCGGTCAGCCAGCATCTCGGCCTCACTGTCGTAGTGGACGACGGTGCCGTCGAAACGTCGCTTCGAGAATCGTTTTGCCATGCTTCGCCTCCCACAGGGGCCATCCACAGCCCCGTTCATTGAGATGTTGAGGCTACCGAATTCCAGGAAGCAGCGAGACCAGAAAAGTCTGAAAATGCGTCAGGAAGCATCGCAGTCATGAAGGCGTTGTTACTTGGATGGAAACAGGCGACTGCGAAGTACCTCGGCCTGCGCAGCAATGTCCTGCGGCCGACGCTTGCGGAAGGTCTCCAGGTTGCTGAGCTTCCAACGCAGGGCAGGTAGCTCCGCGGCGTGACCGCACTGAAGGAGCGACCAATCGGGTTCAGCAATCGCCAAGCCGTAGAGAAAATCCCGATGGGCCTGTGTCAGCCGCTCCGGCATTTCCTCGCGAAGACGCCGGCGCGCGACCAGCAGCTGCTCCAGCGGCACCTCGATTTCGGTCATGCCGACAAACGCGCGCTCGTATTCGTCCTCAACATCTTTGTCGTTGCCGAACAACACCTCATGGATGGGGCGATTGTGACCTGCCAGGTAGACGACGAAGCACTCGACCATGCCATCGGTGATGGCACCCAATTCATAGAGCTGCCACACATCAAACAGGTCGCGTGGATGCTGACGATCCAGCGCCGCCACCAGCTTGCCAGCGTAGAGTTCGTCGCGGTCCAACAGCGGTAGCTCGAACTCTACGCCGAACATGTCGGCTGCACGTGCGCACAGAGGTAACGGTGCGACAGGAAGGACAGTGCCACGGAAGACCACATTGACTTCGACCTTTACCTGGCTGGTCGCATTCTCGACCACCAGCTTGGTCTCCCCCAGATCTCGAGCGCTCACTAGCCGGGTCTGCAAGTCCAGGCGCTGCACCCGTTGTGCAATGGCCGCCAGCTCGGCATTGATGGCGGCCAGCGCCTCCTCGCGTGGCACCTGGCGGGGCACATACACCACATCGATGTCCACCGACAGGCGCGGCATCTCCTGCGCGAACAGGTTGATGGCAGTACCGCCCTTCATGGCGAAGAAGTCGTTGGCGAACACGTCGGGGGCCACGGTCAGCAGCAGGCGAACCGTATCGGCGTAGGTCTTATCCATGGGGGTTGAGTCTCAGGAGGGTGCCGTCTGCCATCCGGCTTATCCAGCGTTTGTCGCTGCCGGTGTGCACGTTGTGATTTTTCAGAAGTTCTTCCACGTTCACTACACCCGTCTCGCGTGCCCAGGTGAGGAACAGGCGCACGGTTTTCACGCTGGTACAGCACGATAGCAATTGCCCCAGCAGCTCCCGGCGTGGCGAGCGCAGGCCGTCGAACAGGTTGCGGGCCTCGTCCAGGCTTTCCTTGGTGCCCGCCTCGTACAACAGCTCCAACACTGCACGCTCCTGGGTCGCCACATGCAAGCCATCGGGCAGCCCCGGCGGCGTGAGTAGGGTCTTGCCGGGCAACTCGGTGTTCTGCCAGTCGAATAGCTGGGCGTGGACGTACCGCGCGGGGAAGCGATTGACGAACCAGTCCGGGAGCGTGAAGCTGGCATCCCCCCACAGCACCAGCCTCTCCCGGTTGTTCAGGTAGTGGCGCACGCCCTGCAGGGCCAGGGCGCTCTTGCCGCCGACATGCAGGCTGGGTACACGCTTCTGCAGGAAGAGCAGCGTGCGGTGAAGATCCAGCGTATCGTTCGGGAAGGAATAGACGCCTTGCGCCAGGCGTTCGAGCCAGCCGCTCTTGGCGTGGCGCGCAGCCAGCTGAGGCGACACTCCGACCTGCTCCAGCGTAGCCAGGTCGAACGGAACCCCGCGGGGAATGTCCGCCAGCAGCTGCTTGAGTATTTGGTATCTGGAATTTCCACTCATGGTTGAAAAAATTATACAAAATCCAATCAGGATGGGGAAACGGACAGGATAAGTCTCCAAATTTCAACCCAGAGTGTAATTTATTGCCATTGATTCAAACAAGGCCAACTGGAGATACGGCAAAGGGACAGCCGGGAAAGCCACCTTGGGGTCAACCCAGGGGGTTACAGGAGATCGAACCCATCATGACGACGACCACTCGAATCAGTACCGCAGAGCGCCTTGGCCGTTGGCTCGGCCGCGGCTGGTGGAGCTATGTGCGCCGTGAGGGCCGAGTCATTGGGTGGCTGGCGGTGCGGGGTGTGCCTGTGACCATGGCCAAGGCTTTCGTCTGGGCATTCAGGCTCGCCTTGATGGCGGGGCTCCTGTATGTCTCCTTCTGGATTGCCTTGCTCTGCATCGCTCTGGCTGTCGTCGCGGCGCAAGGCGGGGCACATCATGACGGGGATCTCTTGGAGTGGACGGTCCACGAATACGAGGTTCCACGTACGTGAGCCTTTCCGGCTTCACCGAGCCCTGACGAAGCGTATCAAGGAAGGCTCTCAGCTCTTCCGCTTTGCCCTCCGTTGACGCTGCATCGGTGGGATCAGATGCAGATGGTTCCCGGGGCGGGGATGCAACGCGGTTCTGCTGGCTGTCAAACTGAACCGGCATATTTACTACCAGTTCGTCTCCCACCATTCCGGGCGCGAACGGTGGGAATCGGCGTGCCCGCCACACTGCGTCCAGCGCAGCGTTATCCAAATCCACGCTGCCGGATGATTGGGTGACCTTGAGCGAACGGATAAGCCCATCTCGTCCAATCGTCACCCGCAGAACGGTACTGCCCACTTCACCTTGGCGCATTTCCGGTCCAGGATAAAGCATGCCCACTTGGATCCGCTGGGCGACCAAAGCCGACCACTCCGCTTGCGTAGCGGGCTGATCAGGCCTGGGCACAGCCCAGGAGCAGCATCAGCGTGCTTGCACCAATCCACCGCGTCCATGCGCGATTACGCCCCTTTTTATTGCTCATTAGTTCCTCTCTACTGGCGGCATCTTATCCAGCTTTGTGCGTGCGCCCTTCTGCCCGAGTATCTGTACTGGATTCAGCGTGCACCCTCAGACCGTCCTGCAATAGCGTCTGTGGCAGTACGAAGCCCTTGAACAGAGGTTGCGTGAACGGATTGTTGGTCTTCTCGGTGCTGATGCGGTACCGCATACCGCCATCTGGCGCAGAGAAGCTGATGTCCACGCTGGTGCTGGTAGCGCCATTCAGGCGAGCCTGGCTCAACAAACGATAAAGCGACCAAGGCCCGCGGTAGACCAGCCCGCTGCTGCTGCCGCCCGCGTTGACGAGCGTCATGCGGCTTTCGTTGCTTGGTGCAAGGGTGTTGGGCCAGATGAGCGCCGTATTGGTGGTGGGTCCATGGTTGTAGGTGACTAGTTGCCCCTCCACGCTGAGCGAACTACTGCGCTTTGTGGGCGACAGTCCTAGCGGCTCAACATAGAACTGAACACCCAGCATGCCGCGGCTGTTGAAGAATGCGTCGCGGATGCGGTCAGCCGACTCCAACTGGGTGAGCACGTCGGAACGCACCAAGTAGCCGCCCAGGCGTTCGGAGTACAGGGCTTCCAGGTTCTCCTCCAGGAACAGATTCAGGTACTTCTCACGGAACTGCTGGAGGCGGCCTTGCGGGCCGAAGAACACCGTGAAGTCTTCAAGCGAAGCCTCTTCCCGGCTGGCTGGATTGAACGGATAGCGGTTGGCCAGGCGTTCTCGGTAGAAGCGGTGGACGTCGGCATCCCAACGCCGCTCCAGCTCGCGCAATGCTTCGACCAGGATGACCCTGGAAGACTCATCGGCCAGCTTGGTGACTTGGTGGTTGACGGGTTCCGGCAGTCCGGCGGCGATGCGCTGCAGGTTGGCGATGGGGTCGGGCCCTTTCAGGGAGAAGCGTTCCAACACTACACCGAGGGCCGCTTTGCCGCGGTCGGGGCTGTCGTGCACGATGCGTACCTTGTCCTGCACGCTGCCGATGGCCAGCATGGTCTCGTCCAGATAGGACGCCCGTTCACCCTTGGCTTCCAGAAGCTGGCTCAGGGGAGCGAACGCGCGCGCGATATCCATGATCGGAGGTGTAGTCTCCGTGCTGTCGACGGTCTTGGTCGTTTTCTCAGCCAGGACGGCAGCCTTGTCGGCCACGGTGTCGGCGCTGGCCTTGGCAGGCGTAGGTTTGGTGCCAAGTTCGCTGTTGTCACGCACGGTCTCCAACAGGCGCCTTAGCGGCGCGGCCGGACTGGTGACGCTGCCTAGGATACTGACCGCCTGAGAGATGTCCTGGAAGTCGCGTACCTCCAACTGGCTCAGGTTGCGCTGCCAAGTGTCCACATAGTCGCGGCTGTAGATGGCACGGATGCGCTCAGCCAGGGCGGTCTTGTCGGCCTCCGAATAGTCGATCGAGTTTCGCTCGCCCAGCGCCCATTGGTCGATCATCGCCAGCTCAGTGAGATCCTGGCTGTGGGGTGCGAAGTAACTCCGATAGCCCCTGGCGGTCAGCAGGGCATCGATGCGGCCATTGGCCGGGAGATGACCGCCCTCCTCCTCTGGCGCCGCTGCAGGCTGGTAGACGATATCGAATGCAGGACCAATTTCATTGCGCAGATCCAGCGGCGAGCGCAGCGAAGTTCCAGCTTCACGGCGCATGGTCATGTAGACGCGTTGAGGCAGAGGGATCTGCCGTAGCTCGCGCTGGACGATAGATACCCGGGCCAGGTACTGGGGCAGGCGTGTATCGGCATACTTCATGGCGTAGTCGAGGTGGCGCCTCAAGGCGCGCTGAACACGGTCCTCGCCTGGGAACGCGGCTTGCCATTGCGTGGCCATCCAGTTCTCCACCACCGGTGGGCGGCGGTTGGGTCGATCTTCGATCATGCGGTAGACACGCAGGGCGGCCAACTGGGCGTCGCTGTCCGTTTCGGTGCCGTCGAGCTTTTCCATCACACCGCTGGCCAGGGCAGGCAGGAAGCGCTGCGATAGCAACGCCAGGTAGGCCTCATCGACCTTGGGACCAATCGCACGTCCTTGGTAGAGCCCCAGGTCGGCCACCAGAGGCCAGGCGTTGCGGTAGTCGCCGTAGACGGCAACCGCGTTGCTGATCTGGTCCAGTGGCTGCAGCAGGTTGCGTCCGGTCGGGTCCAGCTTGCCGTCGATGGCGCGGGTACTGAAGTCGCGGCTGCGCTCCAGAACATTCAAGGCTTTGTCGCGGTTCACCGCGTAGTAGTGGTACCACCCGCCGACAATCAGAAGGGTTCCAACAGAGGCGATGCCAAAACGTAGGGCGAGCGCATTCTTTTTCTGCGCCAGGACCCTGGGATTGTCCCCGGCCAAGCCGGATTCAGGGTAGATGATGCGTTGAAACAGCTGCTGGGTGAAATACACCATCGCCCGCCCACTGGGCTGCATGTGGTTGACGGGCTCGCGCAGGTCGTAAGTCTGCGCGGCCGAGGCGACAAAGGCATTGTTGAGCACGCCCTGCTGATACACCGAGGAAAAGAACACGCCGCGCGGCAGAGCAGGCGTCGCGAAGCGGTCGCTGCCCATCACGTCTGCCAGGAAGCCCAGGAGCACCGGCCGCAGGCCAGACAGCTGACGTACCAAGGAGTAGAGGGCTTCTCGCTGCGACGTTTCGTTGACGTCCGCCATGGCGTCGAAGACTTGCTCATTCAGACGGTCAAGAAAGGCGTCGTAACGCACACCCAGCTCTTCGAGCCAGGCCTCATAGTCGCGTACGGAATCCAACGTGAACGTAAAGCCGAAGATGTCTTCCCGCGCTGACTTTGGAAGACGGGCGAAAAGGGTCTCGAAGCCTTCCAGCAGGTCAAACTTGCTGAGTACGACGTACAACGGAGGGCGCGTGCCGAGTTCGCGGCTAAGCTCGGTCAGGCGGGCACGCAGCAGTGCGGCTAGCGCCTTGCGATCACTGGGCTTCTGGTTCAGCAAGGTCACCAGGCTGACCATCAGCACCACGCCATTGAGAGGCCGGCGGCTGCGATTGCGCCCCAGCCAAGCGACGAAGCTGTCCCACAGGCGTGAATGGAGATCTTCCGGCAGTCCTGCCGGTAGCCTGCGCGGCGATACGCCTGTGTCGACTGCGGCTGCGTCCTGGATAGCCGCGTCCTTGGCGTCGGCGACAATCCTGGGTTGGCTGATGATTTCGCCAGGGGGATCGATCAGCACCGCCTGGTCACCCATCCACCAGTCGATGGAGTAGATCTTGTTCGGGTCCTCTTGCAGGCGCCGGCTACCGGCCTTCACCTCACCGGTCAACGAGAAGCTCTGATTGGAGCGGTTGACGAAGCTGGTCTTCCCCGAGTTCTCCTGACCCAGCACGAGGTACCAAGGCATCTGGTACAGGGTGTTGCGACCTTTGAGGTTGGACTGGAGCAATGCCAGGCTTCGGTCCAGATCGCGCTCCTGGGCTTCAACATAGCGCAGGCAGGCGTCGACCTGAATCGCTTCGTCGTGCGTGCGTTCGGCTTCCAGGCGTTGTGCCCGTGAGCGCAGGCGCAACGCCCACACCAGCAACGGGATGACTAGGAGCACCACCGTAGCCAGAACGCGGGTGGCCAGGCTTTCCAGGGGTCGGTACTCGCCCCAGGTCCATTTGGGGCCAAGCCACCATATTGCACCCAAGGCGAGGCCCAGGAGCACCAGCAGCATGAGTGGTACACCAGGCTTGAACCAGCGCAGCACTGGCCGGCCATAGCGTTGGAGGTTGGACCAGATTTTCCACATGGTGATGCTCCTGATTAATCCCTGGATGCCACGACGGCCGGCGCGTGCCGCGCGAGAAGATTGAATAGTTCTGGCTCCCACTCGCTCGCACTCGCGCTATGCATGGCGTCATGCGCCCGCGCGTAGAGGCCATCAGCGAGCCAGCTCAGCCCACGGGCGGCGAGCAAATCGGCGGCGATGGCCATGAGGTGGCAGCGATGCCTCATGTCGGCCCCTTCCTGCTGGAGGGTTTCCAGCCGGCGAAGCATCGGTTCCACGCCAACGGACTCGAGTAGCGCGAGAAGTTCACCGCGAAGCGCCGGGTACTCGAGGCCGGAACCTGATGCGGTCGCGTCCTGCTGCGCACCGCTCAACCAGGCATGAGTATCTCCATCGACAAAGGGACGCCCATCGGCGAATTCCAGCTTGGCCAACGCAGGCAGGCGCGTGACAAAGCGCTCGGCAGCCTGTCGTATGGCTTCGGCTACCAGCGGCATCTCCAGCCTGCGGGCGATGCCTGCCGCCAAGAAACTGCCCCGCAGCCAGTAAGGTGACGAGGTGACGCTGCGTTCCACGCGCTGCAAAAGGGGCGGGTCGACAGCGTTTGCGCTGAGCGCTTCGCCGTAGTGATCCGCAATGTCCGCCGGCACGGCCATGAGATCGGTTCGGCAGTCCCGCTGCGGCGACGGTGCCTGGGTCAGGTGGGCCCACAGGGCGAAGCGCCGCAGCAGATAACCTGTAGGGTCATAGGCGTCCTGCTGATTGATGATTTCCGCGGCCGACAGCAATGAACGCCGGCTCTCTCGCTCATTGCCCGGGTTGGCCATGACCGGGGCAAAGAAGGCATCCGTCAGCGCGTCGCTTTTCACGGGCACCACAGAGGCCTCTTCAGCAAGCTCCGGCGCGCGATTTGACTCGGCTTGACGCCGCAGTTGAGCCTCCAGCCTGCTCAATGCGGGGACGTCGAGCTTTGTCTGCTCGGCGGATGCCTGGAGACTGTCGAGCGCCTGTTGCCCAACCTTGTAGAACTCCTCGGCATAGCCTTGGCCGTCGAGCGAAGCGAGGGCGTCGTTCAAGCGCTCAATCTGTTGGGCAATCACGCGCCGCTTGGTGATGTAGCCAGTATTACCAGGCTTGGGGTGTCCCGTTTCCCAGTAGCGTTCCACCATGCCGGCAAGCACGCCGGCCGCTTCGGACCAACCGCGCCAACTACGCGAGCGCAACCTCGCCGTCATCAGGTGCCCGGCAATACGCAGGTGTTTGCACTGGTTGCTCAGGAATCGTCGCGCGCCCTCGTCGATGAACGTCCAATCGATGGTCTGCTCTTGCAGGCTGCCGAGTTTGATCATCTCGTGGTCGATGCCTTGGAACAGTTCGTCTTCCTCATCGAATACGCCCGCAGGCTGACGTTCATCCAGCGGGGCCAACAACGCCTTGAGGTCGAGTGGGGGAAATTGAGTCACCAGTGACACGCCTCTCGTTGCACGGCCATGTGCCCGGAAAGCGCACTGGCATCGAACCTCAGGCCATCGAATGGGCTGTGGTCGCTTTCAAGCTGCAGTTGTTGGCCGGGACGGGTCAGATGGCGGAGCTGCTCGATGGCCACCAAGCCACGGCCGGCGTCCGTGACCGTGCCGTCTTCCAGCACCTGCCAGGGCCTGGCGTCGGAAATCGGGCGACCATCGAGGAGCAGGCGGATGTTGGCGCGATTCACCGGCAACGGTTCGACGGTCAGCAACTGCAGCCGGGAGATGTTCGACAGGCAACTGATCGCCAGATAGGGACGGGGCGCCGCACCGCCCAGGGCTGGGGCAGAAATGACGACCTTGTACTGTCCTGGCAGCACATCCTCGCTTCGCATCAGCATCGATGCGGTTAGGTCTGGGGGCCGGATCGCTTCGTTGGCATGCACGAGTACGGTGATGTCGGGGCCCGTCATGGTGGGTTCGACTGCTACGGAGGGAGGCGCTGATGGCTGCGCAGCCGTGGGTGTGGGCGGTGTACCGGCCGCGGCGTCGAAGCACGCAAGCCGCTCAAGCGCGGAGACAATTCTGGTGCAGTCGGGGCCGGCGGCCACAGCCGTGCCTCCGGTATCGCAGCCGATCATGGCCACGGCCGACAGCAGCGTCAGGCTGAATAGTTTCATGCTTTGGAATCCTCTCCATCCAAGTTCCACTCCAGGCATTTGCGCGCCAACGTGCGCTTGGGTATGCCCAGGCTCAATGCAGCATTGCGGCGCGACCCATCGACCTTGCGCAGGCGGTCGGTCACGATCAGTCGTTCGATTGTCGACAAGGCCTCTGGCAGGTTGTCCGTCTGCACCAGATCGTGCAGCACCGCTGTCACGCTTCGTCTCGCCGAACGCAGGTTGGCCGCATGGTTGTCGACCAACTCGTCCAGCAACGTGCTGCGGATATGCTTGCCGGCAGCGGTGCGCTCTGCCGCGGCAAGCACCAGACTGCGCAGTTCGCGCACATTGCCGGGAAAGGCATAGGCTTGTAGCCGCGCCAAAGCGGTTGCGGATATGCCTGCCACGCTGCTTCGACTCTCCCGGTTGTGCTGGAGCAGCACGTGAGCAACGAGTGCAGGGATGTCCTCTGGTCGTTCGCGCAGGGGCGGGATGTGCAGGGTCAGCTGGCGTATTCGGAAATACAGGTCCTCCCTGAAAGATCCCTCTAGGATCAGCTCAGACAGCGGGCGATGAGTAGCGCAGATCAAACGGAAATCCGAAGCTTGCTCACGGGTGGCGCCCACAGGACGGAACTTCTTCTCGTTGAGCAAACGCAGCAGGGTTCCTTGCAACCCCAGTGGCATGTCACCGATCTCGTCGAGAAACAGCGTGCCGCCATCAGCCTCGGCCACCAGGCCTTTGCGTGCCTGCACGGCTCCGGTGTATGCACCGCGCGACGCACCAAACAGCTCCGCTTCGATCAGGTCCTTGGGAATGGCTGCGCAGTTCACTGGCACGAAGTTGCCTTGACGCGCCGACGCCTGGTGAACTAGCCATGCCGCATGGTCTTTTCCCGAACCGGTCTCTCCTGTAATCAGGAGCGAAAGGGAGGAGTCGGCCAGGCGCAGCATTTCCGTGCGTAGCTTTTTGGCTGAGGCACCGACCCCGATGAATCCCCCGGCTAGAAGTCTCGACGCCCGAGCGTTACCCCGTTCCACTTCACGACGCTGGTCGGCGACTCGCTCCCGGTGCCCTTGCGAAGTCTCGCCGTGCAGCTCGCGCAGACGTTCGATGACTAATTCTTGACACCGGAAAAGTTCCTGCCAGACACCGTCCTGGTGCCATAAGCGAAGCGCGGCGTCACTGCCAACGACGACCACGACGCCCAGCGCACCTTGGCGCCCCCTTCCGGAGATAGGCAGTACCAGCATGGCGTCACGGACAGCGTGCCGCTCCCTTAGCGCATCGAACCCTGCTCCGAAACCTACGAGGTGGCCCAGTTGTTCGACATGGCAGGCCTTGTTGCTCATCAGGCCGTAGACCAGAGGATTGTCCATCTCCTCCAGCGAAATGTCGGGTAGAACACCTTCTGGCCCACCATGGTCAGCAACAGGAAGCAAGCGATCGCCGACAGGTTCTCGCCAGTAGCAATAGCCCTGGCTAATCCCCGGCGACCTACACAGCTCGATGAGAAATCGCTTTGCCGCCGCCTCAAGACTGCGGGCCAGGAGCAGGTCACGCAGTAAGGTGGCAACATCCATGGCCTCCATGTCGTATCCCCGATCAGCCGAGCGTTGCCGCGAACGTGCCGTCTGCCCAGCCGACTTCCGCCCGCTGAAACTCGTCCCCTCGAGACAACCGCTGGAGCACTGCCAGCGAGAGAGGGGGGAGCAGCTCGCCGTCGATGCTGGCATCGAGCATACGGGCGCCGTTCTGATGCCGTGAGCAGCGCGTCCGCAGTTCATCGCGCGCTTCCGGTGCCACCACCAGGGTGGCGTTGTAGCGTTGGGAAAACTGCTGTTGCAGCCGCTGCAGGCGGCTGTCGATGATGTCGTTGAGGACGACCTCGTCCAGATAGCGATACGGAACTATCTGCATCCGCGCCAGCAGCGCCGGTTTGAAGAAGCGCATGAGCCGTTGGCGCAGCGTATCCGCATCGAGATCGGTCAGGGAGTTGTCGCTTTCGTCAAAGCCGAGGTTGGACGTCAGGAAGAACAGGACGTTCTGGCAGTCGATGCGCCTGCCTTCGCCGTCTGCCAGTTCACCCTTGTCGAAAGCCTGGTAGAACACGTTCAGGACTTCCGGATGGGCCTTTTCCACCTCGTCCAGCAGCACCACCGAGTAGGGCTGTTTGCGGATGGCCTCGGTCAGCACGCCACCCTCTCCGTAGCCGACATAACCCGGCGGAGCGCCCAGCAGCCGCGAGACGGTGAACTTCTCCTGGTACTCGGACATGTTGATGGTGGTGAGGAACTGTTCGCCGCCGAAGAGCGAATCAGCCACCGCCAGCGCCGTCTCGGTCTTGCCGACGCCGCTCGGGCCGACCAGCAGAAATGCCCCCATCGGTGTACCCGGGCGCCGCAAGTCGGCCAGTGCAGTGAGCAGCCGTCGGTAGACGATATCCAGCGCACCGTCCTGGCCTTTCACGCGATTGCGGAGATTGGCCGGCAGGCTGTCCAGACGCGCCATCTGATCGCTGTTGATAGTCGTGGCGGGTATTCCCGTCCAGTCTGCGATAACTTGGGCGATTTGCTCGGCACCGACATCGGGATGGAGCAGTGCTCCTTTGCGCTGCAGCTCTGCCAATTGACCGAGCTTGTCGGCGAGGACGAGGGAAACCTCCTCACCCTCCTCCCTTCTGCGCAGCGACACGACTTCATCGACCAGCGCCTTCTGCTGCTCCCAGGCTTGGCGCAACTCCTCGATGCTCAGCTCAACGCCATGCCGGGTCGTCGCCAGCGCTTCCAGTCGGCCAGGGGAGACCGTGCGTCCCGCCCGTCCATCGCGTAGCAGCTGGAAAGATTCCGCGTCGATCTGGCTGAGCTTGGTCTCCAGAGCGCACAGCCGCCGCGGCGGCTCTGCCAGTGCGGAAGCCACCCGGGCGCACGCAGTGTCCAGCACGTCGATGGCCTTGTCCGGCAATTGCCGTCCGGAAATGTATCGGCCTGCGAGCGTGGCGGCAGCCTGTAGGGCGTCGTCACCGATGAACACCTGGTGCGAGGCCTCGTAGATGGGGCGCAGCCCGCGCAGGATGTGCACGGCCTGCTCCTGCGTAGGCTCCTCCAGCTTGACGAGCTGGAAACGGCGGGTCAGGGCTGGGTCCTTCTCGAAGTACTTCTTGTACTCTGACCAGGTCGTCGCGGCGATGGTGCGCAATTCGCCGCGCGCCAATGCCGGCTTGAGGAGATTGGCGGCGTCGCTCCCACCGGCGGCGTTGCCGGCACCGATAAGGGTATGGGCTTCGTCGATGAATAGAATGATCGGCCGGGAGGCGCCCTTGACCTCGTCGATGACCGCCTTGAGGCGCTTCTCGAATTCCCCCTTCACCGACGCCCCGGCCTGCAAGGCGCCAAGGTCCAGCCCCCAGAGCTCGACCGCCCGCAACGGTTCGGGAACGCGGCCCTGCACGATGCGCAAAGCCAGCCCCTCGACCACCGCGCTTTTGCCCACACCGGCGTCGCCCACGACGATGGGGTTGTTCTTGCGCCGACGCGAGAGGATATCGACCATCAGATCGATCTCGGCATCGCGGCAAAGTACAGGGTCAATACGACCATCGCGCGCCTGCGCGGTGAAATCATTGCCGAATTTGGCCAGTGCACTGTCGTCACCTGCCGCGTCTCTGCGTCCCGCCGTATCAGCGTCTACCCCTATGGCCTCGGCCGACGCCGACAGCAGGACAGTGAAGCGCTTGCGCAGCGCTTCCCGGTTCACGCCATCGAACAGATGAATAGCTGCCAACGGCAGGTAGCGCGCCGGATTGAGCAAGGTCGCCAGGAAGATCGCGCCGCTCCGGATATGCGGCTGCGCCAGCTCGACCGAACTGAGTAGCCAAGCCTCTTGGAGCACATCGACGAGAAGCGGCGAGAAGGAAGGGTACTGGCTGTGGCCACCGTCGCGGCCGGGGAACGCCGTGGACAGTGCATGCCGCGCAGCATCGACACCGATGCCGGCATCCGCCAGTACGCCACGCACGTCACAACCAGGCTGATCGAGGAAGGCCGTCATTAGATGGGCAACCGTCACCTCCGCACCGCGTTGGCCGATGCACAGGCTTCCTGCTTCCTCCACTGCATTTCGGCAGAAGGGGCTAAGGCGTTCGAATAGTGCCGCTAGATCAACCGTGATCATGTGTTGAAACTCACTTCAAGGTAGAAGACTTCCCTGTTTCAGGACAGCTCATTCATATAAGCCGTGAACTCACCGAAATAGAGCTTTGTGTTCTGCGTAAACACCGAATCTCACGTTTGCACGCGCAATGACCTTGAAAGAGAACACGCGCGGATATCGCTCGTATATGAGAATTTTCCGAAAAGAGTGACGGCAGACATCAACTAAGACGCATCTCGACGAACAGGATATTTCTCGTGGGCGATTGAGAAAATTCTTATTCCTTTGGGGCTTGCCCATGCTCTAGCCTCGGCCTTTGTTGCAGGCGCACACGCACTCCATGGAGCGCCATGGAGCCCCAAGGGTGTGTGTTTCAAGCACGTCGCGGCACGCTTTTCTGTCCATCTGCAAGGTCGCAGCCTGGCTCTACTCTCAAGCAAAGCAGCTTCAATGGACACCAACTCACAATCGACAAATCGAAGGAGTGGCTAATGGCAAAGAAAGGATCAGTTGCCCCCAAGGAACGCATCAACATTACTTACGTTCCAGCAACGGGTGGCGAGCAAGAGGAAGTCGAACTTCCCCTTAAGTTGCTGGTAACGGGAGACTTCAAGGGGCATGAGGAAGACATCGCGCTCGAAGATCGAGTGCCCGTACAGGTCAACAAGGACAACTTCAACAATGTGCTCGCCGAGAGCGGCATCGGGTTGAAGATGGATGTCCCCAACCGACTGACGGAGGGCGCCGAAGACACCCTGCATGTCGACCTCAAATTCCGCTCCATCGACGACTTCAACCCAACCTCTGTCGCTCGTCAGATCCCCGAGTTGAACAAACTGCTTGAGCTTCGAGAGGCACTGGTCGCCTTGAAAGGACCGCTGGGAAATATCCCCGCGTTTCGCAAGCAGTTGCAAGGGCTGCTGAGCGACGACAAAGCGCGCAACCAGCTGGCCAAGGAATTGGATCAGATGCTGGGCTCAAACAACAGCTGACGCGAGCCCACCGACTCTCCCCACCCAAGGTTGCAAGGGATATGGCCATCACCAATGAGCGACACATGCCGGAAACGGTAGCTGGGGCGGGGATGGCGTGCGCCCACGCGCATCCGCACGCCTGGCTAGACGCCACCCCTCATTGGTGGCCATGCGAGACCGGTAGTCACTTCAGCAAAAGGGCTTCGAGCTCAGTTCCATATCCGGACTCGACTTGCCAGGGGCCATCGGCCCCACGGCAGGTGACTCCAACTTCTATTGAGTCGGAACCCGGGAGCTGCGCGACCTCGCGCCCCTATGGCGAAGCCGCTAGGCGATCCAGCAACCATTCCCATCAATTCAGGTTTCAAAGGACATGACCATGTCAAAGGCGCAAACTGCCGCTGCCGAAAAGCAAGAATCCCAACCGCAAGGTGGCCTGCTGGCCCAGATCATGGCGCAAACGCGCCTTGAGCCCAGTCAGGAAGGCTATGCAATCGCCGAGCGCGGTGTAGCCGTCTTTATCTCCGAGATACTCAAGTCCAGCGATCGCAAACAGCCGATCAACAAGCAACTGGTTGACCAGATGCTGACGAAGCTGGACGCGCTGCTTTCCAAACAGGTTGATGACGTCCTGCACCAACCGGCCTTCCAGGAACTGGAATCGGCTTGGCGCGGCCTCAAGGTACTCGTTGAGCGCACCAATTTCCGCGAAAACATCACCATGTACATGCTGCATGTCACCAAGCGCGAGTTGCTGGATGACTTTGACAGCGCAAGCGATATCACCCGCAGCGGTCTTTACAAGCACGTCTACACCTCCGGCTACGGCCAGTTCGGCGGCGAGCCGGTGGGTTGCATCGTCAGCAACTACACCTTCGGACCTTCGGCTCCGGACATCAAATTGCTTGGATATGTTGCCTCGGTGGGTGCCATGGCTCACGCCCCCTTCCTGGGCGCGGCCGGCCCTGAAATGCTCAACGTGGACTCTTTCCAGGAGCTGCCGAACCTCAAGGAAATCAAGGATATCTTCGAAGGCCCGCGCTTTACCAAATGGCGCGGCCTGCGTGAGTCTGAGGATGCCCGCTACCTGGGGCTGACCATGCCGCGCTTCCTGTTGCGTCAGCCCTACGACCCGTTGGACAACCCTGTTCGCGGCTTCGACTATCGCGAAACCATCGACGGCAATCACGACAACTACTTGTGGGGAAACACCTCGTTCCTGCTGGCGAGCCGCATCACCGACAGCTTTGCGCAATTCCGCTGGTGCCCGAACATTATCGGCCCGCAGTCGGGTGGCGCGGTCGACGATCTTCCGGTCCACCTGTACGAGTCGCTTGGTCAGCTGCAGGCCAAGATTCCCACCGAGGTGCTCGTCTCCGACCGTAGGGAATTCGAGCTGTCCAGTGAGGGCTTCATTCCGCTGACCATGCGAAAGGACAGTGACAATGCCGCCTTCTTCTCCGCCAACTCCGTGCAGCGCCCCAAGGTCTTCGCGAACACGGTGGAAGGCAAAGCCGCGCAGACCAACTACATGCTCGGCACACAGCTGCCCTACATGATGATTGTCAACCGGCTGGCCCACTACCTCAAGGTGCTGCAACGCGAGCAGATCGGCAGCTGGAAGGAGCGCCAGGACCTGGAGCGCGAGCTCAACAACTGGATACGCCAATACATCGCAGACCAGGAAAGCCCGTCGTCCGATGTGCGCAGCCGCCGTCCGCTGCGAGCCGCCAAGGTCACCGTGCAGGATGTCGCCGGCAACCCCGGTTGGTACCAGGTCTCGTTGTCGGTCCGCCCGCACTTCAAGTACATGGGCGCCAACTTCGAGCTGTCGCTGGTCGGTCGGCTGGACAAGGAATGACAAGGAGCTGAGTCATGCCTCGGTCGCCGGGACAAGGAAGCCTGTTTGAGCGGCTCGACCCCAACCTGCCGCCGCGGCGCGCCCGCACGCGGCAGGACCTGGCGACCGAGCGCATTCGGGCCATCAAGAACCATTTGGAGCTACTGCTCAATACCCGACAGGGCGGCTCGCAGAGCTGCCCTGGACTGGGTCTGCCGGACATGAACGATGCCGGGGCAGGCCAGATGGATCTGCGAAACCAGATCTGCCTGGAAATCAGGGAGGTGGTGGCCACCTACGAACCACGGGTTCGGGTTGTGGATGTTCACCCCCTCGCCACCAACGAACAGCCACTTGGCCTGCAATTCCGCCTGCACTGTCTGGTGCCCGTCAAGGACTCCTCGGAGCAAGTGGAGATAGACCTGTTGGTGCACCACCGACAACAGCGGATCAACGTGATGTGATGGATTACCGAGGAGGCTAGATGCCACTGAAGGGGAAGTTCCGGGAAGAACTGGATTACATGCGCCGACTCGGGCGTGTGTTCGCGCGTAGTAATCCGCAGTTGGCGAGATTCCTCGGTGAGGAAGCGACTGACCCGGACGTGGAGCGCCTGCTGGAAGGTTTTGCCTTCCTGACGGCCAAGCTTCGCTTGAAGATTGAGGATGACCTCCCGGAGCTGACACATCCGCTGCTGCAATTGCTGTGGCCCAACTACCTGCGGCCACTGCCCAGCGCGACCATCATGCAGTTCCCGCCCGTGGACCGGGCCATCACCACGCGCCAACAGATATCCATGGGCATGCGGATACGCTCGCGCAGCGTTGACGGCGTTGAGTGCGAGTATCGGACCTGCTCGGATGTTGCCATCTACCCGCTGCAGATAGACGGCGTCAGCGACGCACATACCTTGGAGAAGTCAACGGTGCGGGTGGACCTTGCCACCCTGAGCAAGAATCCGCCAAGCACCTACGACTGCGAACGGCTGGACTTCTACTTGAGCGGCAGTGACTACAACGCCATGACGCTCTACCTGTGGTTGTCCAAGTACCTGGGTGATGTTCGCTTGGAATGCGATGGCGTGGTCCGGCACATTCCCGCCAGCCAGATAGTCTTCCCCGGCTTCAGCCCGGACGAGGCGTTGCTTCCCTACCCGAAGAACGCCCTGGATGGATATCGCATCCTCCAGGAGTACTTTCTCTTTCCGCGGAGATACTTCTTTTTCGGCCTGACCGGACTGCGCTCCCTCTGGCCGAGCCATAGCACGGAGCGTATCCGGCTGGAGTTCAACTTCACTCGCCCGATGCCCGACGACGTGCGCATCCATTCGGGCGACCTGGCGCTGTACTGCGCCCCGGCGGTGAACCTGTTCGAGCATGAGGCCGAGCCGGTGCGACTGACCGGCAAGACAGTGGACCACCGCCTGCGCCCGGCGGGCCAGCGCCCAGAGGCATTCGAGATTTTCAGCATCGACCACGTCGACGGCTGGAAAAGCGAGTCCGCCGGCCAGCCCGGCGAATGGCTGCGCACCTACCAGCCTTTCGAGTCGCTGCGCCACCAGATCGACTACGAACAGGGCCATGCCACGCTCTACTACCGTACCCGCATCGACCAATCGCTGGAGAGCCCGGGCGTAGAACACCGGGTGTCCTTCGTGCGCAGCGACGAACAGCGCTACATCGGCCGGGACGAGACCGTCTCCTTCTCGCTGACCTGCACCAACCGTGACCTGCCATTGTCGCTGGCTGTGGGCGACATCTGCGAACGCACACAGGACATGCCGAAATTCGTGTCTTGCCGCAACCTGACCACGCCTACGCCCTCCTACCGGCCAGTTCTGGAGGGCGACCTGCAATGGACCCTCATATCCAACTTGTCGCCTACCTACCTGTCCCTGCTTTCCGCCGATCCATTGAAGGCGGTCATTCGAGCCTACGACTTCGCTGCCCATCATGACATCCAGCGTGCACGTGCAACGCAGATGCGCCTGGATGGCCTGCTGGAAGTGGAGACCGCGCCGGTTGATCGCATGTTCAAGGCGTTGCCCATCCGGGGCGTGCGCAGCGTGGTCAAGCTCGACCAGGATGGCTTTTCCTGCGAAGGCGACCTCTACCTGTTCGGTACGGTGCTGAGCCACTTTCTTTCCGTCTACGCCAGCATCTCATCGTTTCATGTGCTGGAAGCCATCAACGTCAAGAATCAGGAGCACTACGCATGGCCGATGCGCAGCGGAACGCAGCCCCTGATTTGAGTGCCATTCTCCTCGACGAAGCCAAGGGCCACGACTTCTTTGTACTGCTCGAGCGCCTTCACGGGCTGCACGGCGACGACTTGGAGTCCGACGACGCCTTTGCCGCCGAGGGGCAGCGCATCCGCCTGACCAACTACGCCGGGATGGGCTTTCCCGCCTCCGACGTGTCGTTGGCGCAGCGCCTCGAAGACAGCCACCCGCACCAGTACCTGGTGCAAGCGACCTTCTTCGGCATGCACGGGCCCGACTCGCCACTGCCGGACTACTACGTGGAGCGACTTGCCTACGAGGCCGGTCAGGGCGAGGGCATCCGGCCCGCATTTTTCGACGTCTTCAACCACAGATTGCTGACCCTGCTGCACCAGGCTTGGCGCAAGTATCGGCACTACATACGCTTTCGCCCCGGCGCGAGCGACCGCCTATCGCAACGGCTGTTTGCGCTGGTTGGGCTGAAGGACGACGCCATCCGAGGCGCCACGCCCATTGCCTGGAGCCGGCTGCTCAGTTTTGCCGGTGCGGTAGTCCACCGCAGCCGCTCGCCCGCGATGGTCGCGGGGCTCGTCGCGCACTGCTTTGGTCTTGAGGACGTCGCCATCCGCGACTTCGAACTGCGCTACACCGACATCGCGCCGAGCGATCGCACACAACTGGGCTGTCTCAATGGCCAGTTGGGCGACAGCTTCCGTGTCGGCGACAGCGTCAGGACGCGCCACTGCAAGTTCACCATCGTCATCACCAACCTTTCCGAAGCGCGATTTCGCCAGTTTCTTCCTCAGGGCGAGAACTTCGAGCGACTGCGCATGCTGGTTGCCTATCTCCTGCGCGACCAGACCCCTTGCGATCTTGAACTGGGACTGCGCGAGAACGAAGTCCCGCCCTTCAATCTCGGGCAGGCCGACGGCTCCGGCTCACAGTTGGGATGGACCAGCTTTCTGGAGCAACCCGAACTGCGCAGGCCTCCCCGGGTTCGACTCACGGTACGCACATGAATACAAGTACTCCAGACATTCGCCTGTCCCTGGTTGTGGAAAACCCCCAGGCGCTGCAGCAAGGCAGCAAACCGCGGCACAGCTTCGACACGGGCGGCGGAACCATCGGTTCGCACGGTGCCCATTGGGAATTGCATGATCGCAGGGGAAGGGTACAGGCCAGCCATTGCGAGATTCGCTATGAGGACGGCGGCTACCTCGTCATCGACCGGTGTGGCGATACCCGCGTAAACGACCAGACTCGGCCGCTGGGCCTCAACGCCAGCGCAAGGCTGCGCAATGCGGACACGCTGCATGTCGGTCCGTACCGCATCTCCGCTCGACTGGATGACGAACACCACCATTTGCCCGATCCGCACCGCACCCTCGCCGAGCACGACGTGGGCGAAATTCTCCACCTGTCCGAGGACTACCTGGATGGACTGCCAACCGTCGTGCCCGAGGATTCGAGGGGCAGCACCCAACAGCCGCCCGGATGGGCCGAGTTCCAGGCGCTGGCCGAGCCACCGCCGCCGCAAGGCCAGCTCGACCCACTGAAAGCGTTGGACTCCACCCTTGGCGCACCCACGCAATGGGACGCTGCCGCCGCCAGCCTCGACCCACATCACTACGGGCACACGCCGCTGGCCGCCCAGGCGGATGTTTCCACCACCCAGCTTGAAGCCATCTACGGCTCGCCCATGCACGCCCCAGGAGAATCCCACATGTTGGAACAGGACACCCAGACTCCGGCCGCCAGGGAATGGCTGCAGGGGCAGCTTGCCAATGGCAATGACCCGACGGGCATGGTCGCTCCTTTCGTAGAGGGAATCGACGCCCCGATTGGAGCCATGGATGGGCAAGAAGCCTATGCGCTGCTGCATGAAGCAGGCCGTACGTTGGGCGCGCTGATTCGCGGCTTGTCCGCCTTGAATGCCAGCCAGGCCGGCCAGCAGCAGAGAATTTCCCTGGCCGGACGGACCTTGCAACCCATCGAAGACAACCCCTTGCGCCTCGGCCAGAGCTACCCGGATACCGTGCGTGCGCTGTTCTCCGCGGAGCGCAGCGTCGTGCACCTGTCGCCAGCCGCGGCAGTGGAGGAGTCGCTGGAACAACTCCAACGGCAGCAGGTTGCCATACAAAAGGCCATTACGGCGGGCCTCGGCGCTCTGTTGCAAGCCTTCTCCCCCGAACAACTGCAACAGCGGTTCCAACGCTATCGCAGCGTGCAATCGGGACAGGCGCACTCGGATGACTGGGCCTGGCGCATGTACGGGCACTACTACACCGAATTGACCTCTGGCCGGCAGCAAGGCTTCGAGAAACTGTTCTGGGAAGTCTTCGAGCAAGTCTTCGACCAGGCATTGCGCACGGAGGCGTAATGAAACAAGCCATCGTGCTCCTGCTCGCCGCAAGCCTTGCCGGATGCAGCACAGTGGGCAACGTCTTCAAGAAGACCGGGCAGATACTGATGGACCCCTCCATCCAGGTAGGCGCCGCCGAGGACCAGCCCACGCAGGTCGCCCTGAGCCTGTACGCCAGCCCCGACGTCAACCCGAACCCGGTCAGCTGCCCGACAGCAGCGCCCCTCGAGGACGTCGAGGCTCCTTCCCTGGAACTGGAGGAGGATGGCCCGTTCGCGGTCAGCCTGCGCAGCGCGAACAAGGGCGAGCTCATCGAGCACCTGCGGGCGTTGCTCGGGCACCTCCAGGAAGAGCCGGCACGCTCACCCCACTCACGGGTTACCCAGGAAAAGACATCGATTCCCGGGCTGGCGGTCGGCGAACAATACCCGCCCTTCACCCTGGGCAAGACACTCCCCGAGACACTGTTCACCAGCACCGCGACGTCACGCGGGCCGTACCCGGCGCACTGGTTGCTGAGGCGGCAACCCCTGTCAGGCGCTGACGCGGATCCAGGGACTCAATCCCTGCAGGCCCAGGACCTCGGCCAGTACAGCCGCACCGTAGGCATCGTCCCTGTCGCTGACGAGGTGCGCGCGACGCCGAGCGCCGCAACCCCGATCGCCTTCCGTGTACTGCAGCTCAAGGACGACTCGATGCTCAAGAACGTCGACCCCGTGTTGCTGCGCCAGGACGCCAAGAAGGCGTTGGGAAGCACCTTCCTGGCCGCGGACGACTACACCCTGGCGCCGGGGCAGTTCAAGTTCATCGAGTACAGCGCCATCGACGAAAAGACCCGCTACATCGCCGTGGTGGCGGACTTTCACGACCCCAATGCCGAGCGCTGGCATGACGTATTCCGGATTGAGCCACGCGGACGCAAGTACCCCTTGATGGTGATGCTGCAGAGCACACGCGTGGCCATCACCGATGAAAGCTACCGGCCTGCGCAGGGCGATGTCTGCGCGGCCCCTCACGCAAGGACCCACCCATGACCACCCGCAATCCCGTTGTCTGGGGCGAGGGCCTGTTCGTCAAGCCCCAGCACTTCCAGCAAACCGCTCGCTACCTGGAGCACTACATCAACGCGCGCCAGGGAAGCCGGTACGGGTACGGCTTCTCCGAGCTGGAGCTGAACCAGGAATTCCTCGCCTTCGGCAAGATTGCCATCGTCCGTGCCAGGGGCATCATGCCCGATGGCACGCTGTTCGATATTCCCCATGACCAACCGCCGCCAGACCCGCTCGCCATTACCGCCGCCGGCGCGGCCAACCAGACGGTCTACCTCACCCTGCCGCTGCGCTCGGACGGCACTGCCCAGGTACGCTGGCCGGATACCTACGGCAACACCCGCTACGTCCTGCGTACCGAGGAAGTCCGCGACACCCACAGCCACCAGGGCAACCACGTTCCGCTGGACCTCGCCGTGCCCAACCTGCAACTGGCACTGGAGCGCGACGACCGCAGCGCCTTCACCGGACTGGCCCTGGGCCGCATCCTCGACCTGCGGCCGGATGGCAGCCTCACAATGGATACCGGGTTCTACATCACCGGCCTGCACCTCAATGCCATCCGTCCGCTGGCGCATTTCATGGAAGAAATCTCCTCGCTGATGCAGGAGCGCACCAAGAGCATCGCCCAACGCATCGGCTCGCCTGGTCAGTCCGGCGTGGCCGACGTCACCGACTTCAACCTACTGCAGGCCCTCAACCGCTGGCTGCACCTGTTCCGCCACATGGCCCGCGATCCAGACGTGCGACCGGTCGAGGCCTATCTGGCCTGCGGCCAGGCGTGCGGCGAACTGGCCACCTGCATCGACGAGGGCCGCCTGGCGCCCGAGTTCCCGGCCTACCAGCACGACAATCCCAAGGGTTCCTTCCAGATGCTGGAAGACTACCTGCGCCAGCTGCTCAGCACCGTGCTGCAGCCGCGCGCCGTCTCGCTGCCCCTGGTCAAGCAGGCGCACGGCATTGTCACCGCGCAGGTCAACGACGCGAGCCTGATGCAGAGCGCGGAATTCATCCTCGCCGTGCGGGCGCGCATGCCGTTGGAACAGATGCGCCAGTTGTTCCAGCAGCAGGCCAAGGTGTGCTCACAGCAGACACTGATGGATCTCATTCGCCTGCAACTGCCCGGCATACCGCTCAGCCCGCTGCCCGTGGCGCCGAGGCACCTGCCATTCCATGCCGGCTTCACATACTTCCAGCTCGATCGCACCTCGGTCGCCTGGCACAAGCTGATGCCAAAGGGCGCCAACTGCTTCGGCTTCCACATCAGTGGCGAGTTCCCGGAGCTGGAAATGCAATTCTGGGCCATTCGGAGCCAATGACATGACCACCACCATCGAAATCGGCAACGACCGGGTCAACCGCCCCTCACAGGAACCCGACGCACAGCAAGGGCAGTCACCCATGCCCACCACCCGGCCACAGGATGACTTCCTGCGCACCGCGCCGATGGCGGACATCCGCGACAAGGGCAGCATGCTCTACGACTCGGTGTTCCGCATCGACCAGGACGACGACCTGCAATTCCAGTTGCGCGGCCACAGCCTCAACCCCTTGGTGGACGCTGCCCAGCCCCTGCTGGGGCTGGTGATACGCCTGCGTCGCCTCGACAAATGCGACGACATTCCCAAGCTCTACGCCAACGTGCGCGACCAGATAACCGCGCTGTCCGAAGAAGTCCGCCAACTGGGCTATGACGGTGCCACGCAGCTGGCCTACCGCTACGCGCTGTGCGCCTACATCGACGAGGCCGTCATGGCCACCGCCTGGGGCCGGGCATCGCTGTGGCGGGAGCGCTCCCTGCTCAGCTACCACCACAACGAAACCTGGGGCGGCGAGAAATTCTTCACCGTCCTGGCGCGCATGCAGATGGACCCGGCTCGCTACCGCGACGTGCTGGAGTTCAAGTACCTGTGCCTGTGCCTGGGCTTCCAGGGCAAGTACGGCCAGCAGCACAACCATAAAGACACTCTCAACGACATCATTGGAAAGCTGCACAAGATTCTCCGTACACAACGCGGCGATGCGCCGGAACGCCTGACCGACGCGCCCGACAACGTCGCCTCCCGCCGCTACCGCCTGGCGCGCCAATGGCCCCTGTGGACGCCTTGGGCCATCGCCGGGGTCGTACTGATAGGCGCCTACCTCTACTTCTCCATGAGCCTGGGTAGCACCACCGACCAGGTTCTGCAGTCCCTCGAAAGCATCCTCAAGCCTTGAGCGGCGGAAACAGTAGGGAGAGATAGATCATGGCCGTCCAATCCGATTTGCGCTTTACCTTCCTCGCCGGCAGCGACGACTTCGACATGGTCGAGTTCCATCTGGTCGAAGGCCTGTCCGAGACCTTCAAGCTGGACGTGGAGCTGAGCTGCGCCAACCCGGCCGTCGGCTTCGCCCAGGTGCTCGACGGCCCCGGGCTGCTCACCATCTAGCAGGGCGGCCAGCCGGTGCGCTTCGTCCACGGCACCGTCTCGGCCTTCGTCCAAGGCGATACCGGCTTTCGCCGCACCCGCTACCGCGCCATCGTGGAGCCGCGTCTGGCCCGCCTGCAGCTGGCCTCGGACTGGCGCATCTTCCAGACCCTCTCCGTGCCCGACATCCTCCCGGCGGCGCGACCAGGCCTCCATATCGAAGCCAGGAGGCGCATCGGGCCAGAAATGGCTCGCCGGGCCAGAAATGGCCCGATTTTTTCTATATAAAAATCAATTACTTACGATTAATCGGGCCAACAGTGGCTCGAAAACCCTTGAAAAAAAGCGTTTTTCAGCGAATCGGCTTCCGAGGGCGCGGCTTCCAACTCACGTAGAAAGCCACTAACTCATTGTTATTAAAGAGGAATGTAGAAATCAGAAAGCAGCTGGCACGGCGATTGCGATACCCCCCTTGTCATCACCGATGGCGCGCGGCCCTCAGGGCCTTCACCTCAACGATACAAGGAAGCAGCCAATGCCAACTCCCGCCTATATCAGCATCCAGGGCAAGACCCAGGGCAACATCACCCAGGGCGCCTTCACTGCCGACTCCGTGGGCAACGTCTACCAGGAAGGCCATGAGGACCAGATCCTGGTCCAGGAAATCGAGCACCTGATCGCCACCCCGACCGACCCGCAGAGCGGCCAGCCTTCCGGCCAGCGCGTGCACAAGCCCTTTATCTTCACCGCGCCGCTGAACAAGGCCACCCCGCTGCTGTATCAAGCCCTGGCCTCTGGCGAAATGCTTCCGGAAGTGGAAGTGAAGTGGTACCGCACCTCCACCGAGGGCAAGCAGGAGCACTTCTTCACCACCAAGCTCGAAGACGCCACCGTCGTCAACATCAACACCGTCCTGCCGCACGCGCAGGACCCGAGCAAGGCTGCGTATACCCAACTGGTCAAGGTCGCCATGGCCTACCGCAAGATCACCTGGACCCATGCCATCGCCGGCACCGAAGCCTCTGACGACTGGCGCAAGCCCCAGGAAGCCTAACCCCCAGGCATATCCGGCAACCGGCGCTACGCGCGCCGGTTGCTCCCTCTTGCACAAGGAGCACTGGGCCGGCAGCGGTCCGGCAAGGATTTCCCATGGCCGTTCAATCCGATTTGCGCTTCACCTTCCTCGCCGGCAGCGACGACTTCGAGGTGGTCGAGTTCCACCTCAACGAAGGCCTGTCCGAGACCTTCAAGCTGGACGTCGACCTGAGCTGCGCCAACCCGGCCGTCGACTTCGGCCAGGTGCTCGACGGCCCCGGGCTGCTCACCATCTGGCAGGGCGGCCAGCCGGTGCGCTTCGTCCACGGCACCGTCTCGGCCTTCGTCCAAGGTGATACCGGCTTTCGCCGCACCCGCTACCGCGCCACCGTGGAGCCGCGTCTGACCCGCCTGCAGCTGGCCTCGGACTGGCGCATCTTCCAGACCCTCTCTGTGCCCGACATCGCCCAGGCCGTGCTCAAGAAGCACAGCATCACCCTGGACTACGAGCAGAAGGTCACCAACCCCCACGAACCGCGCGAGTACTGCGTGCAGGCCGGCGACACCGACTACCACTTCGTCGAACGCATCATGCGCGAGGAAGGGTTCTTCTACGGCTTCCAGCACAGCGCCGAGGGCCACCGCCTCATCCACTGCGACCGCCTGTGGATATTCGGCAAGCAGGCGGGCCTGCCGGTGGAGTACAACCCCATGGCCGGCGGCGACCGCCCACGCCCGGCGCTGCGCAGCTTCGCCTACAGCGAGAACGTGCGCACCGCGCGCCAGACCCAACGCGACTACGACTTCAAGAACCCGCGCTACCACCAGCAGACCAAGCGCGATGGCGACTACCTGGTGCACCAGGCGCGCGGCTATGAGCGCTACGACTACCCCGGGCGCTACAAGAGCGCGGCGGGCGAGGGCTTCACCCAGGACCGCCTGCGCGGCCACCGCGGCGATGTGCGCCAAGCCACCGTCGAGGGCGACGACGCGCGCCTGGTGCCGGGCATCGCCTTCGACCTCATCGGCCACCCACGTGCGGACATGAACCGCGGCTGGCGCCCGGTGCGCATCGAGCACCATGGCAGGCAGTACACCAGCCAGGCCGAGGAAAGCGCCGACGCCGCCCAGGGCACGCACTACAGCAGCACCGCCACCCTGGTGCCGGACGATGCCGAGTGGCGCGCCGAGCCGCTGTCCAAGCCGCGCATCGACGGCCCGCAGCAGGCCACCGTGGTCGGCCCACCGGGCGAGGAAATCTACTGCGACGAGTACGGCCGGGTGAAGGTGCAGTTCCCGTGGGACCGCGAAGGCAGGAACGACGAGCACAGCTCCTGCTGGATACGGGTGTCGCAGAACTGGGCGGGCGCGCTCTGGGGCCACATGGCCATCCCGCGCATCGGCCAGGAGGTCATCGTCAGCAACTTCGATGGGGACCCGGACCAGCCCGTCATCACGGGCCGGACCTACAACGCCCTGCAGTTGCCGCCCTACGAGCTGCCGGCCAACAAGACGCGCATGAGCATCAAGAGCCAGACCCACAAGGGCGATGGCTTCAATGAAATCCGCTACGAGGACGAGGCCGGGCAGGAAGAGGTCTTCATCCACGCCCAGAAGGACCAGAACAACATCGTCAACAACGACGAGACCACCTTCGTCGGCCATGACCGTAGCGAGCGCGTGGACAACGACGAGACCGTCTCCATCGGCCACGACCGCAAGGAGGATGTCGGCAACGACGAAACCATCTCCATCGGCCGGCACCGCAAGGAAGACGTGGGCAAGAACGAGACCATCGAGATCGGCCGCAACCGCCGCGTCACCATCGGCGGCCACAAGACCGAAACCGTCGCCAAGACCAAGATCGAAACCATCGGCATGGCCAAGTTCCTCAGCATCGGCGCGGCCTACCAGACCAGCGTCGGCGCAGCCATGAACACCTCCGTGGGCCTGAGCCAGTCCGA
>NZ_SSOJ01000105.1 GCF_029871205.1 Pseudomonas sp. BN417 | reverse complement strand
ACCATCGGTCACGTTGACCATGGCAAGACCACTCTGACTGCTGCTCTGACCAAGGTCTGCTCCGAGACCTGGGGCGGTTCCGCTCGTGCGTTCGACCAGATCGACAACGCGCCGGAAGAGAAGGCTCGCGGTATCACCATCAACACTTCCCACGTTGAGTACGATTCCGCCGTTCGTCACTACGCTCACGTTGACTGCCCCGGTCACGCTGACTACGTGAAGAACATGATCACCGGTGCTGCCCAGATGGACGGCGCGATCCTGGTTTGCTCCGCTGCTGACGGCCCCATGCCGCAGACCCGCGAGCACATCCTGCTGTCCCGTCAGGTAGGCGTTCCTTACATTGTCGTGTTCCTGAACAAGGCCGACATGGTTGACGACGCTGAGCTGCTGGAACTGGTCGAGATGGAAGTTCGCGACCTGCTGAACACCTACGACTTCCCGGGCGACGACACTCCGATCATCATTGGTTCCGCTCTGATGGCCCTGGAAGGCAAGGACGACAACGAAATCGGCGTTTCCGCCGTTCGTAAGCTGGTTGAAACCCTGGACTCCTACATTCCGGAGCCGGTGCGTGCCATCGATCAGCCGTTCCTGCTGCCGATCGAAGACGTGTTCTCCATTTCCGGTCGCGGCACCGTGGTTACCGGTCGTGTTGAGCGTGGCATCGTCAAGGTTCAGGAAGAAGTCGAGATCGTCGGCATTCGTGCGACCACCAAGACCACCTGCACCGGCGTTGAAATGTTCCGCAAGCTGCTCGACGAAGGTCGCGCTGGTGAGAACGTTGGCGTCCTGCTGCGCGGCACCAAGCGTGACGACGTAGAGCGTGGCCAGGTTCTGGCCAAGCCGGGCACCATCAAGCCGCACACCAAGTTCGAGTGCGAAGTGTACGTGCTGTCCAAGGAAGAGGGTGGTCGTCACACTCCGTTCTTCAAGGGCTACCGTCCGCAGTTCTACTTCCGTACCACTGACGTGACCGGTAACTGCGAACTGCCGGAAGGCGTTGAGATGGTAATGCCGGGCGACAACATCAAGATGGTTGTCACCCTGATCGCTCCGATCGCCATGGAAGACGGCCTGCGCTTCGCGATTCGCGAAGGCGGTCGTACCGTAGGCGCCGGTGTTGTGGCCAAGATCATCGAATAACGGGTTGATCTTGGTGTATCAGGCCGGCATAATGGTCGGCCTGACTTTGTTACAGGCCAGTAGCTCAATTGGCAGAGCGGCGGTCTCCAAAACCGCAGGTTGGGGGTTCGATTCCCTCCTGGCCTGCCAGATTCCAAGAATGAGAATCTGGCATTTCTCTCACAGGATCCTAGCTGATGAATGCCAAGGCTGAAGCCAAAGAAACACGCTTCGACGCTCTGAAGTGGGTCGTTGTGGTGGCTCTTGTTGCTGTTGGTGTGGTCGGCAATCAGTACTTCTCTGCTGAGCCGATCCTGTATCGCGTTCTCGCGCTTCTCGCTCTTGCCGCTGTTGCTGCTGTCGTGGCGCTGCAGACGTCCAAAGGGCAGGCTTTCTTCGTTCTTGCCAAGGAAGCTCGCGCGGAAATTCGCAAGGTTGTTTGGCCGACCCGTCAGGAAACCACCCAGACCACTCTGATCGTCGTGGCTGTCGTGCTGGTAATGTCGCTGCTGTTGTGGGGGGTCGATACCCTGCTCGGCTGGCTTGTTTCGTTGATTGTTGGTTAATAGGTGCGCCGTGGCTAAGCGTTGGTACGTTGTGCATGCTTACTCGGGTTACGAGAAGCATGTCATGCGCTCGCTGATCGAGCGCGTCAAGCTGGCCGGCATGGAAGACGAGTTCGGCGAGATTCTGGTCCCCACTGAAGAAGTGGTGGAGATGCGTAATGGCCAGAAGCGCAAGAGCGAACGCAAGTTCTTCCCCGGCTATGTGCTGGTTCAGATGGAGATGAACGAGGCGACTTGGCACTTGATCAAGGATACGCCGCGCGTCATGGGCTTTATCGGTGGTACTGCCGATAAGCCGGCTCCCATCACTGAGAAAGAAGCTGAAGCCATCCTGCGTCGCGTTGCTGATAGCGGGGACAAGCCGAAGCCGAAGACCCTGTTCGAGCCGGGCGAGACCGTTCGTGTCATCGATGGTCCGTTTGCCGACTTCAATGGTGTCGTCGAAGAGGTCAACTACGAGAAGAGCCGGATCCAGGTGGCCGTGCTCATCTTTGGCCGCTCTACCCCGGTAGAGCTGGAGTTCAGTCAGGTCGAGAAGGCTTAACTGAAATTGGCATCCCAACCCCGCAGCCCTAGGTTGCGGGGTTTTGTCGTCACTGGGATAAACGCGAAAGCAATCGGGGAGCCTTCGGGCGCTAGAACCCGTAACTGGAGTTTTAAATGGCTAAGAAGATTCAAGCTTATATCAAGCTGCAAGTGAAGGCCGCTCAGGCCAACCCGTCGCCGCCGGTCGGCCCTGCCCTGGGTCAGCACGGCGTGAACATCATGGAATTCTGCAAGGCGTTCAACGCCCGTACCCAAGGCCTCGAGCCGGGTCTGCCGACTCCCGTGATCATCACCGTATACAGCGACCGCAGCTTCACTTTCGAGACCAAGAGCACCCCGGCTTCCGTGCTGCTGAAGAAAGCGGCCGGCATCGCCAGCGGTTCTCCGCGTCCGAACACCCAGAAAGTAGGCACCGTTACCCGTGCTCAGCTGGAAGAGATCGCCAAAGCCAAGAAGGCTGATCTGACTGCAGCTGACCTGGATGCGGCCGTGCGTAGCATCGCCGGTTCCGCTCGTAGCATGGGCCTGAACGTGGAGGGTGTGTAATGGCTAAGCTGACCAAGCGCCAAAAGGCAATCGCCGAGAAAGTAGAAGCTGGCAAGCAATACGGCTTCGAAGATGCCGCCAAACTGCTGGCTGAACTGGCTACCTCCAAGTTCAAGGAGTCCGTGGACGTCTCCATCAATCTGGGCGTCGATCCGCGTAAATCCGACCAGGTCGTTCGTGGTGCCACCGTTCTGCCGAACGGCACTGGCAAGAGCGTCCGCGTTGCCGTGTTCACCCAGGGTCCGGGCGCTGAAGCTGCCCTGGCTGCCGGCGCCGATCGCGTTGGCATGGATGAGCTGGCTGCCGAGATGAAGGGCGGCGACCTGAGCTACGACGTGGTCATCGCTTCCCCGGACGCGATGCGTGTTGTCGGTCAGCTGGGCCAGATCCTCGGTCCGCGCGGCCTGATGCCGAACCCGAAGGTCGGTACCGTGACTCCGGACGTGGCTACCGCCGTGAAGAACGCCAAGGCTGGTCAGGTGCGTTTCCGTACCGACAAGAACGGCATCATTCACGCTTCCGTCGGCAAGGTCGACTTCGAGCCGATCAAGCTGAAGCAGAACGTAGAAGCTCTGCTGGCTGACCTGAAGCGTCTGAAGCCGTCCACCTCCAAGGGTGTGTACCTGAAGCGCGTGACCCTGAGCACCACCATGGGCCCGGGTCTGCAGATCGATCAGGCTTCCCTCGAAGGCTAAGTGATAAATGCGCGACGGACTCGTCCGTCGCGCCAGGTATTGGGGTCCCTGCCTGGCGGGGGCTATCCAAGACCGTAGGCGGCGCAAGCCTCAAACTGGGAAGCGATTCCCGAGCCTACGCAGATGGTGCTCCCGATTCGTTTACCGAATCAGACACCAAAACGCCGTCCGGCCTCGGCTGGACGAAACGGTAACATCCAGGAGTTAGACCCGTGGCAATTAAACTCGAAGACAAGAAGGCCATCGTCGCTGAAGTCAACGAGGCTGCCAAAGCTGGCCTGTCCGCTGTCGTGGCTGATGCCCGTGGCGTGACCGTAGCCGCTATGACCGGACTCCGTAAAGAGGCCCGCGAGGCTGGTGTATACGTGCGTGTCGTACGTAACACCCTGGCCCGCCGCGCCGTTGCCGGCACTCAGTTCGAAGTGCTCAACGACGTGTTCAAAGGCCCGACCCTGATTGCGTTCTCCAACGAACATCCGGGCGCTGCTGCCCGTATCTTCAAGGAGTTCTCCAAGGGTCAGGACAAGTTCGAGATCAAGGCCGCTGCATTCGAGGGCCAGTTCCTCGCAGCCAATCAGATCGACGTACTGGCGACTCTGCCGACCTACAACGAAGCCGTTGCACAGCTGATGAGCGTTATTCAAGGCGCTACCAGCAAGCTGGCTCGTACTCTGGCGGCTATTCGCGACCAGAAAGAAGGCGCTGCTGCCTGATCCAGGCCGCATAGTCACTTTCACGAAAACTTTTAATTTTGATGGCCGCGAAGGCTGTCCACCAATACAGGAATTAGAGTCATGGCTCTGACCAACGAAGACATCATCAACGCCGTATCCGAAATGTCCGTCATGCAGATCGTTGAACTGATCAAGGCGATGGAAGAGAAGTTCGGTGTTACCGCTGCTGCCGCCGCTGCTGCTGGCCCGGCTGCTGCCGCTGCTGTCGTTGAAGAACAAACCGAGTTCAACATCATCCTGACCGAAGCCGGCGAGAAGAAAGTGAACGTGATCAAGGTCGTTCGCGAACTGACCGGTCTGGGTCTGAAAGAAGCCAAGGCAGTTGTTGACGGCGCCCCGGGCGTGGTCAAGGAAGGCGCTTCGAAAGAAGAGGCCGAAGCTGCCAAGAAAGCTCTGGAAGAAGCTGGCGCCAAAGTCGAGCTCAAGTAAGCGACGACCTTGCGTCTACAGCCGGTGCGCTCCGCGCAAGGCTGACGGCTGGTGGCTAATGCCACCGGCCTTTTTCCGTTCTAGGTGGTTGTCTCCGTACGCCACCTGGGACGTGACCCGACCTCCACTGGGAGGCGGAGCAGACCAAGGGGTCTGCAAGATTTTCTGGCTACTCCCGTCGGAGGGGCCAAACAAGCAGGTGACCAAGCTGGGGAACGCTGATGGCTTACTCATACACTGAGAAAAAACGTATCCGCAAAGACTTTAGCAAGTTGCCGGACGTCATGGATGTACCCTACCTCCTGGCCATCCAGCTGGATTCGTATCGCGAATTCCTGCAGGCGGGAGTCAGCAAAGAGCAGTTCCGTGACATCGGCCTGCACGCGGCCTTCAAGTCTGTTTTCCCGATCATCAGCTATTCCGGCAACGCCGCCCTGGAATACGTCGGTTATCGCCTGGGCGAGCCGGCCTTCGATGTCAAGGAATGCGTGCTGCGTGGCGTGACCTTCGCCGTGCCGCTGCGGGTAAAAGTCCGTCTGATCATCTTCGACAAAGAGTCGTCGAACAAAGCGATCAAGGACATCAAGGAGCAGGAAGTCTACATGGGGGAAATCCCCCTGATGACCGAGAACGGTACCTTCATCATCAACGGTACCGAGCGCGTCATCGTGTCCCAGCTGCACCGCTCCCCGGGCGTGTTCTTCGACCACGACCGTGGCAAGACCCACAGCTCGGGCAAGCTGCTGTACTCCGCTCGCATCATTCCCTACCGCGGTTCCTGGCTGGACTTCGAGTTCGATCCGAAGGACTGCGTGTTCGTGCGTATCGACCGTCGCCGCAAGCTGCCGGCTACCGTCCTGCTGCGCGCACTGAACTACACCACTGAAGAAGTGCTGAACGCCTTCTACGCCACCAACGTCTTCCATGTGAAGGGCGAAGGCCTGCACCTGGAGCTGGTCCCGCAACGTCTGCGCGGCGAAATCGCCGTGTTCGACATCAAGGACGAGAACGGCAAGGTGATCGTGGAGCAGGGCCGTCGTATCACTGCCCGCCATATCAACCAGCTGGAAAAAGCCAGTATCAAGGAACTGGAAGTCCCGATGGACTACGTCCTTGGTCGCACCTCGGCCAAGGCCATCGTGCATCCGGCCACTGGTGAGATCATCGCCGAGTGCAATACCGAGCTGACCACCGACCTGCTGGTGAAGATCGCCAAGGCCCAGGTAGTCCGCATCGAGACCCTGTACACCAACGACATCGACTGCGGTCCGTTCATTTCGGACACCCTGAAGATCGATTCCACCGGCAACCAACTGGAAGCCCTGGTCGAGATCTACCGCATGATGCGCCCGGGCGAGCCGCCGACCAAGGAAGCCGCCGAGACCCTGTTCAACAACCTGTTCTTCAGCGCCGAGCGTTACGACCTGTCCGCCGTTGGCCGCATGAAGTTCAACCGCCGCATCGGTCGTTCCGAGATCGAAGGCTCCGGTGTGCTGAGCAAGGAAGACATCGTCGACGTCCTCAAGACCCTGGTCGACATCCGTAACGGCAAGGGTATCGTCGACGACATCGACCACCTGGGTAACCGCCGTGTCCGTTGCGTCGGCGAGATGGCCGAGAACCAGTTCCGCGTGGGCCTGGTGCGTGTAGAGCGCGCGGTCAAGGAACGTCTGTCCATGGCCGAAAGCGAAGGCCTGATGCCGCAGGACCTGATCAACGCCAAGCCGGTGGCTGCCGCGATCAAGGAGTTCTTCGGTTCCAGCCAGCTGTCGCAGTTCATGGACCAGAACAACCCGCTCTCCGAGATCACCCACAAGCGCCGCGTTTCTGCACTCGGCCCAGGCGGTCTGACCCGTGAGCGCGCAGGCTTCGAGGTTCGTGACGTACACCCGACCCATTACGGCCGCGTGTGCCCGATCGAAACCCCTGAAGGCCCGAACATCGGTCTGATCAACTCCCTGGCGACCTACGCCCGCACCAACCAGTACGGCTTCCTGGAAAGCCCGTACCGCGTTGTCAACGGCACCCAGGTGACCGACGAGATCGTCTTCCTCTCCGCTATCGAAGAGGCCGACCACGTCATCGCCCAGGCCTCGGCCACCATGAACGAGCAGGGTCAGCTGGTTGACGAGCTGGTAGCCGTACGTCACCTGAACGAATTCACCGTCAAGGCGCCGGAAGACGTGACCCTGATGGACGTGTCGCCGAAGCAGGTCGTTTCCGTCGCTGCCTCGCTGATTCCGTTCCTCGAGCACGACGACGCCAACCGTGCACTCATGGGTTCGAACATGCAGCGTCAGGCCGTGCCGACCCTGCGTGCCGACAAGCCCCTGGTCGGTACCGGCATGGAACGCAACGTGGCGCGCGACTCCGGCGTTTGCGTCGTGGCCCGCCGTGGCGGCGTGATCGACTCGGTCGATGCCAGCCGTATCGTGGTTCGTGTCAACGACGACGAAGTCGAGACCGGTGAAGCCGGCGTCGACATCTACAACCTGACCAAGTACACCCGTTCGAACCAGAACACCTGCATCAACCAGCGTCCGCTGGTGCAGAAGGGTGACGTGGTCGCTCGCGCCGACATCCTGGCCGATGGTCCGTCCACCGACATGGGCGAGCTGGCCCTGGGTCAGAACATGCGCGTCGCGTTCATGCCCTGGAACGGCTTCAACTTCGAAGACTCCATCTGCCTGTCCGAGCGCGTGGTCCAGGAAGACCGCTTCACCACCATCCACATCCAGGAACTGACCTGTGTGGCGCGTGACACCAAGCTCGGCCCAGAAGAGATCACCGCGGACATCCCGAACGTGGGTGAGGCCGCGCTGAACAAGCTGGACGAGGCGGGCATCGTCTACGTCGGCGCTGAAGTCCAGGCCGGCGACATCCTGGTCGGCAAGGTCACCCCGAAAGGCGAGACCCAGCTGACTCCGGAAGAGAAGCTGCTGCGCGCGATCTTCGGTGAGAAGGCGTCCGACGTGAAGGACACCTCCCTGCGCGTGCCGACCGGCACCAAGGGCACCGTCATCGACGTGCAGGTCTTCACCCGCGACGGCGTGGAGCGCGACAGCCGCGCGCTGTCGATCGAGAAGATGCAGCTGGACGAGATCCGCAAGGACCTCAACGAAGAGTTCCGCATCGTCGAAGGCGCGACCTTCGAGCGTCTGCGTTCCGCCCTGGTCGGCCAGGTCGCTGAAGGTGGCGCCGGCGTGAAGAAGGGCACCGAGATCACCCACGAGTACCTCGACGGTCTCGAGCGCGGCCAGTGGTTCAAGCTGCGCATGTCCGAAGACGCCCTGAACGAGCAGCTGGAAAAGGCCCAGGCCTATCTGTCTGACCGTCGCCAGATGCTGGACGACAAGTTCGAAGACAAGAAGCGCAAGCTGCAGCAAGGCGACGACCTGGCTCCGGGCGTGCTGAAGATCGTCAAGGTCTACCTGGCCATCAAGCGCCGCATTCAGCCGGGCGACAAGATGGCGGGCCGTCACGGTAACAAGGGTGTGGTCTCCGTGATCATGCCGGTCGAAGACATGCCGCACGACGCCAATGGCACCCCGGTCGACATCGTCCTGAACCCGCTGGGCGTGCCGTCTCGTATGAACGTCGGTCAGATCCTCGAAACCCACCTGGGCCTCGCGGCCAAGGGCCTGGGCGAGAAGATCAACCGCATGCTCGAAGAGCAGCGCAAGATCGCCGAGCTGCGCAAGTTCCTCCACGAGATCTACAACGAGATCGGTGGCCGTCAGGAAAGCCTGGACGAACTGGGCGACCAGGAAATCCTGGACCTGGCGAAGAACCTGCGCGCTGGCGTTCCGATGGCGACCCCGGTGTTCGACGGTGCCAAGGAAAGCGAGATCAAGGCCATGCTGAAGCTCGCCGACCTGCCGGAGAGCGGCCAGATGCGCCTGTTCGACGGTCGTACCGGGAACATGTTCGAGCGTCCGACCACCGTCGGCTACATGTACATGCTCAAGCTGAACCACCTGGTCGACGACAAGATGCACGCACGTTCCACCGGCTCCTACAGCCTGGTTACCCAGCAGCCGCTGGGTGGTAAGGCGCAGTTCGGTGGCCAGCGTTTCGGGGAGATGGAGGTCTGGGCACTGGAAGCCTACGGCGCCGCCTACACCCTGCAGGAAATGCTGACCGTGAAGTCGGACGACGTGAACGGCCGGACCAAGATGTACAAGAACATCGTGGACGGCGATCACCGCATGGAGGCCGGCATGCCCGAGTCCTTCAACGTGTTGATCAAAGAGATCCGTTCGCTCGGCATCGACATCGAACTGGAAACCGAATAACACGCGACGCCCAAAACGCTACGGCTGGTCAAGGCCGGTCGTAGCGGGTCCGTGAGGAGGAAAGGCCTTGAAAGACTTGCTGAATCTGTTGAAAAACCAGGGTCAAATCGAAGAGTTCGATGCCATCCGTATTGGTCTGGCCTCGCCCGAGATGATCCGTTCCTGGTCCTTCGGTGAAGTGAAGAAGCCGGAGACCATCAACTACCGTACCTTCAAGCCGGAGCGCGATGGCCTGTTCTGCGCCAAGATCTTCGGCCCGGTGAAGGACTACGAGTGCCTGTGCGGTAAGTACAAGCGCCTGAAACACCGCGGTGTGATCTGCGAGAAGTGCGGCGTGGAAGTCGCCCTGGCCAAGGTGCGCCGCGAGCGCATGGGCCACATCGAGCTGGCTTCGCCGGTCGCCCACATCTGGTTCCTGAAGTCCCTGCCGTCCCGTATCGGCCTGCTGCTGGACATGACCCTGCGTGACATCGAGCGCGTGCTCTACTTCGAGAGCTACGTGGTGATCGATCCGGGCATGACCACCCTGGAGAAGGGCCAGCTGCTGAATGACGAGCAGTACTTCGAAGCCCTCGAAGAGTTCGGTGACGACTTCGACGCGCGCATGGGCGCCGAGGCCGTTCGCGAGCTGCTCAACGCTATCGATCTGGAGCACGAGATTGGCCGCCTGCGCGAGGAGATCCCGCAGACCAACTCGGAAACCAAGATCAAGAAGCTGTCCAAGCGCCTGAAGCTGATGGAAGCCTTCAAGGACTCCGGCAACCACCCCGAGTGGATGGTCCTGACCGTCCTGCCGGTGCTGCCACCGGACCTGCGTCCGCTGGTTCCGCTGGATGGCGGCCGCTTCGCGACTTCCGACCTGAACGATCTGTATCGTCGCGTCATCAACCGTAACAACCGCCTGAAGCGCCTGCTCGACCTGGCTGCTCCGGACATCATCGTGCGCAACGAAAAGCGCATGCTGCAGGAAGCTGTCGACGCCCTGCTGGACAACGGCCGCCGCGGCCGTGCCATCACCGGCTCGAACAAGCGCCCGCTGAAGTCCCTGGCCGACATGATCAAGGGCAAGCAAGGCCGCTTCCGTCAGAACCTGCTCGGTAAGCGCGTGGACTACTCCGGTCGTTCCGTGATCACCGTGGGCCCGACCCTGCGTCTGCACCAGTGCGGTCTGCCGAAGAAGATGGCCCTCGAGCTGTTCAAGCCGTTCATTTTCGGCAAGCTCGAAGCCCGTGGCATGGCCACCACCATCAAGGCGGCCAAGAAGATGGTCGAGCGCGAACTGCCCGAGGTCTGGGACGTTCTCGCCGAAGTCATCCGCGAACACCCCGTACTGCTGAACCGTGCGCCGACCCTCCACCGTCTGGGTATCCAGGCGTTCGAGCCGGTGCTCATCGAAGGCAAGGCTATCCAGCTGCACCCGCTGGTCTGCGCGGCGTACAACGCCGACTTCGACGGTGACCAGATGGCCGTTCACGTCCCGCTGACCCTCGAGGCCCAGCTGGAAGCGCGCGCGCTGATGATGTCCACCAACAACATCCTGTCCCCCGCCAACGGCGAGCCGATCATCGTGCCGTCGCAGGACGTGGTACTGGGTCTGTACTACATGACCCGTGATGCCGTGAACGCCAAGGGCGAAGGTCGCGTATTCGCCGACCTGCAGGAAGTCGACCGCGTGTTCCGCGCCGGCGAAGCGTCCCTGCACGCCCGCGTGAAAGTGCGCATCAACGAGACCGTGAAGGACAAGGACGGCTCCATCACCAAGAACACCCGTATCGTCGACACCACCGTCGGCCGCGCGCTGCTGTTCCAGGTGGTTCCGGCCGGCCTGTCCTTCGACGTGGTCAACCAGCCGATGAAGAAGAAGGCGATCTCCAAGCTGATCAACCAGTGCTACCGCGTGGTGGGTCTGAAGGACACCGTCATCTTCGCTGACCAGCTGATGTACACCGGTTTCGCCTACTCCACCATTTCCGGCGTCTCCATCGGCGTGAATGACTTCGTCATCCCCGATGAGAAGGCACGCATCATCGATGCCGCCACCGAGGAAGTGAAGGAAATCGAATCCCAGTACGCCTCCGGCCTGGTAACCCAGGGCGAGAAGTACAACAAGGTGATCGACCTCTGGTCCAAGGCCAACGACGAAGTGTCCAAGGCGATGATGGCCAACCTCTCGAAAGAGAAGGTCATTGACCGCGAGGGCAAGGAAGTCGACCAGGAGTCCTTCAACTCCATGTACATGATGGCGGACTCCGGTGCGCGGGGTTCCGCGGCCCAGATCCGTCAGTTGGCCGGTATGCGCGGCCTGATGGCCAAGCCGGACGGCTCCATCATCGAGACCCCCATCACCGCGAACTTCCGTGAAGGCCTGAACGTACTCCAGTACTTCATCTCCACTCACGGTGCTCGTAAAGGTCTGGCGGATACCGCATTGAAGACCGCGAACTCCGGTTACCTGACCCGTCGTCTGGTCGACGTGGCCCAGGACCTGGTAGTGACCGAAGTCGACTGCGGCACCGAGCATGGCCTGCTGATGACCCCGCACATCGAAGGCGGCGACGTGGTCGAGCCCCTGGGTGAGCGCGTACTGGGCCGTGTCATCGCCCGTGACGTGTTCAAGCCGGGCAGCGACGACGGCGAAGTCATCGTGCCGGCCGGCAGCCTGATCGACGAGCAGTGGGTCGAGTTCATCGAGCGCATGAGCGTCGACGAAGTGATCGTGCGTTCGCCGATCACCTGCGAAACCCGCTATGGCATCTGCGCCAAGTGCTACGGCCGCGATCTGGCCCGTGGTCACCAGGTGAACATCGGTGAAGCGGTCGGCGTAATCGCCGCCCAGTCCATCGGTGAGCCGGGTACCCAGCTGACCATGCGTACCTTCCACATCGGTGGTGCTGCAAGCCGTACCTCGGCTGCCGACAACGTCCAGGTGAAGAACGGCGGTACCATCCGCCTGCACAACCTGAAGCATGTCGAGCGTGTCGACGGCAACCTGGTGGCGGTATCCCGTTCCGGTGAGCTGGCTGTGGCCGATGACTTCGGTCGTGAGCGCGAGCGCTACAAGCTGCCGTACGGTGCCGTGATTTCGGTGAAGGAAGGCGACAAGGTCGACCCGGGCGCCATCGTCGCCAAGTGGGACCCGCACACCCACCCGATCGTGACCGAAATGAAGGGTACCGTGACCTTCGTCGGCATGGAGGAGGGCATCACCATCAAGCGTCAGACCGACGAACTGACCGGCCTGACCAACATCGAGGTTCTGGATCCGAAGGATCGTCCGGCAGCCGGCAAGGACATCCGTCCGGCCGTGAAGCTGGTCGACGCCAATGGCAAGGAGTTGCTGCTGCCGGGTACCGACGTTCCCGCCCAGTACTTCCTGCCGGCGAACGCCCTGGTTGGCGTGGCCGACGGTGCCCAGGTGGGTGTGGGTGACGTTATCGCCCGTATCCCGCAGGAAACCTCGAAGACCCGCGACATCACCGGTGGTCTGCCACGCGTGGCCGACCTCTTCGAAGCGCGTCGTCCGAAAGAGCCGTCGATCCTGGCGGAAATCAGCGGCACCATCTCCTTCGGCAAGGAGACCAAAGGCAAGCGCCGTCTGGTCATCACCCCGAACGATGGAAGCGATCCGTACGAGGAGCTGATTCCGAAGTGGCGTCACCTGAACGTGTTCGAAGGCGAACAGGTGAACCGTGGCGAAGTCATCTCCGACGGCCCGAGCAACCCGCACGACATCCTGCGCCTGCTGGGTGTCAGCGCGCTGGCCAAGTACATCGTCAACGAGATCCAGGACGTGTACCGCCTGCAGGGCGTGAAGATCAACGACAAGCACATCGAGACCATCCTGCGTCAGATGCTGCGCAAGGTCGAGATTGCCGAGTCGGGTGATTCCAGCTTCATCAAGGGCGACCAGATGGAACTGACCCAGGTGCTGGAAGAGAACGAGCGTCTGGCGACCGAAGACCGCTTCATCGCCAAGTACGAGCGCGTCCTGTTGGGTATCACCAAGGCCTCGCTGTCGACCGAGTCGTTCATCTCCGCGGCGTCCTTCCAGGAAACCACCCGCGTCCTCACCGAGGCGGCGGTTACCGGCAAGCGCGACTACCTGCGCGGCCTGAAGGAAAACGTGGTGGTGGGTCGTCTGATCCCGGCCGGTACCGGCCTGGCCTACCACAGCGAGCGCAAGCGTCAGCGCGAAGCCGGCAAGCCGGTCCGCGTCAGCGCGAGCGAAGTGGAAGCAGCGCTGACCGAAGCGCTGAACTCCAGCAGCAGCTAAGTGCGAACCCCCCGACGGCCTTGGCCGTCGGGGGCTTTGCCTTGACGGGGGCTGCGAGTCTCTTTAGACTCATGCACCCCTAAATTTGGCAGGGCGCTTCGCTCTGTCATTTTGCTTTCTTTGTAAGGCAATAGCGTCGAAAGACAACAGTGGAGCAATTAGATGGCAACTATTAACCAGCTGGTGCGTAAGCCGCGCAGCCGTATCGTCGAGAAATCCGACGTACCTGCGCTGCAGAACTGCCCGCAGCGTCGTGGCGTATGCACCCGCGTCTACACCACCACGCCGAAGAAACCGAACTCCGCACTCCGTAAGGTTTGCCGTGTTCGTCTGACCAACGGCTACGAAGTGACTTCGTACATCGGTGGTGAAGGTCACAACCTGCAAGAGCACAGCGTAGTGCTGATCCGTGGCGGTCGTGTAAAAGACCTTCCGGGTGTGCGTTACCACACCGTTCGCGGTTCGCTGGATACCACCGGCGTTAAAGACCGTAAGCAGGGTCGTTCCAAGTACGGTACCAAGCGTCCGAAGTAATTCGGTGCTTAGAAGTTTTTTCAATATTCATTGAGTCGATAAGAGTAAGGTCGGGCGTAACCGAATGGTTATGGTCCCGGGCTAACCTGAAGACCGTTTGAGGGCTTATCAATGCCAAGACGTCGTGTAGCAGCCAAGCGTGAGATTCTGGACGATCCGAAATACGGAAGCCTGATTCTCGCCAAGTTCATGAACCACGTGATGGAAAGCGGCAAAAAGGCCGTAGCCGAGCGCATCGTTTACGGTGCCCTGGATACCGTCAAAGCACGCAAGAACAGCGATCCCCTGGAAATCTTCGAGAAAGCTCTCGACGCCATCGCTCCGCTGGTCGAAGTCAAGTCCCGCCGTGTAGGCGGTGCCACTTACCAGGTTCCGGTCGAAGTTCGCCCGTCCCGTCGTAATGCCCTGGCCATGCGTTGGCTGGTTGAGTCCGCGCGCAAGCGTGGCGAAAAATCCATGGCCCTGCGTCTCGCAGGCGAGCTGCTGGATGCCTTCGATGGCAAAGGCGCCGCTGTCAAGAAGCGTGAAGACGTGCACCGCATGGCAGAGGCCAACAAGGCCTTCTCGCATTATCGCTTCTAATCTCGCGAGGATTATTTCGTGGCTCGTACAACCCCTATCAACCGCTACCGTAACATCGGTATCTGCGCCCACGTAGACGCCGGTAAGACCACCACTACGGAGCGGATCCTGTTCTACACAGGTCTCAGCCACAAAATGGGTGAGGTGCACGACGGCGCCGCCACTACCGACTGGATGGTTCAGGAGCAGGAGCGAGGTATTACCATTACCTCCGCTGCCATCACCACCTTCTGGGAAGGTTCGCGTGGTCAGTACGACAAGTACCGCGTAAACGTCATCGACACCCCCGGTCACGTAGACTTCACCATCGAAGTAGAGCGCTCCTTGCGCGTACTCGACGGCGCTGTGGTTGTGTTCTGCGGTACTTCCGGCGTTGAGCCCCAGTCCGAGACCGTATGGCGTCAAGCCAACAAGTACGGTGTGCCGCGTATCGTCTACGTGAACAAGATGGACCGTGCTGGCGCCAACTTCCTGCGCGTAGTTGGTCAGATCAAGAATCGCCTGGGTCACACCCCGGTTCCGGTTCAGCTGGCCATCGGTGCGGAAGACGAGTTCCAGGGGCAGGTCGACCTGCTGAAGATGAAAGCCATCTACTGGAACGAGGACGACAAGGGCACCTCCTATCGCGAGGAAGAAATTCCCGCTGATCTGGTGGACCTGGCCAACGAGTGGCGCAACAACATGGTTGAGGCTGCTGCCGAAGCCAACGAAGAGCTGATGAACAAGTACCTGGAAGAGGGTGAGCTGACGATCGAAGAGATCAAGGCCGGCCTGCGTCAGCGTACTATCGCCTGCGAAATCGTTCCGGCTGTCTGCGGTTCCTCCTTCAAGAACAAGGGCGTGCCCCTGGTTCTTGACGCTGTCATCGACTTCCTGCCGGCTCCGACCGAGATCCCTGCGATCAAGGGCGTTCACCCGGACAGCACCGACGACAATGAAATCGTCGACGAGCGTCCTGCGGACGACGGCGCGCCGTTCTCTGCGCTGGCGTTCAAGATCGCTACCGACCCGTTCGTCGGTACCCTGACCTTCGTTCGTGTCTATTCGGGCGTTCTGGAGTCTGGCCATTCGGTCATCAACTCCGTGAAGGGTAAGAAAGAGCGCGTTGGTCGTATGGTGCAGATGCACGCCAACCAGCGTGACGAGATCAAAGAAGTGCGCGCTGGCGACATCGCAGCTCTGATCGGCATGAAGGACGTCACCACTGGCGACACGCTGTGCGACATCGAGAAGCCGATTATTCTTGAGCGCATGGACTTCCCGGAGCCCGTTATTTCGGTAGCTGTTGAGCCGAAGACCAAGGCTGACCAGGAGAAGATGGGTATTGCCCTCGGCAAGCTGGCCCAGGAAGACCCGTCGTTCCGTGTCAAGACTGACGAAGAAACCGGCCAGACCATCATCTCTGGTATGGGTGAGCTGCACCTGGACATCCTCGTCGATCGCATGAAGCGCGAATTCGGCGTCGAGGCCAATATCGGCAAGCCGCAGGTTTCCTACCGCGAAACCATCACCAAGGAAAATGTCGAGATCGAAGGCAAATTCGTTCGTCAGTCCGGTGGTCGCGGTCAGTTCGGTCACTGCTGGATCCGTTTCTCGGCTGCCGACGTGGACGAGAAGGGCAACATCACCGAAGGTCTGGTGTTCACCAACGAAGTCGTGGGTGGTGTGATTCCGAAGGAATACATCCCTGCGATCCAGAAGGGTATCGAGGAGCAGATGAAGAACGGCGTTGTCGCCGGCTATCCGCTCATCGGCCTGAAGGCCTCCGTGTTCGATGGTTCCTACCACGACGTCGACTCCAACGAGATGGCGTTCAAGATCGCTGCCTCCATGGCGACCAAGCAGCTGGCCCAGAAGGGCGGTGGTAAAGTGCTTGAGCCGATCATGAAGGTGGAGGTGGTGACTCCGGAGGACTACATGGGCGACGTAATGGGCGACCTGAACCGTCGTCGTGGCCTGATTCAGGGGATGGAAGACAGCGTTTCCGGTAAGGTTATTCGTGCCGAGGTTCCGCTGGGCGAGATGTTCGGTTATGCGACCGACGTGCGTTCCATGTCCCAGGGTCGCGCGAGCTACTCCATGGAATTCTCCAAATACGCCGAAGCTCCGTCGAACGTCGTCGAAGCGCTGGTTAAAAAACAAGGTTGATTCAGCCCTTTAAGTAAGAGGTTTACTGTCGTGGCTAAAGAAAAATTTGAACGTAACAAACCGCACGTCAACGTCGGCACCATCGGTCACGTTGACCATGGCAAGACCACTCTGACTGCTGCTCTGACCAAGGTCTGCTCCGAGACCTGGGGCGGTTCCGCTCGTGCGTTCGACCAGATCGACAACGCGCCGGAAGAGAAGGCTCGCGGTATCACCATCAACACTTCCCACGTTGAGTACGATTCCGCCGTTCGTCACTACGCTCACGTTGACTGCCCCGGTCACGCTGACTACGTGAAGAACATGATCACCGGTGCTGCCCAGATGGACGGCGCGATCCTGGTTTGCTCCGCTGCTGACGGCCCCATGCCGCAGACCCGCGAGCACATCCTGCTGTCCCGTCAGGTAGGCGTTCCTTACATTGTCGTGTTCCTGAACAAGGCCGACATGGTTGACGACGCTGAGCTGCTGGAACTGGTCGAGATGGAAGTTCGCGACCTGCTGAACACCTACGACTTCCCGGGCGACGACACTCCGATCATCATTGGTTCCGCTCTGATGGCCCTGGAAGGCAAGGACGACAACGAAATCGGCGTTTCCGCCGTTCGTAAGCTGGTTGAAACCCTGGACTCCTACATTCCGGAGCCGGTGCGTGCCATCGATCAGCCGTTCCTGCTGCCGATCGAAGACGTGTTCTCCATTTCCGGTCGCGGCACCGTGGTTACCGGTCGTGTTGAGCGTGGCATCGTCAAGGTTCAGGAAGAAGTCGAGATCGTCGGCATTCGTGCGACCACCAAGACCACCTGCACCGGCGTTGAAATGTTCCGCAAGCTGCTCGACGAAGGTCGCGCTGGTGAGAACGTTGGCGTCCTGCTGCGCGGCACCAAGCGTGACGACGTAGAGCGTGGCCAGGTTCTGGCCAAGCCGGGCACCATCAAGCCGCACACCAAGTTCGAGTGCGAAGTGTACGTGCTGTCCAAGGAAGAGGGTGGTCGTCACACTCCGTTCTTCAAGGGCTACCGTCCGCAGTTCTACTTCCGTACCACTGACGTGACCGGTAACTGCGAACTGCCGGAAGGCGTTGAGATGGTAATGCCGGGCGACAACATCAAGATGGTTGTCACCCTGATCGC
>NZ_SSOJ01000104.1 GCF_029871205.1 Pseudomonas sp. BN417 | reverse complement strand
TGGCTATCAGCGTGTTCGACCTGTTCAAGATCGGTATCGGCCCCTCCAGCTCGCACACCGTGGGCCCCATGCGCGCGGCGGCGCTGTTCGCCACGGCGCTGCGCGAGCGTGGCCTGCTGGCGCAGGTGCGCCGCGTCGAGGTGCGCCTGTACGGCTCGCTGTCGGCCACCGGCGTCGGCCACGGCACCGACCGCGCCACGGTCATGGGGCTGATGGGCGAATGGCCCGATAAGGTCGACCCGAAGCAGATCGCCCCGCGCATCGCGGCGCTGCAGGAGGCCCGCGAGCTGCTGCTGGACGGCAGCCAGCCGGTGCCGTTCGACTGGAACCGCGACCTGCTGCTGCTCGAGGAAAACCTGCCCTACCACCCCAACGCCATGACCCTGATCGTCGAAGGCGCGGCCGGTGAACTGCACCGCGACACCTACTACTCCATTGGCGGCGGCTTCGTCGTCGACGAGGCCCAGGCCAAGGCCGGCCAGCTGGATCAGGACGCCACCGTGCTGCCCTACGATTTTTCCAGCGCCGAAGAGCTGCTGGTGCTGTGCCAGCGCCACAACCTGCGCATCGCCGAGCTGATGCTGGCCAACGAGAAGGCCTGGCGCAGCGAGGCGGAGATCCGTGCCGGGCTGCTGAAACTGTGGGACGCCATGCAGGAATGCGTGAACAACGGCCTCGGCCACGAAGGCATCCTCCCTGGCGGGCTCAACGTGCGCCGCCGCGCGGCCAAACTGCACCGCAGCCTGCAGGAGCTGGGCAAGCCGAACGTGATCGGCAGCACCATGAGCGCCATGGAATGGGTCAACCTCTACGCCCTGGCGGTGAACGAGGAAAACGCCGCCGGCGGGCGCATGGTCACCGCGCCCACCAATGGCGCGGCGGGGATCATCCCGGCGGTGCTGCACTACTACATGCGCTTCAATCCCGAGGCCAACGAGGACGACGTGGTCAATTTCTTCCTCGGCGCGGCGGCGGTGGGCATTTTGTGCAAGAAGAACGCCTCGATCTCCGGCGCCGAGGTCGGTTGCCAGGGCGAGGTGGGCTCGGCCTGCGCGATGGCGGCGGCGGGGCTGGCGGAAGTGCTGGGGGCGACCCCGGCGCAGCTGGAGAACGCCGCGGAGATCGGCCTGGAGCACAACCTGGGGCTGACCTGCGACCCGGTGGGCGGGCTGGTGCAGGTGCCCTGCATCGAGCGCAACGCCATCGCCGCGGTGAAGGCGATCAACGCGGCGCAGATGGCGCTGCGCGGCGACGGCGAGCACTTCATCTCGCTGGACCAGGTGATCCGCACCATGCGCGACACCGGTGCCGACATGCACGACAAGTACAAGGAAACCTCGCGCGGCGGCCTCGCCGTCAGCGCCATCGAATGCTGACCCGCGATCGGTCAGGTCGCCCGCCGCTGCCATTTTTTGGTGCGTGATGCGGTGGGCGGGGAGGTGACCAGAAGGTCATTGATCGAACCTTCAGTCTGTTACTGAAGGTATTCCCCTACAGCACGCGGTGACATTCTCTGCCACCGCCAGTGCTACCTAAGTCCCCAGGGCCCAATTGACGCGGGTCCTGGCGGTCGCAAACAGAATGATTCTGTCGCTGATGCCTAGGCCCCGTGGCACGGGCTTTGGATGAATTCGCTGGTTTTTAATTGAACGATCAATCAATTTAGGCACGACCTTTGCGTAGGAATAGGACTTCCTGGTTTCGCAGTACCAGGCCATAACAAAAAAGCCTCCAAACGAGGCTCCGCCCGTGCCTAGCCTGAGGGTTTCACTGATGTCACAGTTCAACCAAGGGGCTCAACCCCAGAACCGTGTTCCCCAGTCCATCGGTTTCCTGCTGCTGGACAACTTCACCCTGATTTCCCTGGCGTCTGCAGTGGAACCGCTGCGCATGGCCAACCATCTCTCCGGCCGCGAACTCTACCGCTGGTACACGCTCAGCCAGGACGGCCGCCCCGTCAGCGCCAGCGATGGCCTGCAGATCACCCCCGACAGCGGCCTGGACAGCGCCCCCGCCCTGGACGCCGTGATCGTCTGCGGCGGCGTGGACATCCAGCACAGCGTCAGCCGCGAGCACGTGCAGTGGCTGCAGTCCCAGTCCCGCCAGGGCCGCCAGCTGGGGGCCGTGTGCACGGGTAGCTGGGCACTGGCCAAGGCCGGCCTGCTCGACGGCTTCGAATGCAGCGTGCACTGGGAGTGCCTCGCAGCCATGCAGGAAGCCTTCCCCCGCGCTGGCGTCAGCACCCGCCTGTTCTCCATCGACCGCAACCGCTACACCTCGTCCGGCGGCACCGCGCCGATGGACATGATGCTGCACCTGATTGCCCGCGAGCACGGCCGCGAACTGGCGGCGGCGATCTCCGAGATGTTCATCTACGAACGCATCCGCAACGAGCAGGATCACCAGCGCGTGCCGCTCAAGCACATGCTCGGCACCAACCAGCCGAAGCTGCAGGAAATCGTCGCGCTGATGGAGGCCAACCTGGAGGAGCCCATCGACCTCGACGAGCTGGCCTGCTACGTCGACGTCTCGCGCCGGCAGCTCGAGCGCCTGTTCCAGAAGTACCTGCACTGCTCGCCGTCGCGCTACTACCTCAAGCTGCGCCTGATCCGTGCCCGCCAGCTGCTGAAGCAGACTGCCATGTCGATCATCGAAGTGGCCTCGGTGTGCGGCTTCGTATCCACACCACACTTCTCCAAGTGCTACCGCGAGTACTTCGGCATCCCGCCGCGCGACGAGCGCGCCGGCCAGAACGCCAATGTGGTGGCCCTGATGCCGGTACCGGACGAACTGGTGCGCGCGCCGTCCACTGCCGGCGTAGCCCTGAGCCGCGCCCAGGGCGAGTCCACCTTCGCCAGTGTGAGGGTGGTGTAAGGGGCGCCTGTGGGAGCGATTTCAATCGCGAATGAATTCGCTCCCACAAGGGGAGGCTTCGTAGCCCGGATGAAATCCGGGGAATGCCTACGCCCCGTCCCGGATTGCATCCGGGCTACAGGCTGTGCATTCCTTTCGTGAGTTACACCTGCAACAAAAAAGGGCGCCAATGGCGCCCTTTTTTTCATTTACGGAAGTTCCCTCTCAACGCGGTACCAGTGCCGGCAACAGCGTCCGCGAAATCGCTTCGCGCACGTTCGGCAGCAGGGTGGCGCTGCCGCCCAGCAACTCTTCCACCAGACGCCGCAGGGCCAGCGCGCGTTCCGGGCTGAGGCCGCTCACGGCCTGTTCACAGGCCTGCTCGGCGGTGACCCCCGGCGGGACGCTGAATCCCAGCGCCACCAGGCGCTCGCGAAAATCTTCCTGGTCGATCAGATCGGCATGCATCATCGCCCTATTCCTCCCAAATGGTGCCGCACGGTCAGCGCAGCACACCCTCTTCCAGCAACAGTTTGAAGATAGCTTCGGCGCCCGCTTGCGGCGAGACGTCCTTGAGAACCTGGCCGCCACCACCGGATGCCTTGGCGGTTGCCGCCTTCATCCGCTCGGCGCCGGTCTTGGCCTTGATCACCTTGAGCCGTTTGGGCCGTGGGCGCGCCGGCTGCAGCTGGGCTTCGGCGAACATTACATCCTCCACCAGCTCGACGTCTTCTGCTTCGATGCGACCTCGCCGCGCCGGGCCGAAAGCGCTCTGCCGTGCAGTGGGCGCGGCGTTGTCGACGCTGGCGAGGAAGGGCAGGCGCACCTTCAGCCGGCGGCGCTGGCCACGGGGCAGGGCTTGCAGCACCTGGGCCACACCGTTCTCCACCTTCTCCACTTCGGCCAGGCCCACCACCAGCGGCCAACCCAGGCGCTCGGCCAGCAGGTAGGGCAACAGCCCCGAGCCTTCGCCGGTTTCCGCCTGACTGCCCGTGAGGACAAGCTGGGCTCCACTCTCGCGGAGGAAATCCCCCAACGGATGCAGGGCGTCGTCCTGCGGTCCCTGTTCCAGGACGATCAGGTCATCCAGGCCCATGCCCAGGTAGGCGCGCAGGGCTTCTTCATGGGGGTTGCCGGCATGCACCACGCGCAGGCGGGGACCCGCCAGGCGCAGGCCCAGTTCGACGGCACGGGCATCGTGGTCGGCGCGGCGCGCGCGCCCCGAGGTGGGGTGTGCGCCGATGGAGACCAGGCTGACGATCTTCAGTGCGTCATGCGGCATCGCGCGCACCTCCCTGACGGTATTCGGTTGCCAATTGGATCAGTGCGGCGAGGAGCGCGGCGGAGTCGCCGATCACCGAGAGATCGGCACGTTTGATCATGTCGCAGCCCGGGTCCATGTTCACCGCCACCACCTTGTCGCAGGCGCCGATGCCCTGCAGGTGCTGGATGGCGCCGGAGATGCCGACCGCCAGGTAGACCCGTGCAGTGACCCAGGTACCGGTCGCGCCCACCTGGCGGTTGCGCGGCATGAAGCCGTCGTCCACCGCGACGCGGGAAGCGCCTTCGGTGGCGCCGAGGGCCACGGCCGCCTCGTGGAACTGCGCCCAATCCTTGACCCCGTTGCCGCCGGAGAGAATGAACTCCGCCTCGGCCATGGGAATCTGCGCCGGGTCCACGGCCACCGGGCCGAGGTCCTCGATGCGCGGCAGGCTGTGGGCGATGTTTGCAGCGAGCTCCAGCGGGCGGGCTTCATGCCGGGTTTCGCTGACCGGCTCGGCGCACTCGGCAGCGGCGAGGATCAGACGCGGCACGGCGCGTACCAGGTCCTCGCGGCCAGCGCCGGCGCGGCCGATGGCCTGTTCGTTGGCGACCTGCCAGACCCGCGTGGCCGGGCGTTCGCCCAGCTTGGCGGCCAGCCGGCGGCCCAGTTCGCCGCCGCCGGTGCGGCTGTCGGGAAGGAGCCAGTGACGTGGCGCCAGTTGGCTTTCCACGGCGCTCAAGGCCAGCACGCGGGCTTCCGGTGCGTAGCCCTCGAAGGCATCGCCCTGGATGCGCAGGATGCGGTCGACGCCCGCGGTGTCGAAGGCGGCTTCCTTGTCCTCGCCGAAGAGCACGGCAACCACCGCACCTTCGCTGCCGGCCAGCTTGTTGGCCAGGCCCAGCAGGTCCTTGTCGTGGCTGGAGAGGCGGCCACCGACCATGTCCGGCACCACGCAGATGTGGAAGGCCGGTTGCTCGACCACATGCAGCGGCAATTGCACCACTTCGGCGGCGCTGCTGCGTTTGCCGGCCGTGCCCTGCTGGGCGCCGCTACGGTCGATGCGCTTGAGCCCGTTGGGGCCGATGAAGCCTGCGGCTATTGCATGCGGATTCTTGCGGATGATGCCGTTGGGGCCCATCCAGCTCGTCTGTCCCTGCTGCTGCATGGCGGCATGCAGGGGGTGCAGGCGATTGCGGGCGATCCACTCGGCGCGTGGGTCGCGGCGGATGATGTCGCTCATACACAGGCCTCCAGGGTTGCACGGACAGCCCCCTCTCCCTCTGGGAGAGGGTTGGGGTGAGGGTGGCGGGTGATTGCGAGGGACCTGAGGTTTCCCTCACCCCCGGCCCCTCTCCTAGAGGGAGAGGGGAGACAAGCGTGCAGAGTGCGGGTCATCACGCCACCTCCACGGCAGCTTTAGCCGCCGACGGCTTTTTTGCTTCCACCGTTGCCTCAATCAGTACATCCGCCACCAGCTCGGCGATGTCCTTGATCTCCGGACGCGGTGCCACAACGCCTTCGAGCATGGCGGTGCACTGCGGGCAGCCTACGGCCACCAGCTCTGCGCCGGTTTCCTTGATGTCCACCATGCGTATATCGGGAATCCGCTGCTTGCCGGGGATGTCGGTGATTGGCGCGCCGCCACCACCGCCGCAGCAGCGCGAGCGGAAGCCAGAGCGTTGCATTTCCTTCACTTCGATACCGATGGCCTTGAGGACATTGCGCGGCGCCTCGTACTCGCCGTTGTAGCGGCCCAGGTAGCACGGGTCGTGGTAGGTCACGCTGCCGCCACGCTCTTTGGATAGAGAGTGCTGACCCAGGTTGAGCAAGCCGCGCTGCATCAGCTCATCGATGAAGGTGCTGTGGTGCAGGACGTCGTAGTTGCCACCCAGGGCGCCGTACTCGTTCTTCAGCACATGGAAGCTGTGCGGGTCGCAGGACACGATCTTCTTGAAGCGGTACTGGTTCAGTGTGGCGATATTGCGCTTGGCCAGCTGCTGGAAGGTGGCCTCGTCACCCAGGCGGCGGGCGACGTCGCCGCTGTCGCGCTCTTCCAGGCCGAGCACGGCGAAGTCGACGTTGGCGGCTTTCAGGACTTTCACGAAGGCGCGCAGGGTGCGCTGGTTGCGCATGTCGAAGGCACCGTCACCGACCCAGAACAGCACGTCCGTGGATTTCTTCTCGCTCATCAACGGCAGGTTCAGGTCGGCGGCCCAGTTCAGGCGACCACCGGGGGCGAAGCCGCCGGGGTTGTCGGTGGCGATCAGGTTTTCCAGCACCTCGGCGCCCTTGTTCGGGGTGGCGCCCTTTTCCAGGGTGAGGTGGCGGCGCATGTCGACGATGGCGTCGACGTGCTCGATCATCATCGGGCACTCCTCGACGCAGGCACGGCAGGTGGTGCAGGACCAGAGGGTATCCGCTTCCACCAGGCCCTTGCCGCCCTGGACCACGATCGGCTGGTGCGGGCCGCCGCCGTGTTCGCCCAGCGGGATGCCCGGGTAGGGGCTGCCGGCGAACTTGGCGTCGTCGCCACCGGCGAGGCCAATGACCATGTCCTGGATCAGCTTCTTCGGGTTCAGCGGCTGGCCGGCGGCGAAGGCCGGGCACACCGCCTCGCACTTGCCGCACTGCACGCAGGCGTCGAAGCCGAGCAACTGGTTCCAGGTGAAATCGGTGGGTTTCTCGACGCCCAGCGGAGCTTGCGGGTCGGTCAGGTCCAGCGCCTTGAGGCCGGTGGAGCGACCACCACCGAAACGCTCGGCGCGGCGGTGCCAGGCCAGGTGCAGGGCACCGGCGAAGGCGTGCTTCATCGGCCCGCCCCAGGTCATGCCGAGGAACAGCTCGGACACGCCCCAGGCCACGCCAATGGCCAGGAGGCCGGCGAGGAACCAGCCGCCGAAGCCTTCCGGCAGGATGCCGGCCACCGGCAGGGTGGCGATGAAGAAGCTCACCGAGAACATCAGCAGGCTCTTCGGCAGGCGATTCCAGGGGCCTTTCGACAGGCGCGCCGGAGGGTTGCGGCGGCGCCTGGCGACGAACAGGGCGCCGACGAACATCAGCACTGTTGCGGCCAGCAGGGCGAAGCCGAGGATCCGGCTGTGCAGGCCGAAACCGTGCACGACTATGGCCAGCACGGCCGACAGCACGAAGCCGCCGGCGGTGGCCACGTGGGTCCTGGACATGTACTTGTCGCGCTCGACCACGTGGTGCAGGTCCACCAGGTAGCGGCGCGGCATGTTCATGAGGCCGCCGATCCAGTCGACCTTGGCAGGTCGGCCACGACGCCACATGAAAAAGCGCTTCGCAGCGCCCAGCACGGCCAGTGCCAGGGTGGCGAAGAGCAGGATGGGGAGAATGGTGTTCAGCATTCTAATTGGTCTCCTTGCAGGGACCGAAAGGGGTGCTCCGAACCAGTCCCCTCTCCCTGAGGGAGAGGGTTAGGGAGAGGGGGGGGCCGGAAACGCTGGAGTCGCCGGTTTGCCCTCTCCCCCCGCCCTCTCCCGCAAGCGGGAGAGGGGGCCGTCCGTGTGTGAGCTTAGAAGTCCTTGCACAGACGCAGGGCGTCGTAGATCGCCGCGTGGGTGTTGCGCTGGGCCACGCAGTCGCCGATGCGGAACAGCAGGTAGCCGTCGCCGGGCTGGCTCAGGCAGGGCTGCGGCTTGATCGCGAACAGCGCTTCGACGTCGATCTGGCCCTTGTTCCGCGAGCCTTGCTTGAGCGCGTAGTAGAGGCCTTCGTCCGGGCGCACGCCGTTCTCGATCACCACCTGGTCGACCACCCGCTCCTCGCGGGCGCCGGTGTATTCGTTCTCCAGAACGGTCACCAGCTTGTCGCCTTCGCGGTAGACCTTCTCCAGGGTCAGGTCGCCGGTCATGATCACTTCTTTCGGGTACATGCTGCGGTAGTAGGTGGGGAACGAGGTTCCGCCCACGGCGATGCCCGGCTTGATGTCGTCGGTGACGATTTCCACCTGGGCGCCCTTGTCGGCGAGGAAGTCCGCCACCGACATGCCGCCGAATTCGCAGATGGTGTCGTAGACCAGCACGTTCTTGCCCGGTGCCACCTTGCCGTCGAGGATGTCCCAGCTGCTGACCACCAGCCCTTCGGCGGCGCCCCAGTGCTCGTTCTGCTCGATGAACGGGTGACCGCCGTTGGCCAGCACCACGATATCCGGGCGCAGGTCGAGGATGGTGTCAGGGTCCGCGCCGGTACCCAGGCGCAGGTCGATGTTCAGGCGCGCCAGTTCAAGCTGGTACCAGCGGGTGATGCCGGCGATCTGGTCGCGCTGTGGTGCCTTGGAAGCGGTGGTGATCTGGCCGCCGAGCTGGTCCTTCTTCTCGAACAGGGTCACATCGTGGCCGCGTTCGGCCGCCACGCGGGCCGCCTCCATGCCGGCCGGGCCGCCGCCGACCACGACCACCTTGCGCTTGGCGCCGGTGGTTTTCTCGATGATGTGCGGCACGCCCATGTATTCACGGGAGGTGGCGGCGTTCTGGATGCAGAGTACGTCCAGGCCCTGGTACTGGCGGTCGATGCAGTAGTTGGCGCCGACGCACTGCTTGATCTGGTCGACCTGGCCCATCTTGATCTTGGCGATCAGGTGCGGGTCGGCGATGTGCGCGCGGGTCATGCCGACCATGTCCACGTAGCCGCCTTCGAGGATACGGGTGGCCTGGTTCGGGTCCTTGATGTTCTGCGCGTGCAGCACCGGCACGTTGACCACTTCCTTGATGCCGGCCGCCAGGTGCAGGAAGGGCTCCGGCGGGAAGCTCATGTTGGGGATCACGTTGGCCAGGGTGTTGTGGGTGTCGCAGCCGGAGCCGACCACGCCGAGGAAGTCGAGCATGCCGGTGTCGCTGTAGTACTTGGCGATCTGCTTCATGTCCTCGTGGGACAGGCCGTCCGGGTGGAACTCGTCACCGCAGATACGCATGCCGACGCAGAAGTCCTCGCCCACTTCGGCGCGAACGGCTTTGAGCACTTCCAGGCCGAAGCGCATGCGCTTTTCAAAGGTGCCGCCCCATTCGTCGGTCCGCTTGTTGACGCGCGGGCTCCAGAACTGGTCGATCATGTGCTGATGCACGGCGGACAGTTCGACGCCGTCCAGGCCGCCGGCCTTGGCGCGGCGCGCAGCCTGGGCGTAGTTGCCGATCACGCGCCAGATCTCTTCTTCCTCGATGGTCTTGCAGGTGGCGCGGTGCACCGGCTCACGCACGCCGGAGGGCGACATCAGGGTCGGCCAGTTGAAGCCGTCCCAGCGGGAGCGACGGCCCATGTGGGTAATCTGGATCATGATCTTGGCGCCGTGCTTGTGCATGGCGTCGGCCAGATTCTGGAAGTGCGGGATGATGCGGTCGGTGGACAGGTTCACCGAGCTCCACCACTCCTGCGGGCTGTCGATGGCGACCACCGAGGAACCGCCGCAGATGGCCAGGCCGATGCCGCCCTTGGCCTTCTCTTCGTAGTACTTCACATAGCGCTCGGTGGTCATGCCGCCATCGGTGGCATAGACCTCGGCGTGAGCGGTGGACAGCACACGGTTGCGGATGGTGAGTTTGCCGATCTGGATCGGCTGGAACATTGCTTCGAATGCCATTGCCCTAGCCTCGCCTTACAGAGGTTTGACGATGAACAGGCCGTCGTCGTGGCCTTCTTCAGAGCCGCCGTAGACCTGCTCGGCAACGGTGCGGATGCTGCTGCCGCGGGCCTGGAGGATCTGGTCCATGGCGCCGGCGAACCAGCCGGTGAACATGTAGTCGACCTTGCGGCCGACCTTGCCGTACACGTAGACGAAGGCCGAATGCTTCAGGCGCACCTGGGCAGTGCCTTTGTCGAGGTCGATCTGTTCGATCTGGAACAGGCCCCAGCCACGTTGCGACAGGCGCTTCATGTAGTGCTCGAATACCGCGACACCTTCCAGGCCGTGGCATTCGGCTTCCTTCTCGCACCAGTGCCAGGCGGACTTGTAGCCGGCCTTGTAGAGGATTTCGGCATAGCGTTCCGGGCCCAGTTCGGCCTCGATGCCCATGTGGTTGTTGACGAAGAAGTGGCGTGGCACATAGAGCATCGGCAGGGCGTCGGTAGTCCAGACACCGGTCTCGCTGTCGACTTCGATGGGCAGTTCGGGGGCGTGTTTGGCCATGTTGTTTTAGCTCCGGAATTCGATTGGGCCCGGCTGCGGGCCGAATTAACCCCCTCTCCCTCTGGGAGAGGGTTGGGGTGAGGGTTGGTGGGGTTGCGAGCGGGATTCAACATCCCTCACCCCCGGCCCCTCTCCCAGGGGGAGAGGGTTGAAGAGCGCTTATTCGCCCCAGACGTCCTTCAGCACGCGGACCCAGTTCTCGCCCATCACCTTGCGCACCACCCGCTCGGGCATGCCGCGCTTGAGCAGGGTCTCGGTGAGGTTGGGGAACTCGCCCACGGTGCGGATGCCCAGCGGGTTGACGATCTTGCCGAAGTTGGTCAGGCGGCGGGCGTAACCCTTGTCGTGGGTCAGCCACTCGAAGAATTCCTTGCCATGGCCCTGGGTGAAGTCGGTGCCGATGCCGATGGCGTCTTCACCGACTATGTTCATCACGTACTCGATGGCCTCGGCGTAGTCGTCGATGGTCGAGTCGATGCCCTTGGCGAGGAAGGGGGCGAACATGGTGACGCCGACGAAGCCGCCGTGGTCGGCGATGAACTTCAGCTCTTCATCGGACTTGTTGCGCGGGTGTTCCTTGAGGCCGGACGGCAGGCAGTGGGAGTAGCAGACCGGCTTCCTGGATTCGAGGATGACTTCCTCGCTGGTCTTGGAGCCCACGTGGGAGAGGTCGCACATGATGCCAACGCGGTTCATTTCGGCGACGATCTCGCGGCCGAAGCCGGAAAGCCCGCCATCGCGCTCGTAGCAGCCGGTGCCCACCAGGTTCTGGGTGTTGTAGCACATCTGCACGATGCCCACGCCCAGCTGCTTGAACACTTCCACGTAGCCGATCTGGTCCTCGAACGCATGGGCGTTCTGGAAGCCATAGATGATGCCGGTCTTGCCCTGCTCCTTGGCCTTGCGGATGTCGGCGGTGGTGCGCACCGGGATCACCAGGTCGCTGTTCTCGCGGATCAGCTTGCTGCTGGCGGCGATGTTGTTCACCGTCGCCTGGAAACCTTCCCAGACGGAGACGGTGCAGTTGGCGGCGGTCAGGCCGCCGACGCGCATGTCTTCGAAGAGTTCACGGTTCCACTTGGCGATGATCAGACCGTCGATGACGATGCTGTCGGCGTGCAGTTCGGCTGGGCTCATCAGGCTGTCCCCTGTTATCCATGCGCCGAATCTTCTGCCGGCGCTTTGGGGGGAGCATATCCCCGGGGAATCTGGCGCTATCGCGCAAAAGCGACCGGGGTATTGCCGAAAGCGTCAAGGCGGTCGCGAATGGGCAAGCCGGGTTCGGAACTGCCCTCGGCATGGGGGCGCGCAAGTCTTGTAGGGGCGATTTCAATCGCCAAGCGGGCCGCAGGTCCGCCCGTCGGACCTGCACGGGGCAACTGCGTTGCCCTTGGCGAATGAGCTCGCCCCTACAACTAATCCAGCGCCAACCGCAGGTCCGTCCCTCGCCAACCCTTTCTCGAACCGCCTATAAAGAAGGAACCGGAGCCCGAATGCCCGCCGCGCCACCCTGGGTCGGTTTCAGGATGCGAAGGGTCGCTGGGGTGCAACCCCCGAATGGCGGCAATGGCAAGCTCCGCGAATGCCCCGGATAAGCGCGCGCAGACGCCCGCCGGGACGCAAGCACGGCCACCAGCAAGGCCACGCCTCCGTGACGTGGCGGGTGAGCCGCAGCCGAGACCTCCGGACGACCGCTTGTCCACCTCGTCCGTGAAGCAGAGGAACGCTGTATGCCCGATGAGACGCTTCACCTGCCGCTGATCCACAGTGTGCTGGAGCGCGAGAAGGACACCCCCGGTGCCCTCCTGCCGATCCTCCACGCCATCCAGGAGGGCGCCGGGTACATCCCCGACGTCGCCATCCCCGAGATCGCCCATGCCCTCAACCTCAGCCTCGCCGAGGTGCGCGGGGTGATCAGTTTCTACCACGACTTCCGCACCACGCCGCCGGCACGCCATACCCTGCGCCTGTGCCGTGCCGAGTCTTGCCAGAGCATGGGCGCCGAGCACCTGGCCGCGCAGCTGCGCGAGCAGCTGGAACTGGACGACCACGGCACCAGCGCCGACGGACGGATCAGCCTGCGGCCGGTCTACTGCCTGGGTGCCTGCGCCTGCTCGCCGGCCCTGGAACTGGACGGCCAGCTGCACGCACGGCTCACTCCCGAGCGCCTGCGCGCGCTGGTGAATGGCTGCCTGGAGGACGGGTCATGCTGACGTTGTGCATTCCCTGTGATTCCGTCGCCCGTGCCGTGGGCGCGGACGAAGTGGCCGTGGCGTTGGTCCGCGAGGCCGAGCGACGGAATCTGCCGTTGGAGTTGCGTCGTACCAGTTCCCGTGGCCTCTACTGGCTGGAACCGCTGGTGGAACTGGAAACCAGCGAAGGTCGCCTGGGTTTCGGGCCGGTGACCGCCGCCGATGTGCCCGCCCTGCTGGATGCCCTCACCGGCGATGCCAGCGCCCATCCGCTGGCCCTGGGGCTGGTGGAGGAGATCCCCTATCTCAAGAGCCAGCAGCGCCTGCTCTTCGCCCGCGCCGGCATCACCCGGCCGCTGTCCCTGGAGGACTACCAGGCCCATGGCGGCTTCGAGGGGCTGGCGCGCGCCATCACCCTGGGCGGCGAGGAAATCGTCTCTGCCGTGCTGGATTCCGGCCTGCGTGGCCGGGGCGGCGCCGCCTTCCCGGCCGGCATCAAGTGGCGCACCGTGCGCGGGGCTGCCGCCGAGCAGAAGTACGTGGTCTGCAACGCCGACGAAGGCGACTCCGGCACCTTCGCCGACCGCATGCAGATGGAGGGCGACCCCTTCCTGCTGATCGAGGGCATGGCCATCGCCGGCCTCGCTGTCGGCGCGACCCTGGGTTACATCTACGTGCGCTCCGAATACCCGCAGGCGGTGCAGACCCTGCGCGAAGCACTGCAGATCGCCCGGGACGCCGGCTACCTCGGCGCCAACGTCGGCGGCAGTGGCCGCGCGTTCGACCTGGAGGTGCGTGTGGGCGCCGGCGCCTACATCTGCGGCGAGGAAACCGCGCTGCTGGATTCCCTCGAAGGCAAGCGCGGCGTGGTCCGCGCCAAGCCGCCGCTGCCGGCCCTGCAGGGCCTGTTCGGCCTGCCGACCCTGGTGCACAACGTGCTCACCCTGACCTCGGTGCCGGTCATCCTGGCCCGTGGCGCGCAGTTCTACCGCGACTTCGGCATGGGCCGCTCGCTGGGCACCATGCCCTTCCAACTGGCCGGCAATATCCGCCACGGCGGCCTGGTGGAGCGGGCCTTCGGCCTGACCCTGCGCGAGCTGGTGGAAGGCTATGGCGGCGGTACCGCCAGCGGCCGGCCGCTGAAAGCCGCCCAGGTGGGCGGGCCGCTCGGCGCCTGGGTGCCGCCGTCGCAATTCGACACCCCGCTGGACTACGAGGCCTTCGCCGCCATGGGCGCGATGCTCGGCCACGGTGGCGTGGTGGTGGCTGACGACAGCCTGGACATGGCGCACATGGCGCGCTTCGCCCTGCAGTTCTGCGCCGAGGAATCCTGTGGCAAGTGCACGCCCTGCCGCATCGGCTCCACCCGTGGCGTCGAGGTGGTCGACCGCCTGCTGGCGGCGCCCGATGCCGCCGCGCGGGACGAGCAGGTGATCCTCCTCAAGGACCTCTGCGACACCCTGACCTATGGTTCGCTCTGCGCCCTGGGCGGCATGACCGCCTACCCGGTGACCAGCGCCCTCAAGCATTTCCCCGCCGACTTCGGTCTGACGACCCCGGAGGTCGACCAATGATCAACATCTTCGATCCCGCCAGCGACATCGACCTCGGCACCCCGGCCCGCGAGAGCGAGGTGCAGGTCAGCCTGAGCATCGATGGCCGCGAGATCAGCGTCCCGGCCGGTACCTCGGTGATGCGCGCCGCGGCGCTGCTCGGCACCACCATTCCCAAACTCTGCGCCACCGACAGCCTGGAAGCCTTCGGCTCCTGCCGCATGTGCCTGGTGGAGATCGACGGCATGCGCGGTTACCCGGCCTCCTGCACCACCCCGGTGACGGAGGGGATGGTCGTCCACACCCAGACGCCCAAGCTCGCCACCCTGCGGCGCAACGTCATGGAGCTGTACATCTCCGACCACCCGCTGGACTGCCTGACCTGCTCGGCCAACGGCAACTGCGAGCTGCAGACGGTGGCCGGCCAGGTGGGCCTGCGCGAGGTGCGCTACGGCTATGAGGGCGCCAACCACCTGGACGAGCAGAAGGACGTCTCCAACCCCTATTTCGACTACGACCCGAGCAAGTGCATCGTCTGCAACCGCTGCGTGCGCGCCTGCGAGGAAACCCAGGGCACCTTCGCCCTGACCATCAGTGGCCGCGGCTTCGACTCGCGGGTGGCGGCTGCCGGTGGCGAGAACTTCCTCGACTCCGAATGCGTGTCCTGCGGCGCCTGCGTGCAGGCCTGCCCGACCGCCACCCTGATGGAAAAGAGCGTGGTGGAAATGGGCCAGCCCGAGCGCAGCGTCATCACCACCTGCGCCTACTGCGGCGTGGGCTGCTCCTTCCGCGCCGAGATGAAGGGCGACCAGTTGGTGCGCATGGTCCCCGACAAGAACGGCCAGGCCAACCACGGCCACTCCTGCGTCAAGGGTCGTTTCGCCTGGGGTTACGCCTCCCACCCGGACCGCATTACCAAGCCGATGATCCGCAAGCACATCGACGACCCCTGGCAGGAAGTCAGCTGGGACGAGGCGGTGACCTACGCGGCCAGCGAATTCCGCCGCATCCAGCTCAAATACGGGCGTGATTCCATCGGTGGCATCACCTCCAGCCGCTGCACCAACGAAGAGACCTACCTGGTGCAGAAACTGGTGCGGGCCGGCTTCGGCAACAACAACGTCGACACCTGCGCGCGGGTCTGCCATTCGCCTACCGGTTACGGCCTCAAGCAGACCCTGGGCGAATCGGCCGGTACCCAGAGCTTCGATTCGGTGATGCAGGCCGATGTGGTGCTGGTGATAGGCGCCAACCCCACCGACGCCCACCCGGTGTTCGGTTCCCAGCTCAAGCGTCGCTTGCGCGAGGGCGCGCGGCTGATCGTGATCGACCCGCGGCGCATCGACCTGGTGGATTCGCCTCACGCCCGCGCCGAGCTGCACCTGGCGCTGCGTCCGGGCACCAACGTGGCCATGCTCAACGCCCTGGCCCACGTGATCGTCACCGAGGGCCTGGTCAACCAGGGCTTCGTCGACGCCCGCTGCGAAGCAGCGGATTTCGCCCGCTGGCGCGACTTCGTCAGCAAGCCGGAAAACTCGCCCGAAGCCTTGGGGCCGATCTGCGGCGTGTCGCCTGACGACATCCGCGCCGCCGCGCGCCTCTACGCCACCGGCGGCAACGCGGCCATCTACTACGGCCTCGGCGTTACCGAGCACAGCCAGGGCAGCACTGCGGTCATGGGTATCGCCAACCTCGCCATGGTCACCGGCAACATCGGCCGCGAGGGCGTCGGGGTGAACCCGCTGCGCGGGCAGAACAACGTCCAGGGCTCCTGCGACATGGGTTCCTTCCCCCATGAGCTGCCGGGCTACCGCCATGTCTCCAACGACGCGGTGCGCCACCAGTTCGAACAGGCCTGGGGCGTGACCCTGCAGCCCGATCCGGGCCTGCGCATTCCCAACATGTTCGAGGCGGCGCTCGCCGGCAGCTTCAAGGCGCTCTACTGCCAGGGCGAGGACATCGCCCAGAGCGACCCCAACACCCAGCACGTCACCGCCGCCCTGGCGGCCATGGAGTGCGTGGTGGTGCAGGACATCTTCCTCAACGAGACTGCCAAGTTCGCCCATGTCTTCCTGCCGGGCAGCTCCTTCCTCGAGAAGGACGGCACCTTCACCAACGCCGAGCGGCGCATCTCCCGCGTGCGCAAGGTGATGGAGCCGCTGGGCGGCAAGGCCGACTGGGAAGGCACCGTTGCCCTGGCCAACGCCCTGGGCTACCGCATGGACTACAAGCACCCCTCGGAGATCATGGATGAGATCGCCCGGCTGACACCGACTTTCCACAACGTCAGCTACGCCGCGCTGGACCGTCACGGCAGCCTGCAGTGGCCCTGCAACGAAGAGGCGCCGGACGGCACTCCGACCATGCACATCGAACAGTTCGTGCGCGGCAAGGGGCGCTTCATGCTCACCGGTTACGTGCCCACCGAGGAAAAGGTCAACAACCGCTATCCGTTGTTGCTGACCACCGGCCGCATCCTCAGCCAGTACAACGTTGGCGCCCAGACCCGGCGCACCGACAACGTCGCCTGGCACGAGGAGGACCGCCTGGAAATCCACCCGACCGATGCCGAGAGCCGTGGCATCGCCGAAGGCGACTGGGTGGGCGTGGGCAGCCGCGCCGGGCATACGGTGCTGCGCGCCAAGGTCAGCGAGCGGGTGGCGCCCGGGGTGGTCTACACCACCTTCCACTTCCCCGAATCGGGGGCGAACGTGATCACCACCGACAACTCCGACTGGGCCACCAACTGCCCGGAATACAAGGTCACGGCGGTGGATGTGACCCGGGTCTACCAGCCCTCCGAATGGCAGAAACGCTACCAGGAGTTCAGTGACGAACAGCGGCGCTTGCTCAAGGAACGCCGCAGAACGGAAAAAGTCGAGGTACGTCGATGAGCACCGAAAACCTGATCAAGATGGCCAACCAGATCGCCCAGTTCTTCGCTACCGAACCGGACAAGGACCAGGCCGTGCGCGGCGTGCGCCAGCACCTGCAGAGCTTCTGGACCCCGGCCATGCGCATCGAGCTGATGGCCTGGCAGGTGGAACACCGCGGCGCCGCCCTGCACCCTCTGGTGCAGGCGGCGCTGGCTGAGCAGGGGAGGGCGGTGTAGGCAACTCTGGGAGTTCTTTCCTTGTGGGGGCGAATTCATTCGCTGTGGGCAGCGCAGCTGCCCCCTGCAAGGTCAATGGCAGGACTGCGTCCTGCATAGCGAATGAACTCGCCCCCACAGGAGCGTTTCGCTCAACCCATTCGCTGTACCGGCTCCTGATCCGGATGCTCATGCCTGTCCTGGCTCGGGCAGGTGGCGAAGCGCGCCCGGTAGGCGCGAGAGAAGTAGGAGGATGATTCGAAGCCGCAGGCCAGGGCCACTTCCAGCACGCTCATGTCGGTCTGGCGCAGCAACTGGCGGGCCTTGTCCAGGCGCAGGGCGAGGTAGAAGTTCGACGGCGTTTCCTTCAGGTGCAGGCGGAACAGCCGTTCGAGTTGGCGCGGGGTGACTCGCACCAGCTCGGCCAGCTCCCGCGAGCTCAGCGGCGCCTCGCTGTGCCGTTCCATTTCCCCTATCACCTGCACCAGCTTCTTGTTGTGCACATTGAAGCGGCTGGCGATCTGCATGCGCTGGTGGTCCTGCTGGGTGCGGATGCGCCCCAGCACGAACTGCTCCGACACCTGCAGGGCCAGGGCTTCGCCATGGCTGCGGCCGATCAGCGTCAGCATCAGGTCGAGGCTGGCGGTGCCTCCGGCGCTGGTGATGCGCCGTCCGTCGATCTCGAAGAGTTCCTGGGTCACGGCGAGCGCCGGGTAGCGCTCCTGGAAGGCCTCGATCGCCTCCCAGTGCAGCGTCAGGCGCTGCCTGGAAAAGAGCTCGGCTTCGGCCAGCACGAAGCTGCCGGTGTCGATGCCACCCAGCAGGAGCCCTTCGCGTTCGGCGCGGTTGAGCCAGTGGGCCAGGCGCGGACCGAAGCTGGCCAGGGGCTCGAAGCCGGCCACCACGAACAGGCAATCCCCCTCGGGCGGCGCATCCAGCCCCCCATCCACGTTCAGCGACATGCCGTTGCTGCCCGCTACCGGTCCGCCGTCCAGGCTGAGAATGCGCCAGCGGTAGAGCTCGCCGCGAAATCGATTGGCCACCCGCAGCGGCTCGACCGCCGACATCAGGCCGATCATGGAAAAGCCCGGCAGCAGGAGGAAGCTGAAGGTCTGGGGCATGGCCGCTTTCCGCGAGAGGGATAAGGCACTAAAAGACACTGGGGCGGCGAGCGCAAGAAAGGTGGTCGCTCCTGTTCAACAGGTAGTCGTTTTAGTTCGAATTGCGCGATCCAGTGCTGCGTAGATTTTGTCCATCGGGCTGACGTGGCGCCCGAAAACGGAAGGAGTCGCCCCCGGCTCCTGCACAACAAATATATGAACCGTATGGCTGCAAGGGGAGCATCAATGAAACGTCTCACCGCATTCGCTGGTTGCTGTTTGTTCGCCCTGTCCACTTCCGCCGCATTCGCCGCCGACGACGCCAGTTGCCAGAAGATCCGCGTGGGCGTGGTCGGCTGGACCGACGTCGTCGCCACCACCGCCGTCGCCAACGAGCTGCTCGGCAGCCTCGGCTACCAGACCACCCAGACCCAGGCGTCGCAGCAGATCATCTTCGCCGGCATCCAGAAGAAGCAGGTCGACGTCTTCCTCGGCTACTGGAAGCCGATCATGGACGACAACATCAAACCCTTCCTCGCCAGCAACTCGGTGAAGGTCGCCGCCGAGCCCTCGCTGAACGACGCCGTCGCCGTGCTCGCGGTACCTACCTACACCGCCGAGCAGGGCCTGCGCACCTTCGCCGATATCGCCAAGTTCAAGGACCAGCTGGACGGCAAGATCTACGGCATCGAGTCCGGTTCCGGCGCCAATACCGCGATCCAGAAGATGATCGATTCCAACCAGTTCGGCCTGGGCGAATTCAAGCTGGTGGAGTCCAGCGAGGCAGCCATGCTCACCGCGGTGAAACGCGCGGTGAAGAACAACAAGCCGGTGGTGTTCTTCGGCTGGAAGCCGCACCCGATGAACATCCAGATGCCCATCACCTACCTTACCGGCAGTGAGGATGTGTTCGGCCCCAACGACGGTGCCGCCACCGTCTCCACCGTCACCGCGCCGGACTTCGCCCAGCGCTGCCCCAACGCCGATCGTCTGCTGACCAACCTGCGCTTCACCAGCGAACAGGAGGCCCAGCTGATGCAGCCGATCATGGACCGCGAAGAGCCGGCCAAGGTCGCGCGGCAGTGGCTCAAGGCCAATCCGGAAGTGGTCAAGGGCTGGCTCGCCGGGGTTACCACCTTCGACGGCAAGAACGGCGTCGAAAGCGCCTTCGCCTCCCTCAAGTAATCAACGCAACGCCATGTGCGCGGTCTGCCGCGCACGGTTTCCGATCGCCTCGCAGAAGGATGAAACAACCGTGAACTACGAAGTCATTGTCACCTGTGCCGTTACCGGCGCCGGCGATACCGTCGGCAAGCACCCGGCCATTCCGGTCACCCCGAAGGAAATCGCCGCCGCCGCTATCGAAGCCGCCAAGGCCGGCGCCACGGTCGCCCACTGCCATGTGCGCGACCCGCAGACCGGCAAGCCCAGCCGCGACGTGGCGCTGTACCGTGAACTGGTGGAGCGCATTCGCGAGAGCGACACCGACATCATCATCAACCTCACCGCCGGCATGGGCGGCGACCTGGAGATCGGCAAGGGTGAGCAACCCCTGGAGTTCGGCACCGGCACCGACCTGGTCGGCCCGCTGGAGCGCCTCGCCCACGTGGAAGAACTGCTGCCGGAAATCTGCACCCTGGACTGCGGCACCCTGAACTTCGGCGACGGCGACTTCATCTACGTATCCACCCCGGCGCAACTGCGCGCCGGCGCCAAGCGCATCACCGAACTGGGCGTGAAGGCCGAGCTGGAAATCTTCGACACCGGCCATCTCTGGTTCGCCAAGCAGATGCTCAAGGAAGGCCTGCTGGAAGACCCGCTGTTCCAGATCTGCCTGGGCATCCCATGGGGCGCACCGGCCGACACCACCACCATGAAGGCCATGGCCGACAACCTGCCGGCGGGCTGCACCTGGGCCGGCTTCGGCATCGGCCGCTCGCAGATGCCCATGGTCGCCCAGGCCATGCTGCTGGGCGGCAACGTGCGGGTCGGGCTGGAAGACAACATCTGGCTGGATCGCGGTGTACACGCCAGCAACGGCCAACTGGTGGAACGCGCCATCGAGATCATCGAACGCCTCGGCGGCCGCGCCCTGACTCCGGCCGAAGGCCGCGAAAAGATGAAGCTCAAGCGCCGCTAGTTTTTCTCCCCTCTCCCTCCGGGAGAGGGGCCGGGGGAGAGGGTGACCCGCCCAGCGCATCGCCCTCTCCCACGCGCTTCGTAGCCCGGATGCAATCCGGGACAGATCGAACGACCGCCCCCGGATCGCATCCGGGCTACAGAATCAGGAGCCACCATGTCCTTCGTCACCCAGATCAAGACCTTCGCCGCCCTTGGTAGCGGCGTCATCGGCAGCGGCTGGATCGCCCGCGCCCTGGCCCACGGCCTCGACGTCGTCGCCTGGGACCCCGCGCCGGGCGCCGAGGCCGCCCTGCGCGCGCGCATCGCCAACGCCTGGCCGGCCCTCGAGAAGCAGGGACTGGCTCCCGGCGCCGCGCAGGAGCGCCTGCGCTTCGTCGACACCATCGAGGAATGCGTGCGCGACGCCGACTTCATCCAGGAAAGCGCGCCGGAGCGCCTGGACCTCAAGCTCGACCTGCACGCGAAGATCAGCGCGGCGGCGCGTCCGAATGTGATCATCGGTTCCAGCACCTCGGGCCTCTTGCCCAGCGAGTTCTACGCCGACGCCAGCCATCCTGAGCGCTGCGTGGTGGGGCACCCCTTCAACCCGGTCTACCTGTTGCCTCTGGTGGAAGTGGTGGGCGGCGAGAAGACCGCGCCCGAGGCGGTGCAGGCGGCCATCGAGATCTACACCGCCCTGGGCATGCGCCCGCTGCACGTACGCAAGGAGGTGCCGGGTTTCATCGCCGACCGTCTGCTCGAAGCGCTCTGGCGCGAGGCGCTGCACCTAGTCAACGACGGCGTGGCCAGCACGGGTGAAATCGACGACGCCATTCGCTTCGGCGCCGGCCTGCGCTGGTCCTTCATGGGCACCTTCCTCACCTACACCCTGGCGGGCGGCAATGCCGGCATGCGCCACTTCATGGCCCAGTTCGGCCCGGCCCTGCAGCTGCCCTGGACCTACCTGCCGGCGCCGGAACTCACCGACACCCTGATCGACCGGGTGGTGGAAGGCACTTCCGAGCAACAGGGCTCGCGCAGCATCGCCGAGCTGGAACGCTATCGTGACGACTGCCTGTTGGCCGTACTCGGTGCGATCAAGGACACCAAGGCCAACCACGGCTTCGCCTTCGCCGACTGAGAATCTTCCCGCCACTCCGATCCAGCCCCCTCTCCCTTCAGGGGCGACCTGCAGGGAGAGGGTTGGGGAGAGGGCGCCCTGCCCGGAGCTTCTGCATGAGCCACGCCCTGACCACCTACCGCACCACCATTCCCGCCGACTGGGTGGACTACAACGGCCACCTGCGGGACGCCTTCTACCTGCTGATCTTCAGCTACGCCACCGACGCGCTGATGGACGAGATCGGTCTCGACGAACAGGGCCGCGCCGCCACCGGCCACACGCTCTACACCCTGGAATGCCATCTCAACTACCTGGCGGAGGTGAAGCTGGGGGCGGAAGTGGAGGTGCGTACCCAGTTGCTGGGGTGCGATGCCAAGCGGCTGCATATCCACCACAGCCTGCACTACCCCGGCGAGGCCGCCGAGCTGGCGGCCAGTGAGCAGATGCTGATGAACATCGACATCCGGCAGGCGCGTTCGGCGCCTTTCGCCGAGACTGTGGCCGAGCGCGTCCGGCGGATTGCCAGGGAGCAGCTCGATCTGCCACGGCCGCTGCATGTGGGGCGGGTGATCGCCCTGCCGCAGCGCTGAGGAGGGTACCGGTCAGGCGGTCGGCAGCACGTAGCGGCGGGCGAAGTCGATCAGGTCGACCTGGTTGCGGGTTTTCAGCTTGTCCATCAGCCGGGATTTGTAGGTGCTCACCGTCTTGTGGCTGATGAACAGCTGCTTGGCGATCTCCTGGTTGTTCTTGCCATTGGCAAGGTTCTGCAGGACCGCCAGTTCACGGTCGGAGAGGCTGTCCAGCAGGTGGCTGTCGCTGCACTCGCCCGGCTGCAGGGCCGCGGAAAGGTGCACGCTGCTGGGGAACAGGCTGTAGCCGGAAAGCACCGAGCGCACCGCGGAGATCAGGCTGACCGCCTGTTCCTGCTTGGACAGGTAGCCGCAGGCACCCGCCTGCAGGCAGCGATTGGCGTAGAGCGAGGCCGGCAGGCTGGTGAGCACCAGGCACCTCAGGCCGTGGCTCATGCTGCCGAGGCGACTGAGCACTTCCAGGCCGTCCAGCTTGGGAATGGAGATATCCAGGATCACCAGGTCAGGTCGCAGGGAGCGGGCCATGCTCAGGCCTTCCACGCCATTCTCCGTTTCACCGACGATCTCGTAGCTTTCGCGCTCCAGCAGGACGCGGGTTGCGAAGCGGGTCATCGACTGGTTGTCGATCAGCAGGATCTTGCTCATCTATCGTTCTCCTGTATTTCGCGTTTTCCCTGTTCAAGAGCAACGGGGAGTTTCCCTTGAAAGAGCCACCGGATGTTTCGACTGGATTGAAACTGACATCCCGTGGGAGCTTTTCCGAACAGTTGGCCGGTGTTGACTTAAGAGTCGGTCAGCGTCGATTGCGCGATTTCCGTCAGAACCGGCTTTTCCGTAGTTAGGAAAAGTTCAGAAACCTGATTTGAAGCATCCGTATCTTGTCGTGGTAAGTACATTGAGTCCGTCTACAATGCACCCCGGCAGTCAGCATGAATGCAGGGCTGAGAGTATATTCGCGGTCTTGCTTTCAAGATTTTGTTTGGGAATATTCCTACATGATTTGTGGGCATCGGATTTGCCTACGGACTTTGGTCCTTCACGCTGTGAGTTTTTGCCCCCTGTTTCTCTCTTCATTGACCAGGAGGCGTTCCGGCATGCCGACGCAGCGGTGTCTTTCTCGTCGTGGGTTCCGCTACTTCTGCCTGGCGGCCGGCCTTCTGTTGGCTGCCGCTACGCTTCGCGCCGATCCGCAAGCGCCGGCCCTCACCCTGTCCAGTCCATTGACGGTCGATCACCAGGCGCTCGCCATCAGCGAGGAAGACTGGCGCTGGCTGCGAGACAAGCGCGAGCTGGTGATGGGGGTTCCGGTCCAGGGGGTCGAGCCGCTGGAGATCATTCAGCGTGACGGGAGCTATGAAGGGGTTGTCGCCGATGCCACCACGCTGGTCAGCCAGTTGCTGGGCCTGCAGATCCGACTGCGCCAGTATCCGGACCGGCAGGCCTTGCTCGACGCCCTGCTCAGGCGCGAGGTGGATTTCGTCGTCGGCTCCGGAGCGGAGGGCGAAAGGGACGCCGTTGCCCACAGTCGTCCCCTGGTCCGGGACCGGCTGGCGCTGTTTCGCCGCTACAAGGGGACCGACGATTTCCCGAAGGACCTGAAGGACGTCACAGTCGTGGCGACTGCCGACCTCGCCCCCTTCCTCGCCCAGCGTTATCCGGACGCACATCGGCTGGAAGCGAAATCCATCGACGACGCGATGGCGATGGTCTCGTTCGGCCAGGCCGACCTGCTGCTGGATGATTTCCTCTCCGTGTCGTTCCGGGTCAATCGAGTCTTCAACGGATTGCTCGAGTTCGATCGTTTCCCCGAAGCGGCTGATACCAGCCTGGGATTCATCGTGCGGGCGGAAGACCAGGTGCTCCTGCGCGGGCTCGATGGAGCCCTGCGAGCGGCCGGCCAGACCTGGCTGGATGACATCGTCCGCAGCTGGGTGGGCAGCGGCCTGATGCCGCTCAGCCGGCCGCTGTCGTTGTCGCCGGCTGAAGCCCGCTGGGTGAGGCAGAACCCGGTGGTGCGCCTGGTCATCGACGACGATATGGCGCCGGGGGCTTATTTCGACGAGGAGGGGCGGTTCCGAGGCTTTTTCGCCGACCTGCTGGATGTGGTGACGCTGCAGACCGGCCTGCACTTCACGGTCATCAGCCGCTCGGGCAGCGTCACCGCGCAGGTCGAGAGCCTGCTGCGGGAAGAAGCCGACCTGGCGATCCTCAGCCCGAGCAGCACACGCGAAGGGCAACTGCGCTTCTCGCGCGCCATCGCCAGCGTTCCCTTCGTACTCGTCGGGCGTGTCGGGATCGATGCGCCACTTGACAATCCGGTGGGGGTGCGCATCGCCATGGCCCGATCCCAAATAGCCCGGGAGGAGTTGAGCACGGCCTATCCGGGGAGCGAGCTCATCGAATCGGCGTCCTCACTCGATGCGATGAACCTGGTGAGCGAAGGCGCGGCGGACTACGCGGTGGTCGCCATGCCCACGGCCCGCTACTACATCCCCCACCTGTTCAATGAGCGGCTGACGATGCCCGCCCTGGCGAACATCAGAGGGGCTACCGTCAACTTCGCCGTGCGCCGGGCCGACGGCGAGCTGCAATCGATCATCGACAGGGTGATGGCGAGTCTTCCTCCCGGCGAGATCAACGCCATGGCCAGTCGCTGGCGCGGTGCACCGGGCATGAGTCCGCAGACCTGGCGCGATTACGACACGCTTATCCAGCGCATCATTCTCGGCGCCGTACTGGCGGTATTGCTGGTGCTGGGCTGGGTGCTCTACCAGCGGCACGAGATCCACCGGCGGCGGGTGGTGGAGCGCCAGCTCAATGACGAGCTGCGTTTCATCGAGACCCTCACCGACAGCATGCCGCCGCCGCTCTATGTGCGGGACACCGAAGGTCGCCTGTTGTCCTGCAACCGCAGCTACCTGGCCAGCATCGGACTGCCGCTGGAGTCGGTGCGGGGCCGCACTGCGCTGGACCTGCCGGCCGAGGTATTCGAGGCGGCGCCGGAATTCCATGGCCTGTACCTCCAGGCCATGGCCGAGGGGCGCATGATCCAGGGCGTGCATGAGGTCGGCCTGGAGGACCGCGAACTCTGGATCGATCACTGGGTCCAGCCTTTCCAGGATTCCACCGGTGCGGTGAAGGGCGTGATCTGTGGCTGGCTCGACATCACCGAGCACCGTCACCTGGTCGAGGAACTGGAAGCGGCGAAGAACCTGGCGGATGAGGCCAGTCGCGCCAAGACCACCTTCCTGGCGACCATGAGCCACGAGATCCGCACACCGATGAACGCGGTGATCGGCATCCTGGAATTGGCGCTCAAGCGCGCCGACGACCGTCCCATCGATCGCGCCAGCATCGAGGTCGCCTATGGTTCGGCGCGTGGCCTGCTGGTGCTGATCGGCGACATCCTCGACATTGCCCGCATCGAGTCCGGCCGCCTCAGCCTGGCGCCGCACCGGGCCAATCTGCGCGAGCTGGTGGAGTCGGTGGCACGGGTGTTCGATGGGCTGGCGCGGCAGAAGCGTCTGAGCCTCGAACTCGAGATCGACGCCAGCATCCAGGGTGATGTGCTGGTGGATGGCATGCGCTTCAAGCAGATCGTCTCGAACCTGGTGAGCAACGCCATCAAGTTCACCGATGAAGGCAGCGTGCGCCTGAGCATCCAGGGTGCCGAACCGGAGGCCGGCGTGCTGCAGGTGAACTTCAGCGTCGAGGACAGCGGCATCGGCATTTCCCCGGCGGACCAGGAACGCTTGTTCCGTCCCTTCGCCCAGGTGCAGCGGGGTCAGCGCCAGAGCGAGGGCACCGGCCTGGGGCTGGTCATCTGCCGCTCGCTCTGCGAAATGATGGGTGGCCGCCTGACGCTTTCGAGTACCCCGGGTACCGGGACCCGGGTCGACGTGGAGCTGCGCCTGCAGCGCCTGGACCCGGTGGAAGAACCGGCCGGCACGCTGGCGGCCCGCGAGCGGGAGAGGCGCCGGCTGCGCGTGCTGGTGGTGGACGACCATCCCGTGAATCGGCAGATCCTCGCCCAGCAGCTGGGGTTCCTCGGCCACGAGGTGACGGAGGCGGAGAACGGCGAGGATGCCTTGGCCCTGTGGCGGACCCGGCCTTTCGACGTGGTCGCCACCGACTGCCACATGCCGCGCATGAATGGCGCCGAACTCGCCCGCGCCATTCGCGAGGAGGAGCGGGACGGGCAACGGGCGCCGACGCTGATCCTCGGCCTGACCGCCGACGCCCAGCCGGAAGAGGTGGCGCGCGGCATCCAGGCCGGCATGGATGAATGCCTGATCAAGCCCATCGGCCTCGATCTGCTGGAAGAGAAACTCTGCGCCGCCAGCGGTGGCGAGCCTGCGCTCGAGAGCGACGCGGAACCGGCCACGGTGGAGGCCGATGCCCTGCCGCTGTTCGACCTCGCACCGCTGGCGCCGCTGACCGGTGGCGATGCCGGCCTGGTCCGCAATCTGGTGAATGAACTGCTGGAGACCAACCGTCGCGACCTGGTCCCCCTCGCCGAACTGGTGGAGCGGGGCGATGCACCCGGCCTGGCGGAACTCGCCCACCGCCTCAAGGGCGCCGCGCGGGTGGTCCGGGCGGAGCAATTGATCGACGCCTGCGTGCGTCTCGAACAGGTGTGCAAGTCATCCCAGCTGGAGGCCCTTGGCACGGCTGCCGAGGCTTTGCGGCAGGCGATGCTGGCGCTGGAGCGGGGGCTGCTGGCGCAGTTGGCTGGCGACGCTCAGTGAAGTCCGGGAACGCTGCGGCGTGCCAGCAGGGCGTGGAATGCGTCGCGCTCCAGCGGCCGGGAGAAGAGGTAGCCCTGGGCCACGCGGCAGCCGAGGGCTAGCAGCCGCTCACGCTGCTCGGCGGTTTCCACGCCTTCCACCACCAGGCTCATGCCGAGGTCCTCGGCCAGGCTCACGGCATTGCCGATGATCGCGGCGCTGCGTGGCTGGCTCATCAGCTTGCGCACGAAGGCGGCGTCCAGTTTCAACTGGCTGAAGGGCAGTTCGCAGAGACGGTCGAGGGACGAGTAGCCGGCGCCGAAGTCATCCATGGCCAGCTCGCAGCCCATCAGGCGCAGCCGCACCAGGCTTTCCAGGCTGGCGGCCGGCGCTTCCAGCAGGCCGGTTTCGGTGAGCTCGAAGGTCAGGCCCGTAGCGGGCAGGCCAGCTTTTTCCAGGGCCCGTCCGATTGCCGGGACGAGGTCGCGGTCGGCCAATTGCCGGGGCTGGAGGTTGAGGGCGAGGTTCACCTGTCGTCCGCTGCGCGCCAGCTCCTGCTGCAGCGCCAGGCCCTGCCTGAACAGCTGCCAGAACAGGCGGTCGACGAGGTCGTGGGTCTCCAGGGCCTGCAGGAAATGGGCTGGCGTCAGCACGCCGTGGCTGGGGTGGCGCCAGCGGGCAAGAACCTCGGCACCCAGCGACGCGCCGCTCTCGAGGTGGAACTTGGGCTGGTACCAGGCTTCGAACTCACCCTGCTCCAGGGCGCGGAGGAGCTCTTCCAGGCACGGTGGCTCCACGGACGCGGGCTCAGCCGGGATCTCTGCGGGCTGGCAGCGGTGTCGTTCGATCAAGGTGGCGGCGCGGGCCATGTCGAAGGGCTTGCCGAGATCGCCGAGGAATTGCAGCCCGAGGTTGCGGGTCATGGCGCTGGCGGCCTGGCGCAGGTCCTCGTCCACCTCGCTGCTGAGGATTACCGAGCGGACCATGCCGGACAGGCTCGCCTGGCGCAGGAAGGCCAGGCCGTCCATGCCAGCCATGCGCAGGTCGCAGAGCACGATGTCGACTGCGCCGCCGGTCCGGAGCAGATCCAGGGCCTCGGTACCGTCCGCCGCTTGCTGGATGCGTTCCAGTCCGAGCTTGCGCAATGCGGTGACGGCGACCAGGCGTTGGAAGGGTTCGTCTTCCAGAACCAGAATGCTGATGTTCTTCATCGGGGAGCGCTCGGCAAGGGATGGCGGCCAAGTTACCGGGGGGCGGTAGTGCCAGCTAGGAGACACTTCCTGATAGCCTGTAGGAAATTTCATCAGCAGCGGCTCGGTTCCCAGGCCGTCGCCGTGCGCAGGGAAGAGCAGGCCGACAACACAGAGGTGGAAATGAAAAGTGCGCTGATAGTCGACGATCATCCGGTGATCCGCATGGCCGTTCGCATGTTGCTGGAACGCAACGGCATGGACGTCGTGGGCGAGGCCGACAACGGTGTGGACGCGTTGCAGCTGGTGCGCCAGCACGAGCCGGACATCGTCATCCTGGACATCGGCATCCCCAGGCTCGACGGCCTGAACGTCATCACCCGCATCCGCTCCCTGGGGCTCGACAGCAATGTGCTGGTCCTGACCTCGCAGCCTGCGGAAAGCTTTTCCCAGCGCTGTTTCCAGGCCGGCGCCAAGGGCTTCGTCAGCAAGGAAGAGGACCTGCAGAACCTGATTACCGCCATCAACGCCATCAGCGCGGGCTTCACCCTCTTCCCCGCCATGCCCATGGGAGGCAACCAGCCTCCTGCGCTCAGCGATGCCGAACTGGTGGGGCGTTTATCCAACCAGGAGCTGATGGTGTTGCAGCATCTGGCCTCCGGTCTCTCCAACAAGGACATCGCGGAACGGATGCTGCTCAGCAACAAGACCGTGAGTACCTACAAGGCGCGAATCCAGCAGAAGCTCAACCTGGACTCCCTGCTCGAACTGATCGAGTTCGCCCGGCGCAACGACCTGGCAGTGCGTCGGGAAGGCTGATGTCCGGAGTGGCGGTCCCGGCAGTGGATGTGCGGGACCAGCTACCGGCTGTCGCGCGTGGCGATCAGAGCGGTCCCGGCGCGCAGGCGAGCCGGTAGCGTTCGTAGTTCGCGGGCTTTTCCGGCGGAAGCGTGTAGGTGGCCGAGCACTGCTGGCTTGACCACTTGATGACCAGCGTTCCCTGGTCCTCTTCGACCAGCGCCAGCGCCCGCCCACTCGGGTCCGAGATCGCCAGTTGCTTGCCGGTGGCATCCTCCAGCGCGGCGCCGAACGGAATGCGCTGTTGCTGGGTGTCGAACAGCTCGAACTGGACCCGACGCCCCTTCTTGCCTTCGAACCGGGCCCGCACCACCGAGCCCCGCCGTGGGACGACCTGCTGGGTCGCGTTGTCGATCTCGATGCCGCCGCCGAGGTTACGTGTGTCCAGGGTGATCCAGTTGGTCCGGTACGGCTGGGCGTTGGGCACTACCGCATAGCCGTTGTAGCCGGTGCTCACGCCGTTGTAGTTGCTGACGCCGACACCCGGGATATCCGGCACCTCGACCAGGGCGAAGGTCTCACCCACGGGTTGGCCCAGGTTGATGCCACCGGCATGGGCCACTACCGAACCCGCCAGGGTGAGGCTCTCGGAGCGGTATCCGCGCCCCTTGCTGTAACCCAGGCCGACGTCGGCGAAGGAAGTGCGGCTGTTCAGGCTGGCGGAGCCGGCACTGCCGCTGTTGTTGTTGTGGCTGCCCTGTACCGAGTACGAGGTGTCGCTGTCTTCGGACAGGTAGCCGTTCACGCCGACCTGGGTACTGTCGCTGTGTTTCTGGCTGCTGGTGGCGACATAGGCGCGAGGGGCGCGTGACGTCGATCCCAGGGGGAAGGACACCGAGAGGTTGAGCTGGGTATCCCGTTCGCTCGAGGCGTAGTAGGAGGAACCGAGGTTCCGCGTCTGGGACACGCTGAAGTTGTAGCTGACGTCCCTCCAGCTGTTGGAGTAGCCGGCGGACAGGCTCCGCGAGCCGCCCCGGTCCCAGTAGCGCTCATCGCTGGCGCTGATGTAGAGGGTGCCGTAACGGTAGTTGCCCAGGCTCTGGTTGACGGTCAGGTCGGTACGGACCTTCGACCGGCCCCGCGCATAGCTGACGCCATCGCTCAGTTCCTGCACATGGTCGGAGAGCGTCCGGTAGCCTTCGGTGGAATAGCGGTAGGCCGCCAGGGTGAAGCTGGTGTCCGTACCGGTGAAGGTCTTGGCATACAGCGCCCGCAAGCTGTTACCGGTTGCGGACAGCCCGCGAACCCGGCTGGACGAGTGGGTCATGTCGACCGAGAAGGCGCCGATCGTGGTGTTCCGCCCGGCGCCGATGGCGACGGCGTTGAAGTCCTGGGTGGCCTGGACCCCGGCGATGCCGGTGAGGTTGCTGCTCACCCCGTAGGTCATGGTGCCGCTGACGAAGTTGGGGGTCTTGAGGCCGTCGGTGTTGCTGTTGAACTGGCCGCTCGAAACGCTGTACTTCAGTTGCCCCTCACGGATCATCGTCGGCAGGCTGGAGAAGGCCTGCCTGGTTACGCGGCGGCGCCCATCCGCCTCGATGACGGCCACCTCCAGGTCGCCGTTGGACCCGGTGGGATAGATGTCATTGATCTCGAAGGGGCCGGGAGCCACGGTGGTGGAATAGAGCACGTAGCCGTTCTGGCGAATCTCCACCGTGGCGTTGGTTTCCGCAAAGCCACGGATCACCGGTGCGTAGCCCCGTTCGCTGTCCGCCCTCATGCCCTCGTCGGATGCCAGTTTGATACCCCGGTAACGGACGCTGTCGAACAGGTCGGCGTCAGAGTAGATCTCACCGAGTGTGAACTGCCCTTTCAGCGCGGTGATATCGCGCTGGAGATAGGAACGGTTGCTGGTGAACTTGCTCTTGCGGCCAGTACCGGTGCGGTAGTTGGATTCGTTGCGCAGCCGCCAGGCGCCCAGGTTGAGGCCATTGCGCAGGCCCAGGTTGTTGGCGGTCTGGCGGCCGTAGTCATCCTTGTTGCGGTTGGCGTTGAGCTGGTAGTTGATGAATGCGGCGGTGATGCCGTTGTCCCAGAGCGCGGGGTCGACGTAGCCGCGTCGGCCCCGGAGCATGGCGACCTGTGGAACGCTGACGTAGAGGCGCAGGCGCGTTGGATCGTAGCGCAGGGCGGCCTGGTCGATCAGCGAGGGCAGGTCATAGCAGGTTTGCGGTGCATCCGGCCGCAGCTTGCCTTGTTCCACCAGCTTGGCCAGGTCGATACCCAGCAGTTCGAGCATGTCGTAGTGCAGGCACGGCTCGACAGCGCCTGTTTGCGGGTTGCGCACGAAATCGATGTCCCGGCGTCCCACCAGCACCTGGTTGCCGTAGATGTCGACGCGGTAGCTGCCGGGCAGGGTGCTGTTATCGCGCAGCAGCAGTTGCAGGTCCACGGGCGACGGCGCGCCCTTCAGGAAAGAGGTATTGAACGCTTCGGCCTGTGGGTCGCTCGCCTGTGGCGCTACCGGGGCTTCGGCCCCGAGCGCCAGGGCCGGAAGAGCCAGGGAAATGGCTAACGCGAGTTTACTGGGAGGAATGGCAGGCAGCGCTGCCTGTCCACCCCGTCCAGTGATGTGACAGGGCCAAATGCTCATTTCTCAACGCCTGCAAGAAGTCGGGTTCACCTCCAACAGGCATGAGGAGGGCCGGGCAGGGGCGCTCGGCGCCTGCCAGAGATGAACCTGGGATTGGTATGGGGCTGTTACAGAGCTTGTTCGGACCGCTGTGCCGTGGCGCCCTCGGGTTTGCCGGCCGAGAGTCTTGTGGCGTAGGGCACCTGCGCTCCGTAGTCGTTGATGACGGAGAACTTCAGCTCCGGCTCATTCGTGGCGGGCATCTGCTTGACGGGGAAAGACCGTTGTTGCCCGGGCGCGATCATGGTCGAGTCCACCACGACTTCACCCTTGCCGAGGCGCACGTCGGACATGGAAACGTGATACAGGCTCGGATTCCTGACCTTGAGCTCGGCCGTGTTGCCACGGGTTTCCAGGCTCCAGCGCAGCTCTTCCGGCGCCAGTCGCACATCGCCGGCCAGACCGGCGGGCCGGAAGAACACCTTGATCCGCTGGTTGACCGCCAGTTGCAGGGTGTTCTTCCCTGGCTCGGCCTGGGGGATTTCCTGCACGTTCAGCCAGACGACCGATTCACGGTCGCTGGGCATGCCGCTGCCTTCGTAGAGGACGCGCAGCAGTTGTTGTTCGTTCGCTGGAACCCGGGCTAGCGGGGGTGTCACGGCGAGTGGGGGAGGTGTATCCGAGTCGTCGCCACTGTCGAGCCAGGACTGCACCAGCACGGCTTGTCCGGTGTTGCGCACCATGATGCTGGCTTCTTTCTCGGAGCCCTTGAAAACCATACGTGTGGCGCCCAGGGATATTCCGGCGGACACATGGGAGGCGAGCACCAGGCTCAGGACGCCCAGGCAGGCGGGGATCTTGCGAAGGGCCATAGCTGTTACCACTGGATTGCGTTGCGGAGGCGGGGCCCGGAGGCCCCGCCAGTCATGGAAGCAGGGTCAACTGCTTACTCGTAGTACAGGGTGAACGGCAGGGTGGCGTTACCATCACCAGGGCCGGCGGTCTTCGGATCGGCGGTAGTCACGTAGGCGGCGGCGAAGGTCAGGGTGGCGTCGCCACCGTTCAAAGTGCTGTCGATCTTGGCGGTGGTATCAGAGGTCAGGTCGACGACGTTACCGTTGCTGTCCAGGATGGCGATGCCGACGTTCTTGGCGGTATTTTGACCTTGGGTCAGCTTCAGGACTTTCTTGCCTTCGACGAGCTTGCCCGCGGCGTCGAACTTCATGGAGACCTTGGTGCCGGCGTTGCAGTTGATGTTCAGGTTGATGTCGTTGGCCGACAGGCGGCCAGCGTTCGGAGCGGTGTCGGTACCCATGTCCTTGATCGACACGTTGCCCATGTCAACGGCGATGGCTTTTTCCTTGCCGGTGCTGCCTTCGACGGAGCAGGCGTCGTTGTTGATCACGCCGGTGAAGCTGATCTGGCCGGTGCCTGCCTTCGTGGAAGTGGGCGGCTCGGCGGCGAAGGCGGCGCCGCTGGCGGCGATAACGGACATGGCCAGGACGGCGAGAGAAAACTTCTTCATGTGAATCTCCATAGATATGAAAAGTGCTGCATCGAAATGCCCGATTAAATTAATTTATTGGCGTTTTTCGGCGCTATCGGCTCGCTCCCTCGTCCATGTAAGGATTTGCTTGCAGAGTTGTCGTGGTTTTCTTTGAAGGGGATTTGTAGGAATTAGTGCGGGTATGGAGAGGACGATTCGTCGATGTTTGGCGGTATCGCCTGTATCTGGATTCAAATCCTTGCTTGAGTTGCTGTGGAAGTTCATGCCGGGTAAGTGAGTGTCGGCAAGGCGAACTTTGGCGTATGGGCCAGTTTGCTGTTAATGCAACCGAGCACTGTTCATTTGAACTTTGGAAGTCACGTCTTTACTGCGTTTGTGAAACCCCGCGATGTCACGGTTGAGGCACAGGCTGTTGGGCCTCGCTACGTTCGGACGAACCTACAGAGTTCGATGTTCGTAGGTCGTAGGATGGGTGGAGCATGCGATACCCATCAGCTCTGTCCGCATGGGTATCGCTCCGCTCCACCCATCCTACAGGGGGCTGCCAGTTCTGTAGCCCGGATAAAATCCGGGGAAAGTCCCACCGTCGCTCCCGGACTTCATCCGGGCTACGTTTTGCCGGCGTGCATCCGGGATGCACATCCACGTTCTACGAGCGGGGATGTTTATTTGAGATTGGGAAACTACGGTTGCTAGTGCTGAGTTTGTGAAACCCGGCGATGTCGTGGTTGAGGCGCGCTGTTGGGCCTCGCTGCGCTCGGCCCAACCTACGGAGTTCGAAGTTCTGTAGCCCGGATGAAATCCGGGGGAAGTCCCACCGCCTGTTCATTTGAACTTGGGAACCATGTCTGCGAGTGCTGAGTTTGTGGAGCCCTGCGATGTCATGGTTGGGCGCGCGCTGTTGGGCCTCGCAAGCTCGGACCAACCTACGGCGTTCGTAGGATGGGTGGAGCGGAGCGATACCCATGCGGACGGGGCTGATGCATATCGCAAGTTCCGTAGCCCGGATGAAATCCGGGGAAAGTCCCACCGCCGCTCCCGGATTTCATCCGGGCTACGTTTTCTGAGGGCGGGTTGTTCGGCGGGGGGCTTTGCGTAGGAGCGAGCTTGCTCGCGAAGGATTGCGCTCGGGCTGTTCGCGAGCGAGCTCGCTCCTACAAGTTGGCGGTGAGCAAGGCGTAAACGTCTTGCTCCGAGCAGAAGGCGTGTCAGTTGAAGGTGACGGTGACGATCTTGCCGTTGGTGTGTGCGACGGCGGTCGTCCTGATGGAGGCGGTATCGACGATGCCGGCGCACAGGTTGCTCGACGGCGGCACGGGACCGGCCTGTTTCGGGCTGATGCCGTTGTCGCGTCCTGCATGCCGGTACCATTCCGAGGCAGGCATATCGCAGGCGCCGACGACGATCGCCCCCCTGAAGTGGATGACGCCGCTGATGCCGTTCGACCCACTTGCATGAACACCGGATGAAGCGACAACCAGACCAATCACAGCTGCAATTTTTTTATTGATTTTCATTTTCCGCTCTCCTTGGTGGCTTACATCGTCTCGGCTGCTTCGCTGCCCGGGTCTGCGGTGTAATTTTCCAGACCGCCAGGCTTTGTCGGGTCGCTACCCGGATGACCCGTCGAGTAAATCGGAGTGACATCAAATTGATATCAAAATGGCATCTATTTGCAATGCATGGCCATCACTCCGCCTTCGCTAGCAAGGCCCTTTCGTTGATCTTTCTCTCCTACTTGCGGGCTTGTAGGAGATTTCCTTGCAGTTTTTTGAACAGCTTCGTAACCACTCGGAAAATTCCCTTTAGTCGAGAGCGATTCATACGCGGCTTTCTGTAAGTAAATAGCGAAATTTCTAAGTCGCTGGACTGATGTTTCCCAAACAAATGTAGGAACAATCTCGATATCGAAATGGGCGTAATGCAGGCGTCTGGGGAATGGAAAGGGCTCATCTGCTGGCGCAACGACAGCCGGGCAGATAGGGCTGGGGAGCAGGAGGACGCCGCCCGCGCGGCGCGATGCCCGAGGGAAGCGATAGGGCGAGGGGACAAAAAAAGCCCCCGCCGGGGCCGACATCCCGGTGGGGGCGAGGGTGGTCCTTGGAGGGACCTCAGTGTGTGCGGTGGTACCAGGCGTCAAGCAGGCTGGACGCAAGGCCGTAGACGGTGAGCAGGATGGCGAAGCCCAGGCACAGGGACATGGCTTCGTCTCCCGGGGATTACTCGGCGCCGACCTGGCGCAGTTTGGTGGCCGGGGTATCGCCCAGGTTGTTCAGTACGCGCTCGCTGTACCAGTCGAGGAAGTTGATCACGCCAAACTCGTAGGTCTTGGAGTAGGGGCCCGGCTGGTAGGCGGTGGAGTTGATGCCGCGCTGGTTCTCTTCGGCCAGGCGACGGTCCTGGTCGTTGGTGGCATCCCAGACTTCGCGCAGGCGGGCAACGTCGTAGTCCACGCCTTCGACCGCGTCCTTGTGCACCAGCCACTTGGTGGTGACCATGGTTTCCTGGGCGCTGATGGGCCACACGGTGAAGACGATCAGGTGATCGCCCATGCAGTGGTTCCAGGAGTGCGGCAGGTGGAGGATACGCATCGAGCCCAGGTCCGGGTTCTTGATGCGGCCCATGAGTTTCTTGGAGCCCTGCTTGCCGTCCATGGTCATGGAAACGGTGCCGTCGAGCAGAGGCATGCGCACGATGCGGTTGCGCAGGCCGAAGCTGGCGTGGGCGTAGGGGATCTGCTCCTCGTCCCAGGCCTTGGTGCAGGCGGCGACCTGGTCCTTGAAGGCCTGGCTGGCGCGGGGGTCGGTGACGTCGTCCCATTCCAGCAGGGTCTTCAGCAGTTCCGGGTGCGAACCGTTGCAGTGGTAGCACTCGCGGTTGTTCTCGAGCACCAGCTTCCAGTTGGCCTTTTCCATCAAGGTGGTCTGCACCGCCACCTTGGTGTTCTCCATGTCGTAGGGCTCCATGTAATGGGCCAGGGTGGAGAGGAAGTCGTCGATGGCAGGCGGATTATCGGCCAGCGAAATGAAGATGTAGCCGCCGGCGGTCTTCACGTTGACCGGCTTGAGGCCGTACTCCTTCATGTCGAAGTCGGCGCCCATTTCGGTGCCGGCGAACAGCAGGCGGCCATCCAGTTCGTAGGTCCACTGGTGGTAGGGGCAGACCAGCTTGGCGACCTTGCCCTTTTCGCTGACGCACAGGCGCGAACCGCGGTGGCGGCAGACGTTGTGGAAGGCATGGACCTGACCTTCGGCGCCACGGATGACGATGATCGGGTTGTCGCCGATCTGCAGGGTCAGGTAGTTGCCCTTGGCGGGAATCTCGCAGGTCATGCCAGCGATCAGCCACTCCTTGTGGAAGATCTCCTGCATGTCGATCTGGAACAGGCGCTCGTCGTTATAGAACGGCTGCGGCAGGGAGAAGGTGTGGTCGCGTTCGCGGAGCATTTCGGCCGTGGCCTTGCGTGCGGGTTCAAGCGGATCGCCCAGGCTCAGGGTGGAAGTGACGTCCATCGGTAACTCCTCAATGGCTGGTCGCATTCGCGACCGCCGCAAAAAGTGGCTGTTTCGGTTGTCACGCAAGGCGGCGTGACCTGCCCTCGTTGCTCGCCTGCCGACTGGCTGCCCTGCTGCGGGTGCGAGGGTGGTTCGCTCTGAAACCTTATGTTTCGGCTGGGATTGAGTGTGCTGGCGCTGGCAGGCACGACCTTATCTGCGGGCGACATGGGGACATCCGTTTCCGACGCGGGAGGCCCGGTGGTTGCTGGCAGGTCGCGATGAGCATGTGGATGTCGCAGACAGGTAAATGGGCCGTTTTTGCGTTATTCACAATCCGCCGCAATAGGCCGATATCCGGCCGCGCGCGGAGCAACCTCCATGACGAACAATTTCCTGAATCCCGTGACCACCCAGACCTGGACCAACGGCCGCCACTTGGTGCGGTGCGTCAAGGCCATCCAGGAAACCTCGGACGTGCGCACCTTCTGCTTCATGGCCGACCAGCCGATGGTGTTCTTCTTCAAGCCGGGGCAATTCGTGACCCTGGAACTGGAGATCGACGGCCAGCCCATCATGCGTTCCTACACCATTTCCAGCTCGCCCTCGGTGCCCTACAGCTTCTCCCTGACCATCAAGCGCGTGCCGGGCGGCAAGGTGTCCAACTGGCTGCACGACAACCTGCAGGAAGGCGACGTGCTGCCGGTGCACGGGCCGGTGGGCTTGTTCAACGCTATCGACTTCCCGGCGGACAAGGTGTTGTTCCTCTCTGGCGGTGTCGGCATCACCCCGGTGATGTCCATGGCGCGCTGGTTCTTCGATACCAATGGCGCGGTGGACATGGTGTTCGTGCATAGCGCGCGTACGCCGAAGGACATCATCTACCACCGCGAGCTGCGCCACATGGCCTCGCGCATCGAGAACTTCAAGCTGCATCTGATCTGCGAGAAGTACGAGATCGGCGAGACCTGGTCCGGCTACCGGGGCTACCTGAGCCGCGCGATGCTCGACCTGATCGCCCCGGACTTCATGGAGCGCGAGGTCTTCTGCTGCGGTCCTACGCCCTACATGTCAGCGATCAAGCGCCTGCTGGAAGCCGCCGGCTTCGACATGAAGCGCTACCACGAGGAAGCCTTCGGCCCGACGCCGCCGGAAATCCGCGAAGAGGCCCAGGGACATGCCGCCGAGGCTGCCGGAGCGGCAGAGATCCCGGCTGGCGACATGAACCTGGTGGACTTCACCAGCACCGGCAAGAGCATCCGTGTTGCACCCGGCGAAACCGTGCACTCCGCTGCCGCCAAGCTCGGGCTGCACATTCCCAAGGCCTGTGGCATGGGCATCTGCGGCACCTGCAAGGTGATGAAGATCGCCGGCGAAGTCGAGATGGAGCACAACGGCGGCATCACCGACGAAGACGTGGCCGAGGGCTACATCCTTTCCTGCTGCAGCGTTCCCAAGGGTGACGTGGCCATCGATTACTGATGGTTTTTTGAGCGATTCCCTCCAGCCCGCGTCCGGCGCGGGCTGGCGCCATCTGTCCACAGCTTGTGGGCGCAGCGGTGCACAGCTGCTGTGCGCAACTCATTGAATGTGCTGAAAAAACGAACAAACTCCCGAATCCTTTGCGGGCCGCAGGCAAGCGCCAGGGACGAACAGCTTATGCACAGGCTGGTCCACTGATTGTGGGCGTAATCCCACTATGCTTGTTCCAGTGCCTTCCCCGCCGGCGTGCTGTCAGCGCCGGTTTTCTGCAGCCTGCCAGGGAGCCAATGCAATGAAACTCTTCTACACCCCCGGAGCCTGTTCGCTCGCCGTGCACATCATCCTGCGCGAGATCGGCCAACCGTTCGGCCTGGAAAAGGTCGACCTGGGCGGCCACAAGACGGCATCCGGCGACGACTATTACCGCTTCAATGCCAAGGGCTATGTGCCCTTGCTGGAGCTGGACAACGGCCAGACCCTGACTGAAGGACCGGTAATCAACCAATACCTCTGCGACCAGGCCGGCCGCGCTGACCTGATGCCGGCTGCCGGCACGCTGATGCGCTACCGGGTCATGGAGTGGCAGTCGTTCATCACCAGCGAGTTGCACAAGAGCTTCGGCGCGCTGTTCAACCCGGTCCTGGACGATCGGGCCAAGGCGGTCTTCGCCGGCACGGCGCACAAGCGCTTGCAGTGGGTCTCGGAGCAGTTGCGTGGTCGCCAGTACCTGACGGGGGACGACTTCACCGCAGCGGATGCCTACCTCTTTACCGTGGCCGGCTGGTCGGGCCATGTCGGCATGGACCTCACCGACTGCCCGGAACTCCAGGCGTTCCAGGGGCGGGTGGCGGCCAGGCCGGCGGTGCAGGAGGCGCTGAAGGCGGAGGGGTTGGCCTGAGCTCGCTGTCGGGGAAACTCGTTGTGGGGGCGAATTCATTCGCTAAGGGCAGCGCAGCTGCCCCCTGGTATCACCGTAGGGCAGGCCTTCTGCCTGCTTAGCGATTGAAATCGCCCCCACAGAAAAGCGGGCGTTCCACCTGCTGGCTCAATCCTCCTCCTGCACCGCCTTGTAGGACCCGGCGAGCTTCTGCTGCACATCCTGGGGCGCGGCGCTGTAGTGACTGAGCAGCATGCTGAAGGCGCCATGGCCGGCGGTGATCGCCTTGAGCCGGCCGGCATAGCCGTCGAGTTCGGCCAGGGGCACCTGGCCGTGGACCAGGGCCATGCCCTGGGACATGGATTCCGTGCCGGTAACCTGGCCGCGGCGGCCGATCAGGTCGGTGGTGATGTCGCCGATATTTCCTTCTGGAGAGCTGACCTCGATCGCGACTATCGGCTCCAGTACCACTTCGCCGGCGGCGCGCAGGGCGTCGATCATGGCCTTGCGCCCGGCGGCCTGGAAGGCGATGTCCTTGGAGTCCACGGGGTGGTGCTTGCCGTCGTGGACTGTCACCTTGAGGTCCTCCACCGGCAGTCCGGCCAGGGGGCCGCCGGCCAGGACCGAGCGCACACCCTTCTCCACCGAGGGGATGAACTGCGAGGGGATCACGCCACCCTTCACCTCGTCGGTGAAAAGGAAGCCGCTGCCGCGCGGCAGCGGCTCGATGCGCAGGAAGACTTCGCCGAACTGGCCGGCGCCGCCGGTCTGCTTCTTGTGCCGGCTGTGGCCTTCGGCCGGCCGGGTGATGGCTTCGCGGTAGGGCACCTTGGGCGGGCGTGTCTCCACCTCCAGCTTGTAGGTGCCGGTGATGCGGTCGAGCAGGTAGCGCAGGTGCAATTCGCCCATGCCGCGCAGCACGGTCTCCTGGGTGGAGGCCTGGTAGTCGAGCTTCACGCAGGGGTCTTCGGCTTGCAGCCGGTTCAGCACTTCGGCGATGCGCTGTTCGTCGCCACGGCGCTTGGCCTCGATGGCCAGGCCCTGCATGGGGGCGGGGAAATCCAGGGGCTTGAGGTGGATCTGGTCTTCGTCATGGGAGTCGTGCAGCACCGAATCGAATTCCACTTCGTCGACCTTGGTCAGGGCGCCGAAATCGCCGGGGATCAGCCGGGTCACTTCCTCGTGACGCTTGCCCTGCAGGCGCAGCAGGTGGCCTAGCTTGAAAGGCTTGCGGCCGTCGCCGACGAACAACTGCATGTCCCGCTCCAGGGTGCCCTGGTGCACACGGAATACCCCGAGCTTGCCCACGAACGGGTCGATCACCACCTTGAACACATGGGCCAGCACGTGCTGCTGTGGGTCCGGCTGGGAGCGGAAGGCCTTGGCCTCGGCCCCCTCGCCCTTGAGGAACAGCGGCGGGTTGCCCTCGGTGGGGTTGGGCGCCAGGCGCGCCAACACGTCCAGCAGCTCGGCGACCCCCGCGCCGGTACGCGCTGAGGTGAAGCACAAGGGAATCAGATGGCCTTCGCGCAGCGCCCGCTCGAAGGGCTCGTGCAACTCGGCAGGGGCGATCTCGCCCTGTTCCAGGTAGCGCGCCATCAGCTCTTCGTCCACTTCCACCACCTGGTCCACCAGGGCCTGGTGGGCGTCGGCCACCGAGGAGAAGTCGGCCTCGCCGTCCGGTTCGAAGAAGCAGTCAACGACCCGGTTGGCGTTGTCCGCCGGCAGGTTGAGCGGCAGCACCTCCTTGCCGAAGGCTTCCCGCAGATTGGCGAGCAGGGCGGGCAGGTCCACCCGCTCGGCGTCGATCTTGTTCACCACCAGCATGCGGCAAAGGCCGCGCTCGGCGGCCAGCGCCATCATGCGGCGGGTCGTCAGTTCGATGCCGTTCTGCGCATTGACCACCACCAGCGCGGTTTCCACCGCCGCCAGGGCGGCGATGGACTGGCCGATGAAGTCCGGGTAGCCGGGGGTATCGATCAGGTTCAGCTCGGCGCCGGCATGGCTGCAGTGGGCCAGCGCCGAGGCTAGGGAATGGCGGTATTCGCGCTCCAGGGGGTCGAAGTCGCACACCGTGTCGCCGCGTTCCAGGCTGCCGGCGCTGGCGATGGCGCCGCTGCATTGCAGCAGCGCCTCGGCCAGGCTGGTCTTGCCACTGTCGCCATGGCCGACCAGGGCGATCGTTCGAATGGATTCCACCGAGTAGTTCGCCATGAGCACCTCCGCGCACTGGGGTGTTTCCAGTATAGGCAGGCGCTCGCGGCCTGCCGGAAACCGCGCCTGGCCCTCGTGTTTCAGTACAAGTTGTTGAAATCGATCAAAAAATGAACCAAGTCCGGCAGCCCGCGGCAGTTCTGGACTCCGGCGCGGTCTGTACAGCTTGTCCACAGAACGCTCCACGGGCTTTGTGGGTAATAGCCGGGTTTTCCACGGTGCTTGAAGCCCTGACGCGGGCTATCGGCCGCGAAAGAGCGGCTGATCAGCGCGTGATCGACCCTCTGTACAGGCTGTGGTTACTGAGGTTTGGCCAGGTCTCAACAGTTTTTCCACAGGGCTGTGCACGGGATTTGTGTGCAAATTTTCCGCGAGGCAGTTGGTTTTTTCATGAAGCCGGCTGCAAGCCAGGAACAGCGGGGCTTTGGTCATACAGAGCACTCAACAGGTTTTCCACAGACTTATCCACGTTGTCTGGGGTTAAGCGCTTCTCTTTCTGCTGTTGGTCAAAAAAAGAACAACTGTCTGTATCGCCGATGAGACAAGGACTCCAGGCTCTTTTCCACAGCTTGTGTACCTTTCGTTGCACAGAAACTGTGTGAAGAAATGGCAAGTCGTTGAAATAGCTCAGGAAATATCCAATGCGCGAAAGGCCCCGCCAGGACTGGGCTGCAGCCAGGGCTCTACAGTTTGTCCACAGGATGGTCCACGGAAATCGGGGGTAAGGCGGGGATTGGGTGGGAAATGCTTGACCTGTGGGGGCGATTTCAATCGCCATGCAGGCCGCAGGCCTGCCGTCGAGATCACAGGGGCAGCTGCGCTGCCCTTAGCGAATGAATTCGCCCCCACATGGGGGAGAGGCCTGGGGGAGGGGAGGTCAGGCCCCCATGGCCGCACGGATATCCGCCGCCAACTCGCGCACGCGGTCCATCTCGGTGTCCCAGGAGCACATGAAGCGAGCGCCGCCGGCACCGATGAAGGTGTAGAAGCGCCAGCCCCGCTCGCGCAGGTATTCCAGGGCGGGTTCGGACATTTGCAGGAACACCCCGTTGGCCTCCACCGGGAACATCAGGCTGACGCCGGGCACGTCGCTCACCAGTTCCGCCAGCAGTTGCGCACAGGCGTTGGCGTGGTTGCCGTAGTACAGCCAGGCGTCGTCCTGCAACAGGCCGACCCAGGGGGCGGCGAGGAAGCGCATCTTCGAGGCCAGTTGGCCGGCCTGCTTGCAGCGGTAATCGAAGTCCTCGGCCAGGTCGCGGTTGAAGAAGAGGATGGCCTCGCCCACCGCCATGCCGTTCTTGGTACCGCCGAAGCAGAGCACGTCCACGCCGGCCTTCCAGGTCAGGTCGGCCGGCGAGCAGCCGAGGAAGGCACAGGCGTTGGAGAAGCGCGCGCCGTCCATGTGCAGGTTCAGGCCCAGTTCCTTGCACACCTGGCTGATGGCGTGGACCTCGTCGGGGCGGTAGACGGTACCCACCTCGGTGGCCTGGGTCAGGGTGACCACGCGCGGCTTGGGATAGTGGATGTCCTGGCGCTTGAGGGCGATCTCGCGGATCGCTTCCGGGGTCAGCTTGCCGTTCTCGGTCTTCGCCAGCAGCAGTTTCGAACCGTTGGAGAAGAACTCCGGCGCGCCGCATTCGTCGGTCTCGACATGGGCGGTCTCCGAGCAGATCACGCTGTGGTAGCTCTGGCACAGCGACGCCAGGGCCAGGGAGTTGGCGGCGGTGCCGTTGAAGGCGAAGAAGACTTCGCAGTCGGTCTCGAACAACTGGCGGAAATGGTCGGAGGCGCGGGCCGTCCACTGGTCGTCGCCGTAGGCGCGCTCATGGCCCCGGTTGGCCTCGGCCATCGCGGCCCAGGCTTCCGGGCAGATGCCGGAATAGTTGTCGCTGGCGAATTGCTGGGTCTGGTCGGTCATTTCCTGGTCCTTCTGTCCGTTCGCCTGCAGGCACAGGCGTATGGAGGCTAACTTTACGCCAGGTTGCATTCGCAGGTTTCGTTCATGGCGACATCCTTTTCATCGCCTCGCGCCTGGTCAGTGAAAGGGAACTCCGAGGGCTCGGGCCGCCTCAGAACTCAAGAGCGCGCCGCGACGCGTCTCCGTCCCGGAAGGAGGTACCGACATGCGTTACCCGACCCTGATCGCCCTGTTCGTCCCCATGCTGATCGGCCTGCCGGCAATCGCTGGCGAGTGGCCCGCCGGCGAGCGCGACCACTTCATCCAGGAGTGCAAGACCAGCGCCGAGGCCTCCATTGCGTCGGACAAGCTGCAGCGCTATTGCAGTTGCGCAGCCGACGAGGTCAGCAACGAATTCAGCCGCGCCGAACTGGACGAGCTGAAGGCTCAGAAAACCCCGCTGCCCCAGGAAACCCACCAGCGCCTGCTGAAGGTCTCCCAGACCTGCCTGAGCCAGCTGAACGGCTGAACAGAATCTGACCAGTCGACCGCAGCCCCGCCTGACACGGGCCGCATGGCCGATTGCACAGTTTGTCCCCAGCTCGATCCACCCTTTTCGGGCTAGCCTAGGCGGCCGGCTGCCAGCCCGTGGCCCGCTCGCGGATATCGGCCGGAAAGGCGCGGGCCTTGCGCGCGCGGGTGTCGAGGTGGACGCCCACGAGCGTGGTGACGGCGGCAATCTCGCCGGTTTCGTCATTGCGCATCTCGTGACGGAAGCGGATGGACTTGTCCTTCACCTCCAGCACCTGCGAGCGGATGGACAGCACATCGCCCGCATGCAGCTCGCGGCGATACTCGATCTGTTGCTCCACTGCCGCCATGCCGGCGTTTTCCTCGCGCAGCCGCGACGGGGCCAGGCCCAGGAGGGTGAACAGCTGCCAGGTGGCCTCGTCGAACTTGCCGACGTACCACATCACGTTCATGTGCCCCATGTGGTCGCAATGCCAGGGATAGACGGCGCCGCGGTAGGTCAGGTTGTCGGGCATGTCAGGTTTCCTCGTTCTTGTTGGAATGGGTGAAATCCGCCAGGACCTGGTGGAACTGGTTGATGACGATGGACAGGTGTCCTTCCTGTGGATAAAGCCGCAGCGTCGCCCTCGGCAGGTTCGACTGCAGGTGGCGGCCCATGGCTTCCGGGACATGGCGGTCCAGGCCGCTCTGGTAGAGGTGCACCGGCACCTGGATCTGCTCCAGGGCGAAGCCCCGGCCTGATGCGATCAGCTGGGCCTCCTTGCAGGCACCGCGCACACCCTGGCGATAGGCCTCGGCCAGGAAACCGGCGAAGTCCGCGGCGGCCGAGGGATCGTCTGCCAGCAGCTGGCGGTCCGGTTCGGCCAACAGGCTGGCCAGGGCCTTCACCGCCCGCGCCGGACTACGCAGGAACAGCAGCCGGTCCAGCGCCAGCAGCGGGCTGGCCAGCAATGGGTGGCGGCGGGCCAGGCCGAACATCAGCCGGAGCATGGGCAGTTGCTGCTTGCGCAGCGCGGGGATATCCATGGGCCCCATGCCGGCCAGCAGCCCGACATAGTCGAGGCGCCCGCCCATCTGGTGGGCGCAGGCCAGGGCATAGGGGCCGCCGCAGGACACCCCGAGCACACCGAAGCGCCGATGACCGAGGCTGTCGGCCAGCGACTGAACATCCCTCACCCAGCCGAGAATGCTGCGTCCGGCCTGGTAATCGGAATGGCCGAAGCCTGGACGCTCCGGCGCCACCAGGCAGACGCCGGCGGTCAGTGCCTGTTCATGGTGCAGCGCGGCCTGCAGCCGACTACCGGGAAAACCGTGGAAGTAATAGAGCGGGCGGCCCTCCGGCACACCGTAGAGCTGGTAGGCCAGGGTGCGCCCGTCAGGCAGTTGCAACCGCCGAGGCTGCGCATCGGGTCGAGTCATGGTGGTCTCGGAAAGGATTGGTTTGTGACTGGAACGGTGTGTCGGGTTCTCAACTGCTCAATATTTGCACGTCGCCATTTATACCAGCGGCGAAATCCCTTGGCGGCAGGGGTTACAAAATTTAAGCGTGTGTTTAATTTTCTCCGAAACTGATCGTTTTCTGATCAGTTTCGCCAGGGCCACCAGCCATCCACGCCCCAGACGTCCACTCACACCTTATCCACAGGGCGATACACGGAATCTGGGGGCAGCCGTTTTCCAAACGCCTGAAATAGCTCAGGAAATGATCATTCCGCGGGAGGCGCCGACAGGCCTGGGGCCGAGCCGGGGTTCTACAGCTTATCCACAGCTTGATCCCCGGTTTCTGTGGGCGAGGGCGGTGGACAGGTGCATTTACGGGTCGGAAACGGACAGATTTCCCGGGGGCCGGACCGGGAGAATCCTGTAGGAGCGAATTCATTCGCGAAAGGGACGCGCAACGTCCCCCTGAAGCCTTCGAGGGGCAGGCCTGCGGCCTGCATCGCGAATGAATTCGCTCCCACAAGAGTGCTCCCACCAGTCGAGGAACCGATATGGCTATCAGCGTGTTCGACCTGTTCAAGATCGGTATCGGCCCCTCCAGCTCGCACACCGTGGGCCCCATGCGCGCGGCGGCGCTGTTCGCCACGGCGCTGCGCGAGCGTGGCCTGCTGGCGCAGGTGCGCCGCGTCGAGGTGCGCCTGTACGGCTCGCTGTCGGCCACCGGCGTCGGCCACGGCACCGACCGCGCCACGGTCATGGGGCTGATGGGCGAATGGCCCGATAAGGTCGACCCGAAGCAGATCGCCCCGCGCATCGCGGCGCTGCAGGAGGCCCGCGAGCTGCTGCTGGACGGCAGCCAGCCGGTGCCGTTCGACTGGAACCGCGACCTGCTGCTGCTCGAGGAAAACCTGCCCTACCACCCCAACGCCATGACCCTGATCGTCGAAGGCGCGGCCGGTGAACTGCACCGCGACACCTACTACTCCATTGGCGGCGGCTTCGTCGTCGACGAGGCCCAGGCCAAGGCCGGCCAGCTGGATCAGGACGCCACCGTGCTGCCCTACGATTTTTCCAGCGCCGAAGAGCTGCTGGTGCTGTGCCAGCGCCACAACCTGCGCATCGCCGAGCTGATGCTGGCCAACGAGAAGGCCTGGCGCAGCGAGGCGGAGATCCGTGCCGGGCTGCTGAAACTGTGGGACGCCATGCAGGAATGCGTGAACAACGGCCTCGGCCACGAAGGCATCCTCCCTGGCGGGCTCAACGTGCGCCGCCGCGCGGCCAAACTGCACCGCAGCCTGCAGGAGCTGGGCAAGCCGAACGTGATCGGCAGCACCATGAGCGCCATGGAATGGGTCAACCTCTACGCCCTGGCGGTGAACGAGGAAAACGCCGCCGGCGGGCGCATGGTCACCGCGCCCACCAATGGCGCGGCGGGGATCATCCCGGCGGTGCTGCACTACTACATGCGCTTCAATCCCGAGGCCAACGAGGACGACGTGGTCAATTTCTTCCTCGGCGCGGCGGCGGTGGGCATTTTGTGCAAGAAGAACGCCTCGATCTCCGGCGCCGAGGTCGGTTGCCAGGGCGAGGTGGGCTCGGCCTGCGCGATGGCGGCGGCGGGGCTGGCGGAAGTGCTGGGGGCGACCCCGGCGCAGCTGGAGAACGCCGCGGAGATCGGCCTGGAGCACAACCTGGGGCTGACCTGCGACCCGGTGGGCGGGCTGGTGCAGGTGCCCTGCATCGAGCGCAACGCCATCGCCGCGGTGAAGGCGATCAACGCGGCGCAGATGGCGCTGCGCGGCGACGGCGAGCACTTCATCTCGCTGGACCAGGTGATCCGCACCATGCGCGACACCGGTGCCGACATGCACGACAAGTACAAGGAAACCTCGCGCGGCGGCCT
>NZ_SSOJ01000103.1 GCF_029871205.1 Pseudomonas sp. BN417 | reverse complement strand
TTTTCACGGGGCCGGCCATCCGGCGATTGGAAAAGGGACTCGCCCGGGAGGGCGAAACAGAGACCTGAAGCCCGCTCGGCAATGAGCTGAACACCAGAACCTCAAGCCTCACTCACACCAGATTGCCAATCCGGTCTGAGCAAAATCTCCCCGGTAATCCGCGAAGAACCTTTTTTATGGGTGCTGCAAGGGAATTTGTAGGATGGGTGGAGCCTGCGATACCCATCAGGCTCTACATGGCAGCATGGGTATCGCTCCGCTCGCGGAACGCCGCCCGTCCCATCCTACAACTGCAAACCGGCGAGAAATCGCGGGCATGAAAAAGCCCGCACTAGGCGGGCTTCTTCGACAAGGGCCGGATCAATTACTTGATCTTGGCTTCCTTGTACATCACGTGCTTACGCACGACCGGATCGAATTTCTTGATTTCGATCTTGTCGGGAGTGGTGCGCTTGTTCTTGTCGGTGGTGTAGAAATGGCCGGTACCGGCGCTGGACACCAAACGGATCAGTTCACGCATGATTAGCTCCTTAAACCTTTTCGCCGCGAGCACGCAGCTCGCTCAGCACGACATCGATACCGCGCTTGTCGATAACGCGCATGCCCTTGGCGGAAACGCGCAGACGCACGAAGCGCTTCTCGGACTCGACCCAGAAGCGGTGATGCTGCAGGTTCGGCAGGAAACGACGACGGGTTTTGTTGTTTGCGTGGGAAACGTTGTTCCCGGTAACCGGACCCTTACCGGTTACTTGACAGACTCTCGACATGCCTCAGCCCTCTAAACCACATGCCCAACCCGGCATGGGTTGGCCGCTTGAACTCTCACTTTAATGGGCGCTGAAGCGCCCGTCTCGTCAGGGTCTTACCGGCCGCACAATGACTGCGAAAGACCGGGCCCCCAGAAAAGAGCGCTGCTTTATATCAGAAAGACCCTAGTGCAGCAAGGGCCGGAGCGTTTTACCCACAGGCCAGGCGGGGTCGAATCTGCGCCTGCGCCGCCACGGCAAGGCCGCGCGGAAGAAGCGACCGCTCGTCGCCAACCATGCATTGTCCGCCGACCAGCCTTCGTCTAGGGTAAGGCTTTTGGCCCGCCACGGGCCCGTCAGTCATCGCAAAGGAGTCTGCCATGCGTTTTGCCGCCCTTCCGCTGCTGTTCGCCCCGCTGCTCGCCCAGGCCGCTACCCTAAGCGTCTGCACCGAGGCCAGCCCCGAAGGCTTCGACGTGGTGCAGTACAACTCCCTGACCACCACCAACGCCTCGGCCGACGTGCTGATGAACCGCCTGGTGGAGTTCGATGCCCAGCGTGGGCAACTGGTGGCGGGCTTGGCCGAGCGCTGGGATGTCGCGCCCGACGGCCTCAGCTACAGCTTCCACCTGCGCAAGGGCGTGGCCTTCCACAGCACCGACTACTTCAAGCCGAGCCGGCCGCTGAACGCCGAAGACGTGGTCTTCAGCTTCCAGCGCATGCTCGACCCGGCCAACCCCTGGCACAAGGTGGCCCAGAGCGGCTTTCCCCACGCCCAGTCCATGCAGCTGCCGAGCCTGATCAAGAGCATCGACAGGGTCGACGACCAGCAGGTGCGCTTCACCCTGAACAAACCGGACGCCACCTTCCTCGCCACCCTCAGCATGGGTTTCGCTTCCATCTATTCCGCCGAGTACGCCGAGCAGTTGATGAAGGCCGGCACTCCGCAAAAGCTCAATGCCCAGCCCATCGGCACCGGCCCCTTCGTCTTCAAGCGCTTCCAGAAGGACGCCGCGGTACGCTACGCCGCCAACCCCGACTACTTCGCCGGCAAGCCGGGCGTGGACGGCCTGGTCTTCGCCATCACCCCCGACGCCAACGTGCGCCTGCAGAAGCTGCGCCGCGGCGAATGCCAGATAGCCCTGTCGCCCAAGCCCCTGGACGTGCAGTCCGCTGCCGGCGACAAGAATATCCGGACCATCCAGACCCCGGCCTTCATGACCGCCTTCGTCGGCATCAACAGCCAGCACGCGCCCCTGGACAAGCCTCAGGTGCGCCAGGCGATCAACCTTGCCTTTGACAAGGCCAGCTACCTGAAGGCGGTATTCGAGGGCAGCGCCAGCGCCGCCGACGGCCCCTACCCGCCGAACACCTGGAGCTACGCCAAACAGTTGCCGCCTTACCCGCACGACCCGCAGAAGGCCAAGGCGCTGCTCGCCGAGGCCGGCCTGAAGGACGGTTTCAAGACCACTATCTGGACCCGCCCCTCCGGCAGCCTGCTCAACCCCAACCCCAGCCTCGGCGCCCAGCTGCTGCAGGCCGACCTGGCCAAGGTGGGCATCCAGGCCGAAATCCGCGTGATCGAATGGGGCGAACTGATCCGTCGCGCCAAGGCCGGCGAGCACGACCTGCTGTTCATGGGCTGGGCTGGCGACAACGGAGACCCGGACAACTTCCTCACACCGCAGTTTTCCTGCGCCTCGGTGCAGTCCGGCCTCAACTTCGCGCGCTATTGCGACGCCGGGCTGGACAAGCTGATCAGCGACGGCAAGACGCACGCCGACCCGGCCGAGCGCACGGCGCTCTATGAAAAGGCCCAGCGGATCATTCGCGAACAGGCCCTCTGGCTGCCGCTCGCCCACCCGACCGCCTTCGCCTTGACCCGCGCCGAGGTAGCGGGCTACCAGGTCAGCCCCTTTGGCCGGCAGGATTTTTCCCGGGTGAAGCTGGACTAGACCCAGCCGCGCTCGGCCATCGACAGCGGCTCGCCGTCGCCGACGACGAAGTGGTCCAGCACCCGCACGTCGATCAGCGCCAACGCCTCCTTGAGGCGCAGGGTCAGCTGACGGTCGGCCTCGCTGGGTTCGGCAACGCCCGAAGGGTGGTTGTGACTGAAGATGATGGCCGCCGCATTGTGCGCCAGGGCACGCTTGACCACCTGGCGCGGATAGACGCTGGCACCGTCTATGGTGCCGTGGAAGAGCACCTCGAAGGCCAGCACCCGGTGCTTGGCGTCGAGGAACAGGCAGGCGAACTGCTCATGCCGGGAATGGCGCAGCTGCGCCTTGAGGTAGTCGCGCACCGCCTGCGGGCTTTCCAGCGCGGAGTCGCGGCGCAGCCGTTCGGCCAGGTGCCGCCGGGCCATCTCCAGCACCGCCTGCAACTGGGCGTACTTGGCCGGCCCCAGGCCGAGATGCTGGGTGAAGTCATGCAGCTCGGCCTCCAGCAGCGCACGCAGGCTGCCGAAGTCATCGAGCAGATGGCGGGCGAGGTCCACGGCGCTGCGCCCGGCAACGCCGGTACGGAGAAAAATGGCGAGGAGTTCGGCGTCGCTGAGGGCCGCCGCGCCCAGTTCGAGAAGCTTCTCCCGCGGGCGTTCTGCCGCAGGCCAATTACGGATGCTCATGACACCTCCATGGTTGAGCGGCGCCGCTGTTCCAGTACGGGCGCTGTGCTATCTTAACCCACCTTTTTTGCGCGGCGATCGGCCTGGGGAGGCGCCTTCGCCGTTGCGCATCGTCAACTTCCATGAAAGGCAGGCCTATGCAGCGGCTCTATCGGAAACGCATCCTCCTGGGCGTGGGCGGCGGCATTGCCGCCTACAAGAGCGCTGAACTGGTTCGCCGCCTACGCGACCAGGGCGCCGAGGTCCGCGTGGTGATGACCCAGGGCGGCCGTGAGTTCATCACCCCGCTGACCCTGCAGGCCCTCTCCGGACACCCCGTCCACCTCGACCTGCTCGACCCCGCCGCCGAAGCGGCCATGGGGCATATCGAGCTGGCCCGCTGGGCAGACCTGGTGCTGATTGCGCCAGCCACCGCCGACATCATGGCGCGCCTGGCCCAGGGCGTGGCGGACGACCTGCTGACCACGCTGGTGCTGGCCACCGACGCTCCCGTGGCCCTGGCCCCGGCGATGAACCAGGCCATGTGGCGCGACCCGGCCACCCAGACCAACCTGGAGCTCCTCGCCCAACGCGGCCTGCGCCTGTTCGGCCCGGCAGCCGGCAGCCAAGCCTGCGGCGACGTTGGCCTCGGCCGTATGCTGGAAGCCGAGGAACTGGCCCAGCGCGCCGCCGACTGCTTCGAGCACCGCGCCCTGACCGGCCGCCATGTGCTGATCACCGCCGGCCCGACCCAGGAAAACATCGACCCGGTGCGCTACATCACCAATCACAGCTCCGGGAAAATGGGCTTCGCCCTCGCCGAGGCCGCGGTGGAAGCCGGCGCCAAGGTGACCCTGATCACCGGCCCGGTGCACCTGCCCACTCCGGACCGGGTCAATCGCATCGATGTCGTCAGCGCCCGCGACATGCTCGCCGCCTGCGAAGCGGCGATGCCCTGCGACCTGCTGATCGCCGCCGCCGCGGTGGCCGACTACCGTCCGGAAGTGGTCGCGCAGCACAAGATGAAGAAGGACCCGACCAGCGGCGAAGGTCTGCTGCTGCAGCTGGTACGCAACCCCGATATCCTCGCGACCCTCGCCGGCCGGGCCGATCGCCCCTTCAGCGTGGGCTTCGCCGCCGAAACCGAAAACCTCCTCGAGTACGCCTCGCGCAAGCTCAAGGACAAGAATCTCGACCTGATAGTCGCCAATGACGTGGCCAACCCCAGCATCGGCTTCAACAGCGAGGAAAACGCCATCACCGTCATCGACCGCGACCTGGGTCAGAGCAGCTTCGCCCAGACCAGCAAGGGCAAGATCGCCCGCCAGCTGATCGCCTTCATCGCCGACCGCCTCAACCAGGCCTGAGACTCCATGCACTCACTGCAAGCCAAGATCCTCGATCCCCGCATCGGCAGCGAATTCCCGCTGCCGCAATACGCCACTCCGGGTTCCGCAGGCCTCGACCTGCGCGCCATGCTCAAGGAAGAAGTCATCCTCGAGCCGGGCCAGACCATCCTCATCCCCACCGGCCTGTCGATTCACATCGCCGACCCGGGCCTGGCTGCCCTGGTCCTGCCGCGTTCGGGCCTGGGCCACAAACATGGCGTGGTACTGGGGAACCTGGTGGGCCTGATCGATTCCGACTACCAGGGCGAACTGATGGTCTCCTGCTGGAACCGCGGCCAGACCGCCTTCCGCATCGCCATCGGCGAGCGCATCGCCCAGCTGATCCTGGTGCCCGTGGTCCAGGCGCACTTCGAGCTGGTCGAGGAGTTCCACGAAAGCCAGCGTGGCGCCGGCGGTTTCGGTCACACCGGCAGCCACTGAACGCCTAACATCAGGACGAACCGCCGAGGAGACGTTCAGTGAAACTCTTCAAGCGCAGCAGCAAGGACGCCGCCCCCAACAGCTCGCCCCGCCCGCCGGGTGAAGCCAGGGCCCGCGCCAAGGGTTCGGACGACCAGCTTCCCGGCGTGCTCGCCGCCCTGGGTGGCATAGCCGCCGCTGGCGCCCTGCTCTGGTTCGGCGTGATCCATCCCACTGAACAGGACCGGGTCGACCAGCTCAGCCAGGCCTGGAGCGGAAGCCAAGCGGCCACCCTGCGCCAGGCCATCGCCCAGTTGCGCGCGGACACCGCCGTCGCGGCCCACGATCCCAGCCTGATCGACGCCCTCAACAGCGGCGACGCCGTCCAGCTGAAGGCCGCCGAGCGTAGCCTGGGCTACCGCGACGGCGTGGTCGACGCGCACCTCAACCTGCCCGGCCAGGCGCAGCAGAACAGCCAGCGCGCAGCTCCGATGAACTATGCCGCCCTGGATCTGCTGCGCCGACTGGAAAACGGCCAGCAGCCCAGCCCCGAGGCCTACAGGGTGGGCCAGCGCTGGCTGGTCTACAGCGCTGCACCAGTGCGCCTGAACGATCAGGCCGCGCCCCAGGGCACGCTGCTGCTGGTGTTTGACCTCCAGCATCTGCTGCACAACCTGCCGCCCCTGCCGGCGGAGGTCGGCCGACTGCAGCTGACCCAGCAGTTCAGCAACGCCCCGGCCCAGATCCTGGCCCAGATCGGCCAGGCAGGCGACGCCGCGCCCCTTGCCCTGGACAGCGGCAATCCGAACTGGAAGCTCAGCTTCACCGCAGGCCCGGCCACCACCCGAGCGACCATCTCGCCCCTGCTGCTCGCACTGGCTGCCCTGCTCGCCCTGGGCGGCGCCGTGCTCGGCCTGAAGCTCAGCCAGGGCGCGCTGCAGCGCAAGCTGCGCGATGACGCTCGGCAGCTCAATCAAATGTTGCAAGAACTCTCGAACGGCGGGAGCGTCAAAGCCTTCAGTCTGCGCCTGCCGGCGCTGGACAGTCTGGCCCAGGCGCTTGCCCGCCAGCCCAGGCGCAAACCGGATCCGGCTCCGGACAAGGGACCGGCCCTGGCGGCCGCCAGCAGCCCCGCTGCACCGGCGCCCACCAAGCCGGCCGACCCACTTTTCCACGATACCGACATTCTCGATATCGACATCCTCGACGAAGACCAGGACCTCCTGGGATTGGAGCAAGCCCCCGCCATGACGAGCATCGAACAGATCGCCCCCAACCTGCCCGCCAGCATCTTCCGCGCGTACGACATCCGCGGCGTGGTCGGCGATACCCTCACCACCGAAACCGCCTACTGGGTAGGCCGCGCCATCGGCTCGGAAAGCCTGGCCCGCGGCGAACCCTGCGTCTCGGTCGGCCGCGATGGCCGCCTGTCCGGCCCCGAGCTGGTGCAGTCCCTGATCCAGGGCCTGGTGGATTGCGGCTGCCAGGTCAGCGACGTCGGCATGGTGCCGACCCCGGCGCTCTACTACGCGGCCAACGTCCTGGCCGGCAAGTCCGGCGTGATGCTCACCGGCAGCCACAACCCGCCGGATTACAACGGTTTCAAGATCATGGTCGCCGGCGAAACCCTGGCCAACGAGCAGATCACCGCCCTGCACACCCGCATCAAGAACAACGACCTGGCCGCCGGCGTCGGCAGCGTCGAAGCGGTAGAAATCCTGGATCGCTACTTCCAGGAAATCCGCGATGACATCGCCATGGCCAAGTCGATGAAGGTGGTTGTGGACTGCGGCAACGGCGTGGCCGGCGTGATCGCCCCGCAGCTGATCGAAGCCCTGGGTTGCACCGTGATCCCGCTCTACTGCGATGTCGACGGCACCTTCCCCAACCACCACCCGGACCCGGGCAAGCCCGAGAACCTGGAAGACCTGATCGCCAAGGTCAAGGAAGAGAACGCCGACCTGGGCCTGGCCTTCGACGGCGACGGCGACCGCGTCGGCGTGGTGACCAATACCGGCTCCATCATCTACCCCGACCGCCTGCTGATGCTGTTCGCCAAGGACGTGGTGTCGCGCAACCCGGGCGCGGACATCATCTTCGACGTCAAGTGCACCCGTCGCCTGACCTCCCTCATCAGCGGCTACGGCGGCCGTCCGGTGATGTGGAAAACCGGTCACTCGCTGATCAAGAAGAAGATGAAGGAAACCGGTGCGTTGCTGGCCGGCGAGATGAGCGGCCACATCTTCTTCAAGGAGCGCTGGTACGGCTTCGACGACGGCATCTACAGCGCCGCACGCCTGCTGGAAATCCTCAGCCAGGAAAAACGCGACGCCGAAACTGTGTTTTCGGACTTCCCCAAGGACGTCTCCACTCCGGAAATCAACATCACCGTCACCGACGAGAACAAGTTCCGCCTGATCGAGCGCCTGCAACGCGAGGCCAGCTGGGGCGAAGCCAACCTCACTACCCTCGATGGCGTGCGTGTCGATTATCCAAAGGGCTGGGGCCTGGTCCGCGCCTCCAACACGACTCCCGTGCTGGTGCTGCGCTTCGAGGCCGACACCGAGGAAGAACTGGAGCGCATCAAGCAGGTGTTCCGCAGCCAGCTCACCCTCATCGCCCCTGAACTCAATCTGCCGTTCTGATCCGTGTCACTGGAGCCCCGCATGACCCTCAGCCTCGACGCTGCTTCCCAAGTCGCCCAGGTCCTGTCCGAAGCGCTGCCCTATATCCGCCGCTTCGTCGGCAAGACCCTGGTGGTCAAGTACGGCGGCAACGCCATGGAAAGCGACGAGCTGAAGGCCAGCTTCGCCCGCGACGTGGTGCTGATGAAGGCCGTCGGCATCAATCCGGTGGTGGTGCACGGCGGCGGCCCGCAGATCGGTGACCTGCTCAAGCGCCTGTCCATCGAGAGCCACTTCGTCGACGGCATGCGCGTGACCGACGCGCAGACCATGGACGTGGTGGAGATGGTCCTGGGCGGCCAGGTGAACAAGGACATCGTCAACCTGATCAACCGCCACGGCGGCAGCGCCATCGGCCTGACCGGCAAGGACGCCGAGCTGATCCGCGCCAAGAAGCTCACCGTCACCCGCCAGACCCCGGAGATGACCCAGCCGGAAATCATCGACATCGGTCACGTGGGCGAGGTCGCCAGCGTCAACACCGACCTGCTGAACATGCTGGTCAAAGGCGACTTCATCCCGGTGATCGCGCCCATCGGCGTTGGCGTCAATGGTGAGTCCTACAACATCAATGCCGACCTGGTGGCCGGCAAGGTGGCCGAGGCGCTGAAGGCCGAGAAGCTGATGCTGCTGACCAATATCGCCGGCCTGATGGACAAGCAGGGCAAGGTGCTTACGGGCCTGTCCACCGAGCAGGTCAATGACCTGATCGCCGACGGCACCATCTACGGCGGCATGCTGCCGAAGATCCGCTGCGCGCTGGATGCGGTGCAGGGCGGCGTGAACGCCGCGCACATCATCGACGGCCGCGTGCCCCACGCGGTGCTGCTGGAGATCTTCACCGACACTGGCGTCGGCACGCTGATCACCAACCGCAAGCGTTCCTGAACCCGAGCGACACCCAGACAGGCCGGAGCGATCCGGCCTGTTCTTTTTCGAGGAACCCGGCATGGCCAACCTGCCCCGCGAAGATTTCAGCTTCTTCCATGGCCTGCGCGTGCGCTGGGCTGAGGTGGACCCGCAAGGCATCGTCTTCAACGGCAACTACCTGACCTATGCCGACGTCGCCATCACCGAATACTTCCGCGCCATGGACGTGGCCTATCCGGCCGACCTGCTCAAGGACGGCGGCGACTTCTTCGCGGTGAAGACCCTGCTGGAATACCTGGCGCCGGCGCGCTTCGACGACCCGCTGGAGATAGGCGTGCGCGTCAGCCGCCTGGGAGGCGCCAGCATGGCTTTCGAGCTGGGCATCTGGCGCGGCGAGCAGCAGCTCACGTCGGGCGAGGTGGTCTACGTGCACGCCGACGCCGCCAACCGCAAGAGCCTGCGGCTGCCGGACTGGCTGAGGGAACGGGTGCGCGGCTTCGAGCGGTGCGCGCCAGCGGACTGACGCTAGCGCGTGCCGCTGAGCAGTTTAGCCAGACGCGCGCGGTCGGCGGCGAAGCTGTTCTTCGCGGCCTCGCGGTCCCGCTCGTAGCGGGCGATGTCCTTGTCCAGGCGCTTCTGTTCTTCGCGCAGGTTATCGATCTGCGCCACCAGGTGGGCCGGGACTTCGCGTCCGGCCCGTTCGTTTTCGGCCGCCTGGCTCTGCAGGTTGGCCTGCTGGGTACGCAGCGACTGCTGGTTGCCGCGGGCGACGCCGATCAGGCCATCCAGCTCGGCCAGCTTGCGCTCAAGGGCGCGATCGACATCCTCGACACTGGTGTAGAGCCGCAGCAACTGGGCATCGGAACTGGCCCGAGCCTTTTCATCCAGCTGCCGCTGCATCTCCTCGCGGCTGGGCGCCGGCGGTATCACGCGGATGACCCGGCCCTGCTCGTTGAGCACCTCATAGCCCTTGCCGATGAACTCCGGCGGCACGCCCTGGCGATCCAGCACGGTCACACCCTTGTCGTCGACGTAGCGATACAACTCCACCGCCCCGGACAGCGCGGGCAGCAACAACCCCAGCAACACGCAATGGCGGAGTGCAGGCGGTTTCAGCATGAGGACTCCCAGCCCCGAATGGTCAGATACCGAAGTTGGCGCGATAGGCTTCCACGGCCGGCAGATGCTTCTTCAGCTCGGCATCGCCGGCCAGGTACTCCAGTACCTGCTCCAGGGACACGATGCTGACCACCGGCATGCCGAAGTCACGCTCTACTTCCTGTATAGCCGAGAGTTCGCCCTGGCCGCGCTCCTGGCGGTTCAAGGCGATGAGAACGCCGGCCGCCTGGGCATCCTGCGCCTGGATGATCTGCATCACTTCGCGGATGGCGGTACCGGCGGTGATCACGTCATCGATGATCATCACGCGACCAGCCAGCGGCGCGCCCACAAGGGTGCCGCCTTCGCCGTGGTCCTTGGCTTCCTTGCGGTTGAAGCACCACGGGGTGTCGATCTGATGATGCTCGGCCAGTGCCACGGCGGTGGCGGCGGCCAGCGGGATACCCTTGTAGGCCGGGCCGAACAGCACATCGAAAGGAATGCCGCTATCGACCACTGCAGCGGCATAGAATCGGCCGAGCTGGGCGAGGGCGAGGCCGCTGTTGAACAGGCCTGCATTGAAGAAATAGGGGCTGGTACGCCCGGACTTGAGAGTGAACTCACCGAAACGCAGTACTCCGCGCTCGATGGCAAAGCGAATGAAATCGCGTTGGTACGCCTGCATGAAAAGCCTCGGACGGCACGGATTTAGCTAAAAAGAAAGAGCTCGGGTATCATACACGCACGTGTTTTTGGGGGCCATTTATGCGGATCATCAGTGTGAACGTGAATGGTATTCAAGCCGCGGCCGAGCGAGGTCTCCTCAGCTGGCTGCAGGCGCAGAATGCCGACGTGATCTGCCTGCAAGATACCCGTGCCTCCGCCTTCGACCTGGACGACCCTGCCTTCCAACTGGATGGTTATTTCCTCTACGCCGGCGATGCCGAAGTGCCCACCCAAGGTGGTGTGGCGCTCTATTCGCGGTTGCAACCCAAGGCGGTGATCTGGGGACTCGGCTTCGAGTCCTGCGATCGATACGGACGCTACCTGCAGGCAGATTTCGACAAAGTGAGTATTGCCACCCTGCTGCTGCCTTCCGGGCAAGGCGGGGACGAGAACTTGAACCACAAGTTCAAGTTCATGGACGACCTCACCCATTATCTGAACAAGCAGCGCCGCAAGCGCCGCGAGTACATCTACTGCGGCTCGCTCTACGTCGCCCACCAGAAGCTGGACGTGAAGAACTGGCGCGACTGCCAGCAACTCCCCGGCTTCCTGGCGCCCGAGCGTGCCTGGATGGACGAGGTGTTCGGCAACATGGGCTACGTCGACGCGCTGCGTGAAGTCAGCCGCGAAGGCGACCAGTACAGCTGGTGGCCGGACAGCGAGCAGGCCGAGATGCTCAACCTCGGCTGGCGCTTCGACTACCAGGTGCTCACGCCGGGCTTGCGTCGCTTCGTGCGCAGCGCCCGCCTGCCGCGTCAGCCGCGCTTCTCCCAGCACGCGCCGCTGATCGTCGACTACGACTGGCTGCTGAGCGTCTGATCGAGGCAGAAAAAAGCCGGCTTTCGCGCCGGCTTTTTCTTTTGTCCCTCTGTTGACGCCCCTGCGGGACGTTAGGCGAATGAATTGGCTATGTCTGCGCTAGCTGTTGCTGCATCGAATAAGGCGCTCTAACACGGTATTTTCAGGCCTGCGCACCAGCCTGATACATCCCTCACCCCCGCCCGTCTCCCTGAAGAGGAGAGGGGGGACTCGCGCCGGACAGGACGCGGTAATCCTGACGCCTGGTCAGTGCCTGAACCTGTGCAGAAGAGGTGGGGCAGCGACTCTGCCCCGTCAGAAGGCCGAGCGGAAGCGTTGCGCAGGGGGACGAGCGGCATGGATGCCGCGAGAGGCGTGCGGGGCCAGGGATGGCCCCTCACGCCGGGCCCCCGGCGCAACGATGGAGCGAGGGAAGTTTGGCGAAGCCA
>NZ_SSOJ01000102.1 GCF_029871205.1 Pseudomonas sp. BN417 | reverse complement strand
CTCAACCGCTTGCGCCTTCGATCCGATCACTCTTCTCGTCAGCGGGAGGCGCATTCTACAGCGCTCAAACTCGCTGTCAACACCTCCTTTTTCCAGCTTCATTCGCCAGTGGCGAACCTTGCGAAGCGGAACCTCCCGGCACCCTCATCACCCGCTTAACTCATTGATTATCAAGGAGTTTTACTTGGAGACTGCGCCGGAAGAGGTGCGCATTATAGGGATGCCAAAACTGCCGTCAACACTTATTTGAAAACTTTCTGTCATTGCGCCTCCTTATATAAAGAAGGCTTACACAAGCCCCTGCTGTTGCGGCTTTTCGGTGAGAGCATTCGCCTCGCAACCTGATCAGGGCGTGACGACCGTAAGCAGTGAGGCATTGCATCCGGACGGCCGCCGCCGCTGCCCCGCCGAGCGATGCTGGATGCTTGGGCGTGAACTCGGTTGAGGAGGTTGCAGGCTCGCTCTAGGCAAGCCGAGGCGACATGGCAACCGCGTCTCTATATAAGAGTCGCGCGTAACAATGTGCCTCGCCGCCGATACCCTGCCGGAGGAATTACCGGGTTTCGTGAGCTGAGCTTGCACCTGGCGCTGGAGCGGCGGCTCGATCATTCCCTCGCTTCGCCCAGGAACTATCGAAGGCCAGATCCCGCCCCAGCTACAGACGTCTGGTGCGCCTGTGGCTAATGCTGCAACCAGGCTTCTGCTTCCGCGGCCTGCTGCGAATCGAATGCCTTGATCTTCAATCCAGGAATCAGAGCACCCTCCACTTCGCTGACCTTCCTCACCCACTGCTTGTCGGCCACTACCGCCATACGATCGAAGCGGCGAACGACCTTGAACAGCTGAGGAATGCTCGAGACCTCAACGGCCATGGCGCCCAGCGTAGGCATTTCGAAATCGCCGATCCGATACAGCATTCGACCATGGGCGATGCCTTCGGAATGCAGCGACAGCTGAGCAATCGCAGTGCGCATTTCGTTGGTATCGAGCTTTCCGGCAAAGCTGACGTCGACCCGGTTTTCGCCATTTCGCATTACCTGGAACATAGCAAACCCTCCATGAGTGCGTGCCTTTCACGATACGCCGCCTGTTGGAAACGACAAGATGATCCAACCCGAGCTCTGCCGGGCTCGTTGGGCTGCAGCCGTCGCTTCCGGCAGGTATGCGCGTATTGATCGGGAGGGTTAAACTGGCGCCTGTCTCACCTTACCAGCTTCTTTAGGAATCCTTGTGCCCCACTCTGCCGACGACCACTCTTCCCTGGCCGCCTTTGCCCTCGAAAGCCCCGCCCCCCTGTATGCAAGGGTCAAGGACATCATCCTGCAGCAAATCCGTACCGGCGTCTGGGGCCCGAACAGCAAGCTGCCTTCCGAGAGCGAACTCTTCAACCAGCTCGGGGTGAGCCGGATGACCATCAATCGCGCCCTGCGCGAATTGACCATCGAAGGCGTGCTGGTGCGCCTGCAAGGAGTGGGTACCTTTGTCGCCGAGCCGAAAGGCCACGCGGCACTTTTCGAGATCCACAACATCGCCGAAGAGATCGCCGCCCGCGGCCACACCCATCGTTGTGAAGTGGTCTTGCTGGAGGCCTTGCCTGAAGGCTCGCAGCCGGCGATGCCGTTCTCGCTGGAAGGTGTAACGCGCATTTTCCATTCGCTGGTCGTGCACTTCGAGAACGAGGTGCCCGTGCAGATCGAGGAGCGCTTCGTCAACGCCGCGATCGCCCCCGAGTACCTGCAGCAGGACTTCACCCGCGTCACCCCCTACGCCTACCTGGTCCAGCTTGCGCCACTGACCGAAGGCGAGCATGTGGTGGAAGCGATTCACGCGGCGCCCGCCGAGTGCAAGCTGCTGCAGATAAAGCGCAACGAGCCGTGCCTGCTGATTCGCCGGCGCAGCTGGTCAGCCAAAGGACAGGTCGGCAGTGCGCGACTGGTATACCCGGGCTCGCGCTATCGCCTCGAAGGTCGCTTCGGCCAATAACTGCCTGCCGGCGGCCCTGGACCAGGGCGCCGTAATCATCGGCTGACAGTCTGGGCGGAGGCGACTCTCGTCCGCAGCAGACTGTTACCTGTACGTTCCTCAGCGCGCAGCACTGCTATTTTTTCAGCCCTTCTCCCTTGTCATTCCTCCCTGCCTGGCAAGGAGGTCCTGCAACGCAGTCTTCTCTTTTTTTGCCCAACTATTTGAAATCGCTTGAGTTTCTCCCTCACGGCGAAACGCATGAGCGGATGGGGTAGGTTCTTTTTTTGCGCGTACTTGTATATACAGGTTGATATATGGTTATCTGTATAAGAGCTGACATTCTGCGACACGCTACTGGAAGCGCGGCGGGATGTCGTCGACCTGAGTTCTCCGGAACAACAAGAACAGCTTCCGGCATGTCGGTTGGGGGTCTTGCCTCCACTCACTTGCCGCCGAAACCGCATGAAGGAGCCCCCCTATGAACAAGCCAACCCGTTTCCGTGACACCGAGATCCGCGCCCCGCGTGGCAACAAGCTGACCGCCAAGAGCTGGCTGACCGAAGCGCCGCTGCGCATGCTGATGAACAACCTCGACCCCGAGGTGGCGGAGAACCCGAAGGAACTGGTGGTGTATGGCGGCATCGGCCGTGCCGCGCGCAACTGGGAGTGCTACGACAAGATCGTCGAGACCCTGAAAGAGCTGAACGAAGACGAGACCCTGCTGGTGCAATCCGGCAAGCCGGTCGGCGTGTTCAAGACCCACGCCAACGCCCCGCGTGTGCTGATCGCCAACTCCAACCTGGTGCCCCATTGGGCCACCTGGGAACACTTCAACGAACTGGATGCCAAGGGCCTGGCCATGTACGGCCAGATGACCGCCGGTAGCTGGATCTACATCGGCAGCCAGGGCATCGTCCAGGGCACCTATGAAACCTTCGTCGAGGCGGGCCGCCAGCACTACGCCGGCAACCTCACCGGTCGCTGGGTACTCACCGCCGGCCTCGGCGGCATGGGCGGCGCCCAGCCCCTGGCCGCGACCCTGGCCGGTGCCTGCTCGCTGAACATCGAATGCCAGCAGACCAGCATCGACTTCCGCCTGCGCAGCCGCTACGTCGACGAGCAGGCCACCGACCTGGACGACGCCCTGGCGCGCATCGCCAAGTACACCGGCGAAGGCAAGGCCATCTCCATCGCCCTGCTGGGCAACGCTGCTGAAATCCTGCCGGAGCTGGTGCGCCGTGGCGTACGCCCGGACATGGTCACCGACCAGACCAGCGCCCACGACCCGCTGAACGGTTACCTGCCGATCGGCTGGACCTGGGAACAGTACCGCGACCGCGCGCAGACCGAGCCGGCTGCCGTGGTCAAGGCCGCCAAGCAGTCCATGGCCGTGCACGTGCAGGCCATGCTGGACTTCCAGAAGCAGGGCGTGCCGACCTTCGACTACGGCAACAACATCCGCCAGATGGCCAAGGAAGAGGGCGTGGCCAACGCCTTCGACTTCCCCGGCTTCGTCCCGGCCTACATCCGCCCGCTGTTCTGCCGTGGCATCGGCCCGTTCCGCTGGGCCGCGCTGTCCGGTGATCCGCAGGACATCTACAAGACCGACGCCAAGGTCAAGGAACTGATCCCGGACGACGCCCACCTGCACCGCTGGCTGGACATGGCCCGCGAGCGCATCAGCTTCCAGGGCCTGCCGGCACGTATCTGCTGGGTCGGCCTGGGCCTGCGCGCCAAGCTCGGCCTGGCCTTCAACGAAATGGTCCGCAGCGGTGAGCTGTCCGCGCCCATCGTCATCGGCCGCGATCACCTGGACTCCGGCTCGGTCTCCAGCCCGAACCGCGAAACCGAAGCCATGCAGGACGGTTCCGACGCCGTTTCCGACTGGCCGCTGCTCAACGCCCTGCTGAACACCGCCAGCGGTGCCACCTGGGTGTCGCTGCACCACGGCGGCGGTGTGGGCATGGGCTTCTCCCAGCACTCGGGCATGGTGATCGTCTGCGACGGTACCGATGAAGCCGCGGCACGCATCGCCCGCGTCCTCACCAACGACCCAGGCACCGGCGTCATGCGTCATGCCGATGCCGGTTACCAGATCGCCATCGACTGCGCCAAGGAACAGGGCCTGAACCTGCCGATGATCACCAGCAAGCACTGAGGCCCTAGACCATGACAAACCCAAACCAGAAATCCGCAGTGCAACCGCTGCGGGGTGTTCGAGTGCTCGACCTCAGCCGCGTGCTGGCCGGCCCGCATTGCACGGCGATGCTGGCCGACCTGGGCGCGGAGGTCATCAAGTTCGAGGTGCCGGGACATGGCGACGACAGCCGCCACCTGGGCCCCTTCGGGGACGATGGCGAGAGCGTCTACTTCGGCCTGATCAATCGCGGCAAGCGCAGCGTGGAACTGGACTTCAAGGCGCCCGCCGACCTGCAGCGCTTCTATGAGCTGGTGTCGGACGCGGATGTGGTCGTCGAAAACTTCCGCCCCGGTGTGACCCAGCGCCTGGGCATCGACTTCGAGTCGCTGAAAGCGCACAACCCGCGGCTGATTTACGCCAGCATTTCCGGCTTCGGCCAGAACGGGCCGCTATCGAAACGCCCCGCGTACGACATAGTCGCGCAGGCCATGTCCGGCCTGATGAGCGTGACCGGTTTCCCTGAAACCGGCCCGACCCGCAGCGGCGAAGCCCTGGGCGACCTATGCGCCGGCGTCTACGCCGCCTGGGCGATCAGCACAGCTCTCTTTGCCCGCGAACGCCAGGACGAAGGCGCGCAATACCTCGATGTTGCCATGTTCGATGTGCTCGTCAGCCTGCAGATGACTGGCCTCGCCAACCTGTTCGCCAAGGGAACCGCCCCCGGACTGGTGGGCAACCGCCACCCGGTCTCGACCCCGTTCGACACCTACAAGGCCGCAGATGGCCTGGTGGTGATCGCCGTGGCGAGCGACAAGCTGTTCCGTCGTTTCTGCGAAAGCATGGAGCGTCCGGCCCTGGCGGACGATCCCCGCTTCGCCGACGACACCTCGCGCACTGCCAACGAAGGCGCCTTGCGCAGTGTGATCGAGGGATGGAGCGGCTCACTCAGCGTCGAGCAGATCTGCGACCTGCTGCTGGATGCCGGTGTGCCCGCCTCCCCGGTCTTGAACCTGGCGGAAGCGACCAGCTGCGACCAGGCCAGGGTGCGTCAGTTACTCGTACAGCCCGATGACGACCGCCCCCCGCTTGTGCCCCAACCGGTCCATTTCAACGGCAGCAAACCCCTTGCCGCAGTGCGCGCACCGCGCCTTGGCGAAGCGAACGCCCTCTTTGGCCTGAACCATCACGGAGACACTCATGAACTTTGAACTCGATTCCACTGAACTGGCCGTTGTCGAGTCCGCCGAGCGGGTCTCCCGCGACGTGCTCCAGGCCAACGCGCAACGCTACGACGAAGCCGAAGCATTCTGCGGCGATAGTCTGAAAGCCCTGGGCGACCTGGGCTTCATGGGCATCAACCTGCCGGAGACGTACGGCGGTTTCGGCGTCGGCAGCCTCGCCATGAGCCGTGTCGTCGAAGCGGTCGCAGCGGCATGCGCCTCCACGGCCTCGGCCCTGACTGCGCACTTCCTTGCCACCGACTCCATCCTCATCGGCGGTACCGAAGAACAACGCCAGGAATGGCTGCCCCGCGCAGCCACCGGAGAGTTGCTGGGCGCCTTCGGACTTACCGAACCGGCCGCCGGCTCCAACCCCGCCGACATGCGCACCCGCGCCGTGCGAGAGAACGGCGGCTGGCGCATCCGCGGCAGCAAGCACTACATCACCAACGCCCGTGAAGCCGACTTCATCGTCCTCTACGCCAAGACCGACGCCGATGCCGGGCACCGTGGAATCAGCGCCTTCATGATCCCGAAAGGCACCGCTGGTGTGACCTTCTCCAATCCGGAAAAGACCATGGGCCTGCGCGCCAGCACCATCTATGAGTTGGCGCTGGATTGCTGGCTGCCTGAATCGGCTCTGCTGGGTGAGGAAGGACAAGGCTTCCGCACCGCCATGGAGGTGCTGGACCGCGGCCGAGTCGAGGTGGCCGCCATGTCCCTGGGCATCGCCCGCGCCGCCATGGAGTACAGCCTCAAGTGGGTGGACGAGCGCCAGATCGGGCCCAAGCCGCTGGCGGCCTACCAGGGCACCCAATGGCGCCTGGCCGACATGTACACCCAGCTCGAAGCGGCACGCCTGCTGACCATGCAGGCGGCGGTACGCCGTGACAGCGGCGAGCGCTTCAGCCTCGAATCGGCCACCGCAAAACTCTTCGCAGCCGAAGCGGCCGGCTTCATCACCGACGCGGCCCTTCAGTTGCACGGTGGCTACGGCTACATCCGCGATCTGCCCCTGGAGCGCTTCGTTCGCGATGCCCGGATCCTGCGGATTTTCGAAGGCACCTCCGAAGTCCAGAAGATCATCATCTCTCGCGCCGTACTGGACGCTGCCCGCAAGTAAGCGAAGGCGACCTGGACGACACCCGCCGTCCAGGCCCGCAGGGAATAGCTATGCATAACAACAATACCGGCGCCATCGCCAATGGCGCCGCACGAGGAGAACCTCATGGCTGGTAAGTCCCTTATCGAAACTCGCTCCATCGATTACATCCCCGAACCTGAGCGTCACGGCCGGTTATTCAGTCAGTTCACCCTATGGTTCGGCGCCAACCTCCAGATCACCGCGATAGTGACCGGTGCCTTGGCGGTCGTGCTGGGCGGTGACGTGTTCTGGTCCCTGATCGGTCTGCTGATCGGCCAGGTGTTCGGCGGCATCGTCATGGCCCTGCACGGCGCACAAGGGCCGAAGCTCGGCCTGCCGCAGATGATCTCCAGCCGCGTGCAGTTCGGTGTGCTCGGCGCGGTGATACCGCTGGTACTGGTCTGCCTCATGTACATCGGCTTCAACGCCACCGGCACCGTGCTCGCCGGCCAGGCCATCGGCCAGATGGCCAATGTCAGCGACACGACCGGCATCCTCATCTTCGCCGGGGTGATCGTCGTCCTGACCTTCTGCGGGTATCGGGTGATCCACTCGCTCGGGCGAGTCGCCAGCGTGGTCGGTATCGCCGCTTTCGCCTACCTGTTCGTACGCCTGCTCTCGGTCAACGATATCAGCACCTTGCTGGACAACCGGCACTTCAGCTGGAGCACCTTCCTGCTCGCCGTATCCCTGTCAGCGTCGTGGCAGATCGCATTCGGTCCCTACGTGGCGGACTACTCGCGCTACCTGCCAAGCGGCACATCGCCTTTCAGGACATTCCTCGCCGTCGGCCTGGGCTCCATCATCGGCTCGCAGACCTCCATGGTGCTCGGCGTCTTCGCCGCCGCGCTGGCTGGCGATGCGTTCTCGGGCCATGAGGTCGCCTACATAGTCGGGCTGGGGGCCAGCGGTGTGATGGCTGGCTTGCTGTTCTTCAGTGTGGCGTTCGGCAAGGTGACCATCGCCACGCTCAATGCCTACGGCAGCTTCATGTGCATCGCGACCATCATCAGCGGCTTTCGCGGCAACCTGAAGGTGTCCCATGCCCAGCGCCTGCTCTTCGTCCTGTGCATCGTGGGCGTCTCCACGACCCTGGCGCTGATCGGCCAACACTCCTTCCTCAGCGCGTTCAAGTCGTTCCTGCTGTTCCTGCTGGCCTTCTTCACGCCCTGGAGCGCCATCAACCTGGTCGACTACTACTTCATCACCAAGGAGCGCTATGACATCCCGGCACTGGCGGATCCGGATGGCCGTTATGGCCGCTGGAACTGGATCGGCATCGGCGTCTACCTGTTCGGCGTGATCGTCCAGATGCCCTTCATCGCCACCGGTTTCTATACCGGCCCCCTGGTCGCGCACCTGGGTGAAACCGATATCTCGTGGCTGGTCGGCCTGATCATTCCGGCCATCCTCTACTACCCCTTGGCGCGCCGCGGTCTTCGCGATATTCCGGCAGGCCTGGTATCCCCTGCCGAAATGGCCTCCCAGGGGCATCGCTGAACATTGCCGGCGGGTGTGCCTTGCTCACATATGGAGTGAGGCACACTCAGGCCTGTAACGCACAAGCACAACCCAGATGAAAGCCGCATGAACATCGCCCGCACCGCACAGAATCGAGCCAGTACGCACGACCGCTTGCGCCAGGCCGCGCTGGATCTATTCACGGAAAATGGCTATCAATCGACAAGCCTGCGCGACCTGGCCGCGCGCCTCGGCGTCCAGGCAGGGTCGCTGTACAACCACATCGAGGACAAGCAGAGCCTGCTGTTCGAGCTCATGGAAGACTGCATGAGCGACCTGATCAGCAGCACCCATTACAGCCTGAGACGCGTCAGGGGCAAGCAATCAGGGCTGCACGCCTTCATCAGCGCTTTCGTCGAGTTCCAGGCCAGCGAAAAGAAAAAGGTACTGCTGTTCATTCGAGAGCGAAGCAACCTTTCCCCCGAGCAGCGCCAGCGACTGTCGGCGCTCAGAAGTACCTATGCAAGCAGCCTCAAAACGATAATCAAGCTGGAATGCCATAAAACGACGCTTGACGAGGCAAGGCTGAAATTTCTGGCGAACGGGATAATCGGCATGCTGGAGAGCATTCCGACCTGGGACGAAGGCGATAGGGACCTGCCCACCCAACAGCTTGTCGAGCAACTGACCGACATTGTTTCGGCGGCCATCTCCCGCATGGGAAAGCCATCGGCAGGTTGAACGAGGCCTCCCAATCGTCATGGTTCACCCCGATCAGCTGCACCTACCCCAGTCGAATCTCCAGGATTTCGTCGTCGGCATCGTCCAGTTCCCCAGTAGAGACCCAGCCCAGATGCCGATAGAAGCCGTAGGAACGAACTGCTGCATCGGTCGAGCACCCGAGAAAGAGCCTCGAGAATCCTGCCGCCCTGAAGTCATCCACCACCAACTGCAGCAGCGCCCTGCCTATCCCCTTCCCTTCGTATTCAGGAAGTAGCGCCAGCACTACGATTTCCCCGGTATCCCTATCACCGAAGCAGTAGCCGATCATTCGATCGTCCATACAGCAGAAATACCCTGGGAGACTGCCGTCCCGAATCCCTTCGCTCCAGCTTTCGACGGTAATTCCCAGCTCCCTCAGTTGCTCTTCGGAGAAGGCGTTTTCCCGGGTTCGGGCACGTATATCGATGCACGCCGGAGCGTCTCCGGGGGCAGCCTTGCGGTAAGTTCTGGTGCTCACTCCGTTACCTACTCATCTTGAAAATTGGCGCGCTGCAGAAATGCTGGCGTCAATGGGCGTTCCCTTTCGTTGACTGCTTACCATAGGTGGCGACCTTCCCAGCGCAGCATCAAGCCTTCAGCCGAGCCTCCGCGCAGGATTCCGCCAGTACGCAGAGCATCTCGAACATCAGCGTCGCCGCGTTGAGCGCGGTAATGCCTGTCGGATCCAGGTCCGGCGCGACCTCGACTACGTCGCCCCCAATCAGGTTGAGCCCCCGCAGCCCCTTGATCAGCCGCAAGGCCTCACGCATGGAGATTCCACCAGCCTCCGGCGTTCCGGTACCCGGAGCGAATGCCGGGTCGAGTCCATCGACATCGAATGAAATGTAGGTTGGTCCGTCGCCTACCACGCGCCGCACTTCCTGCAGCACGCCCTCCACCCCGAGCTCGTCGAACTCTTCGATGAAGATCACGCGCATGCCGCATTCAAGGCTGAAGTTTGGCGTTCCCGAATGCTCGGGCCCACGAATGCCTATCTGGATGGTGCGCCGCGGATCGAGCAGGCCGTCCTCCACCGCTCGCCTGAAGGGGGCGCCGTGGAAGAACTTCGAACCGTAGAGGCTATCCCACGTATCGGTATGCGCATCGATATGGATCATCCCGATCGGAGCACGCTTCGCCAGCGCCTTGAAGATGGGATAGGTAATGGAATGGTCACCGCCGACGGTCAGCGGGACGATGTATTTCGCACACACCTCCTGGTAGTACCGCTCGATGCAGGCATGGGCGCTTTCGATGTCATACATCTTCTCGATGAACACATCGCCAAGGTCCTTTATCCGGCAAGCTTCGAATGGAGCGACGCCAGTGGCGTGATTGCGGGTCCGCATCAGACAGGACTGCTGGCGAATGCCGCGTGGTCCCAGGCGCGCACCGGGCCTGAATGAGGTTCCGCCATCGAATGGCACGCCGATCAAGCCGATATCGATGTCGTCCAGACTCTCAGCCAAAGGCGCCCGCATGAAAGTCGCAATCTCATTGAAGCGTGGGCGCTTCTGTGGATCGTAAGCAGTACCGTCCACAGGATTCGTTCTCAACCTGTTATGAGGCATGTTTCACCCTGGTTATCCATGAACATCAAAACCCGGCACCCGCAACGGGTATGCGGCGAGTGCAACCAACCACCCAGCGCATCGCCCATCAGCGCCACGCACCAGGCTCGTGAATTCGCGATTCGAACAAGTCCGCAAGCTTTGCCTTGTCAGCGCTTCATGCACTTGTGCCGCCAGGCGTAGAGACAAACCATTTCCATCGCGAGCGTTGCACCTGCGAGGGCGGTCATTTCCGCGTGGTCATACGGCGGCGAGACTTCGACCAGGTCCATCCCGATGATATTGATACCCCTGAGCTCCCGAAGAATCTCCAGGGCCTGGTAGCTCGACAGACCACCTGCAACTGGCGTACCGGTACCCGGTGCAAAGGCCGGGTCCAGGCAGTCGATGTCGAAGGTCAAGTAGACAGGATGATCGCCAACGCGCTGGCGAATTTGCCTGGCGATCTTCACTGGCGACGCTTCATGCACCCTGCGGGCATCGACGATGTCGAACCCCATTGGGTCGTCATTGGTCGTGCGTATCCCGACCTGAATCGAACGCTCCGGAGCGACGAGCCCCTCCCTGACCGCGTGATAGAACATCGTCCCATGCTCGATTCTCTTGGCTTCATGGTCCGGCCAGGTGTCGGTATGAGCGTCGAAGTGCACGAGCGACAAGGGGCCATGTACCTTGGCGTGCGCTTTCAGCAAGGGGTAGGTGATGAAATGATCGCCTCCTAGCGTCAGCATTCCGCATCCGCTTTTCAGTATCTCGTCCGCGTGCCGCTCGATGGCCGCCGGCACCGACTCCGGCATCCCTGAATCAAAGGCGCAATCGCCATAATCGACAGCAGCCAGAACCTCGAACGGATCGAACTCCCACGGCCAATGGCGCGCCCAGGCAATCCCCGTCGAGGCAGTTCGAAGCCCTCTGGGTCCGAAGCGCGTTCCGGGGCGGTGGGTAGTCGCCGTGTCGAAGGGCACCCCCGTGATCGCCAGATCCACACCGCTGAGATCGCGGCTGTAGCGTCGACGCATGAAGCTCGTGGCACCGGCAAAGGTGCTCTCGGCCTGAGTTCCGTGCAGGCTGGAGCGGGTAAATGCCAGATCGTTTTGACTCATCGGTCTTGCACCTCAGAAGAGACATTCGGCAGACGCCCTGGAGCGTCGTTGGCGAATTCTGCAGCGCCTACATACAACGTAAAATATGAAATATCCTAATCTGACATTAACCAATCGTGATGTATCGCCATGCTCACTCAACTCAGGGATATGGACCTGCAGCTGCTGCGGATTTTCGTGACCATCGTCGAGAGCGGAGGCTTCAGTGCGGCTCAGGGCAAACTCGGAATCGCCCAGTCCACCATCAGCACACAGATGTCCAAGCTCGAGACCCGTCTGGGGTTTCGCCTTTGCGAGAGAGGGAAAAGCGGCTTTCGCCTGACACCAAAGGGCGAACGGGTACTGCAGTCAGCCAAGCGCCTGCTGGAGGCGCTGAATGCCTTCACCCGTGAAACCCAGGACGTTTCGCAAGTCCTGCTTGGCGAACTCCATATCGGGATATCCGAGCTGCTGGCCCCTGCGGTGATCGAGTCCATTGCCAGAGCCGTTGGCAACTTTCGCCGGCGCGCCCCGGAAGTCATCATCGAAATAATTTCCGTGACGCCAGCCGAACTGGAGCGGCAGCTGCTCAACAACGAGATCCAGCTCGCAATCGGCTACTTCTCGGAGGACCAGGCGGGCCTGAACTACGAGCCGCTATTCGTCGAGAAGCAGGCGCTGTTCTGTGGAACGCAGCATCCCCTCTTCGCAAAAAAGTCGGTCAACCTCGACGACCTGACAACCGCAAACAAAGTCGCCCACCTCTACAAAACCAACTCCGTCGGCTCCCGGCTGCGAAGCAAGCGGCAGACCGCAGTCTCGGAGCAAGCGGATGCCGACCTGATTTTCACGCTCTCCGGCGCGCACATCAGCTTCCTGCCCGAACACATCGCGGAGCCGTGGGTATCCGCCGGAAAGCTGCGCAAGCTTCTGCCAGATGACTTGAGTTACGACGTCAGCTTCCACCTCGCGACGGCGAAGAACAGAGAGGCCAGCGAGGTACTCGAGATATTCAAGGAGCACCTGCTCGCCCAGTTCAGCTAGCCATCCCATCGACCGACAAGACCCACTAGGCGACTTGTTCGGCTCATCATCACCGGTCCCGCCTGGTTGGACCTGGCCGCAGCCCCGTTATCGGATCAACTCGGGAACAGCGGCCCTGCCCCCGATGCAAACATTGGAAATCCCGTGCGCCGCCAGCTGACGCTTCTGCTCAACCCCGTTTGGTCGGCCATTTCCACCATGCACCGCCGATGAAAACCAGCGGCAGAAATAGCAGGAAAAGGCGTTCGGAAAATGCCTGTGCGGCCAGAAAAACCACCGCTGCAACGATCAGCGCCACCAGGAGCGCCTTGGCATTCGGCCTGCGCATCAGGCTACCCCCTCCTCTGTCCTCCAGAACGAACTCCGGCTCAACAGATAGAGTACGCCCCTACTCCGCCCTTATTCGCACTCAGGCTGCCCACAAGAGGGGGACTTGCGCACTTCGCTCGGAGTGCACCCATAACGCGCCTTGCAGCTGATCACACCGCCGGTGCAACAGAAAAAAGGATGGCAATGGATTCAGCATAACTGGCCGATGAGCCGATTAGCCGGCTTATTCGGCTCATTAGATGAGCCGAATAAATGGGTTATTCGGCTTGCCGCCAGGGGAGACGACCATGAAAGGTGCATTCTGGACCGGGCTGCACCCTCAAGTCGAAACCCTTACCTCGCATTGCGCACTGGAACTAGTCGACCAAACTCCAGGTACACGGATTTACCGATTTGTCGCCCCATTGCCCCCTTGTCGTAATCAGCCATAACCGGGCAGCGCTGCCTCGATCACCTGTCAGTTCGTAACGTCCTTCACCGACTCCACCGCCTTGCGCCCGCGCACGGTGCGCATGCGGATGTTCAGCGCCTCCACGGCCAGGGAGAAGGCCATGGCGAAGTAGACGTAACCCTTGGGCACATGGACGTCGAAGGCTTCGGCGATCAGCACCGTGCCGACCACCACCAGGAATGACAGCGCCAGCATCTTCAGGCTCGGGTGGCGGTCGATGAAGCTGCTGATGGTGCCGGCGGCCAGCATCATCACCAGCACGGCGACGATGATCGCGGCGACCATCACCGGCACGTTGGACACCATGCCGACGGCAGTGATCACCGAATCCAGGGAGAACACGATGTCGATGAGGGCGATCTGGATGATGGTGCCAATGAATCCGCCAGCCATGCTTCTGGGTTCATCGGCTACTTCGTCCTCGCCTTCCAGGCCGCGGTACATCTCGGTGCTGCTCTTCCACAGCAGGAACAGGCCACCAAAGAAGAGGATCAGGTCACGGCCGGAGATGCCCTGGTCGAAGACCTGGAAGAGGTCGGTTGTGAGCCGCATGATCCAGGTGATGGAGAGCAGCAGCAGGATGCGGGTGACCATCGCCAGCGCCAGGCCAAAGAAGCGGGTGCGCGCCTGCAGGTGCGGCGGCATGCGGCCCACGAGGATGGCGATCATGATGATGTTGTCGATGCCGAGGACGATTTCCAGGGCGGTCAGGGTGAAGAAGGCGACCCAGACTTCCGGACCAAGCAGCCATTCCATTACAGACTCCCAAGGGGCGGGCCAAGCATACGAGGGATGTGCAAGCGCCCCACCGCTCGTGACGGAAAGGCGCTCGCACTGGGATCAAGCATAGGTGAGGTCGCTGCCGGAAGAGTCGGCGAGCGGGAAGACCGGCCCCTCCGGGATCGCCGGAATGAACCGGGGTGGCGGGCCAATCAGGCCGCCGCGTACACCACCAGTTCCACGAGCATTTCCTCGCGGGCGAGCCCCGCTACCACCACGGCAGCCCGATTCGGGTAGGGGGCGTCGAAGTACTCGGCATAGATCGCGTTCACGCTGGCCAGGTAGCTGCGGTCGGTCACGTAGATCAGCACCTGGGTGACGGCCTCCATTCCCAGCCCCGCGCAAGCCAGGGTGTGCTTGAGGTTGTCCAGGGTCTGCCGCGCCTGAGCCTCGATGCCACCTGGCACCACACGCCCCTCGGCATCAATGGGGATCTGCGCCGTGTACAAGGTCCCGTTGCCGATCACCGCCCACTCCAGCGGGGCCTTGGACGGGTACAAACGGGTGCTGACTGCCTGTTTCATTGAGCTCTCCAGGGTAGGAAGAAAAAGGGAGGGGCAATGGCTCAAGCGCCCTCCCAAGGGACTAGACCTGCTGCTCGCGCGCCAGGCGGCGGGCGATCTGCGGGGCGTTCCAGAGCGCCGGCAACAGCAGCAGGGACACCGGCACGGCGGTGATGACGATGAACGACTGCAGCGCCGTGACGCCCCCCGAACCGATGGTGATCAGCACCACCGCGGCCAATCCCATGCCAATGCACCAGAAGGCGCGCAGCCACTTCTTCGGCGAATCGTTGCCGGACATCGCCATGGCCACGGTGTAGGCCATGGCATCGCCATTGGTGGCCACCGAGATGAAGCTGAGGAACAGGAACAGCGCCGAGACCAGCCCCGCCAGCGGCAGGCTCTGGGTGACGCCCAGCAGCATGGCCTCGGGCTGGGTGCCATGGGCGGTGACGATGCCGGGCGTTTCCAGCTCCAGGCCGATGCCGGTGCCACCCACCACGGTGAACCAGAACATGGTGACCAGGGGCGCGACGATCGAGAGGGTCATGATGATCTGGCGAATGCTGCGTCCCCGGGAAATCTTGGCGACGTACAGGCCCATCATGGGGGCGTAGCCGATGAACCAGCCCCAGTAGAAGACCGTCCACCAGTCGAGCCATTTCGGATCGGCGCGGTACATCGTCATCGGCAGGAAGTATTCCAGCTGCAGGCCGAACGCCACCGGGAATCCGGAGAGGATGAACAGGGTCGGCCCGGCCACGATCATGAACAGTGCCAGGCCGATCATCAGCCAGACATTGACCTCGCTGACGAAGCGGATGCCATTGAGCCCCACCAGGCAGGAGGTGGTGTACATGGCGGTCACCAGGATGATGGTGATGGATTGGGTCAGGAGATCATTCGGCAGGCCCCACACGGCGTTCAGTGCATTGCTGATCTGCAGGCCGAGAAAGCCGATCGGGCCGATGGTGCCGGCGACCACGGCGATGATCGAGGTGGCATCGGCGAGGTTGCCGATCGGCCCCTTCAGCGCGCGCTCGCCCAGCAAGGGGTACAGCAGGGTGCGCGGCGCCAGCGGCAGGCCCTTGTCGTAGTGCAGGTGCATCAGCACGATGGCCAGCAGGCTGCCGAGCACCGCCCAGGCCAGGAAGCCCCAGTGCACGAACGACTGGGCCAGGGCCAGGTGCGCGGCCTGCTCGCTGTTCGGCTGCACGCCGGAAAACAACGGCGGCGGGCTGGCGAAGTGCATCAGCGGCTCTGCGGCCGCCCAGAAAGCACCGCCGCCGGCCAGCAGCGCGCACATGATGACAGCGATCCAGTTGAAGGTGCTGGTGTCCGGCTGCCGGTCGATACCGCCCAGGCGGACGCGGCCGCATTTGCTGAAGCAGATGCCCAGGCTGATGAGGAAGGTCGCCAGCATCAGCACCTGCCAGTAGAGCCCGAAGACTTTCGTCGACCAGGCGAACAGCGTGTTGACCAGCGCCGAGACCGCGTCGATGTCCACCAGCGCGGCACCCAGGAAAGCGAGCAGGAAGCCGCCACTGATGACGAACAGGGGCCAGTCGATACCCTGCAGCGCCGCGCACTTCAACGGCTCGCGGCCAAGGGTTTGGGTCGGGAACAATTTCATGATGCCTCCAGGTTGTAGCTCGTGCCCCGACGGCAGGTGACGCGTTCGGGGCGAATGACCATGGCTTGGGGAGACGGCACAGGCCGTCTCGTCACTGCAGGGAGCGCGCGGCGTCTGGAGGCAGCGGCTTCAGTTGGTGTGCGGTCGGGCACAGGACACCTCCAGGGAGGGAGGTGGTCGAGGCTCTCTTCTTGTTCTTGTTCATGGCGTCCTCTCGTTGGGGGGAATCAGGCGTTCAGTGGCGCGGTACCGCGCTCCAGCAGGTCGAGCCAGTTCAGGCCCATGATCTTGCGCACCTCGTCCTCGACGAAGCCGCGCTCGCGCAGGCCCTGAGCGATGACGGGGAAATCGCGGCTGTCGCGGAACCATTGCAACGGTGCCGGCCAGTCGGCGTTGTCCGCCGAACCCTCGCCGTAGTCCTTGGCCTTGCTCCAGCGACCGTTGCGCATCCACTCCAGGACCTGCAGCGGCTGCTGCTGGCAGAGGTCGGTGCCGATGCCGATGTGGTCCACGCCCATCAGGTCCGCCGTGCGCGCGACCATGTCGCAGAACTCGTCGAGCCGGCACGCCGAGCCGCCACGCAGGTGGAAGGGATAGGCGCTGAAGCCGAGCAGCCCGCCGGACTCGGCGATGCCGCGCAGTACCGCATCGGACTTGTTGCGCCGGGCTGCGTGGAAGCTGGTGGGGTTGGCGTGGGAGATGATTACCGGCCGGCTCGACAACTCGATGGCTTCCAGTGTGCTGCGCTCGGCGCTGTGCGACATATCGATGAGCATGCCGACGCGGTTCATCTCTTCGATCACCTGCCGGCCGAAGCGGCTGATGCCGTTGTCCTCACTCTCGTAGCAACCCGAGGCCAGCAGGCTCTGGTTGTTGTAGGTCAGCTGCATGATGAAGACCCCGAGCTGGCGGAAGACTTCCACCAGGTCGATGTCGTCCTCGATCGGCGAGCAGTTCTGGAAGCCGAAGAAGATCCCGACCCGGCCCTCCTGGTGGGCCAGGCGGATGTCCGAGGCCTGCCGCACCGGACGGATCAGCTCGGGCCAGGCCTCGAAGCGGCGGTTCCACTCGCCGATGCGCGAAAGCGTCTCGCGGGCGGTCTCGTGATAGGCGATGGTGGCGTGGACGGCGCTCAGCCCGCCCTCGCGCATCTGCCGGAACAACTCGGGGCTCCAGTTGGAGTACTGCAGGCCGTCGATCATCAAAAGCTCTTGCATGGCGCTCTCTCCCTCAGGGACGCACGTAGACGGTCTTGACCACCGTGTAGAAGTCACGGGCGTACTGCCCCTGCTCCCGAGGTCCGAAGCTGGAATCCTTGCGACCGCCGAACGGCACGTGATAGTCGGTGCCGGCAGTGGGCAGGTTGACCATCACACAGCCGGTCTGGGCGCGGCGCTTGAAGTCGCTGGCATGTTTCAGCGACTGGGTCATGATCCCCGCCGTCAGGCCGAAGCGCGTGTCGTTGAGGATGGCCAGGGCATCCTCGTAGTCCCGTGCCTTGATGACGCAGGCGATGGGGCCGAAGACCTCGTCGCGGTTGATGCGCATGTCGTTACGGGTGTCGACGAACAGCGCCGGGCGCATATAGAAGCCCTCGTGTTCCTCGGCGATGCGCTCGCCACCGCAGACCAGGCGCGCGCCCTCCGCCTTGGCGTCCTCGATGTAGCGCAGGTTCTGCGCCAGCTGGCGCTCATCGATCACCGGGCCGATCTGCACGCCTTCGCGCAGCGGGTGCCCGACCTTGAGTTGCCCCATGCGTTCGATCAGCGCCTCGACGAAGCGGTCATGCACACCCTGGGTGACGATCAGGCGCGACGACGCCGTGCACTTCTGCCCGGTGCCGAAGAACGCGCCGTTCACCGCGCACTCCACCGCCAGCTCCAGGTCGGCATCGTCCAGCACCACCAGGGCGTTCTTGCTACCCATCTCCAACTGGCAGCGGACGAAATTCGAGGCGGTGGCGGCAGCGACCCGGCGCCCGGTCTCGACCGATCCGGTGAAGCTCAGGGCATTGATCTCGGCGGAGTGGATCAGCCGCTCCCCCACCACCGCGCCGCTGCCCATCACCAGGTTGAAGGTGCCGGCCGGCAGGGCCTGGCGGGAAATGATCTCGGTCAGCGCCCAGGCGCTGGCCGGCACGGCGTTGGCCGGCTTGAACACCACCGCGTTACCGAACGCCAGGGCCGGGGCGATCTTCCAGGCGGCGGTGGCCATCGGGAAGTTCCAGGGGGTGATGATGGCGACCACGCCAACCGGTTCGCGACGGACCTCGATTTCCACTCCGGGACGCACCGAGTCCGCCGTTTCGCCCATCTGCCGCAGGACCTCGGCGGCGTAGTAATGGAAGAACTGCCCGGACCGATACACCTCGCCGATGCCCTCGGCCAGGGTCTTGCCCTCCTCACGCGACAGCTGCTCGCCAAGTTCCGCCTTGCGGGCGATCAGCTCGTTGCCGATGGCCATGAGCACCTGGTGGCGCTCCTCCAGCCCGCTGCGCGCCCAGATGGCCTGGGCGGCGGTGGCGGCGCGAAGCGCCTGGTCCACCTGGCCGACGTCGGCCTGGGTGTAATGGCCCACCACGTCCTCGACGTTGGCGGGGCTCCGGTTGGCAATGCTCGAAGCGCCCTCTACCCAGGCGCCATCGATGTAATTGCTGAAAATCTTGTTGGGCATGTGCACCTCCGTTCTCGCATTGAGCGCATGGTAGGTGCCGTCCTAGATAAACTAAAATTAGTTGTGATCATTGGTTGATAAGGAAAACTTACCATGCTGCCGGACCTGAAGATCGTGCAATTGCGTCACTTCATCTGGGTTGCCGAGCTGCAGGGCTTCCACGCCGCGGCCGAGCGGGCGCACCGTACGCAGCCGGCCATTTCGCTGTCCATCCGCGACCTGGAGAGCAAGCTGGGCCAGGCCCTGTTCGAGAAGCGCAACGCGCGGGTCACCAAGCCGGAGCTGACGCCCTTTGGCGTGCAGTTCCTCGCCTATGCCAAGGAACTGATCGAGCACCACGACCGCGTGGTGCGCGACATGAGCCTGATTGCACAGTACAAGTCCGGGCACCTGCGCATCGCCTCGGTTCCGTCCATCGCCAGCCGCCTGCTGCCGGACATCCTCACGCGCTTCATCGGCGATGCCACGGACCTGCACGTCAGCCTGTTCGATGACAACTCCGAGGCAGTGCTGAGCATGGTGGAGAACCAGCAGGTGGACTTCGGCATCTCCAGCCTCTGGGAACCGGAAAGCGACGTACGCTTCATTCCTATCTGGGAAGACAGCATCGGCGTGGTCTGCCACCAGCGGCACCCGCTGGCGGCGGAAACGCAGCTCGGCTGGCAGCAGCTGCGCGGCGAACGCCTGATCGCCAACGGCACCTCGCGCCTGTTGGCCGGCACCAGTGCCGAGGAGCTGGTTGGTGACTCGCAGTTCTACATTTCCAACATGATCTCCCTGCTGGCCATGATCGAGGCCGGCATGGGCATCACCACCCTGCCCCGCTTCGCCTTCCCCGCCGAGCCCGGGCAGTTGTGCTTCATCCCCCTGGAGGACCCGCTGGTAACCCGCGACATAGGCATCGTGCGCCTGGCCAACCGCTCGCTCCCCATCGCCGCCCAGGCCCTGTTCGAGTTCATCCTGCGGGACAACGAACTGGATCCCGAAGAGTGGCGATAAGCGAGCCCCGCTGATCAACCAGGCAGTTCGAATAAGGGTTACTTATCAGACGATAGGGCGATCTGAATTGCTCCGGGCCCCCTCCTGACCCACCATCGGCGGCAGATCAATAACAAGCCGCCTCCCGGTCGCCAGCGGGCAAGGGGTTGGTGGCGCACTCCAGTTGAGGGCCCGAGAATGAGCACCCCGTCAATCATGGAACCCGGCCTGCCCCAAGCCGCCTCCGTGCATATGCGCCCTGCCGGCCAGGTCATGGACCTGGAACGGCTCGGCAGCCTGCACCAGAGTCGCCTGAGCTTCATGCGCAGCCTGGTCCGCCGGATCATGCGCGAGCGCTGGCAGATCGAGACACCGCGCTTCGAGCTGGATGCCGACGGCTACGGCACGGTGATCTACCGCATTCGCACGCGCGGCGACCTGTTCAGCTTCGTGCTGTTCTCCCAGTACCTTGCGCCGGAGAAGCGCAACGACCGGGTGATCGCCAGCGAGTGGGACCTGACCATGGCGCTTTGCGAAGGCGAGGTGGACGACGCCTATGTGGACTACCTGCGGCGCAACGTGCCGCTGCAGGAGGCGGGCCGGCTCGACGCCAAGGTGATGGTCCTGTCCCGGGCCAACCGCAGCGTGCGCAACTTCGACAGCGTGGTGGACGCCCTCAGCCGCGGACAGCAGCCCGAGGTGGCACAGATCGCCCGGGTCGGTTACCTCTACCGCACCACGGCGGTCTACGGCAGCGGCAAGCTGGGCATGGCCGACTGGGAGAAGATCCGCCACAAGCACCCGGACTTCGCCCGTCCCTTCGCCGCCGAAATGTTCACCTGCTTCATGCTGCGCAACTTCAGCCTGCAACAGGCCGAGTACATCGCCCGGCAGCGTGCGCCGGCCACTGCCGTGCCCTTCGAGCCAGCACTCAAGCGCTATTTCGGCATCGGCAACTCCACGGGTCTCGGCATGGCGCCTTACCTGATCAACCATCCGCAACTGATCAGCCGCTGGATCGAGATGCGTGAGCTGGCCCTGGCGCGCATCTTCGCCAGCTCTCCCGTGGTCGACGCTCAACTGACACGCCTGCCGCAGCTGGTGGCGCGCGCCATTCGCCATATCGAGGAAACCTTCACCGAAGACGAATGGCAGACCGGCAACAACCAGCGCGTACTCGCCGATCTGCTGGCCTTGCGCGGCTGGCTATGCGAGGTATCGCTCGAATCCTGGCAACCCCTGCAGGACTGGGCGCTGCAACACGCCAGCCTGCAGGGCCAGGAGCTGATCAACTGCATCCTGCTGGAGCTGCACCCCGAACTGGTGGACGAACTGGAAGACCGCTTCGCCCTGCCCGAACAGCTCGAACTGCGCCCGGAGATGCCCGTCCGTGAACTGAAGGCCTTGATCGAGGAGCACTACGACTGGGCCCTGGCCATCGATTTCGCGGCGGACGGCGCCCAGGAAACCTTCTGGTACCGCTCCGAAGAGAAGCAGGAGCCGCGTCTCGGCAACTGCGACCTGGACGAAGGGCGGGACAAGCAGATGCCCCTTGGCGTCGGCTTCCTGGTGCAAGAGTGCCACCGCCAGCTCTGCACATACCTGGAGCAGCACCCGGAGCACAAGGTCGCGCGCTTCCTGCTCAGCCATCCGGAGCAGCGCGGCATCGTCCGCCGTATCCAGGGCATGGCCACAACCCACTACGGCGAGATCCGCGCCAACCTGCTGGACCGCGATGTGCTGCCCATGCACCTGCTGCGCTGCAAGCTGTCGTTCTTCGGAGTGAGCAAGTTCGACCCACGCTCGCGCCTGTGGGTACGCAACACCATGTTCCAGGGGGCGCCGCTGCTGGAGGATATCGGCCAGCCCTTCGACGACGATTGGTTCCTGCCGCTCGCCCCCACCCAGGAGAAGCCTTGATGTTGATTTCCGCCAACGAACTGACCGCCCTGCTCAAACGCGTTTTCGAGGGCATGGGCTATGCCCCGGGCCACTATGAAGACGCCGCCGCCCTGGTCAGCTGGCTGCAACTGCACGGCGAAGACGGCCTGGGCGAACTGGAGCGGGCGCTGGAGCTGGTGGCTGACCGCGAACGCCCGGCGACCGATCTGGTCGCCGAGGGGCCGGCCACGCTGATCGCCGAGTGCCATGGACGCAGCACCCTGAACTGTCTGCCGACGCTGCTGGAACTGGCCTCCGTCCATGCCCTCGAGCAGAGGACGGTGCAGGTGGAAGTCCGTCACTGCCATAACCGCAAGTTCATCCTCAAGCTGCTGGCGGACTGTGCACGGCACGGCCTGTGGGCCCAGGCAAGTTGGGACAACGGTCACGCCCCGGTGCGCCGTCATCTTGCCCGGATCGACGCCAACGCCGCCTACCCGACGTACCTGGAGTACAGCCTCCCCGACCACGCGCCGCGGGCAGATCGGCAGTCCCTGAGTCTGCTGCTGGGCACAGCGGCTCAGCCGCAACCCGCACTGGAGGTCGAGGCCGCCGGGAAGGAACGATGCATCACCCCGGCGCAGTTCAGCGAGGCTCGTGAACAGGCCCTGGAGCATGGAATGGAGATTTCTCCAGCCCTGTGGCAACGCCTGAACCTGCTGGCCGAAGCGGTACTGGTGGAGAACTCCGAGCGCTCGCGCGGCGGTGCCGGCGGGCGCTGACCGGGATGGAGAGTGACGTCAGGGCGACGACGTTTCAGGCCTTCACGATACCGGTAACGGTGATGCCGTACTGACACAGCAACAGTTCCGCCGGCTCGTTGCTGAGCTTGTCCTGACGGTCACCGAATTCGCCTTTTTTCAGATGGCCGTGAGCCCATTGCAGCAGATGCCGCACCACCTCCTCCATGCTCGGCTTATGGTCGGCCTTCATGTCCAGCGCGTTGGTGTTGTAGTTCTTGCGGTAGTGGATGGTCCAAGTAGCCATACCAATCTCCACTGACAATCGATCCTGAAATGCTTGAAGCGGGAACAACACTCGGTCGCCAAACACCGGCCCTCCCAGGCTGGCCGGAACGGCTTCCGAGTTCCCGCGCCTGTCATGAACTCGCTACTGCGAGCCTCATATTTTCAGTGGACCTGCTGAACCTCGTTTCCATTCCAACTTTTTCGGCTTGCTGCCAATGGATTCACGCATTTGAACGTGGGAAACCGCGTCCTTGGGTCAATTTGTCTGGCTAGAGCGACAGAGCTGACCAGGTAGGGTGCGCCGTGCGCACCACGGGTTGAGCGAGGCGCAGGGGCTGATCTTGCGAGCGGTGCGCATGGCGCACCCTACGGTGGGGCAAGTGCGGGCAAAAACTCCACCGTCACTCGTAT
>NZ_SSOJ01000101.1 GCF_029871205.1 Pseudomonas sp. BN417 | reverse complement strand
GTGAACAACAGGTTCTCGACGTTGTCCGTCAGGGCGTAGCTCCCCAGCGAAGTCCGGACACTGTCATTCCCTTCCCCGCCCAGCTCCACGACGCTATCACCCAGGTCCGCCACCTCGTAGGTATCGTTGCCGGCGCCACCGGACATGGTATCCGCGCCCGCATCGCCGATGAGCAGATCGTTGCCACTGCCACCCACCATGTTGTTGGCCAGCGTATTGCCGATGCCTATGACATCGGCCGTGGCGACGAAGTGCAGGTTCTCGACATTGACGGGCAAGGCGTAGGACGTCAACGAGGTGAAGACGGTGTCAATGCCCTGACTACCCTGCTCCATGACGGCATCGCCGAACTCCCTCACCTCGTAGATATCGTTGCCGGAGCCGCCGAACATCGTATCCATGCCCCCGCCACCAATCAGCAGGTCATCGCCCGTGGCGCCGACGATGATATTGTCCAGGGCATTGCCGGTACCGACGAAGTTGCCCAGGCCGCCGAAGTACAGATTCTCGAGGTTGGCAGCCAGGGTGGTGTTCGACACGGACGTCCAGACGGTGTCGATCCCGTCGCCGGCATGCTCGAGGGTTTGGTCGCCCGCGTCGGTCATCTCGTAGGTGTCGTTGCCAGCGCCGCCGACCATCGTATCGGCCCCGGCCCCGCCGATCAGCATATCGTCGCCGGCATCACCGTTCAGGGTGTCGTCGCCCAACGCGCCCTGCAGAAGGTCATTGCCGTCACCGCCGTTCATCAGGTCGGCCCCGTTGGTGCCAACCAGGTTGTCGACAGCGGATGTGCCATTGATCAGTGCACCGACAATCGCAGTAGCACCCGACATGACCGACTCAAGGGTGCCGCCATCATCCGTGAAGCTGGCCACCACCCGCAGCACTTGCCCGACCTGTGCGGCCCCCGGAGTAAAGCCCGGCTGGTTCGCGCCGACTATATCGGTAAAGGTCGCCCCGCCATTGCTTGAAGACTGCCACTGGTAGGTGAAGACCGTATTGGTGAGGCCATCGGGATCCGCGATGGTCCCACGCGAGGCGATCAGCCCCAGGCTCTGGGTCGGCGAGACATCGCTGATGGCCGCGGCTCCCGTCGGCGCGTCGTTGGCCGTCGGAACAACGGGGGGCGTGACATTGGAGAACACGGTTTCCAGCACACCGTGGGCATCCCGGTAGATCGCCTTGACCCGCAGGGCAAGGCCCAGCTGATCCGCCGTGAGGCGGAAGGTCTTGCTGGTGGCCCGGCTCAGCTCACCGGCCGCGAAGGTGGTGATGTCCTGGAATACGCCCGAACCCGCAGCGGTTTCGGCCTGCCAGAAATAGGTCACCGGTCCGGTCACGCTGCCACCGGGATTGTCGGCATCGCTGACCCCGTCGAGGAAGGCCTCCATCAGCGCCCCCACATCCGGCGTGGAGTCATTGACCGTCACCACACCCACCGGGGCGGCGTTGCGGCCGGTCACCAGGAGCTGGCTGCTATCGGAGAATTCCAGTTGCTCGATACCGGTCAGGGTGTCCACGCCGTCGGAGCCGACATTGTCGGTGACGGTCACGATGTCATCGTGCTGGTCGGCCGTGCCGCGATCGTTGATGGTCACGGTGTAGTCACTGGCAAGTCCAGTGAACACCGCGGAGTCGATCGAGTCGTCGCCCTGCAGAATCTCCCTGACGGCCACCAACTGCCCCGCGCTGAAGATGCCATTGACCATATACGGCACCATCTCGGTCATGCTGTTGAAGGCGGCGATCTCGGCGCCGGTGCCGTCGGCATTGGCGTGGACGCTGATGCGGACGTTGAGCCACTTGTCGCCGTCGATCAGGTCGTTGCCTTCACGGCCTTCGATGATGTCACTGCCGCTGCCGCCGAAGATGATGTTGCCACCATCGAAGAAGCTCACCGTGGGCGTCGCCACGGTCCCGAGCACTTCGTTCAGGTAGGCCTGCAAGCCGTTGATCAGCGCGATGTTGGTCAGCACGCTGCCCTTGGCGCCGGCAGTCGGCAGGGTGAGCGGACTCGAGTTGTCGCCGCGCAGTATGTCGCTGAAGGCCGAACCGGAAATCCCCTCGACGAAGTCCATGCGGGTCAGCACCGAGGCACCCGAGCCCGGCATCGCTGGCTGGTCGAAGAAGCGGCCATCGATGTCGATGGTGACGCCCATGGTGTTGTTCTTGAAGCTCGCCCAGTCATAGCCGGAGCCGCCGACATAGCGGTCGCCCATGCCCACGCTGCCGACCATGATGTCGTCACCACCCTCGGCGTTGAACTTGTCGTTCTCGCCGCTGCCGATGTAGATGTCATTGCCTGCGATCGGGTCGTTACCGGCAGGATCGAAGTTGTCGCCGGGCGCGCCGTCGGACGTACCGGCCTCGATCCAGTCGTCACCTTCGTTGCCCATGTCCTGTTCGTTGGCCTTCGAGCCCAGGATGAAGTCGTTGCCCTGGCCGCCGAAGGCTTCGCTGGCGTCCTCACCGGTGATGATGAAGTCGTTGCCGAAGCCGCCGAGGATCAGGTTGACGCCATTGCCGCCCTGGATCACGTCGTTGCCGTTGTCACCCTTGATGTTGTCGTCGCCACCCACGTCCGAGATGATGTCGTCGCCGTCGCCACCATTGATCATGTCGTTGCCGTAGCCACCATCCAGGCGGTCGTTGCCACCGTCGCCATAGAGGGTGTCGTCACCTTCGCTGGAGCGCAGGATGTCGTTGTTCGCCGAGCCGCCCAGCACCACGTGCTCCACGCCGGAATAGCGCAGGTAATTGGTGTCGGCCCCGACCGTCGCCGGGTTGTCGCGGCTCACTTCCGGCAGCAGCGGGTTGGTGCCCAGCGGGTCGGAGTTGCCGTCGATGCCGTCCGCGCCGACCACATCATCCAGGGTGCCCTGGATGCCATCCACGCCCGCATCGTTCAGCCCGGTGTGCTGTGCCAGCGGGTTGACTTCCAGGGTAAAGGCCGGCGTCGAGAACACCAGGGACGGCAGGTGGGTCGCAGTGGAGTTGGCCATGATCAGCTTGGCGAAGGAGTTACCCTCCAGCTCGGCGTTGAAATTCATGCCGGCGGTGCGTTCCAGGTAGTAGAAGCGGTCGCCGTCCTGCAGTTTCTCCAACTGGTTCTCGAACACGAAGTTGAAGGTCGAACCCAGCATGCCGCCGAAGGGGGTGACCTTCTCGGCCAGGCCGCCGATCCAGAAGTCCACCGAATCCACGCCAGTGGTGGCCGCCGGACCATTGAGGAAGTCCAGGCGGTCAGCGGGCGCCCCGGCTCCGCCGAGGACGATGGCGGTTGCCGCCGCACGCTTGTCGACCAGGGTGGTGGCCGCGGTGATAGTGGCATGGGTGCCATAGGCCGCGATGAAGTTGATCAGCGACTCCGCATGCTTGAGGTGCAGCGCGAAATCGGCCCAGCTGATGTACGGCTTGAGGTTGCTGTCGCCGGTGGCTTCGAAGAACTGCGCACGGGCGTGGTTGAGGGACGGAACCCCGGTATCGCGTCCCCGGGCGATGTTCAGCGCCGGCAGGTCGAGCGGCAGGCCCACCAGGTTGTTGCGCAGTGCTTCGGTGACGAACTCGTCGATCTGGTTGCCGACCTCGCGGGTCACACCGCGAACGATGGCACCGGTGGCTTCCTCGGGCGTCAGGCCACTGGCCTCGTAGGCCAGCGGGTTGAGGAAGGCCTGGATCAGGCCGAGCTGTTGATTGCCCGCAGCCGTCGGATCGGCATCGCCAACGACGTTGAAGTTGGCGTCGAAGCGATCGACCGATTCGGTCAGCATCGAGTGGCCGAAACGGTAAACCGTGTGCGCGAACTCGGCGACGATCGAGGGATCGAGGTCGACGTCATAGACCTGGGTCGGCGCGAAGAAGGGGTCGATGTTCGGCTGGATGGTACGCGCGAACTCCTCGAACACCAGGTGCTGGTATTGCATCTCGGTGCCGAACTTGGCCACCTGGAACAGACGCTCGCCATTCCATTGCAGGGCGCCGATCTCGGCCGCGGTGGTCGGGAAGCTGGTGACCGGGGTAAGCAGCCACTCGTTGAGGAAGGCCACATCATTGCTCGCCAGTGCCGTGTCCTTGGTCTGCTGCAGCAGGCGGTTGTGCTCGGAGTGGAAAATCGCGTGCACCGCGGTCAGGCCGATGTTCTCGTTGACCCGGCCGTCACCGGCCATGTAGTGCGCATCAAGCAGCTCGTTGTCGTAGAAGCCCGGTGCCGGCGTACCGCCCACGACAGTGTCTACATCGGGCTGGAGTGCCAGGCCGGTCTGGCTGTCCACCGGAACGGCCGTGTGCGCGATGTCGATGAGGAACTGGTGGCCGGTCCGCACTGCATCGGTCAGGTCGATCGGCGCGGCGCGGTTGCCTTCCACCAGCACGTCGTCAGGAGTGCCGGGCAGGCCGTCCGGGCCCACCATCACCACCTGAGGCATGCCACCGGGCCCCTTGATGAAGTTGCCGTAGGCGTCGGTGGCCAGCAGCGGCACGTTGTCGAAATCGGCGTCGGTCAGGTTGATCCCGAGGATGTCCCGGGCCTGGGCCTTGAGCACCTTCCAGGTGGCCATGCCGCCGATATCCACATCGTCCGCGGTACCGTAGATCCCATCCGCGCCGAGGTTGCGGTTGGTGATCAGGCCACCGGTCGCCACCGGATCGCCGGCGGCATTGAGTGTATAGGCGCGCAGGAACACCTGGTGCGATGGATGCGAACTGTAGGTCTGGTTCTGGTCGACGAAGGGCGAGGTGGTGTTCTGCGATTCCCGCGTATCGTCGGCGGTACCGAGAATGCCGTCCGCCCCGGGACCGGCGAATTGAGTGGCCCGGGTCAGGACCATGAAGTTGGTCGGGCTGCCGGGAACGAAGCGCGGGTCATCCGCGTTCAACGGCATGAACACGACGCCGTTGCCGCCCTTGGTGACCAGGTCCAGGCCATGGTCGAAGAACTGTCCGAAGAAGGTCATCCAGGCGTTGAAGGGCGCCGACAGGCCCGCGTCCGGCATCTCGTTGGCAAAGAAGAAGGTCTGGAAGGTCGAACCGTCGGTGCGGGTTCCGGTAACCACCTGCACACCGTCCTTCAGGACATCGTCAGCCGTGCCGAGAACACCATCCAGACCAGGATCGAACGCCGTCGCGAGCGCCGCCGGGTTGTTGGCGGTCTGGTCGACGATCAGGTTGGAGATGGTGCGTGGCTGCGAGTCGACCACATCGACGGCCGAATCATAGGTGGTACCTGCTTCTGCAGGGCGGAACTCTCCCGGCAGCAGCCGCGGGAAGAGGTTGTCGGCGGCGCCGAACTGGCTCTGGTCGATGCCGGAGAAGTTCACCAGGTTGTTGAACTCACCGGTCACCGTGCGCAGGCCGACCGAGGCGCGCACGTTCGGCACCAGCGACAGCAGGTCGGCACCCGCGGCATGGGCCTCGGCGATGCGGATCTGGTCGAGGATGAAGTTCAGGTCCGAACGCACCAGCTGGATGCCGGGCCCGCTTTGCGCGACCCCAGGCCCCGGATCGGGGACGAAGGTCGGCGGCGGCGGGGTGAAGGGTGCCACGGCATCGGTGGGTGCGGAGAACACCTGCTCGGTCACGCCATTGGCGTCGGCGTAGACCCCCTTGACCCGCAGCACCAACCCAGCGACATCCGGGGTGATGCGGAAGCGCACGCCATTGGCGCTCTGGAAGGCCAGGTCACCTGCCGGCGCGGCGATGATGTCCTCGAATACACCGGAGCCTGCGACCCGCTCCACCTGCCAGACGAAGTTGACGTCGGTGATGGTGCCGCCGGGGTTGTCGGCATCGGTCACGCCCGCGCTCGACACGGTGAGGAAGTCGCCGACCTCCAGCGCCCCGCCATTGGTATCGGTGATGGTCAGCGCGCCCACCGGCTCGGCATTCAGGCCGGGGACCAGCACCACGGCGCCGTCGGAGAACTGGATCCGCTCGATGTTGGTGAGACGGTCAGTACCATCCCGGCCTACAACCTGGTCGGCCACCGTGAAGGAGCCGTCTGCGTTGGCCGTAATGATGTACTCGGAGTTGAGTCCCCGGTAATTCGCGGTATCGAAGTCCGCCGGGTTGGTCAGCAACTCCCTCACCGCGACCAGCTGGCCGGGGGTGAAGGTGTGGTTCAGCATCAGCGGGATGAGGTCGACCATGCTGTCGAAGCTGGCGATCTCGGCCCCGGTACCGTCGGGGTTGGCCCGCACGCTGATGCGTACGTTCAGCGAGAGGTTACCATCGAGCAGGTCGTCGCCGCCGCGGCCTTCGATGATGTCGCTGCCGCCGCCGCCGAGGATGATGTTGCCGGTGCCGAACTGGTCGTCTACCGTGCCGACTATGCCGTCGGGGCCCGCGGCAGCGGCACCCAGGAAGGCCCGCATGCCGGCGATCAGGTCGAGATTGGTCAGCACATTGCCGGTGGCCGTGGTACCGGCCAGGGCTGCGGCATCGGTGTCATCGCCGCGCAGGATGTCGGCGAAGGCCGAACCGGAAAGCCCCTCCACTTCGGCGAAGCGGTCGAAGATCGAAGCGGGCGATTGCGCCACGGGGAAGGCAAGGTGGTCGCCCACCTCGCCAATGCCGAGGAAGGCCGCCAGGGCCAGGTCCACGGTCACGCCGATCCTGTCGTTCTTGTAGGTGACCCAGTCATAGCCGGACATGCCGTCCATCTTGTCCTGGGCATCGCTGCCGACGAAGATGTCGTCGCCACCCTCGCCAATGAACTCATCGAAACCGCCACCACCGATGAAGACATCGTTACCGATGACGTTGTCCGCCAGCAGGGGGGCGAAATTGTCGCCCGGGGCGCCGTCCTGGGTACCGTTCTCGATCCAGTCATCACCCTCGTTGCCGGTGGGCCCCAGGCTGGTCTTGGCGCTGTAGATGAAGTCGTCACCCTGGCCACCGAAGGTGGTTGAAGCGTCTTCGATGGTGACGATGAAGTCCTTGCCATCCCCGCCGAGGATAAGGTTGCCGCCGCCGGCGGCCATCATGTTGCCGACCACTATCACGTCATTGCCGGCCCCGCCTTCCAGGCGGTTGTCGCCACCGGCATCGCTGAGGATGTCATCGCCTGCGCCGCCCATCACGGTGTCGTTGCCGTAACCGCCTTCCAGTTCGTCGTTGCCGTCATCGCCGTACAGGGTGTCGTCGCCATCGCCGGAGATGATGATGTCGCTGCCGACGGTGCCGCCGAGGACCACATGGTCCTCACCGGTGTAGCGCAGGTAGTTGGTGTCCGGGCCGACCGTATTGGGGTTGTCGCGGATCACCAGCGGGATGATCTCGACCGCGCCGATCGCGGCGCCGCCAGTGGGGTCTGAATTGCCGGGCAGATCGTCGGCGGTCCCGACTATGCCGTCGGGACCGGCCACCACGCCCTGGTTGAACTGCCGGGTCGGGTCGACCTCAAGGATCCAGGTCGGGGTGGAGAAGATCGCATTCGGCAGGTGAAGGGCATCGGTGTTGTTCATCACCAGCTTGGCGAAGGAGTTGTTCTCCAGCTCGGCGCCGAAGTTCAAGCCTGCGGTACGCGACAGGTAGTAGAAGCGGTCACCGTTCTGCAGCGACTCCAATTGCGTTTCGAAGACGAAGTTGAAGGTGGAGCCGAGCATGCCGCCGAAGGGCATCTTCTCTTCCGCCAGACCACCAATCCAGAAGTCGATGAAATCCACGCCGGTGGTGGTGATGCCGTTGAAGTCGTTGGCCCAGTCACCGGTGCTGTTCAGGAAATCCAGGCGGTCGACAGGCCCTTGCTCTCCCACGCCGATCACACCGTCTCCATTGAGGTCCAGGTTGCCAAAGACCAGCAGCATCGCAGCATCGCGTTTGGCCGCGATTGTGGTCGCATTGATGATGGTCCCGTGAGTGCCGTAGGCGGCGATGAAGTTGATCAGCGATTCCACGTGCTTGAGGTGATCGGCGAGGTCCACCCAACTGGTGTATGGCTTCAGTTGCTCATCGCCGGTCATGCGATAAAACTCGCGGCGTGCGGCGTTCAGCGAAGGAACGCCGGCATCGCGGCCACGAGCGATGTTCAGTACGGCCAGGTCCAGCGGCAGCCCCACCAGATTGTTGCGCAGGGCTTCGGTGATGAACTCGTCGATCTCATTACCGACCTGGCGGGTCAACCCGCGGACGATGGCGCCAGCCGCTTCCTCCGGGGTCGGGCCGCTGACGGCGAACGCCAGCGGGTTGAGGAAGGCGGAGATCAGGCCCATCTGCTGGGCGTTCGTCGGGTGTAGGGGGTCGGCGAAGACCGGATTGAAGTTGGGATCGAAGCGATCCACGGTTTCCAGCAGCATCGAGTGACCGAAGCGATACACCGTGTGGGCGAACTCGGCGACGATCGACGGGTCGATGGTGGTGTCGTAGCCCGTGGGTGCGAGGAACGCATCCACTTGCGGCTGGATGGTACGGGCGAACTCCTCGAACACCAGGTGCTGGTACTGCATCTCGGTGCCGAACTTGGCGGCCTGGAACAGCCGCTCGCCATTCCATTGCAGCGCGGCGATGTCGGCGGCGGTGGTCGGGAACACCGCCGGTGCGGTACCCGGCAACAGCCAGGGGGTCAGCTCGGCCAGGCTGCCCGAGGCCAGCAGTGTGCTCTTGGTCTGTTCGACCAGGCGGTTGTGCTCGGAGTGGAACACATGGTGCACGGTGGTCAGGCCGATGTTCTCGTTGACCCGGCCGTCGCCGGCGATGTAGTGCGCATCCAGCAGCTCGTTGTCGTAGGTCAGCGGATTGCCGTCATCGCCGATGATGTTGTCCGCATCGGGCGTCAGGCCTCCGGTCGGGTCGGCGCTATGAGCGATGTCGATGAGGAACTGGTGCCCGGTGCGCACGGCATCGGTCAGGTCGATCGGTGCCAGGCGGTTACCTTCCACGAGGACATCATCGGCAGTCCCGGCGATGCCATCGAACCCCTTCATCACCACCTGCGGCAATCCATTCGGCCCCTTGATGAAATTGCCATAGGGGTCGGTAGCCAGCAGCGGCAGGTCGAACACGTCGGCATCGGTCAGGTTGATGCCGAGGATGTCGCGGGCCTGGGCCTTGACCACCGCCCAGGTGGCCATGCCGCCGATTTCGACATCGTCAGCGGTGCCAAATACGCCATCGACGCCCAGGTCCCGATTGGTGATCAGCTTGCCGGTGGCCACCGGCTGACCGAGGTTGTTCAGCGCATAGGCGCGCAGGAACACCTGGTGCGAGGGGTGCGAGGTATAGGTCTGGTTCTGGTCGACGAAGGGCGAGGTGGTGTTCTGGTTCAGTCCCGGCCCGCCGAACTGGGTGGCACGGGTCAGCACCATGAAATTGGTCGTGCTGCCTGGCCTGAACAACGGATCGTCCGGCTGCAGCGGAACGAACACGACGTCGTTGCCGCCCTTGGTCACCAGGTCCAGGCCATGGTCGAAGAACTGCCCGAAGAAGGTCATCCAGGCGTTGAAGGGTGCTGACAATCCGGCATCCGGCGCAACGTTCGGGATGAACAGGGTCGAGGTGTCATCCGGCGTGCCAAAGACCCCATCGAGGCCGGGGCTTGCCACGGTGGCGGAACCGGGAGTCTGCGCGGCCGCCGCCACAGCTGCCGGGTTACTGGCGGTGAAGTCGACGATCAGATTGCTGATGGTCCGCGGCTGACTGTCGAACACCGTGCCGGAGGTCTGGGCATAGCTGGTGGGCAGGGACCCCGGTACGAAGGGATTGCTCTCGGCGGTGCGGAAGACCGGGTCGAGCAGCCGCGGGAAGATGTTGTCCGCTTCACCGAATGCGCTCTGGCCGAACACCAGGTTATTGAAGGAGCCGTCGATGGTGCGCAGTCCCCAGGGCACCTGCACGTTGGGCAGCAGGTCGAGGAGTTCCTGGCCGGAGGCGTGGGCTTCGGCGATGAAAATCTGCTGAAGAATGAAATCCAGGTCCGATAGGTTGAAGTTGGCCATTTTGCTGATTCCTCAATTCCGACTGCGTAGGGGCGTGCGCCATGGCAGCAAGGACAGGGCTCCACGCTTTCGACTTGACTTCGGGATTTGGGGGACTAGATGACGCCTACCTTGAAGCGACGCTGGTGCTAGCGTGATTCATGCTCTTCAGCAGGAGGTTCTATCCCTGACAGTGCCGGCAAATTGGCGCCGGCGCGAAGGTCATCGACCCGGCGGGCCGTGATATTCGGTGAGGTGCAGCGAGGCGGGCGGAGTCGCCTCCTGGAACGGGACTCGCGAAACAGTGCTCATGACGTTCTCCCTAGCTTTCTTGTTTCCCGGCTAAGGCTGCAGCGACATCACGATGCAGCTGCCCGCACTTCGAAACAATTTCTTACATACCTGACTAAAGATTCGACCAAAAACACTGTCAAGCGACCGTCGCAGCGGTCTATTCAACTCATAAATTTAAATTAAGTATCTGATTTATATAAATTAATTATTGAAATAATATCTTACAAAAATGCAAATGCGAGGCACTCCAGGGGACATCACCCCAAATCCAGGGTCCAGCACGCAGGCTAAAAGGCCCGAGATAGAGCCATCCAGTCAGTTGTTCACCGTTAATCCGCTGTTTGCCACCGCCCGGAAGAGCCAGGTGGCACCTTGCATAATCCGCGGATTAGTGAGTCAAAAAACCGTGCTTTTTGCCTGATTTCACGAGCGGGACCGAACAGGCAGGCGGCCCGGTCGGAAGCCGGGCCGGCGGGGAAATCAGGCCAGGCGGATGACAGGCCTGCGTGAAGCCACTTCCAGCTCGCCAATCTTCTCCAGCCGCGCCCGCACGATGTTGCGGCTGATGCCCAGCAGCCGGGCAGTCTGCAATTGGTTGCCGTGGCAGAAGCGGTAGGCGCTACGGAACACCCGCTCCTCGATCTGCTCATAGAGATCCGGCAGGTTCTGCTCGAACAGCGCATTCAGCGCCGCTTCCAGATCGGCGGGCCGGGCCGACAGGGCCAGCGCGTCCTGGCGGGCGACCGCCAGGCGTATATCCACCAGTTGCAGGTCGCCGGGCTGAACCAGAGCGTTGCGGCACACCAGCAGGGCATGGTGGATGGCGTTCTCCAGTTCGCGGATATTCCCCGGCCAGCTGTGTCCGAGCAGCTTGCGCTCGGCATCCGCGCTCAGGACCGCCGGGGTATAACCCAGGCGCCGGCAATGCTCGTCGAGGAAGAAGTGCGCCAAAGGCAGGATGTCGCCCCTGCGTTCGCGTAGCGGCGGCAACTCGATGCTCGCCACGTGCAGGCGATAGAACAGATCCTCGCGGAAGTGCCCGGCTATCACGGCGTCTGCCAGATTGACGTTGGTCGCTGCCACCAGTCGCACGTCGATGGGAATGGGCGTGCGCGACCCCAGACGCACCACTTCACGCTCCTGCAAGACCCGCAGCAGCTTGACCTGCATGTTCAGCGGCAGGTCACCGATCTCGTCAAGGAACAGAGTGCCGCCATTGGCCGCCTCGAACCAGCCGGCCTTGCTGCAGGTGGCGCCGGTGAAGGCACCCTTCTCGTGGCCGAACAATTCGCTTTCCACCAGGGTTTCCGGGAAGGCGCCGCAGTTCACCGCGACGAAGGGGCCGCTGGCCCGCCGGCTGAGGTTGTGGAGGTGCCGGGCCACCAACTCCTTGCCGGTGCCGGTCTCGCCGATAATCAGCGCGTTGGCCTCGCTAGGCGCCAGGCGCTCGATGCGGCTGAGCAGTTCCTGGGAAACCGGATCCTTGAACACCAGCACGGTGGCGCGGACGGATTTGGTCAGTTCACGGGCATTGGGGTGGGTAAGCAGAGACATGGTGCATTCCTGGCATCCGAAAGCGCAGGACGATGATGCCCGAAAACCATATAGATAAAAAAATTATCAATTAGCATTTATATATACAAAAACAGAATATATCGATCCAACGCCCCCCCCCACTGCTGCCCCGGCAACATTCCATCAGCACAACTGCTGCATTCCGACCAGCGCAATCCCGCTCGAACGACTTGAACTGCCCGGAATTCGCACACTTTCGCCCTTGGTACGGCCCTTGCTCTTGCCCTCTGTACACAGAGCAACATCCCAAGGGATACCCCATGACCAAGCCGATCAGAGTCGTAGCCGTTTCCGGCGGCACCTTCCGCCCCTCCCGCACCCTGGTGCTGACCCAGGCCATAGTCGCCGAACTGGGCCGCCTGCTGCCCATCGAGGCGCGCATCATCGAACTGGGCGACATCGCCCGCCCCGTGGGAGGCGCCCTGTCACGCAAGGAGTTGCCGGAGACCGTCGAGCATGAACTGCGCGCCATCGAGACTGCCGACCTGCTGGTGGTAGCGGCGCCGGTCTATAGAGGCTCCTACCCGGGCCAGTTCAAGCACCTGTTCGACCTGATCGACCTCAATGCGCTGGTCGATACCCCCGTGCTGCTGGCCGCCACCGGTGGCAGCGATCGCCACGCCCTGGTCCTCGACCACCAGTTGCGCCCGCTGTTCAGCTTCTTCCAGGCACTGACGTTGCCCATTGGCGTCTACGCCTCGGAGGCCGACTTCCAGAATTACCAGATCACCAGCCAAACGCTGCGCTCGCGTATCACGCTGGCTGCCGAACGCGCCGCGCCTCTGTTCGCCGGCAACGCCGCCGACCTGCTGAAGATCGCCTGAAGAGCGCCCCCCAGCGGCCGCTTCCATGGGCACTCCCGGATGGCGGCCAGCCGAGGAAGCTCAATCTCGCACGCTGAGTTCGGGACGCCCGGCGCCCTGGACAAGGGTCCAGTCCAGCATCTGGGCCGCAAGGCGGTCGGCTGCCAGGCCGAAAGCCGTTACCACTTGCGCCGGCGCCGTGCCGCCGGCCGCCTCGCGCACGTCGAAACGCTGACTGGCGAGCATCCGCCGGGTGCCGCTCTGCACCAGCCGCGCCTCCAGCAGGATATGCACCTCCACCCTCCCCGCCCGGTACTCGCCCTGGAAGGCGCGCAGGTCGCCGGCCAGCACCAGGTCGGTTGCCAGCCGACTGTCGTCGCTGCTCACCGCACCGACGCGGCCATCGGCGCGGAAGGCGTCGATCAGGCGGTCACGCAGCAACAGGGTGCCACGGTCGTCCCAGCGCACCCCCTGGTAGGCACTGATGCGGTCACCGTCGGGCAGTACGGCGATGCGTGTACTGTCCAGCAGCGGGCTGGCCAGCGGTTTGTTGATCTGCAAGGCCCAATCCACTTCCACTCCCCTCGCCGACGCGGCACCGGTTACGGGCAGTTGATAGACAGCCAGCTCCTCGCCCTTGGGCAGGATGGAGCAGGCACCGAGCAACGATAGAACGGCCAGGGCAAGCATGGGCTTCATGGTCGGAACTCCTTGATGCTGTCGTTGCGCAGCAGGTAGCCACCCGGGTCTTCTTCGAGACGGCGAGAGAAGCTGCGCAGCGATTCCAGGGTGTCGCGCAATTGGCCGATGGCCGGCCCCAGCTCGCCTATGCCTTTCATGCCGCCATCGAGGGACTGGCGATTGTTCTCCAGCATCTGCTCGATACCGCGGCTGCTGCGTTCCAGGGACGCCAACAGCTGGTCGGCGCTGGCGAAGGCCTGACGGCCCTGGCCATCCAGCAGCTCGTTGGCGGTGCGAAACAGGGCGCTGGCCTCGCTGGTGGCGACATTGACCTGCTCCAGGGTACGGCGCAGTTCGTCGCGCTGGCCGGCAATGCTCGCGGTGGTCTGCTCCAGGTGGGCCAGGGTCCGGGAAACGTGCTCGACGTTGTCGCTGGAGAACAGTTGATTGGCCTGCTCCAGCAACCGGGTGACGCTGACCATCACATCCTCGCCGCCAGCCATCAGCCGGGCGATGGGCGACGGATCGGCGATGATCACCGGCAGCTTGTCATCCTGACCCTTGAGCAGCGGGCTGGCCGGGGTACCTCCGTGCAACTGGATCACCGCGGTACCCGTGACGCCGGTGATGGACAAGCGTGCACGGGTGTCTTCCTTGATCGGCGTGTCGCCGACTATGCGAATGCGCGCCCGCACCTTGCGCGGGTCCTGCGGGTCCAGGCGCAGCTGCGCCACGTCACCGACCTTGATACCGCTGTACTGCACCGCGCTGCCCTGGGACAGGCCACTCACCGCTTCGGTAAAGATCACCTCGTACTCCTGCAGTTGGCTGTCGGAGCCGGCCTTGCTCAGCCAAAGGGCGAAGAGCATGGCGGCGCCGACCACCAACACGGTGAACAGGCCGATCAGGACGTGGTGGGCTCGTGTTTCCATTCATGTGCTCCCTGGCGCGCGCATGGCCGCCTGTTCGGCCGCGCGCCCGCGCGGACCGTGGAAATATTCACGGACCCAGGGGTCCTGGTTGGCGGCGACCACCTCCAGGCGATCGGCCACCAGCACGTGCTTCTGTGCCAGCACCGCGACCCGGTCGCAGAGGCTGTAGAGGCTGTCCAGGTCGTGGGTGACCAGGAACACGCTGAGGCCCAGGGCATCGCGCAGGGTGCGGATCAGTTGGTCGAAGGCGGCCGCCCCAATGGGATCGAGCCCCGCCGTGGGCTCGTCGAGGAAGAGGATGTCCGGGTCGAGCGCCAGGGCACGGCCCAGGGCCGCGCGCTTGACCATGCCGCCGGACAGCTCTGTGGGGTACTTGTCGCCGGCGTTGGCCGGCAACCCCACCAGCGCCAGCTTGACCCGCACCAGGGCCGCGGCGGCGGATCGGTCGAGGCCGGCGTGTTCGATCAGAGGCAAGGCGATGTTCTCGCTCACCGTCAGCGAAGAGAACAGCGCCCCGCGCTGGTAGAGCACGCCGAAGCGGCGCTCCAGCTGCGAGCGGCGCTCGGCTGGCAGCGCCAGCAACTCTTTGCCGAACACCCGCACGGTGCCGGCATTGGCCCGGCGCAGGCCGAGGATACAGCGCAGCAGCACCGACTTGCCGGTGCCCGAACCACCGACCACGCCGAGCACCTCGCCACGCAGCAGGTCCAGGTTCAGGTCCTGGTGCACCACCTGGGCTCCGAACTGGTTGCGCAGGCCGCGCACCTGGATGATGGCGTCTCCCGTCACCAGCCCACCTCCATCAGGAACAGTGCGGCCACCGCATCCAGCAGGATGACCACGAAGATCGACTGCACGACGCTGGAGGTGGTGCGCTCGCCCACCGACTGGGCGCTGCCGGTGACCTTGAAGCCTTCCAGGCAACCGATCACCGCGATCAGGAAGGCGAACAGCGGCGCCTTGCCAATGCCCACCAGGAAGTGCCGCAGCTCGATGTTCTGCTTGAGCAGCGACAGGTACATGGCCGGCGAGATGTCCAGCGCCAGGGCGCAGACCACCGCGCCACCGACCATGCCGCTGAGCATGGCGATGAAGGTCAGCATCGGCAGGGCGATCAGCAGGGCGAAGACCCGCGGCAACACCAGCAGCTCCACCGGACTCAGGCCCAGGGTACGGATGGCATCTATCTCCTCGTTGGCCTTCATCGAACCGATCTGCGCGGTGAAGGCACTCGCCGTGCGGCCGGCCATGAGGATGGCGGTGAGCAGCACACCGAATTCGCGAAGGAAGGAAAAGGCCACCAGGTTGACGGTGTAGAGGGTGGCGCCGAAGTCCGAGAGGATGGTGGCGCCAAGGAAGGCCACCACCGCGCCCACCAGGAAGGTCAGCAACGCCACTATGGGCACCGCGTCCAGGCCGCTCTGCTCCAGGTGCGCCACCAGGGAAGTGATCCGCCAGCGCCGTGGACGCAGGAGTATGGCGCCCATGGCGGAGAGGGTCAGTCCGATGAAACCGAGCAGGGCCAGGCTCTGCTCCCAGAGTCCCTGCACCGCGGCGCCGATGCGTGCGAGCAGTACCACCGGGGTCGACTGCCTGGGCGACGGCGGCGCCTCGCCCTCCCCGGCCATGGCTGCGGCCACCGCCTGTAGCAGCGCCAGGCGTTCGGCCGGCAAGGCCGGTGCGAGGATTTCCAGGTCAGCCATGCGCTCGTCGCCGAGCAACTCCACCAGCAACGCCGCGCCGGCGGTGTCCAGGCTGCCAAGCTCGTCCAGGTCCACCGCCCGGCCCGGTGCAAGCTCCTCGCGCAGGCCGGCGAGGCGCCTGCGCAATTCGCCGTAGTGGGCCAGGGTCCAGTCCCCGCCTATGTGCAGGCCGGACCCGCGAATCTCGATGGAGGGCGGTCCGCTCATGACCACCTCTCCTTCTGCCCATCCCCGACTGCTGGCTGAGAAACAGCCGACCAGCAAAACCTCTGCTTCAGCAACACAAAACGCCCTCCGTGACGCCGCAACTGCGCTGAAATCGTACAGATACGGTTGGTACAGCTCTTGCTCCAGGTCATTGCCCCTGGCGCAACAGCTGCGCGGTTCCCTGAACTGCGCGACGCGGTCAAGCCGGCACCCCGACTACGACAAGGACACCCGCGTGACCGCCAAGCCTCTCAGCATAACCTCTGACCTACAGCACCGCGCCCGACAATTGGCTGCGCAGTTCGCCGAAACCGCCGCCGAACGCGATGCCCTCGGCGGTACGCCAAAAGCCGAGCGCGATGCCATCCGCCAGAGTGGCCTGTTGTCGCTAATCATACCGGACGATTGCGGCGGCCTTGGCAGCGACTGGCAAACCACCCTGGACGTGGTGCGCGAGTTTGCCCGGGTGGACAGCTCCATCGCTCACGTCTTCGGCTTCCAGCACCTGATGCTGGCCACGGTGCGGCTGTTCTCCCGCCCAGACCAGTGGCAGCCCTGGTTCCAGCTCACCGCGCGCAACCGCTGGTTCTGGGGCAACGCCCTGAACCCCCTGGACAAGCGCACCACGGTGAAGAGGTTCGACGGCTGGCGCGAGTTCTCCGGGAAGAAAAGCTTCTGCTCCGGCGCCCTGGATTCGCAAATGCTGATCGCTTCCGGCCTCGACGAAGAAACCGGCAAGCTGCTGATCGCCGCCATCCCGACCGCGCGCAGCGGCATCAGCCTGGCGGACGACTGGGACAATATGGGTCAACGGCAAACCGACAGCGGCAGCGCCACCTTCGAGCGAGTCCGGGTGGAAGAGAACGAACTGCTGCTGGAGCCCGGCCCCCTGAGCACACCATTCGCCTGCCTGCGCCCGCTGATCGCCCAACTGATCTTCACCCACATCTACCTGGGGATTGCCGAAGGCTCGTTCGAAGAGGCCCGCGCCTACACCCTCAAGGAGGCGCGCCCCTGGTTCAAGTCATCCGCCGCCCATATCAGCGAAGACCCCTACGTGCTCGCCCACTACGGAGAGTTCTGGGTGGGCCTGGAAGGCGTGCGCGCCTTGGTGCAGCGGGCCGCCAAGCTACTGGACAAGGCCTGGAGCCAGGGCCCCGACCTCGGAGAAGCCCAGCGCGGCGAACTGGCTCTGGCCATCGCCACCGCCAAGGTGGCGGCCACCCGCACCGGCCTGGACCTGTGCAGCCGCTTGTTCGAGGTTACCGGCGCACGCTCCACCCACGCAGCCCTGCGCCTCGACCGCCACTGGCGCAACCTGCGCACCCAGACCCTGCACGACCCGGTGGACTACAAGGTCCGAGAACTGGGCGAGTGGGCCCTCAACCAGACCCTGCCAACGCCGACCTTCTATTCATGAAAGCACCGCGCCAAGCCCCGAACGGCCTGCTCACCCTGCCCCCCTCCCCGGCCCTGGCCACCTCGGTACGGGCCACCGCCCAGGTATTCGAGGACCCGAAGTCCCAGGCCCTGCTGACCCACCTGCGACAGGTGGCGCCCAGCGAAGCCAGCGTGCTGATCATCGGCGAGACCGGTACCGGCAAGGAGCTGCTAGCCCGTCATGTACACAACCTCAGCGGGCGCCGTGCAGGTCCCTTCGTGGCAGTCAACTGCGGCGCCTTTTCCGAATCCCTGGTGGAAGCCGAGCTGTTCGGTCACGAGAAAGGCGCCTTTACCGGCGCCCTGGCGGCCAAGGCCGGCTGGTTCGAGGCGGCCAACGGCGGCACCCTGTTCCTCGACGAGATCGGCGACCTGCCGATGCCCATCCAGGTCAAGCTGCTGCGGGTACTGCAGGAGCGGGAAGTGGTGCGCCTGGGCTCGCGCAAGAGCATCCCCATAGACGTGCGGGTACTGGCCGCGACCAATGTGCAGCTGGAAAAGGCCATCAATGCGGGGCACTTCCGCGAGGACCTCTACTACCGGCTGAACGTCGTCACCCTGGAGCTCAGCCCGCTACGCGAGCGCCCCGGCGACATCCTGCCGCTGACCCGCCACTTCATCGAGGAATACAGCCGCCGCCTCGGCTACGGCCACAGCGCGCTGAGCCCGGACGCCGAGCGCAAGGTGCGTGGCTATTCCTGGCCGGGGAATATTCGCGAGCTGGAGAACGTCATCCACCACACCTTGCTGATCTGCCGCGATGGCCTGATCCAAGCGAACGACCTGCACCTGTCCAACCTGCGCATCGAGCGTGCGGAAGAACCCCGCACCAGCGAAGACGGTGCCGAGGCGCAGCTGCTGCAGGCCTTCCAGCGCCTGTTCGAAGAACCGGGCGGCAACCTCCACCAGAAGGTGGAAGACGCCCTGCTAAGAGCCGCCTACCGCCACTGCCACTACAACCAGGTACACACCGCCAACCTGCTCGGCCTCAGCCGCAACGTCACCCGCGCGCGGCTGATCGCCATCGGCGAACTGGTGGTGAGCAAACGTGGCGTACAGCGCATCAACGGCGAACAGGTGGTGCAACTGTCGATCTGATCACCGCACCTTACGAGGATCGGAGCAGCCTGCGGGAAAATTGGCTTATCACCATCGGCGATAATTCCATCACCACTGATTCCTTCTGTTTATCAACGCTCCATGGCCAACTCTGCCGGTACCCGAGAGGCAGGAAATTTGCGTGGAATTCGACGATCGTCAGTTCGCCAAGCGCCCGCTACCTGCTAAAACAAGGGGGCGGGCCGGGGGAGCAGGTCCGTTCCCATCTTCGCAATGCAGTAATCCTATGGCCGGCAGCTACCACGACACGCTCATCGCGCCCTACCCGCCCCAGCTCGAACAGCCGGTGGAACTGACCCGCGCCGAGTTGCTGGCCTCCCTGGAGACCACCATGGGCCGGCACGAGGGCGGGCCGGTCTGGTTGTTCGCCTACGGTTCGTTGATATGGCGACCCGAATGCCCGACGGTGGAAACCCGCCGCGCCCGCATCCACGGCTATCACCGCGGGCTCTACCTCTGGTCACAGATCCACCGCGGAACCCCGGAAACTCCTGGTCTGGTGCTCGGCCTCGATCGTGGCGGCTCCTGCGCCGGATTCGCCTACCGGTTGCCGGAGGAGCAACTGGAAGAACACCTCCTCGCCCTCTGGCAACGGGAAATGCCCGACGCGGCCTACCAGCCCAAATGGCTCAACTGCCAACTGGCCGACGGTCCCAAGGTGCAGGCCCTGGGCTTCGTGCTGCGGCGCAATATCCCCTGCTACGCCGGCGCCCTGCCGGACCACGTGCTGCGCCAGGTCTTCGACAATGCCATCGGCCACTACGGCAGCACCCGCGACTATGTGGAAAAGACCGCACGCATCCTGCGCGCCCACGCCATGCCCGACCGCCGGCTGGAAGAAGCCCTGGTGCGTTGCTGCAAGCAGGGGGCGCTGAGTTTCAGCTGAGCGCTCGGGGGCGCGCTTTCCTTGCCTGATGTACGCCCGCGCGTTCCTGCCGGCCGGAAACAGGGCCTGAGACCTCGGACTTCACTTGTAGGGGCGAATTCATTGGCTATGTCTGCGTTAGCTGTTACTGCATCGAATAACGCGCTCTAACACGGTATTTTCAGACCTGCGCACCTGCCTGACACATCCCTCTCCCCCGGCCCCTCTCCCTGAAGAGGAGAGGGGGGACTCGCGCCTGACAGGGCGCAGCAATTCTGATGCCCAGTCGTTGCCTGAACCTGTGCGAAAGAGGTGAGGCAGCGACTCTGCCCCGTCAGAAGGCCGAGCGGAAGCGTTGCGCAGGGGGACGAGCGGCATG
>NZ_SSOJ01000100.1 GCF_029871205.1 Pseudomonas sp. BN417 | reverse complement strand
ACCGAATTGCTTGACGATCATAGAGCGTTGGAACCACCTGATCCCATCCCGAACTCAGTAGTGAAACGACGCATCGCCGATGGTAGTGTGGAGCTTCTCCATGTGAGAGTAGGTCATCGTCAAGCTTCTATCCCAAACCCCCGATACGCTAAGGCGTGTCGGGGGTTTGTCTTTGCGCGCGGGAAATGTCGGCTCACGAAATATCTCACCTGCATCGATAGGCCGGCACGTGGGGCGGTATTAGGATGGCGAGGACTGCAGTACTAACAAGAACGGAGAAACCATGTCCCCCGCCCACAAACTCCTGGTGCTCTACACCGGCGGCACCATCGGTATGCAGATGACCGATGCCGGTCTTGCTCCAGCCTCCGGCTTCGAGGCCCGGCTACGCGCCGAGCAGGCCGCCCAGCCACAGCGTCCGGCACCGCCCTGGGTGTTCCACGAACTGCTGCCGCCGCTGGACAGCGCCAACATGACCCAGGCCAATTGGCTGGCCATGCGCGACGCCATAGTCGAAGGCGTCGAGCAGGACGGCTGCGATGCCGTGCTGGTGCTGCACGGCACCGATACCCTGGCCTACAGCGCCGCGGCGCTGTCCTTCCTGCTCCTTGGTCTGCCGGTGCCGGTGGTACTCACCGGCTCCATGCAGCCGGCAGGCGTCGAAGGCGGCGATGCCTGGCCCAACCTGTTCGGCGCCATGGGTCTGCTGGCTGCAGGCGTCACGCCCGGCGTGCATCTCTACTTCAACGGCAAATTGCTCAATGGCGCCTGTGTCACCAAGCGAAGAAGTGACACTTTCGACGCCTTCGCCGAGGCCGGGCGCCCACGCGATGGCCAGCGCGCGCCGGCCTTGCCCGCCGAACTCGACTACCGCAGGCCGCGCCAGCCAGTAAGCCTCGCCGTGCAGCCGCTGTTTCCCGGTCTCTCCTCCGCGCAACTGCGTGCAGTGCTCGACAGTGGCGTCCAGGGACTGCTGCTGGAGTGCTATGGCAGCGGCACCGGCCCTTCGGACAACGCCGACTTCCTCGCTGCCCTGAATGAGGCCCACGCACGCGGCGTGGTGCTGGCCGCCATCAGCCAGTGCTCGGAAGGCGCGGTGAAATTCGGTGTCTACGCCGCCGCCAGCCACCTTGCCCGTGCAGGTTTGGCGTCATGCGCTGGCATGACCCGCGAAGCGGCGCTGGGCAAGCTCTTCAGCCTGCTGGGTGCGGGCCTGCCCCAGACGGAGGTGGAACGGTGGCTGACGCTGGATCTCTGCGGAGAGATGGCCGGCTGAGTCGAGCACTACGGCAAGGCCCCGGTACCGAGCCGGGGCCGCCCCTGCGCAAGCAAAAAGCCGGCCGCGAAGCCTCGATCAGTGCTGCCAAGTCGAACGCTTACTGTTCCTTCGCTCAAGCCCCCCGCCTTTAGTCCCCCCTCACCCTTCGGCTGTCCCGCCAGATCCATCCGCCGTCACTCGTTTCGCTACCCAGAACAGGCTACCTGGTTCGTGCTAGCGCGCCCGGACTACCGCGAACCGGCGATTGTTGCCCTCCACCCCCGCGACTAGAACTGACACAGCGGCCGCGCAAGGTCCGGCGCTCGCAGCCAGGCGGCACCCGCCGCAGCTACAGGAGGTTTTCCATGAGCCAACAGTTTGATGAGGACGTGATGGACGAACTCACCGCGGACATCCCGGCCGCCGCCGACGAATTGGACGAAGGCCTGGATATGGAGGGTTTCGACGAAGGCGAAGCCTACGACGAGGCGATGGGCGATGCGCTGGAAGACGAAGCTGATTTCGCCGACGAGGCCATCGACGAGGCCTTTGCCCTGGACGAGTACGACGCCGCTGACGGGTTCGACGAAAGCACCGACGAATACGACGAAACCGAGTTGCTCGACGCCTTCGAGGACGTGATGGCCGATGCCCTGGATGCCGGCGATGCCGATGAGTTCTTCGGCCGTCTGCTCGGTGGGGTCAGCCGGCTGGCCGGGCTGGTCGGGCGCGGTGCCCGGGGAGCCGGCCAGGTAGCGCGTACTGTTCGTGGTGGTGCTCGCCAGGTGGGTGGCGTTGCCCGCACGGTCGGCCGCGCGGCAGGTCAGGTCGGCCGGGTGGCCGGGCGGGTCGGCCAAGTCGCCAATCGTGTCGGTGGCATAGCCGGGCGGGTGGGCAACATTGCCGGCCGTGCCAGCGGCATTGCCAACCAGGTGGGCGGTATCGCCAGCAACGTCGGACGAATCACCGGCCGCGCCGCACAGTCGGCCAACCCTCTCGGCAGCCTGCTGCAGCAACTGGTGCCGATCCTGCAGCAGTACCAGGCGCAGGGGGTCGATGAGCTGGATGCATTTGAAGACATGGCCGATTGGCTGGCCGAAGAGGACTTCGACGGCGCCTTGCCGGTGCTCGGCGGTCTTGCCGCCCGTGTGCTGGTGCGGCCGGTGCTGCAGCGCGCGGCCGGCGCTGGAATCGCCCAGCCGCTGCGTCGGCAGTTGGTGCGTAGTGCTACCCAGGCGGCACGGACCCTGGCCCAGCGCCGTGGCCCACAGGCAGTGCGGGCATTGCCGCGCCTGGCGCAGGGCGTAGCGCGTACCGCGCAGCGCCGGCAGACCCCGGCACGGGCGCTGCCCCGGGCGATCCGTCGCACCGCCAGCCAGGTCGCGGCGCGGCCACAACTGGTACGCCGCCTCACGCAGATAGGGATTACCGGCGCGCCCGCCGCGGGAGGTGCTATCGGCTCCGCGCAACGGATAAGGCTGAACGGGCCGGTCGAGCTTGTCATTCATCGTCGGTGAACAGGATCCACGGCACGTTCGCGTGCTGAAACAACAGCGCAAGCGAAGGAGAACGCCATGAGCGACTTTGATACCGATGTGATGGAGGATCTGATGGATGCCGTGGAAGGCCCCGCAAGGCAGGCCTACGACGCATTCGACGAATACGACGAGGGTGACGGGTTAGACGAGTACGACGAATACGACGGCTTTCTCGGCGGAGTCGGCGGCCGAGGGCAGGCGGCCGACGATTTCGACGAGTTCGCCGACAGTTACGCCGAAGGGGATTTCGACTCGCTGGAAGATGCTGTGGCCGATGCCCTGGAGGCCGGCGACGGTGATGAGTTCTTCAGGCGCCTGGGCAATATCGCGCGTACCGTCGGTCGTGGCATTGGCCGGGTCGCGCGCGTCGTCGCGCCCATCGCCAGTGCGATTCCGATACCCCAGGCGCAACTGGTCGGGCGCATCGCCGGCATGGCCGGACGCCTGCTCGCTGATGGTGCCGACGAGTTCGAGACGATCGATGAACTGGTGGACAGCTATGACGACGACGCCATCGATGCCGCCGCGCCGATAGTCGCAGGGCTCGCGGTACGCCGCGCGGTGCCCAATGTCGCGCGCCTGCCGCAACAGCAGCGCCGG
>NZ_SSOJ01000099.1 GCF_029871205.1 Pseudomonas sp. BN417 | reverse complement strand
TTGAGGTCGGCGATGTCCACGTTGCCGCGGGCGTCGCAGGCGGTCACCACCACGCGCATGCCGACCATGCTGGCGGTGGCCGGGTTGGTGCCATGGGCCGATTGCGGGATCAGGCAGATGTCGCGCTGGTCGTCGCCACGGCTGAGGTGGTAGGCGCGGATGGCCAGCAGGCCGGCGTACTCGCCCTGGGAACCGGCGTTGGGCTGCAGGGATACCGCGTCATAGCCAGTGGCCTGGCACAGCATGGCTTCCAGCTCGTTGGTCAGTTCCTGGTAGCCGGCGCTCTGCTCGGCGGGGGCGAAGGGGTGCAGGGCACCGAACTCGGCCCAGGTCACCGGGATCATCTCGCTGGCGGCGTTCAGTTTCATGGTGCAGGAGCCCAGCGGGATCATGCTGCGGTCCAGGGCCAGGTCCTTGTCCGCCAGCTTGCGCAGGTAGCGCATCAGCTCGGTTTCCGAGTGGTAACGGTTGAACACCGGGTGGGCGAGGATGGCGGACTGGCGCAGCAGGGCGGCCGGCAGGCGGCTGGCGACGTTGGCGGCCAGTTCGGCGAAGGCGGGCAGCGGCTGGCCGTCGGCAAAGATCGCCCAGAGGGTCTCGACGTCGGCCTGGGTGGTGGTTTCGTCCAGGGACAGGCCGAGGCGCTCGGCGTCCACTTCACGCAGGTTGATGCCCTGGGCGCGGGCCTTGGCGTGCAGCTCGGCGGTCTTGGTGCCGGTGGCCAGGGTCAGGGTGTCGAAGAAGGCTTCCTGCTCGACGCTGACGCCCAGCTGGGCCAGGCCCTGGGCCAGGATGGCGGTCAGCTGGTGCACGCGCTGGGCGATGCGGGTCAGGCCCTGCGGGCCGTGGTAGACGGCGTACATGCTGGCGATGTTGGCCAGCAGCACCTGGGCGGTGCAGATGTTGCTGGTGGCCTTCTCGCGGCGGATGTGCTGCTCGCGGGTCTGCATGGCCAGGCGCAGGGCCGGCTTGCCGTGGCGGTCGATGGACACGCCGACCAGGCGGCCGGGCATGTCGCGCTTGAAGCTGTCGCGGGTGGCGAAGTAGGCCGCGTGCGGGCCGCCGAAGCCCAGCGGCACGCCGAAGCGCTGGGCGCTGCCGAGGGCGACGTCGGCGCCGAATTCGCCGGGCGGGGTCAGCAGGGTCAGGGCCAGCAGATCGGCGGCCACCGCTACCAGGGCGTTGGCGGCGTGGAAGCGCTCCACCAGTTCGCGGTAGTCGAAGATATCGCCGTTGGCCGCCGGGTACTGCAGCAGGGCGCCGAAGTAGGCGCTGGCGTCGCCGATTTCACGCTCGTCGCCGATCACCACTTCGATGCCCAGGGGCTCGGCACGGGTGACCAGCACGTCGAGGGTCTGCGGGTGGCAGTGTTTGGAGGCGAAGAAGGCGTTGCTGCCCTTGTTCTTCGAGAGGCGCTTGCAGAAGGTCATGGCTTCGGCGGCGGCGGTGCCTTCGTCGAGCAGGGAGGCGTTGGCCACGGGCAGGCCGGACAGGTCGCTGACCAGGGTCTGGAAGTTCAGCAGCGCCTCCAGGCGGCCCTGGGAGATTTCCGGCTGATAGGGGGTGTAGGCGGTGTACCAGGCCGGGTTTTCCAGCAGGTTGCGCAGGATCGGGCTGGGTGTATGGCAGGGGTAGTAACCCTGGCCGATATGGCTCTTGAACAGCTGGTTCTTCGCGGCGATGGCCTTGATTGCGGCGAGGGCCTCGGCCTCGCCCTGGCCGGCCGGCAGATCGAGCACGCTGGTGCCCTTGATGCTGTCCGGGATGACGCTGGCGGTCAGGGCTTCGATGTCGTCGAAGCCGAGCAGGGCGAGCATGGCCTTGGTGTCGGCCTCGCGTGGGCCGATATGGCGGGCGATGAATTCGTTGCTGGTGCCGAGGAAGGGGATTTCGATGCTCATGGTCATTCCTCAGCCGTTGTCTTTCAGCAGGTTTTCGTAGCCGGCCTGGTCGAGGAGGCTGTCGAGGACACTGGCGTCGGCCAGTTGCATGCGGAAGAACCAGCCCTTGCCCAGGGGTTCTTCGTTGACCAGTTCGGGGCTGTCCACCAGATCCTGGTTGATTTCCACTACCTCGCCGTCCAGCGGCATCACGATGTTGCTGGCGGCCTTCACCGACTCCAGTACGGCGACTTCCGCGCCCTTGGCGTAGCCCTGGAGTTCCGGGAGTTGAACGAAGACCACATCGCCCAGCGCGTCCTGCGCGTATTCGGTAATACCGACGGTGACGCGACCGTCTTCTTCAAGGCGCAGCCATTCGTGGTCGGCGGTGAAACGCAATACGCTCATCTTTGGTCCTCAACTCGTATGACGCGCCTGTTTCTTCTGCCAGGCGCTTAGCCCCGCGCGCGGTCTTCGCCACGCGCTGTCGCACGCCGTTTAGCAAGGAGGGTGCCAGATAGGTGAAATGCAGGTAAATCAATGCTTTGAGGGCTATTCAGGAGAATTGACCTGAGCGCGGCTGTAGTGAAAACGCTACAGGGTTGGCGGGCTTGTGCGGATAGATGAGGTGAGGGCTCGACGTAGTGCGGGTTTCAGCGGTTCGTAGCGAAATCATTACGCTGTATCGATTTCGCTACGGCCTTGACTCGCTCATGAATTTATTTGTTATAAATCAATATTTTATGAATTCTATCTGATGTATTGGATAAGGTTTGAACTTGCTTCCTTACTCTATGGGGGCGAATTCATTCGCCAAGGGCTGCGCAGCGGCCCCTTGGGAGCTGAACGGCAGGCCTGCGGCTTGCTCAGCGAATGAATTCGCCCCCACAAGGGCAGATGATTTCATGGATATTTTTGATTAATTTCAAATAGATACGGGTTGTATCTAGAAAAATAATCAGGTTCTGCCCGGAATGCCGTACTTGCGCAGCCGGTGCGCAATCGCCGTATGGGAGGTCTGCAGGCGCGCCGCCAGCTGGCGGGTCGAGGGGTAGGTGACGAAGAGCTTCTCCAGCAGCGCCCGCTCGAAGTTCTCCACGGCCTCTTCCAGACTGTTCACTTCGCCATCGCTCTGCCGCGCAACGGCGGTGCCGGCTATGTCCAGGTCGCCGATCTCCACCAGGTTGCTTTCGCAGATGGCGGCGGCACGGAAGATCACGTTCTGCAACTGACGCACGTTGCCCGGCCAGCGGTTGCCGAGCAGGGCCGGGTAAGTGCCGGGCGCCAGTCGGCAGGCCGGACGTTGGATCTGGGTGCAGGCCTGCTGCATGAAGAAGCGCGCGAGCAGCAGGATATCCTGGCCGCGCTCGCGCAGGGGCGGCACTTCCAGGTTGAGCACATTGAGGCGGTAGAAGAGGTCCTCGCGGAAGGTGCCTTCGCCGACCATCTTCTCCAGGTCGCGGTGGGTGGCGCTGAGGATGCGCACGTCCACCTTGATCTCGCGGTCGCCACCCACCCGGCGGAAGCTGCCGTCGCTGAGGAAGCGCAACAGCTTGGCCTGCAGGTAAGGCGACATTTCGCCGATCTCATCGAGGAATACCGTGCCCTGGTGGGCCAGTTCCAGGAGCCCGGGCTTGCCGCCGCGCTGGGCGCCGGTGAAGGCGCCGGGGGCGTAGCCGAACAGCTCGCTCTCGGCCAGGTTTTCCGGCAGTGCGGCGCAGTTCAGCGCCAGGAAGGGCTGGTTACGGCGGGTGCTGGCGGCGTGGCAGGCACGGGCCACCAGTTCCTTGCCAGTGCCGGTCTCGCCTCGGATCAGCAGCGGCGCATCCAGGGCCGCCACGCGTTGGGCGCGGGCCTTGAGCGTGCCGATGGGCACCGACTCGCCGAGTAGCGCGTCGAAGCCCTCGGCGGCATGGTCATGGTGCAGGGCTGACAGGCGTTCGCCGATGCGGTTGGGCAGGTAAAGGGTGAGCAGGGCGCCGGCCAGATGATCGCCTTCGGTGATGGGCACTGCATCCAGCAACAACGCCTGGCCCTTGAGGGTGACCTCGCGCAGGGGCAGGCGGAAGCCCTGTTCCAGCAGGGCGCTGTGCAGGCTGTCGTCACCGAACAACTGGGCGAGAAGCCGTCCCTCGGGTTCTGCGCCATACAGCGCGATCAGCGCTGGGTTGGCCAGGAGGATGCGGCCGTCGCCATCCACCGCCAGCACCGGGTCGCTCATGGCGGCCAGCAGCGCATCGAGTTGCAGGCGCCGGCGCTGGCCGGGGAGGATGTCCACCACCGTCACTTCCTGCACGCCCTGAACCGCATGCAGGGCCTCGCGCAGCTCGTCGAGCACCGCGGGGCTGAGGGTGGGGGCGTCTATATAGACGTTGGGCGGCACCATCTCCACTGCATCCAGGTTGAGGTTGCGGCCGCCGAGCAGGGCCAGGACCTCCTGGGTGATGCCGACGCGGTCGATGAAGGTGACGTGAATTCGCATGGAAACGCAGGGCTGGCGAAAGAAGGGGCGAATTATGCCCGGTCTGTCGCGCTTAGGTAACAGGCCGTCGCTCTTCTTGTAGTAGTCCTGCATTGCCCGTGGCGCGGGCGACTTCGGCCATATCCGTTTCGCAGTGCCGCACATCGAGGCAGGCCTTCGGCCTGCTTAGCGAATGAATTGGCTATGTCTGCGTTAGCTGTTGCAGAACCGAATAGAAGCGTCTAGCACGGACCTTTCAGACCTGCGCATCTGCTGATGCATCCCTCATCCGAACGCGGCCCGCCCCGGCCCCCGCCCTGCGCCCCGGCCTGAT
>NZ_SSOJ01000098.1 GCF_029871205.1 Pseudomonas sp. BN417 | reverse complement strand
GAAGTAACCAAGAACGCTCGCCCCTGCATCCGGCCCGACTTCGTCGGGTTCCCTCGCTCCATCGTCGCTCCGGGGGCCCGGCGTGAGGGGCCATCCATGGCCCCGCACGCCTCTCGCGGCATCCATGCCGCTCGTCCCCCTGCGCAACGCTTCCGCTCGGCCTGCTGACGGGGCAGAGTCGCTACTCCACCTCTTCTGCACAGGTTCAGGCAATGAACAGGCGTCAGGATTACCGCGTCCTGTCAGGCGCGAGTCACCCCTCGCCCTCCGGGAGAGGGGCCGGGGGAGAGGGATGTGCCAGGCAGGTGCGCAGGTCTGAAAGGTCCGTACTAGACGCTTCTATTCGGTGCTGCAACAGCTAACGGAGACAGAGCCAATGAATTCGCTCCCACAGTTCCCGCGCGGGGTTGTTGGTGCGCACGGCGCACCCTACAGGTTGAAGCCTCAGCGAACTTCGACTACCACCTTGCCCACCGCCTGGCGCGAGGCCAGGGTTTTGATTGCCTCGGCGGTGCGCTCCAGCGGGAAGGTCTGCGACACCAGCGGCTTCAGCTTGCCTTCGGCGTACCAGGCGAACAGCTGCTGGAAGTTGGCCAGGTTGTCCTGGGGTTGGCGCTGGGCGAAGGAACCCCAGAACACACCGACCACCGAGGCGCCCTTGAGCAGCGCCAGGTTCACCGGCAGCTCCGGGATGCGCCCGCTGGCGAAGCCCACCACCAGAAGCCGGCCATTCCAGTTGATGGCGCGCACGGCGGCGTCGAACAGGTCGCCACCCACCGGGTCGTAGATCACGTCGGCGCCCTGCCCGCCGGTGAGTTCCTTGACGCGGTCCTTGAGATTTTCCTCGCTGTAGTTGATCAGCGCGTCGGCGCCGGCGGCTTTAGCCACTTCCAGTTTTTCCGCGCTGCTGGCGGCGGCGATCACCCGCGCGCCCATGGCCTTGCCGATTTCTACTGCGGCCAGGCCGACGCCGCCGGAGGCGCCGAGCACCAGCAGGGTTTCACCGGGCTGCAGGTTGGCACGCTGCTTCAGGGCATGCATCGAGGTGCCGTAGGTCATGCCGAAGGCGGCGGCGGAATTGAAGTCGATGCCCTTGGGAATCGGCATCACGTTGTAGGACGGCACCGCCACCCGTTCAGCGAAGCTGCCCCAGCCGGTCAGCGCCATCACCCGGTCACCGGGCTTGAGGTGGCTGACCTTCTCGCCCACGGCGGCAACCACGCCGGCCGCCTCGCCACCCGGGGAGAAGGGGAACGGCGGCTTGAACTGGTACTTGCCTTCGATGATCAGGGTGTCGGGAAAGTTGACCGCTGCGGAGTACACGTCGATCAGGATTTCGTTCTTCGCAGGCGTAGGGCTGGCGACTTCCTCCAGCACCAGGGTATCGGCGGGACCGAAGGCTTTGCACAGGACGGCTTTCATCGCGGGGCTCCTTGGCTTGGGGCGCGGGCCCCGGGCATGTGGCCTTGCAGTGTAGGTGGGAGGGCAGGGCGGTCAATCAGCATGCCCGGGCCTGATAGGCCTGCATAAACGGAGGTCTTGGGGCTGGCCCCGGCTCTGGCTATGCTAGGCGGCATTCGTCCCGAGGAATGACCCTGGTGAAAAGACTGACTGCATTGCTGCTGGCGCTGACCCTTCCCCTGCTGGCCATGGCCAACGAGGAAGAGGAGCCCAAGGAAGGCGAGGCGCCCAAGGTCGCCTATATCGACCTGGTGCCGTCCCTGGTCGGCAACTATGGCTCCGGTCCGCGCCTGAAGTACTACAAGGCCGATATCTCGCTGCGGGTTTCCGGCCCGGAAGCCGAGGAAAAAGTCACCCGCCACGAGCCGCTGATTCGCAACCAGTTGGTGATGCTGTTCTCCCAGCAGACCGACGAGTCGCTGGGTTCCTCCGACTCCAAGGAAAAGCTCCGCCAGGAAGCGCTCAAGCAGGTGCAGCAGGTGCTACACAGCGAGGAAGGCAAGCCCCTGGTGGACGACTTGCTATTCAACAATCTGATCGTTCAGCCCTGACCCTTCTCCCACAGACAGGTGCGATTGCGCCCCTCGTGCTTGGCTCGGTAGAGCGCGGCGTCGCTGCGTGACACCAGGCTGTCGGGCTGGTCTTCGCGGGCCGGGTCGGAGATGGCGATGCCGATGCTGAGCGTCAGGCGCCCCTCCGGGCTGGCCGGGTGCTCGATGGCCAGTTCGGCGATCCGCGCCATCACCCGCTCGGCCACGTGCTGCGCACCTTCTTCGGCGGTGTTGGCGAGGATGATGGCGAACTCCTCGCCGCCGTAGCGACAGGCCACATCGCCTTCCCGGCGCAGGCTCTGCTGCAGCGCCTGGGCCACCCGGCGCAGGGCGTCGTCGCCGGCCTGGTGGCCGAGCCTGTCGTTGTACGCCTTGAAGTGATCCACATCCAGCATCAGCAGCGCCAGGGGTGCGCCGAGGCGGCGCAGGCGCCGCCATTCGCCGCCCAGCTGGCGGTCGAAGTAGCGCCGGTTGTATAGCCCGGTAAGGCCGTCCTGGCGGGACAGCCGCTGTAGCCGCGCTTCCAGTTCCAGTCGCTCGCGGTTGTCGCGGGACACCCCGATCAGGTAGTCGCGGCCGTTCAGGCTCACCATTTGGGCGCTGATTTCCGCTGCCTGCAGGCTGCCGTCGGCGCGGCGCATTTCGCGCTGGAAGATGCCCGAGTCGTCATCGCGATGGGCCTGGCGCACCAGCTCCAGCCAGGTGTGGAAGCCGGGCAGCAGTTGCTCCGGGTCCTCCTTGAGCAGCCGGCGGAAGGTGTCGGCGTCGTAGCCCAGGCTGGCATGGGTGGCCTGGTTCATGTGCAGGACCTCGCGGCTGGCGAGGTCGAAGATGAACAGGCCGTCCTGACTGGAGTCCGTCAGGTCGAGTACCAGTTGCAGGCGCTGGCGGCTTTCCCGCAGGTCCTGTTCGGCGTGTTCGCGCTGGCTGACCTCCTCGTTCAGGCGCCGGTAGCCGGCCTGCAGGGCGCTGGCGCGGCGGGCGTTCTCCAGCGCCAGGGCCAGTGCCGCTACCAGCAGCAGGCTGGTGAGCAGGCTGGCGCCGAGAACGACCTGCGGCAGGGGCGAACGGAGCTGTTCCACCAGCTTGGGAGTCGGGCTCAGCTGCAGGGCGAAGTTGCTGTTGTTGAGCAGGTGCAGGGGGACGCGCTGGCTCAGCTGGCCCAGGCTCTCCGGCTGCTGCTTGCGGTAGATGGGTTGGCCGGACTCCAGCAGCAGGACACTGAAGTTGCGGTCGTCGCGCTTGGCGAGGAGTTCGTCCATCAGCGACTCGACGCGGAACACGCCCTGGAGGAAGCCATCGAAGGTCCGCTCGCTCGGTTCATCGCTGATGTAGAGCGGCGTGTAGAGGATGAAGCCGCGCCCACCCTGGACCAGGGTGAAGCTGTTGGACATCTGCGCCTCGCCGCTGGCCTTGGCCTGCATGGCGAGGTTGAAGTTGGGGTGGTTGCGGGTCAGGCGAAAGCCCCTGGCGGCTTCATTGCCCGTCTCGGGCAGCACCCAGCGTATGCGCAGGTCGGCGCCCATCCACTGGATGGACTGGTAACCGGGAAAGTGCTCCAGGGCGAAATTGGCTTCGAGGGACCACTCGTCCTGGGGGATTCGCCCGCGATGGTTCCACTCCAGGGCCATGCGGCGCAGGCCCTCGACTTCATCGATCAGGTTGGTTTCCAGCTCGGTGGCCAGGGTCCGCGCCTGGTAGCCGACGCGGTCGCGGATGCGCTCCTGCTGGGCGTCTTCCATCTGTCGCCAGAGCAGCAGGCTGGTGCCGCACAGCGCCAGGAGCAGCAGGACGAGCGCTGATCGGACCAGCCAGGCGGGAGGAAAGTGCAGCATGTGCGTGTCCCGGAAGATTCCTCTCCCTCATAGCACAGGGCCATTCCCGACTCAACGCAGGGCGAGCACCCCGGACCACTCTTCCTCGGTCACGGGCATCACCGATAGGCGGCTGCCCTTTTGCAGCAGCGGCATGCCGGACAGCACCGCCTGTTCGCGCAGGCGGGCGAGGGGAATGATCGCCGGGAAGGCCTCGACGAATTCCACGTCCAGGGCGCTCCAGGGATTCTTCTCGGGGCTGGCCTTGGGGTCGTGGTAGTGGCTCTGCGGGTCCAGGGCGGTGGGATCCGGGTAGGTCTCGCCGGCGATCCGCGCGATGCCGGCGATGCCGGGCTCCGGGCAGCTGGAGTGATAGAAGAAGAACAGCTCGTCGGGACGCATGGCGCGCATGAAGTTGCGCGCCTGGTAGTTGCGCACGCCGTCCCAGCGGGCTTTTCCCAGGCGCTGCAGGTCGTGGATGGAAAGCTCCTCGGGTTCGGATTTCATCAACCAGAAAGGCATTAACTTTGCTCCTGTACGTTCGTCCTTAATTGGGGGCTTCGAAGCTTGGGTCTGGCCGACAGCCGGTTGGCGTCACAAATTGCGTGTTCGCTCACGTTGCCGGAGAATGCCGCGCTTTAAGCTGCATGCCGCCGTACGGTCCAATCAAAACAACAACTCGCCATCGGTCATCACGCGAAGTTTGCCTGCAAGGGGGAGGCAATCGATGAAACGCAAGCCAGACATTCTCTGGGTACTGGTCATCATTTTCGGTCTGGGTGTGGTTACCACCGGTTACACCCAAAGCCTCTGGGAACGCCAGAGCGGCGCGCCCGAGAACCTGATCCAGCAACAGCCCTGAATCCGTTCCGGCCGGCACTGCAAGGATCGCAGTGCCGCCGTCAACGTCCCGCGTACCAATCCCTGTCCGTTACGGTCGCCTGCAAGGCGACATCCCAGCTGGCCAGCTCCAGCCTGTCCACCTTCTGGCATTCGTGCGCCAGGCCCAGCAGGGTCGGCTTGCGCCATTGGCGGCGCCGCGCCAGGTAGGCCAGGCTGCGGTCGTAAAAGCCCGCGCCCATCCCCAGTCGTCCACCGTATTCATCGAAGCCCACCAGGGGCAGCATGACCAGATCCAGTGCCCAGACCTTGCGCTGCTGTGCCGGATTGGCGCGTGGCTCGAGGATGCGGAAGCGGTTCTTGCGCAGCTTTTCCCCTGGCAGCAGGCGCTGGAACACCATCTTTTCCCTTGGCCAGGCATTGAGTACGGGCAGATAGGCCTGCTTGCCTCGGCGTTGCGCTTCGCGCAGCAGCGGGCGCGGGTCGATCTCGCCATTGGTGGGCAAATAGAGCGCGACATGCCGGGCGCGGCGGAACAGCGGATCCTGCGCGAGCTGGCGGTAGAGGGCCTTGGCGGCGTGCTTCTGCTGGAGGGGACTGAGTGCGCGACGGGCCTGGCGGAGCAGGCGGCGCAGGCTCTGGCGGGAGTGGGATCCGGCGCAGATCATGAAAAAAATAGACTCCCCGGTCGTGCCGCTGTCGGGTTAGCCCTTGAACCCGAAAGTTCAAGGTGGAGGTTGCAGGAGGCGTTAAGGCTTTCCGTCAGGCGGACATGCACACCGGCCCCAACTTGCAACCCCCGTGGTTGCATATATCGGCTCAGGGACATCACCGACTGGCCAACACACCAGGGAGCTGGCGGCGAGTATACCCCAAGAACCGATCCGGAAACTGCTGCGCGTCGGCCCGGCTGCGTCAAAAATGCTCGCGCAGCGTCACCTTGTCGCAGCCGGCTCAGGCCTGGTGCGCGTCCGGGTCCGCCGCCAGGGCGTGGTCGACGCGTTCCAGCAGGTCGCGTACCCGCTCGCGGGTGGACGTGGCTTCCTGGTCCAGGCGCTGCTGCTTGTGCAGCAGGTCGTGGGTGATATTCAGGGCGGCCATCACGGCGATGCGGTCGGCGCCGATGACCTTCCCGCTGGAACGGATCTCGCGCATCTTGCCGTCCAGGTAGCGCGCGGCGCTCTCCAGGTTGGCGCGCTCATCCGATGGGCAGGCGATGCAGTATTCCTTGTCGAGGATTTGTACGGTGACGGTATTGGACTGGTTCATGAATCCTGCTCCAGGGCTTTCAGGCGCGAAATCATCGCTTCGACCTTGAGCCGGGCCATTTCGTTCTTTTCGATCAGATGAGCGCGCTCTTCACGCCAGGCCTTCTCGCTGGCAAGCAGGAGCCGGTTCTGGGCCTTGAGCTGCTCGACACGCTGGATCAGCAGTTCCAGCTTGGCTGTCAGTGCATGCAGTTCGGCATCTTCCATGGGCTGTCTACTTGATGGGGAGTGACCGGGACTATATAGGACCGGCGCGAGGGCGGGTCAAACCCGCTGGTGGCCGGCGTGACTCATCGCACGTCCGTGGGTGGGGTCTGGTGGCGGGCGGCCGATGCTGCCTTCACCGCTTCAGGCTGCTAGGATACGAGGCCGTCATTCTAGTGATTGCGCCCTCTGGCGCCTAGCCACCCTTATGTCCAGTTCGAATTCCCCTTACAACGCTTTCGCCGCCCTGCTCGCCACCAGCGGCCAGGCCGTTTCCCCCGCCGAAGTCCACGGCCTGCTGCTCGGTCGCAGCTGCGCCGGCGCCGGCTTCGAGCCCGAGCCCTGGCTGGAGGATGCCGCCGAACTGCTCGGCAGCGCCCCGCAGGACAATCTGCGCCAGGCACTGATCGGCCTGCAGGAGATGGTCAAGGGCGAGCTGACCGGCAGCGAGATGGCTGTGGTCCTGCTGCTCCCCGACGACGAGGCGCCGCTCGCCGAACGTGCCGCGGCCCTCGGCCAGTGGTGCCAGGGCTTCCTCGGCGGCTTCGGCCTGACCGCCCGCGAAGGCGCGCTGTCCGGCGAAGCGGTCGAAGTGCTCCAGGATCTCGCTTCCATCGCCCAGGTGCAGAGCGCCCTGGAAGACTCCGATGACGGCGAGAACGACTATATGGAAGTCATGGAGTACCTGCGCATCGCGCCCCTGCTGCTGTTTACCGAGTGCGCCAAACCCGCCGCGCCGGCCCCTAAACCCTCGTTGCATTGAACCCGAGCGGCGGGCTGCCACGCCCGCCCTGAAGGAGCGCGCATGACCCGTATCCCCAAGGCCGAGTACGCCCGCCGGCGCAAGGCACTGATGGCGCAGATGGAAGCCAACAGCATCGCCATCCTGCCCGCCGCGCCCGTGCATATCCGCAACCGCGACGTCGAGCACGTCTACCGCCAGGACAGCGACTTCCAGTACCTCAGCGGCTTCCCCGAGCCGGAAGCGGTGCTGGTGCTGATCCCCGGCCGCGAGCATGGCGAGTACGTGCTGTTCTGCCGCGAGCGCGATCCAGAGCGTGAGCTCTGGGACGGCCTGCGCGCCGGCCAGGACGGTGCCATCGGCGAATACGGCGCCGACGATGCCTTCCCCATCGGCGACATCGACGACATCCTTCCCGGCCTGATCGAAGGGCGCAGCCGCGTCTACTACTCCATCGGCACCAACACCGAGTTCGACCAGCACCTGATGGAGTGGGTCAACGTGATCCGCTCCAAGGCCCGCCAGGGTGCCCAGCCGCCGAACGAATTCGTCGCCCTCGACCATCTGCTGCACGACATGCGCTTGTACAAGTCGGCGGCCGAAGTGAAGGTCATGCGCGAAGCCGCCGAAGTTTCCGCCCGCGCCCATGTGCGTGCCATGCAGGCCGCCCGCGCCGGGCTCTACGAATTCCACCTGGAAGCCGAGCTGGACTACGAGTTCCGCAAGGGCGGCGCGAAGATGCCGGCCTACGGCTCCATAGTCGCGGCGGGCAAGAACGCCTGCATCCTGCATTACCGGGAGAACGACGCCCCGCTGAAGGACGGCGACCTGGTGCTGATCGACGCCGCCTGCGAACTGGATTGCTACGCCAGCGACATCACCCGCACCTTCCCGGTCAGCGGCCGCTTCAGCCCCGAGCAGAAAGCCATCTACGAGCTGGTGCTGAAATCCCAGGAAGCCGCCTTCACCGAAATCGCCCCCGGCAAGCACTGGAATGCCGCCCATGAAGCCACAGTGCGGGTCATCACCGCCGGCCTGGTGGAGCTCGGCCTGCTCAAGGGCGAAGTCGACGAGCTGATCGCCTCGGAAGCCTACAAGGCCTTCTACATGCACCGCGCCGGTCACTGGCTGGGCATGGACGTGCACGACGTCGGCGACTACAAGGTCGGCGGCGAATGGCGCGTGCTCGAGGTGGGCATGGCGATGACCGTCGAGCCCGGCATCTACATCGGCGCCGAGAACCAGGACGTGCCGAAGAAGTGGCGCGGCATCGGTGTGCGCATCGAGGACGACGTCGTGGTGACGAAGACCGGCTGCGAAATCCTCACCGGTGGCGTGCCCAAGACGGTGGACGAGATCGAGGCGCTGATGGCTGCCGCGCGCACCCAGGCCGCCTGACATGCACCATAGCCAAGTCGCGATCATCGGCGGTGGCCTGGTGGGCGCCAGCCTTGCCCTGGCCTTGCAGGAAGGCGCCCGCGCGCGGGGCTGGAAGATCGTCCTGATCGAGCCCTTCGCCCCCGGCAATAGCTTCCAGCCCAGCTACGACGCCCGTTCTTCCGCGCTGTCCTTCGGCAGCCGGCAGATCTACGAGCGCCTCGGGCTGTGGCAGGACATCGCCCACCGCGCTGAACCCATACTGCAGATCCATGTCTCCGACCGCGGGCGCTTTGGCGCCGCCCGGCTCAGCGCGATGGAGGAGGGCGTGCCCGCCCTCGGCTACGTGGTGGAGAACGCCTGGCTCGGCCAGTGCCTCTGGCAAGCCCTGGACGAGGAGGTGGTGACCTGGCACTGCCCGGCCGAAGTGGTCGGCATGCAGGCCCTCGAAGGTGGCTACCGCCTGACCCTGAACGACGAAACCCAGCTCGACTGTGACCTCGCGGTGCTGGCCGATGGCGGCCGTTCCGGCCTGCGCGAGCAGCTGGGCATCGGCGTGCGCCGCATCGCCTACCGGCAGACCGCGCTGATCGCCAACGTCAGCCCGCTGGAAGCCCATCGCGGCCAGGCCTTCGAACGCTTCACCGACGACGGCCCCATGGCGCTGCTGCCCTTGCCGGAAAACCGTTGCGCGCTGATCTGGAGCCGCCCTGGCGACGACGCCGAGCGCCTTGCCAGGCTCGACGAGCGGCGTTTCCTCGACGAGCTGCAGGCGGTGTTCGGCTACCGCCTCGGCGCCTTCCAGCAGGTGGGTGCGCGGCACCTCTACCCGCTGGAACTGGTGGAGGCCGAGGAGCAGGTGCGCACCAACCTGGTGGTGCTGGGCAACGCCGCCCACAGCCTGCACCCCATCGCCGGCCAGGGCTACAACCTGTCCCTGCGCGACGCCCAGGCCCTGGCCGAGGCGCTGCTGGCCAGCGACAAGACCCCGGGCGACTTCGCCACCCTGCAGGGTTACCTGCAGCGCCAGCGCCTGGACCAGAATCTCACGGTGGGTTTCTCCGACCAGGTGACCCGCCTTTTCTCCAACGCCGAGCCGCTGCTGGCCGCTGGACGCAACCTGGGCCTGCTCGGCCTCGACCTGTTGCCCCCGGCCAAGCGCTGGTTCGCCCGCCAGGCCATGGGCCTGGGCACTCGCCCAGGTTGACCGGGCGTGCCTCACACGGACATACAGGGAGCCTCAAGGCCTGATATGGAATTGCGCGCGGATCTGATCATCGTGGGCGCCGGCATGGTCGGCAGTGCCCTGGCCCTGGCGCTGAAGGACAGCGGCCTGGACATCCTGCTGATCGACGGCAGCCCCCTCAGCGTCAAACCCTTCGACCAGGCTACGCCCTTCGAGCCGCGGGTCAGCGCCCTGTCCGCCGCCAGCCAACGCATCCTCGAGCGCCTTGGCGCCTGGTCGGGCGTCACCGCGCGACGGAGCAGCCCCTATGGCGAGATGCAGGTCTGGGACGGCTCCGGCACCGGGCAGATCCACTTCTCCGCAGCCAGTGTGCACGCCGAGGTGCTCGGCCACATAGTCGAGAACCGCGTGATCCAGGACGCCCTGCTGGAGCCCCTGCACGACAGCTGCATCGGCCTTCTGCCCGGCGCCCGCCTGGAGCGCCTGCGACGTTCCGGCGACGACTGGCTGCTGACCCTGGTGGACGGCCGCGAGCTGCGCACGCCCCTGGTGGTCGCCGCCGACGGCGCCAACTCCGCGGTGCGCCGCCTGGCCGGCTGCGCCACCCGCGAGTGGGATTACTTGCACCACGCCATAGTCACCAGCGTGCGCTGCGCCGAGCCGCACCAGCGCACCGCCTGGCAGCGCTTCACCGACGACGGGCCGCTGGCCTTCCTGCCGCTGGAGCGCGATGGCGAGCACTGGTGCTCCATCGTCTGGTCGGCGACCCCGCTGGAGGCCGAGCGCCTGATGGCCCTCGACGACACGGCGTTCTGCGCCGAACTGGGCCGCGCCTTCGAGTGGCGCCTTGGCGAGGTGCTGGGCGCCGACCCGCGCCTGTGCATCCCGCTGCGCCAGCGCCATGCCAAGCGCTACGTGGAAGAAGGCCTGGTGCTGATCGGCGACGCCGCCCACACCATCCACCCGCTGGCGGGGCAGGGCGTCAACCTTGGTTTCCTCGACGCAGCGGTGCTCGCCGAAGTGCTGCTGCATGCAGTCGGCCGTGGCGAACGTCTGGCCGAGGAGCGCGTGCTGGGCCGCTACGAGCGTCGGCGCATGCCGCACAACTTGGCGATGATGGCGGCGATGGAAGGCTTCGAGCGGCTGTTCCAGGCCAATCCGCTGCCCTTGCGCTGGCTGCGCAACAGCGGCCTGAAATGGGTGGACGGCATGCCCGAGGCCAAGGCGCTTTTCGTCCGCCAGGCCCTGGGCCTTTCCGGCGACTTGCCGGAGCTGGCGCGGGCCTGAATCCTCCTTTGCCGCACAGCCCCCTCTTCCGGGAGAGGGGGGGCAAGCCGATACACACCCCGACATAAATACCGCTATTTATCGCAACTGAGGTTGACTATCATTCAGCCTTTGTCGTCATCAAGAGGCTCCAGCAATGCGGGTACGTAAAACCCTCTTCGCGCTTCTCGCGCTGTCCGCCGCCGCCACCTCGGTTCAGGCCGCCGATGAAGTCGTGGTCTATTCCTCGCGGATCGACGAGCTGATCAAACCGGTGTTCGACGCCTACACCGCCAAGACCGGTGTGCAGATCAAGTTCATCACCGACAAGGAAGCGCCGCTGATGCAGCGGATCAAGGCCGAGGGCGAGAACGGCGTGGCCGACCTGCTGCTCACCGTGGATGCCGGCAACCTCTGGCAGGCCGAGCAGATGGGCATCCTGCAGCCCTTCACCTCGCCTGTGATCGACGCCAACATCCCGCCCCAGTACCGCTCCAGCAGCCATGCCTGGACCGGCCTCTCACTGCGCGCGCGGACCATCGTCTACTCCACCGAGCGGGTGAAGCCGGAAGAGCTGTCCACCTACGAGGCGCTGGCCGACAAGAACTGGGAAGGCCGCCTGTGCCTGCGCACCGCGAAGAAGGTCTACAACCAGTCGCTGACCGCCACCCTGATCGAAACCCACGGCGCGGCCAAGACCGAGGAGATCCTCCAGGGCTGGGTGAACAACCTGGCGACCGACGTCTTCGCCGACGACAACGCCGTCATCCAGGCAGTGGACGCCGGCCAGTGCGATGTCGGCATCGTCAACACCTACTACTACGGCCGCCTGCACAAGGAGAACCCGGACCTGCGGGTGAAGATCTTCTGGCCGAACCAGGCTGATCGCGGCGTACACGTCAACCTCTCGGGCATTGGCCTGGCCAGGCACGCGCCGCACCCCGAGGCCGCCAAGGCCCTGGTGGAGTGGATGACCACGGAGGAAGCGCAGAGCCTGTTCGCCGGCATCAATCAGGAGTTCCCGGCCAACCCGAGCGTCAAGCCGTCCGCCGAGGTGGCCGCCTGGGGCAGCTTCAAGGCCGACAGCATTCCGGTGGAAGTCGCCGGCAAGCGCCAGGCCGAGGCCATCCGGATGATGGACCGGGTCGGTTGGAATTGATCTAGCGACAAGCCGTGCGGCTTGAAGCTGGCGGCCCCGCCCGCCCATACTCGACGCCCCGGCCTGTCCGGGGCGTTCCATTTTGATCCCCGAGAGGTTTGCGTGGCCCATCCCGCCCAGCGTCGCTGGTACCCCATCAGCTTTGCCGTCGCCATCCTGGTGCTCCTGCCCCTCAGCGTCCTGCTGCTGTCCTGGGGCGAAGTGGACGGGGAACTCTGGGCTCACCTCTGGGACACCCAGATGCCGCGTCTGTTGGGCAACACCCTGGTGCTGGTGCTGGGCGTCTCCGTGGGCGTGACGCTGATCGGCGTCAGCCTGGCCTGGCTCACCAGCCTCTGCGAATTTCCCGGCCGGCGCTGGCTGGACTGGGCGCTGATGCTGCCCTTCGCTGTCCCGGCCTATGTGCTGGCCTTCGTCTTCATTGGTCTGTTCGACTTTTCCGGCCCGGTGCAGACCCTGCTTCGCGAATGGTTCGGCAGCGGCCTGCGGCTGCCGCGGGTGCGCTCCACCGGCGGGGTGATCTTGGTGCTGGTGCTGGTGTTCTATCCCTACGTCTACCTGCTGGCGCGCGCCGCCTTCCTGGCCCAGGGCAAGGGCCTGATGGAGGCCGCCCGGGTACTCGGTCAGTCGCCCTGGCAGGCGTTCTGGCGCGTCGCCCTGCCCATGGCGCGGCCGGCCATCGGGGCGGGTCTGGCCCTGGCGATCATGGAGACCCTGGCCGACTTCGGCGCGGTGGCGGTTTTCAACTTCGACACCTTTACCACCGCCATCTACAAGACCTGGTACGGCTTCTTCAGCCTCTCCAGCGCAGCCCAACTGGCCAGCCTGCTGCTGCTCGGCGTCTGCCTGGTGCTCTATGGCGAGCGCCGCGCCCGTGGCGCCGGCCGCCCGGCCAGCGAGCGGCCGCGGGGCAAGGCGCTCTACCAGCTGCACGGTATCAAGGCCCTGGCGGCCACCGGCTGGTGCTCCCTGGTGTTCGCCTGCGCCTTCGTCATCCCCATGCTGCAGTTGCTGGTCTGGTTCTGGCAGCGCGGCCGCTTCGACCTGGACGAACGCTACGCCGGGCTGATCCTGCACACCCTGTACCTGGGCGGCATGGCCGCGCTGATCACCGTCTGCGTGGCACTGCTGCTGGCGTTCGCCCGGCGCCTGGCGCCGACCCGGCCGGTGCGCGCCGCGGTGGCCCTGGCCAATCTCGGCTACGCACTGCCGGGTTCGGTGCTGGCGGTGTCGATCATGCTCGCCTTCAGCTACCTCGACAGCGAACTGGTTATCCCGCTTTCCGGCTGGCTCGGCGGCGCCGGCAAGCCGCTGCTGCTGGGCAGCCTCGGCGCCCTGCTGCTGGCCTACCTGGTGCGTTTCATGGCGGTGGCCTACGGGCCGCTGGAGAACGGCCTGGCGCGCATCCGCCCGTCGCTGCCGGAAGCGTCCCGCAGCCTGGGGGTGGGGGGACCTGCGCTGTTCTTCCGGGTCTACCTGCCGCTGCTGCTGCCCGGGACCCTCAGCGCCGCGCTGCTGGTGTTCGTCGACGTCCTCAAGGAAATGCCCGCCACCCTGCTGATGCGCCCTTTCGGCTGGGACACCCTGGCCGTGCGCATCTTCGAGATGACCAGCGAAGGCGAGTGGGCCCGCGCGGCATTGCCCGCCCTGACCCTGGTGCTGGTCGGCCTGCTGCCGGTGATCGGCCTGATACGCCGTTCAGCACGACGGATCGGCCACTGAGGCACCTGCCGCCAGCCGGAGTGTCCAGCCCCCGACCTTGCCGCTACAATGCGCGCCATTCGTTGCGGTCAGCCCGTTGCGGCAGCCGGCTCAGCCGGCGCCGACGACCTGCCGCATCTTCGCCAAGCCCGGAAGGAGAAACCCATGGGACAGCGCACTCCACTGCATGACCAGCACCTGGCACTGGGAGCCAAGATGGTCGATTTCGGCGGCTGGGACATGCCGCTGCACTACGGCTCCCAGGTCGAGGAGCACCACCAGGTGCGCCGCGATTGTGGCGTCTTCGATGTCTCCCACATGACCGTAGTCGATGTCAGCGGGCCGCAGGCCAGGGACTGGCTGCAAGTCCTGCTGGCGAACGATGTCGACCGCCTGCAGACGCCCGGCAAGGCGCTCTACAGCCCCATGCTCAACGAGCAGGGCGGCATCGTCGACGATCTCATCGTCTACCTCACCGACTTCGGCTATCGCCTGGTGGTCAATGCCGCCACCCGCGACAAGGACATGGCCTGGTTGCAAGCGCGCAGCCAGGGCTTCGACCTGCAGCTGCGCGAGCGTGCCGAATTGGCCATGCTCGCCATCCAGGGTCCCAGCGCCCGCGCCAAGGTGGCCGAGCTGGTGAGCACCGAGCGCGCCGCGCTGATCCACGAACTCAAGCCCTTCCAGGGCCTGCCCGACGATGATTGGTTCATCGCCCGCACCGGCTACACCGGTGAGGACGGCCTGGAGATCATGCTCCCCGCCGACCAGGCCGCCGGCTTCTTCAACGAGCTGGTGGGCGCCGGTATCGCCCCCATCGGCCTCGGTGCCCGCGACACCCTGCGCCTGGAGGCCGGGATGAACCTCTACGGCCAGGACATGACCGAAGAGGTCTCGCCGCTGGTGTGCAACATGGCCTGGACTGTTGCCTGGGAACCCGCGACCCGCGACTTCATCGGCCGTCAGGCCCTGGAAGCCGAACGCGCCGCCGGCGTGGCCAGCAAGCTGGTCGGCCTGGTGCTGGAAGAGCGCGGTGTGCTGCGTGCCCATCAGGTGGTGCGGGTGGAAGGCGTGGGCGAGGGCGAGATCACCAGCGGCAGCTTCTCCCCAACCCTGAACAAATCCATCGCCCTGGCCCGAGTGCCGGCTGCGACCGGTGAGCGTGCCGAGGTGGAAATCCGCGGCAAGTGGTTCCCGGTTCGCGTCGTGAGGCCGAACTTCGTGCGCAATGGCAAGGCCTTGATCTAAATTTGCAGGCGGGCCATCCGCCACAGACTCTGAGGAACTCAACATGAGCAACATCCCCGCTGAACTGCGTTACGCCCCCAGCCACGAGTGGGCCCGTCTGGAAGCCGATGGCACCGTCACCGTGGGCATCACCGACCATGCCCAGGAAGCCCTGGGCGACGTGGTCTTCGTCGAGCTGCCGGAAGTCGGCAAGACCCTGGCCGCCGGTCAGGAAGCCGGTGTGGTGGAATCGGTGAAGGCCGCCTCCGACATCTACGCGCCGATCGGCGGCGAAGTGATCGCAGTGAACGAGGCCGTCAGCGACGCGCCCGAGAGCGTCAACAGCGATCCCTACGGCAGCTGGTTCTTCAAGCTCAAGCCGAGCGACACCGCCGAGCTGGAGAAACTGCTCGACGCCGCCGCCTACAAGGCAGCCGCCGACGCCGATAGCTGATTCACCCGCTATCCTTCAAAAAGCCTCGCTAGTCGAGGCTTTTTGTTTTTTTAGCGGTCGAATGAGGTCGAACGAGGTCGAGCCCATGTCCCAGATGCCCTCGCTGTCCCAGCTCCAACAGCCAGATACCTTCCTCCGCCGCCACCTGGGCCCGGACGAGGTCGAACAGCAGGCCATGCTCGAGGCCCTGGGCCTCGCCAGCCTCGACGAGCTGATCGTGCAGACGGTGCCGCCGGCGATCCGCCTCAATCGGCCCCTGGACCTGCCGCCGGCGCTGGACGAGCGGGGCGCGCTGGCCAAGCTGCGCGGCTATGCCGAGCAGAACCAGCTGTGGACCAGCCTGATCGGCATGGGTTACTACGGCACCCTCACGCCCACGGTGATCCTGCGCAACGTGCTGGAAAACCCGGGTTGGTACACCGCCTACACCCCCTACCAGCCGGAAATCGCCCAGGGACGCCTGGAGGCCCTGCTGAACTTCCAGCAGCTGACCATCGACCTCACTGGCCTCGACCTGGCCAGCGCCTCCCTGCTGGACGAGGCCACCGCCGCCGCCGAAGCCATGGCCCTGGCCAAGCGCGTGGCCAAGTCGAAAAGCAATCTGTTCTTCGTCGACGAAGACTGTCACCCGCAGACCATCTCGGTGGTGCAGACCCGCGCCGACGCCTTCGGCTTCGAGCTGGTGGTGGACCATGTGGACAACCTCGCGCAGCACCAGGTGTTCGGCGCCCTGCTGCAGTACCCGGATACCCACGGCGAGATCCGCGACCTGCGGCCGCTGATCGAACAGCTGCACGGCCAGCAGGCCCTGGCCTGCGTCGGCGCCGACCTGCTCAGTCTGCTGCTGCTCACCCCGCCCGGCGAGCTGGGCGCGGACGTGGTTTTCGGCTCGGCCCAGCGTTTCGGCGTGCCGATGGGCTACGGCGGGCCCCACGCGGCCTTCTTCGCCACCCGCGACGAGTTCAAGCGCGCCATGCCCGGGCGCATCATCGGCGTGTCCAAGGACGCCCGCGGCAACGTCGCCCTGCGCATGGCCCTGCAGACCCGCGAGCAGCACATCCGCCGCGAGAAGGCCAACTCCAATATCTGCACCGCCCAGGTGCTGCTGGCCAACATCGCCAGTTGCTACGCCGTCTATCACGGCCCGGAAGGGCTGAAGCGCATCGCCCAGCGCGTCCACCGGCTCACCGCGATTCTCGCCGAGGGCCTGGCGCGCAAGGGCATCCAGCGCGACAACCAGTATTTCTTCGACACCCTGACCCTGGACGTGGGCGGCAGACAGACCGCCGTCATCGAGTCGGCCAAGGCGGCGCGCATCAACCTGCGCATACTCGGCCGCGGCAAGCTGGGGTTGAGCCTGGACGAAACCTGCACGGCGGAGACCGTGGAGCGGCTCTTCTGCCTCTTCCTCGGCGCCGACCACGACCTGTCCGTCGCCGAACTGGACGAGGGCGTGATAGTCGGCGGTATCCCGGCGGACCTGCTGCGTCAGAGCGGCTACCTCAGCCATCCGGTGTTCAACGCCCACCACAGCGAAACCGAGATGCTGCGCTACCTCAAGCAGCTGGAGAACAAGGACCTGGCGCTGAACCAGGCGATGATCCCGCTGGGTTCCTGCACCATGAAGCTCAACGCGACCAGCGAGATGATCCCCATCACCTGGCCGGAGTTGGCCGAGCTGCACCCCTTCGCCCCGCGGGTCCAGGCCCTGGGCTACAAGCTGATGATCGACGAGTTGGAGGCTTGGCTTTGCGCCATCACCGGTTTCGACGCCATCTGCATGCAGCCCAACTCGGGGGCCCAGGGCGAGTACGCCGGGCTGCTCGCCATCCGCCGCTACCACGAGAGCCGCGGCGAAGGGCACCGCAATATCTGCCTGATCCCGGCCTCGGCCCACGGTACCAACCCGGCCTCGGCGCAGATGGCCAGCATGCGTGTGGTGATAGTGGACTGCGACCAGGACGGCAACGTCGACCTGGAGGACCTGAAGCGCAAGGCCGCCGAGGCCGACAGCCAACTGTCCTGCCTGATGGCCACCTATCCCTCGACCCATGGCGTCTACGAGGAGGGCATCCGCGAGATCTGCGAGGTCATCCATGGCCATGGCGGCCAGGTCTACATGGACGGCGCCAACCTCAATGCCCAGGTCGGCCTGGCGCGGCCGGCGGACATCGGCGCCGACGTCTCCCACATGAACCTGCACAAGACCTTCTGCATTCCCCACGGCGGCGGTGGTCCCGGCATGGGGCCGATCGGCGTGCGCGCGCACCTGGCGCCCTTCGTCGCCAACCACCCGGTGATCGAGCTGAAGGGGCCGAACCCGGAGAATGGTGCCGTCAGCGCGGCGCCCTGGGGCAGCGCAAGCATCCTGCCGATCAGCTGGATGTACATCGCCATGATGGGCCCGGAGCTGGCCGATGCCACCGAGGTCGCCATCCTCAACGCCAACTACCTGGCCGGGCAACTGGGCGATGCCTTCCCGGTGCTCTACAGCGGGCGCAATGGCCGCGTGGCCCACGAGTGCATCCTCGACCTGCGGCCGCTCAAGGCGGAAACCGGCATCACCGAGGAGGACGTGGCCAAGCGCCTGATGGACTACGGCTTCCATGCGCCGACCATGAGCTTCCCGGTGCCCGGCACCCTGATGATCGAGCCCACCGAGAGCGAGTCCAAGCACGAGCTGGACCGCTTCATCGAGGCCATGCTGAGCATTCGCGGGGAGATCGCCAAGGTCCAGGCCGGCGACTGGCCGGCCGAGGACAACCCGCTCAAGCGCGCGCCACACACCCTGGCGGACGTGATCGGCCACTGGGAGCGGCCCTACAGCATCGAGGAAGCCGTCACCCCCACCGCCCATACCCGCGCCCACAAGTACTGGCCAACGGTGAATCGGGTGGACAACGTCTACGGCGACCGCAACCTGTTCTGCGCCTGCGTGCCGGTGGAGGACTATCGGGAATAGGCGGGAAGGGCAGGCCTGCGGCCTGCATCGCGAATGAATTCGCTCCCACAAGGAGAGGCCTGTGGGAGCGAATTTATTCGCGAAACATCACTCTTCGGTGGCCAGGATCGCGTTGGCCAGCTCGCTGTCAGTGGCCTTGAGATCGGGGTGCTCGCTGCGGATCCGCTGCAGTGCGGCTTCCAGGTAAGGGCCGCGGATTTCGCCGTTACTGGCGACGAAACTGCTGGCATCGTCGCGGGCCGCGACTATCAGTTTGTCGTCCTTGAAGGTGAGGTAGGTGGACGCGGTGGTCGCGCCGGAGGAAATGATGTCGCGCCAGAAATCACTGTCCGCCATGGCCGAGCCAACCGGAAGGGCGATCAGGGCGAGGACTGCTGCAAACAGACGGGTGCGCATGAGGGGGTACTCCGTTTCGCGGTGGACCTGAAACATCAGATTCAGCCGTCCAACGCGTAGTTCCGCCTCGCTGCCCACTGGTCATGGCGGCTTGCCATCCTCCTCACTCCCTGCGCAAGACCGGGTCGTCCGGATTCTGCTGCTCCAGCTCCGCCAGGAGTGCCTGGACCTTCTGGATCTGCCCGGCCTCGCGCCAGTAGCTGATCAGCGCCAGGCGCGCCTCGCGGTTGGCTGGGTCGCGCTCCAGCAACTCTTCCAGGCGGTGGCTGGCTTCCTCCAGCTGGCCGCTGTCGTGCAGGGCCACGGCATAGACGTAGTCGTACTGGCTGTTCTGCGGTTCCAGGCGCACGGCTTCGGCGAAGGCCTTGAGCGCGGCCGGCAGGTCGCCCTTGCGCACCAGCATCAGGCCATTGGCATGGTGCAGCAGGCCCGACTGCGGGTGTTCCTGCAGCCCCTTGTCGAGCAGGGCCCGACCTTCTTCCCAACGGAAATTGCCATCCAGCCACTGCACCAGGCTGACCAGCGCCGGGAGGAAGTCCGGGTCCCGTTCCAGGGCGGCCCGCAGGTGCGGCTCCACCATGGCCGAGCGGCCGTTGGCCTGGTAGAGCATGGCCAGGTTGAGGTTGGCCTCGGCGCGCTCCTGCAGGCTGAGCTGCACCGCCTCGTATTCGTCTATGGCCTTGTTCCAGGCCTTCTCGTAGTTGCCGAGGCCCGTGGTGCGCATGCCCAGCAGCTCAAAGGCGGCGGCGATGCGCACGGCGCGCTGCGGATCGCTCAACAGAGGTGCCAGCAGGTTGCGGCGTTGCTCCGGCGGCACCAGGGCGGCCACTGTCTTGATGGCCGCCTCGCGCACCTGCGGCGCGGGATTGACCAGGTCCCTGGCGGCCGCCTTGAGGGCGCGCTCGCTGGGGTAGGCGGGCAGCTCGGCCAGCAGGGTGGCGCGGCGGATGGCCGGCAGGTTCTTGGACTCCAGTTGCTGGAACAGCGCCCGCGAGGCCCCGGGTTTGCCATTGCGGATCAGCCACAGGCTCTCGTCGTAGCGCGGCGCGGCGGGCTTGGTTTCGCCGTACCAGAGGCGGAACTGCTCGGCGACCTTGCTCCCGGGCTGGCCGGCGTGGCAGCCGAGGCAGGCGTCCGGAGTGCCCAGGCGCAGGGCGCGCGCCGGGTTGGGCAGGGTGAAGCCATGGTCGTGGCGGTAGTCGTTGCCCATGAAGAACTTGCCCGGCATGTGGCAATCCACGCACTGGGCACCGGCCTGTCCCTGGGCGTGGTGATGGTGTTCGGGCGAGTCATAGTTCTTCGCCTTCAGCCCCTTGCCGTCGATCCCTTCGACGCCCGGCTTGCCGGCGGGGTTGTGGCACTGCAGGCAGACGCCGTTGCCCGGGGCCTTGAGCGCCGTGCTGTGGGGGTTGTGGCAATTGCTGCAACGCACGCCCTTGGCGAACATCTTGCTCTGGCTGAAGGCGCCGTACTCGAACACCTCTTCCTTGATCTTGCCGTCCAGTGCATAGAGTTCGCGGGTCAGTGCGCTGGGCAGGTAGTCGTCCATCAGCCGCCGGTCGTTGTGGTAGCCGTCGTCCAGGGGCGCGCGGCGGGAATGGCAGCGGGCGCAGGTTTCGACCTCGGTGAGCGCGTCGGCCTTGGCCAGGTCGAGGGCAAAGCCGGCGTTGTCCCCGCCGCGCCCATTCGCCGCCCATTCCAGGTGCTTCGATGCGGGGCCGTGGCAGGCCTGGCAGCCAACGCCCAGGCTGTTCCAGTGGCTGGCGAAGCGGTCGCTGGCCGGGTCGTAATTGCGTTTGAAACCGGTGGTGTGGCACTCCACGCACATGAAGTTGGCGTTCTGCTGTGGGTGGCTCCAGTGCAGCGGGTCCTTGAAGTCCACGCCCTGGCCCGGATAGAGGTGGAACCAGGCGCGCTTCTCCACGTCCCAGGCCAGGCCCAGGGCCTGCAGGCGGCCGCCGGGGACTTCGATCAGGTACTGCTGCAGGGGCGCGACGCCGAAGGCGTAGGCCACCTTGAAATCCGCGGCCTTGCCATCCGCTCCGGGGGTGTTGACCCAGAAACCGTCGTCCTTTTTGAAGAAGCGCGTGGTTTCCTGGTCGTCCTTGAAGCTGGCGTCGTTGAAGTCGCCGAGCACGCTGGCCCCGCTCGCCTCCTGCATGGCCAACTGGTGGTGGCTGCCCTGCCAGTCCTTGGCCTGCTGCGTATGGCAGCCGGCGCACTGGCCTTCCTCGACCATGCTGGCCGGCTGGGCGACGGCCTGGGGTGGCGGTGGCTCATTGCGCGGCAGCCCGGTGGGGCCGCCCTGGACGTAGAGCCAGATGCCGAGGCTGGCCAGCAGGAGAAGACCGGCCAGGACCGGGTAGATGGGGCGATGGGACGGGGCGGCCTTTCTGGCGATCTTCTTGTGGTGCTTCGACATGCAGACATCCGCTGTGCTGGCGAGCGTGCTTCAGGGTGGCGTGCAGGTTCCGTGAATGTCCCCGAGGCCGTCAAGGCTGCATGGCGATTCGACCTCAGGCTGGCTCCACCCTGAGCAGCACGCCGTCCTGGCCGACGACGCGCACCTGGCTGCCGACGGGCAGGTCGGGGCCGATCACCAGCCAGACCGAGTCGCCGGCGCGGATCTTGCCGCGGCCGCCGCTGATGGCTTCATGCAGGGCGAACTGGCGGCCGATGAACTCCTGGCCGCGCTGGTTCAGGCCGGGCTGCTCGGAGGGCTTGGCGGCGCTGCGCTGGCGGCGCCACCAGAACACCGCGGTGAGGATCGACAGCACGCCGAAGAGCAGGAACTGGATGGCCCAGTGCAGCTCGGGGACGATGAAGGTGAGCACGCCGACGCAGGCCGCGGCCACGCCGATCCACAGCAGGTAGCCGCCGGCGCCGAAGACTTCGAGGATCAGCAGCAGGGTGCCCAGGGCCAGCCAGTCCCAGTACGTCAGGTTCTGCAGGTAGTTCCACATGGACTCAGCCCTTGTTGCCGTCGAAGGTGGCGCGCACGATTTCGCCGATGCCGCCCACCGCGCCGATCACCTGGCTGGCTTCCAGCGGCATCAGCACCACCTTGCTGTTGTTCGCGCTGGCCAGCTTGCCCAGGGCGTCGACGTATTTCTGCGCGACGAAGTAGTTCACCGCCTGCACGTTACCCTTGGCGATGGCGTCGGAAACCACGCGGGTCGCCTCGGCTTCGGCCTGGGCCGCGCGCTCGCGGGCCTCGGCTTCGAGGAAGGCCGCCTGGCGCTCGCCTTCGGCCTTGAGGATCTGCGCCTGCTTCTCGCCTTCGGCGGTGAGGATCTCCGCCTGGCGGCGACCTTCGGCCTCGAGAATCTGCGCGCGCTTGAGGCGCTCGGCCTTCATCTGGCTGGCCATGGCTTCCACCAGGTCGGCGGGCGGGGTGATGTCCTTGATCTCGATGCGGGTGACCTTGATGCCCCAGGGCGCGGTGGCTTCGTCCACGGTGCGCAGCAGGCGCTCGTTGATCGAGTCGCGCTGGCTGAGCATGGCGTCCAGCTCCATGGAGCCGAGCACGGTGCGGATGTTGGTCATCACCAGGTTGCGGATGGCGTGCTCCAGGTCGTTGACCTCGTAGGCCGCCTGGGCGGTGTTGATCACCTGGAAGAAGCACACGGCGTCGATGGTGACGATGGCGTTGTCGGCGCTGATGGCTTCCTGCGGCGGAATGTCCAGCACGCTTTCCATGACGTTGATCTTGCGGCCGATGCGGTCCATCACCGGCACGATGATGTTCAACCCCGGCCTGAGGGTGTTGGTGTAGCGGCCGAAGCGCTCTACCGTCCACTCGAAGCCTTGCGGCACGACCTTGAATCCCATGAAGACGATCGCGATCGCCAGGGCGACGAAGAGAATGACGACACTGCCGATTTCCATGGGAATTGCTCCGTTTGCTGGCTGTGGTTCTTAGGTGTAGGCAGTTATAGCCCAGGGTTGGCCGGGGCCCCTCGCCCCAGCCGCCTAGCATTTCATTTCTGCTCGCTTTGTGGCGTGACCCGCAGCACTTCTTCGATGGTCGTCAGGCCCGTGGCGACCTTCTGCGCACCGGACAGGCGCAGGCTGCGCATGCCTTCCTTGAAGGCCGCCCGGCGCAGGGCGATCAAGTCGGTGTCGGCGGTAATCAGCGGTTTGATGCCATCGGACAGCAGCATGATCTCGTAAACCCCGGCACGGCCTCGGTAGCCGGTGTCGCGGCATTCCAGGCAGCCGACGGCGCGATGCGCGCCGGTGGGCATCGGCGCGCTCCAGGGCTTGGTCAGGTTGCTCCAGTCGTCCTCGCGCAGCTCCAAGGGCGCCTTGCAGTGCGGGCAGAGGGTGCGCACCAGGCGCTGGGCCATGACCCCGAGCAGGGTGGCGCGCAACAGGTAGTAGGGCACGCCCAGCTCCAGCAGGCGGGTAATCGCGCTGGGGGCGTCATTGGTGTGCAGGGTGGAAAGCACCAGGTGGCCGGTGAGGGCGGCCTGGATGGCCATCTCGGCGGTTTCCAGGTCGCGGATCTCGCCGACCATGATGATGTCCGGGTCCTGCCGCATCAGCGCGCGCACCCCGCTGGCGAAGGTCAGGTCGATGTTGTGCTGCACCTGCATCTGGTTGAAGGCGCCCTCGATCATCTCGATGGGGTCTTCGATGGTGCAGACGTTCACCTCGCTGGTGGCCAGCTGCTTGAGCGTGGTGTACAGCGTGGTGGTCTTGCCCGAGCCGGTGGGGCCGGTGACCAGGATGATGCCGTTAGGCTGGTTGGTCATGCTCTGCCAGCGGCGCAGGTCGTCCTGGGAGAAGCCGAGCTGGTCGAAGCTCTTCAGCAGCACCTCGGGGTCGAAGATCCGCATCACCATCTTCTCGCCGAAGGCAGTGGGCAGCGTGGAGAGACGCAGCTCTACCTCGCCGCCGTCCGGGGTCTTGGTCTTGACCCGGCCATCCTGCGGCTTGCGCTTCTCCGCCACGTTCATCCGCCCGAGGCTCTTCAGGCGGCTGACCACGGCCATGGTGACCTGGGGCGGGAACTGGTAGACGGTGTGCAGCACGCCGTCGATGCGGAAGCGCACCGTGCCCTGCTCGCGGCGCGGCTCGATGTGGATATCGCTGGCGCGCTGCTGGTAGGCGTACTGGAACAGCCAGTCGACGATATTGACGATGTGCGCGTCGTTGGCGTCCGGCTCCTGTTCGCTGGAACCGAGCTTGAGCAACTGCTCGAAGTTGCCGACGCCGCTGATCTTCTGGTCCACCGCGCTGGCGCCGCTGACCGACTTGGCCAGGCGGTAGAACTCCAGGGTGAACCTCTGAATGTCCACCGGGTTGGCCACCACGCGCTTGATCGGGCGCTTGAGCACGTGGGTCAGGTTGCTTTCCCAGCTCTGCACGAAGGGCTGGGCGCTGGCGATGGTCACCGCTTCACTGTTCACGGCGACGGCGAGGATCTTGTGGCGCTGGGCGAAGGCGTAGGACATCAGCGGGGTGATGGCGGCGACGTCGATCTTCAGCGGGTCGATGCGCAGGTAGGGTTGCCCGGCATGCTCGGCCAGCCAGTGGCTGAGCGTTTCCAGGTCGAGTTTCTTGCCCGGGCGCTTGAGGTCATCCACCTGCTGGCTGGCGAGGAATTCCAGGGGGTGCTGCTGGTTGTTCACTGCACTGCGGCGGATGGCCAGGCAGTGCTCGGCCTGGTCCTGGTCCAGACGGCCCTGGGCCACCAGTTCACGCATCAAGTCGTTGAGATCCAGCCAACGGTCCTGGGCGGGTGAGGCAAAGGCGGACATGCAGGCTCCTCGGTCACGCTGCTCAGTCTGGAAGAGTAGTCAATCGCTCTCCCCGTATGAACGCAAGCATGCCCGATTCGCCATCATTCGGCTAAGAGCTGGATCAAGGAACGGGAGAGTGCTCCACCTCCACCGAGATCACGCAAACCTGCGAGCGCATCTTCTGCGCCACGACTTCCGCCCGGTGCGGCGTCAGCCCGGGCTGGCGCAGCTGCACCAGGAGGTTGTCGCCCAGACGGTTGACCTCCAGCCAGCGCGGCACCAGTTGCAGCTGGGCGAAGAAGCCGAGCAGGCGGCCGAGGACGTCCGCTTCCGCCTCGGCGAGGATGGCGAACTGCATTTCGCAGGCCTGGAGGCGGGCGGTATGCGGGTGCCAATGGTCTTCCCGTAGGAGCGGTGCGGGCTGGAGGCTGAGCATGGAAGATTCCTCGGTGGGGACGCCGCTAGTTTTCCAGCTCGCCGCAGGATTTTTCTGCCTGATTCGAGGGAAATGGAGGAATCTTTGGATAGACTTTCCTGGTAATCAACGAAACCGGGAATTTTTATGTCCGTCACCCTGGATGCCTACGACAAACGCATTCTCGAGCTGTTGCAGGAGGACGCCAGCCTGGCCACAGCCGAGATCGCCGAGCGGGTGGGGTTGTCGCAGTCGCCCTGCTGGCGGCGCATCCAGCGCCTGAAGGAGGAGGGGGTGATCCGCCGCCAGGTGACCGTGCTGGACCGGCGCAAGATCGGCCTCAATGCCCAGGTGTTCGCCCAGGTCAAGCTCAACGCCCACGGCCGTTCCAACCTCACCGAATTCGCCGAGGCCATGCAGCGCTTTCCAGAAGTACTGGAATGCCACGTGCTGATGGGCGCCGTGGACTTCATGCTGCGCATCGTCACCAAGGACATCGAAGCCTATGAGCGCTTCTTCTTCGAGAAGCTGTCGCTGGTGCCGGGGATACAGGAAGTGAACTCCATCGTGGCGCTGTCGGAGATCAAGTCCACCACCAGCCTGCACATCGAGTAGGTTGCGGCTGAGCGACGCGAAGCCCAACGATGCGGGGCACGCTACGCGCGCCATGTTGGGCTTCGCTCCGCTCTGCGCCAACCTACGACGTCTTGCCGTCCGGAGCGGGGAGGGCCACCGGCTCCTTCGCCAGCTTGCCGGCCTGGTGCGGCGGGGTCAGCCCCATGGACAGGTAGATGCCGGTCAGCCCGTCGACGCCCATGTCGGCCGGGCGCACCCATTCCACCGGGACGTAGATCAGCCCGCCACCCACCGGGATGGGCGCGCTGGGCACGAGCACGGCGCAGTACTGGCGGCCTTCGAGTTCGAAGCTTTCCGGGCTGGGTCGCAATGCCAGCACGGCGGCGCCGTCGCCGCCGAAGAAGCACCAGACCGGGCTCATGGCGGTGATGTCGGCGTTCTTGCTGCGGTCCAGCAGGCCGACGAAGCGGTCGGCCAGGCTGTAGAGACTGCCGATCAGCGGCGCGCGGCGCAGGGTCATGTCCAGCAGCCAGGCCAGCGGCCGGCGCAGGCCGAGCTGCACCGCCAGGCCCAGTGGATAGAGGCTGCCCAGCAGCACCAGGGTACCGACGAAGTAGGCCAGGACCGGGTTGCTCGCGAAGTGCTGGCCGAGGGCGCCGAGTAGCTGGCCGATCACCGTGGAAGGGCCCACCAGCTTGTTCAGCAGGCTGACCAGCCAGGCCAGCAGCGCCAGGGTCAGGACCAACGGCAGCAGGGCCAGCAGGCCGGTCAGCCAGGTGGTGACCACGGAGCGGAAGCTTTGCCGAAGCATGGTGGTGGGGCTCCTCGAATCCAGCGCCTTACTTGGTCAGCGCCTTCCAGCTGCGTAGGCTGATCAGGGTCTGCGCCTGTTCGCTGCGGGCGGTCAGCACTTCGCCGTCCAGCGGCAGGGCGGCCAGTTCGGCGAACTTGGCCAGCTCGCCATAGCCGCGGTCGATTTCCGCCACTTCCAGCACCTGGCGCGCCAGGCGCAGCCACACCAGCAGGCGCTCGATGCGCGGCAGCTGTTCGGCCAGGTCCTCGGGTTGGCGCTTGTAGCGCTCCAGCTTCAGCGCCTCGGCTTCTTCACCGAGCATGCGCGGCAGCCAGTTGCCGAGCGGCGCCTTGCCCTGGCGGTTGCCGCGGTCGTTGCGCTCGACGGTCCAGGCGCGGGCCAGCAGCCAGCGCGAGGCGTTGAGCGAGAACAGGCCCCAGCGGGTGCCCTGCAGCTCTTCGGCGAATTGCTGTGGCGCGGCATGGCGTACGGCTTCATCCTCCTCGCCGGCCTGCAGCCTCGGGCGCCAGTCCTTCAGTAGGGCGTCCAGTGCTTCACGCAGGTCGTGGCTGCTGGCGCGCGGTGCGGCCTGGCCGAGGCTGCCGATCAGGGCGCGCAGGTCGATGAGTTGCTGCACCCAGTCCACCAGCAGTTTCCAATGGCCATTGAAGCGGTACTGCTCGGCCAGGCGCTGGCTGCTGCCCAGCAGGTGCCAGGCGAGGGCGGCGAAGGCGTCGTCCAGCGGCAGCTCGGCGGTGAGTTCCGGGGCCGGCAGGCTGAGGTGGTAGCTGTTGGCATCATGCAGGCGGTAGCCGCGCTCGGCCTTGCTGATGTCGCAGGGCATCAGCGGCAGGTCGGCGGCCAGTTCCGCAGCCAGCTCCAGCAGGGCTTCCGGCTCGCCCTGGCGCAGTTCCAGCTCCAGCTCGCAGATTTCTTCTTCCTGCTTGCCAGCGATTACTTTGCCCAGGTCCAGGGCGGCCTCGATCACCACCTTGGCCTTGCCGCGGCCCCAGGCGATCTCGGCCCGGTCGCGGGCGAAGTCGGTGGTGAAGATCGGCTTGAGCTGCTTCTTGTCGAGTGCGACCAGGCTGGCCGGCCAGCAGTCGTCGGTCAGTTTCTTCGGGTCCAGCTTGGCCTTGTCCAGGTACCAGTCCCACTCGTTGCGCTCGGACAGGCCGGCCACGCTCTGACCACGGGTCTTGAGGGTCTGGATGAACTGCTCGCCATCGCGGCGCAGGCGCAGGGCGACGCGGGCCTGGGCGAGGTCGCGCGCGGGGGTATCGAAGTACTGGTTGAAGAGCTCGCGGCGCTCCCAGCCGGATTTGTTGCGCTTTTTCAGCAGCGGATGGTCGCGCAGGGCTTCCAGGGTCTCGCGGCTGGCGCGAAGCTTGATTTCGGTCTCTTTGTTCATGGCCGGCGTCTTTCAGGCGCAGCCAGGGGGTGGCTGCCAAGGCCGTGAAGTCTACAGGACAGGTCCCGGCCTTGCCGCAGCGGTTTCGCCGGGCGCGGCCTTGGGCCTATGATGATCCTTCGTCCATGGAGGCCCCCGATGTCCGTCCCAGACCTGAAATCGCAGTTCGCCGCGCTGATCGCCACGCCCTCGGTGAGCTGCACCCAGCCCAGCTGGGACCAGTCCAACCAGGCGGTGATCGAACTGCTGGCCGCCTGGCTCGGCGACCTCGGCTTCCGCTGCGAGATCCAGCAGGTGGCGCCGGGCAAGGCCAATCTGCTGGCCACCTATGGCACCGGCCCCGGCGGCCTGGTGCTGGCCGGGCATAGCGATACGGTGCCGTTCGACGCCGCGCTGTGGAAAACCGACCCGCTGAAGCTCAGCGAGGTGGACGGCCGCTGGTATGGCCTGGGCAGCTGCGACATGAAGGGCTTCTTCCCGCTGGCCATCGAGGCCGTGCGTGGGCTGCTCGACCAGCCCTTCCGCCAGCCGCTGATGATTCTCGCCACCTGCGACGAGGAAAGCTCCATGGCCGGTGCCCGCGCCCTGGCTGAGGCGGGACGGCCGCTGGGCCGCGCGGCGGTGATCGGCGAGCCCACGGGCCTGAAGCCCATCCGCCTGCACAAGGGCGTGATGATGGAACGCATCGACATCCTCGGGCAGAGCGGCCACTCCTCCGACCCCAGCCTTGGCCGCAGCGCCCTGGAAGCCATGCATGCGGTGATGAGCGATCTGATCGCACTGCGTGGCGAGTGGCAGCAGGAGTTCCGCAACCCGCAGTTCACTGTGCCGCAGCCCACCCTCAACCTCGGTTGCATCCACGGCGGCGACAATCCCAACCGCATCTGCGGCCAGTGCAGCCTGGAGTTCGACCTGCGGCCGCTGCCGGGGATGAACCCCGAAACCCTGCGCGCGGTGATCCGCCAGCGCCTGCGGCCGGTGGCCGAGCACTATCAGGTGAAGATCGACTTCAAGCCGCTGTTCCCGGCGGTGCCGCCCTTCGAGCAGTCGCCGGAAAGTGATCTGGTGCGCCTGGCCGAACGTCTCACTGGCCATACCGCGCAGGCGGTGGCCTTCGGCACCGAAGCGCCGTATCTTCAGCAGCTCGGTTGCGAGACCCTGGTCCTCGGTCCCGGCGACATCGCCTGCGCCCACCAGCCGGACGAGCACCTCGAGTTGTCACGGATCGAGCCTACCGTTGCGCTATTGCGCCAGCTCATCCAGCATTACTGCCTGCAATCCGCCACCACGTCCTGACCGGGAGGGTTTCCGTTGATGCTCATGCGACGACGATAAAGCGCCGACTTTTTAGCTCCTCAGCTGGAGCCGCACTCGTCTATTCGCCACTTCTTCAGGCTCACGGAACCATGCCCGATTACGTCAACTGGCTGCGCCACGCTTCCCCCTACATCAATTCCCACCGGGACTGCACCTTCGTGGTCATGCTGCCCGGCGAGGGCGTTGCCCACCCGAACTTCGGCAATATCGTCCACGACCTGGTGCTGTTGCACAGCCTGGGCGTGCGTCTGGTGCTGGTGCACGGTTCGCGCCCGCAGATCGAGGCGCGCCTGGCCGCCCGCGGCCTGACCCCGCATTTCCACCGCGACCTGCGGATCACCGATGGCCCGACCCTGGAGTGCGTGATCGACGCCGTCGGCCAGCTGCGCATTGCCATCGAGGCGCGCCTGTCCATGGATATCGCCGCCTCGCCCATGCAGGGCTCGCGACTGCGGGTGAGCACCGGCAATTTCGTCACCGCGCGGCCCATCGGCGTGGTCGACGGCATCGACTACCACCACACCGGCGAAGTGCGCCGGGTTGACCGCAAGGGCATCGGCCGGCTGCTGGACGAGCGCACCATCGTGCTGCTCTCGCCGCTCGGCTACTCGCCCACCGGGGAAATCTTCAACCTCGCCTGTGAAGACGTGGCCACCCGCGTCGCGATCGACCTGGGGGCGGACAAGCTGATCCTGTTCGGCGCCGAGCGCGGCCTGATCGATGAATCCGGCAAGCTGGTGCGCGAACTGCGTCCTCAGCAGGTGCCGCCGCACCTGACGCGGCTGGGCAACAACTACCAGGCGGAGCTGCTGGACGCCGCCGCCCAGGCCTGCCGCGCCGGGGTCAAGCGCAGCCACATGGTCAGCTATGCCGACGACGGCTCCCTGCTCACCGAGCTGTTCACCCGCGACGGTGGGGGCACGCTGGTGGACCAGGAGCAGTTCGAGTCCCTGCGCGAAGCCACCATCGACGACGTTGGCGGCCTGATCGACCTGATCACCCCGCTGGAGGACCAGGGCATCCTGGTGCGCCGTTCGCGGGAAGTGCTGGAGCGGGAGATCGGCCAGTTCACCATTGTCGAGCGCGATGGGCTGATCATCGCCTGCGCGGCGCTCTATCCCATCGCCGACTCCGAAGCCGGCGAGCTGGCCTGCCTGGCGGTGAACCCGGAATACCGCCACGGCGGCCGCGGCGACGAGCTGCTGGAACGCATCGAGGAGCGTGCCCGGGCCCTGGGCCTGAAGACGCTCTTCGTTCTCACCACCCGTACCGCCCACTGGTTCCGCGAGCGCGGCTTCCAGCCCAGCGGCGTCGAGCACCTGCCGGCGGCGCGGGCCTCGCTGTACAACTTCCAGCGCAATTCGCAGATCTTCGAGAAGACACTCTGATTTCCGCCCGAGCGGATCGCGCTCATATGGCGAGGACTGCTTTCCTGTGGGGGCGAATTCATTCGCTGAGGGCAGCGTAGCTGCCCCCTGCAAGGCCGAAGGGCAGACCTGCGGTCTGCTTAGCGATTGAAATCGCCCCCACAGGAGCATCGCAGAGCGTAGCCCGGATGAAATCCGGGGAAATGCCCAGCCCCGCTCCCGGATTCCATCCGAGCTTCGAGAGAACGCTCTGATTTTCGCCCGAGCGCCTCGCCTGCATGTAGCGCGGACTGTTTTCCTGTGGGGGCGAATTCATTCGCTGAGGGCAGCGTAGCTGCCCCCTGCAAG
>NZ_SSOJ01000097.1 GCF_029871205.1 Pseudomonas sp. BN417 | reverse complement strand
TTGTCCAACGGTTTCCCGAACCCGGCCATCGCCAACATCGACGACGGCAACAACGCCTTCGACAAGGGCAGCCTGATCACCAACCGCTCCAGTTTCCTCACCGAGGCCAACTTCAACTGGAAGGAGGACTTCGGCCTGTTCATGCGTGCCAGCGGCTTCTACGACGACGTTTACAACCGCAGCAACGACAACCACACCGGCACCTCCAACTGCTTCGCCGGCGGCCGCTGCTCGCAACCCAACCACTTCCCCCACGACACTATCGACCAGCATGGCAAGGACATCCGCCTGCTCGATGCCTATGTCTATGGCGCCTGGGACCTCGGCGGGCACAACCTCAACCTGCGCGTCGGCGACCAGGTCGTGAGCTGGGGTGAGAGCCTGTTCATCGGCAACGGCATTTCCGGCGCCATGGCCCCGGTTGATGCAACCAAGGCCAACACCCCCGGGGTGGAACTCAAGGAACTCTTCCTGCCGGTAGGCCAGGTATTCGGCCAGATCGACCTGACCGACAGCCTCAGCTTGCAGGCCTACTACCAGTACAAGTGGGAGAAGACCGAAATCGACGGCGTCGGCAGCTTCTTCGCCGTCACCGACCAGATGGATGAAGGCGGCTTCACCGATGCCTTCGGTATCACCCGCCGGCTGTCGGACGATGAGCCGAGCGACAGCGGCCAATACGGCGTAGCCCTGAACTACGTCGCGGAGTCGCTGAACAACACCGAGTTCGGCCTCTACTACCTGCGTTTCCACGACAAGGTGCCGCAGCTGGACTTCCTCAGCAGCTGGAACACCGCCAACTACCAGGTCCGTTACTTCGACAACATCGATCTCTACGGCGCGAGCTTCTCCACCGTACTCGGCGACACCAACGTCAGCGGTGAAATCAGCTACCGCGACGGCCAGCCAGTGCTCGCCGATACCGGTCTGGTGCCACATCCGGTGCGTGCCGAGACCATGCAGGCACAGGTCTCCTTCGTCCACGCTTTCGGCACCCTGCCGATTGCCGACAACACCACGCTGATTGGCGAGGCGGGCTACAACGAGGTGCTGGACAACGACCGCGCCGAGAGCTTTATCGCCTTCGTCCCGGACGGTGCCGGTGGCGTCGTCCCGCTGACCACGGCAAACACCGACGAGCTCTTCTTCGACAAGAGTTCCTGGGGCTACACCCTCAACCTCCAGCTCGAATACCTGAATATTTTCAACGGCTGGGACCTCACCGTGCCGCTGATCTTCAGCCAGAACCTGGGCGGTGACTCGTCCATGCCCGGCACCTTCGGCCTGGGCGAAGGCGACAACCGGCTCGGCATCGGCACCACCTGGCGCTACCTCAACAACCTGACCCTGGAGGCCCGCTACAACGCCTTCCTCGGCGATGCCGGCGATACCCCCCTCGCCGATCGCGACAACGTCGGCGTCAACGCCAAGTACAGCTTCTGACGATCCGCCCGAGAGATCCGAAATGCAGTCGAACAACAAGAAGCGGTTCCTTGCCGCCTTGCTTGTGACCTACCTCGTCAGTACTCCGACGTTGGCTGGAATCAGCCCCGAGGACGCCGCCCGCCTCGGGGCCGACCTGACCACGATGGGTGCGGAAAAGGCCGGCAATGCCGATGGCAGTATCCCCGCCTGGAGCGGCAAATGGCTCGGCGCACCGCCCCACCTGAACTACGGCGGCAGCGGCAGCCAGTACCCCGATCCCTATGCCGATGAAAAGCCACTGTTCGTCATCACTGCGCAGAACATGGCGCAGTACGCCGACCAGCTTTCCGAAGGGCAGAAGGCCCTGTTCCAGCGCTACCCGAACAGCTTCAGGATGCCGGTCTACCCCAGCCACCGCGACTTCCGCTATTCGCCGGATGTTGAGCGCAAGATCGCTGCCAATGCGATCAACGCCAAACTTGTCCATGAAGGTAATGGCGTTACCGGAGCCATCGGCGCCTCGCCCTTTCCCATCCCGAAGAACGGCCATGAGCTGATGTGGAACCTCAACCTGCCGGCCCGCGCCTGGAAGGAGGATGCCGTCTACAAGATGGCCCTGGTCCTGGCCAACGGCAACCGGGTGTACGAGAGCCTGGACTACAAGATCCTTTCCGTCTGGGACTCTCCAGCGGAGACCGTCGAATCCCTCGATGGCAGGCAAGCCTATGCCCTGCTCACCACTCTGGAGCCCACTCGCAAGAAAGGCGAGATCATTCTCGCCCATTCCTTCACCGACCCGATTTCCTCGCCGTCGCAGTCCTGGCAGTACCTGCCGGGCAACCGCCGGGTACGACGCGCCCCCACCGTGGCCTACGACACGCCATACGGTGCTGGCGGCTTCCGCGTCATGGACGAGGACCGCCTGTTCAACGGCGCGCCGGACCGCTATGACTGGAAGCTGGTGGGCAAGCAGGAGATCTACGTTCCCTACAACAACTACAAGCTCGACGACCCTAGCCTGAAGCTCGACGACCTGCTGGCTACCTCTGGCCATGTCAACCCCGAGTACATGCGCTATGAACGGCACCGCGCCTGGGTGCTGGAAGCCAACCTCAAGCCCGGCAAGCGCCACATCTACCGCAAGCGAGTGATCTATATCGACGAGGACTCCTGGATCGGCTTGCTCGCCGACAACTACGACGGCAAAGGCAATCTCTGGCGCAGCAACATGCAGACGACTGTCTATGCCTATGACCTGAATGGTTTCCAGGCACGCGTCGCGATTTTCCACGACCTGATCGCCGGTTCCTACCTCGCCGATCGCCTGCTCGATGGCCAGCGGCCTGCAAAGCTGAACAGCAGCGATATCGAGGCCGATTACTTCACCACCGCCAACCTGCGCAAGCTGGGTAAATAAGCGCCCTGATCGAGCGAGGCCCCCGGGCCTCGCTTTTTTATGTCCCCCGAAAACCGCCTTCGTTCAGCCAGCAGTCGACGCAAGGTTCCCTTCTCGCAATAGAGGAAACGAGATGACGCACAGGCTGTTGAAATCCGCCATCAGCCTGGCCGCCCTGTCCCTTTCGCTCCAGGCCAGCGCCCTGAA
>NZ_SSOJ01000096.1:41639-41723 GCF_029871205.1 Pseudomonas sp. BN417 | reverse complement strand
CGCGAGAGGCGTGCGGGGCCAGGGATGGCCCCTCACGCCGGGCCCCCGGCGCAACGATGGAGCGAGGGAAGTTTGGCGAAGCCA
>NZ_SSOJ01000096.1:0-41622 GCF_029871205.1 Pseudomonas sp. BN417 | reverse complement strand
CCGGATGCAGGGGCAAGCGTTTTTGGTTTCTTTTTTGTGGGCGGCATTCCGACGACTGAAAAAAGAGACTCGCCGGGAGGCGAAACAGGGACTCGCAGCCCGCTCGACAATCAGCCTGGTTCAGGTGGTTTTAGCAACACTGAATGCAGACATAGCCAATGAATTTGCCCCCACAAGGTTCCCCTGTATTTGAATGTCTGCGTGAGGTCACCCCGCCATGGACAACCGATTGCGACCTTCCCGTTTGGCCACATAAAGGGCGTTGTCCGCGCGGCGCAGCAGGCTGTCTACCGATTCGGCCGGCAACAGGGTGGCGCAACCGAGGCTGATGGACAGGTCCAGTGGATGGCCCTGGACCAGGCACTGCAATTCGAGGATGCCCAGGCGCAGGCGTTCGCCCACCAGGGCAGCGGCTTCGCGGCAGGTGCCGGAGAGCAGCACGAGGAATTCCTCGCCGCCGAAGCGGAACACCATGTCGACATTGCGCAGGCGTACCTTGAGCGTGGTGGCCACCGCCTTCAGCACTTCATCGCCAGTGCCATGGCCGTGCTGGTCGTTGATCCGCTTGAAGTGATCGATGTCCAGCATCAGCACGGACAGTGGCTGCAGGTTGCGCCGCGCCAGGTCAACCTCGCGCTGTAGGGTCTGCTCCATGGCGATGCGGTTGCCGGTGTCGGTCAGCGGGTCGCGCAGTGCGCTCTGGATCGCGGCGCGGTAGAGCAGGGCGTTGCGCAGCGGGAAGAGCAGGCTGGAGAGCAGGGACTCCAGCTGGTTCAGCTCCTGCTCGTCGAAGCGCTGGTTGCGGCGGAAAATCAGCTCGCCCAGGTACTCGCCTTCGTGACTGAGGCGGTAGCCTGCGGAATGGCTGGAGCGGGTGCCGAATTCCAGGCGCAGGTCGCTGCTCTGGTGCTGGTAGGCCAGGGCGTCCAGGGGCACCAGGCGCTGCACTTCGTCGAAGAACAGGCTGACGATGCGCTCGACTTCCAGGCTGGTCTGCAGTTGCAGGGTCAGCTGCCGACGCAGCTCCGCCAGGCTGGTGGGGCGCAGCTTGGGTTGGCGATTGCCGGTGAAGCCGAGCCGCTGCAGCTTGGCGGCATCGAAATCGATGGTGTTGGTCCGGGTGGGAGGAACCATTGAATTGAACCTCTGACGCAAATAGCGACGACACCAGGCATACAGCTAATTTCGTGCCAGGAGCTCGTTAGCAGTTGAAAACCTTGTTTTTCAATCAGTTAGCTGTTTCTTTCGACGCCAGGCGGCAAGCCTTTGCCGGCTGATGGCGAAATAATGGCAATGTGATGCCGTTCACGGGGCGGAGTCGTCGGAAACCCGACGGAGGCTGCGGCGGTCCGATGACCGCCGCGGAGGGAGGTCATTGCGCGTCGAAAGCCTGGCCGTTCACGCCAGCGCTGTCCGGCCCCATGAGATAGAGGTAGACAGGCATGATCGTGGCAGGTTCCGGATTGTTGTCAGGGTTTTCACCGGGGTAGGCCTGGGCGCGCATGTCGGTACGGGTGGCGCCGGGATTGACGCTGTTGGCACGGACGCTGGCGATGCCGTCGACCTCATCGGCCAGCACCTGCATCAGGCCTTCGCTGGCGAACTTGGAGACCGCGTAAGCGCCCCAGTAGGCGCGACCCTTGCGGCCGACGCTGCTGGAGGTGAAGACCACCGAGGCGTCCCTGGACAGCTTCAGCAGCGGCAGCAGTGTGCTGGTCAGCATGAACATGGCGTTGACGTTGACCTGCATGACGCGCATGAAGTTTTCGCCGGACAGCTGCTCGATGGGTGTGCGCGGGCCGAGGATGGAAGCATTGTGCAGCAGGCCATCGATGCGTCCGAACTCGGCCTCCAGGGTCGCTGCCAGTTCGTCGTACTGGTGCGGCTGGGCGGTTTCCAGGTTGAACGGGATCACCGCGGGCTGCGGGTGACCGGCAGCCTCGATCTCGTCATAGACGGCATTCAGGCTGGCCTCGGTCTTGCCCAGCAGCAGCACGGTGGCGCCGTGGGCGGCGAAGGTCTTGGCGGCGGCCGCACCGATGCCGCGACCGGCGCCGGTGATCAGGATGACCCGATCCTTGAGCAGGTCGGGGCGGGCGGAGTACTGGAACATGTGAGAGGGCTCCTTTGGAGAGCTGCAAGTCGCAAGCTTCAAGCAGCAAGTAAAAGCATCTGGAAAGCACCGGCCAGCTTGAAGCTTGTCGCTTGAAGCTTACCGCTGCCGCCTCAGCAGCTGCACAGCGCGCGATCGAGTACGGCGCGCAATTCAAGCGGATGGTCGACCACGACATCGGCGCCCCAGTGCGTGGGGTTGTCGCTGGGGTGGATGTAGCCGTAGCTGACCGCGGCGGTGCGGGTGCCGGCGGCGCGACCGGACTCGATATCGCGCAGGTCGTCACCGACGAAGAGCACGCTGGCCGGGTCGAGGTTCAGCTTGCTGCAGGCGAGCAGCAGCATTTCCGGGTCCGGCTTGCTGTTCTTCACATGGTCGGGGCAGATCAGCACGGCGGAGCGATCGGCGAGGCCGAGCTGCGCCATGATGGGTTCGGCGAAACGCACCGGCTTGTTGGTTACCACGCCCCAGATCAGCTTGGCCTGCTCGATGTCCGCCAGCAGCTCGTCGATGCCGTCGAAGGGGCGGGTGAGTACGGCGCAGTGGCTCTGGTAGCGCTCGAGGAATTCCAGGCGCAGGGGCTCGAATTCCGCTGCATCCGGATCCATCTCGAAGGCGCAGGCGACCATGGCGCGGGCACCGCCGGAAACCACGTCGCGGATCGCCTTCTCGTCCCGCGGCGGCAGGCCGCGATCGGCGCGCATGGCCTGGCAGATGGCGATGAAGTCCGGCGCCGAATCCAGCAGGGTGCCGTCCATATCGAAGAGAACCGCTCTGAGTCGCATGCCGGTCACTCCTCGCGCAGGGTCTGGATCATGTAGTTGACGTCCACGTCAGCTTCCAGCTTGTAGTGCTTGGTCAGCGGATTGTACGTCAGGCCGATGATGTCCTTGACCGTCAGGCTGGCCGCACGGCTCCAGGCGCCGAGCTCGGAGGGGCGGATGAATTTCTTGAAGTCGTGGGTGCCGCGGGGCAGCAGGCCCATGATGTACTCGGCGCCGACAATGGCGAAGAGATAGGCCTTGGGGTTGCGGTTGATGGTGGAGAAGAACACCTGGCCGCCCGGCTTCACCAGGGTATGGCAAGCGCGGATCACCGAGGCCGGGTCCGGCACGTGTTCAAGCATTTCCATGCAGGTGACCACATCGAACTGGCCCGGCATCTCAGCGGCCAGGGCTTCGGCGGTGATGCGCCGGTACTCCACCGGTACGCCGGACTCCAGTTGGTGCAGCTGGGCTACCGCCAGGGGCGCTTCACCCATGTCGATGCCGGTGACCGTGGCGCCGCGCTGGGCCATGGATTCACTGAGGATGCCGCCGCCGCAACCGACGTCCAGCACCTTCTTGCCGGCCAGCTTGACGCGTTCGTCAATCCAGTTGACCCGCAGCGGGTTGATGTCGTGCAGGGGTTTGAACTCGCTCTCGCGGTCCCACCAGCGGTGGGCGAGGGCCTCGAACTTGGCGATTTCGACGTGGTCGACGTTGGTCATGGGATGTCCTCGAAACAGAATTCAGCGGCCGGCGATGCGATCGCCCCAGGCGCGGGCGGTGACGCCCAGGCGCTCTTCGTCCAGGCGGGTCAGGCGGCCGTCGTCCAGCAGTTGCCTGCCGTCGACCCAGAGGTGCCGCACCGAATCGCGCCCGGTGGCATAGATGAGTTGGGAAACCGGGTCGTAGACCGGTTGCTGGGCCAGCCCGGAAAGGTCGAAGGCGACCAGGTCGGCGGCCTTGCCGACTTCCAGGGAGCCGGTGTCCTGCTCGAGCCCCAGGGCGCGTGCGCCATTCAGAGTGGCCATGCGCAGGGCGCGGTGGGCATCCAGGGCGCGGGCCGAGCCGGCGACCGCCTTGGCCAGGAGGGCGGCGGTGCGGGTTTCGCCGAGCAGGTCCAGATCGTTGTTGCTGGCCGCGCCATCGGTGCCGATGGCGACATTGACGCCGGCCTGCCAGAGGCGTTCCACTGGGCAGAAGCCGCTGGCCAGCTTGAGGTTGGATTCGGGGCAGTGGATCACGCTGCTGTTGCTTTCCACCAGCTGGGCGAGGTCGGCGTCGTCCACCTGGGTCATGTGCACGGCCTGGAAGCGCGGTCCCAGCAGGCCGAGGCGGGCGAGTCGGGCCATGGGGCGCTCGCCGCGCTGCTCCAGGCTCTGCTGGACCTCGAAGGCGGTTTCCTGGACGTGCATATGAATGCCGGCGTCCAGTTCCTCGGCCAGCACGCGGATGTTCTCCAGCTTGTCGTCGCTGACGCTGTAGGGCGCATGGGGGCCGAAGGCCACCTTGATCCGCGGGTGGTGCTTGAGGTCGCTGAACAGCTCGACGCCACGGCGAATGGCCTCGACCGCGTCGACCGCGCCGGGGATCGGGAAGTCCAGCACCGGTATCGCCAGCTGGGCCTTGATGCCCGTGGCGTGGATGGCGGCGCTGGCCTGGGCCGGGAAGAAGTACATGTCGGAGAAGCAGCTGATGCCGCCCTTGATCTGCTCGGCTACGGCTAGTTCGGTGCCGTCGCGGACGAATGACTCATTGACCCACTTGGCCTCGGCGGGCCAGATGTGTTCCTGTAGCCAGGTCATCAGCGGCAGGTCGTCGGCCAGTCCGCGGAACAGCGTCATCGCGGCGTGGCCGTGGGCGTTGATCAGTCCGGGGGCCAGCAGCATGCCCGGCAGCTCGCGGCGTTCGCGGGCGTCGACGCGCAGCGCCAGGTCCCGCGGGGCCAGCAGGGCGATGCGGCCGTCGCGGATGCCCAGCGCATGATCCCGCAGGACTACGCCGGCAGGCTCTACCGGGACTATCCAGGACGGCAGCAGAAGCAGATCGAGCGGGGCGTTGGGGCTGGGCATGGAGGCGCATCCTGGGCGCAAAACGAAGTGTCGGCAGTATACCCGAGCCAGATGGCCTCCGGCTCGCTATAATCTGCGGTTTTTCCGCGAGTTACGGGTGGCGAGGTGGTCGATGCGTGAACAACTGTTAGCAGCCGAGAAGGTCAAGGCCATCGACTGGCGTGACGGCGTACTCCACCTGCTCGACCAGCGCCTGCTGCCGGCCGAGGAAGTCTGGTTGGCCTACGACTCCGCCGAAGGCGTGGCCCAGGCCATCCGCCAGATGGTGGTGCGTGGCGCGCCGGCGATCGGCATCAGTGCAGCCTATGGCGTGGTGCTGGGCGCCCGGGCCCGTATCGCCGCCGGTGGCGACTGGCGCGAAGCGCTGGAGCTCGATTTCAAGGCGCTGGCCGATTCCCGGCCGACCGCAGTCAACCTGTTCTGGGCGCTGAACCGCATGCGCGAGCGCCTGCAGCGCCTGCGCGATGGTGAAACCCCGTTGCAGGCCCTGGAGGCCGAGGCCATCTCCATCCACCTGAGCGACCGCGAGGCCAACCTGACCATGGCCCAGTTGGGCATGGAGCTGATTCGCAAGCACCAGGGTAGTCCGCAGGCCCTGTTGACCCACTGCAACACCGGCGCCCTGGCTACCGGCGGTTTCGGTACCGCCCTCGGGGTGATCCGCGCCGCCCACCTCGACGGGCTGGTGGAGCGGGTCTACGCCGACGAAACCCGCCCCTGGCTGCAGGGTGCCCGCCTGACCGCCTGGGAGCTGGCCAACGAAGGGGTGCCGGTGAGCCTGAATGCCGATGCCGCCGCCGCCCACCTGATGAAGACCGCGGGTATCACCTGGGTGATAGTCGGCGCCGACCGCATCACCGCCAATGGCGACGTGGCGAACAAGATCGGCACCTACCAGTTGGCGGTCAACGCCATGCACCACGGGGTGCGCTTCATGGTGGTGGCGCCCAGTTCCACTATCGACATGTCCCTGGAAAGTGGCGACGACATCCCGATCGAGGAGCGCGACGGCTCCGAGTTGCTGGATCTGGGTGGTCGCCGTGTCGCCGCCGAGGTTCATGCGGTGAACCCGGTATTCGATGTGACTCCGGCCGACCTGATCGATGCCATCGTGACCGAGAAGGGCGTGGTAGAACGCCCCGACGCCGCCAAGATGGCTCAGCTGATGTGCCGCAAGCGCCTGCACTGAGGCTTCGCTGCGGCATTTTTACCCTGCCGGCAGGCCGCCCGGCGGGGTAGGTGCAAGGCGGTGACTGTGGTAAGCTCCGGCAGTTATCGCGGCCCCTCCGATGAGGCGGCCGAATTGCACAGATCCTTGGCTTAACTCGTTGATTTGTCGTGAGTCGCTGCCGCATCTGGCCGCAGTGACGAGCTTCGCGCCGCTCAGGACGAGCGGGGCGGAGTTTCATCAGAAAAAGGAACCAGGCTTCTCATGGGCGAACTGGCCAAAGAAATCCTCCCGGTCAATATCGAAGACGAGCTGAAACAGTCCTACCTCGACTACGCGATGAGCGTGATCGTCGGGCGTGCCTTGCCGGACGCGCGCGACGGCCTCAAGCCGGTGCACCGTCGCGTCCTCTACGCGATGAGCGAACTGGGCAACGACTGGAACAAACCGTACAAGAAGTCCGCCCGTGTGGTCGGTGACGTCATTGGTAAGTACCACCCCCACGGCGACACTGCCGTGTACGACACCATCGTCCGCATGGCCCAGCCCTTCTCGCTGCGCTACATGCTGGTCGACGGCCAGGGCAACTTCGGTTCGGTGGACGGCGACAACGCCGCGGCCATGCGATACACCGAAGTGCGCATGTCCAAGCTGGCGCATGAGTTGCTGGCTGACCTGGACAAGGAAACCGTGGACTGGGTGCCCAACTACGACGGCACCGAACAGATTCCGGCGGTCATGCCGACCAAGATCCCCAACCTGCTGGTCAACGGTTCCAGCGGTATCGCCGTGGGCATGGCCACCAACATCCCGCCGCACAACCTCGGCGAAGTCATCGACGGTTGCCTGGCTCTGATGGACAACCCGGAGCTCACCGTCGATGAGCTGATGAAGTACATCCCGGGTCCCGACTTCCCCACTGCCGGTATCATCAACGGCCGCGCCGGCATCATCGAGGCCTATCGCACCGGCCGTGGCCGCATCTATATGCGTGCCCGTGCCGAGGTCGAGGACATCGACAAGGTCGGCGGCCGCCAGCAGATCGTCATCACCGAGCTGCCCTACCAGCTGAACAAGGCGCGTCTGATCGAGAAGATCGCCGAGCTGGTCAAGGAGAAGAAGCTCGAAGGCATCACCGAACTGCGCGACGAGTCCGACAAGGACGGCATGCGCGTGGTCATCGAGCTGCGCCGTGGCGAGGTACCCGAGGTCATCCTCAACAACCTCTACGCCCAGACCCAGCTGCAGAGCGTGTTCGGCATCAACGTGGTGGCCCTGGTCGATGGCCAGCCGCGCACGATGAACCTGAAGGACATGCTCGAAGTGTTTGTCCGTCACCGCCGCGAAGTGGTGACCCGCCGGACCGTCTACGAGCTGCGCAAGGCCCGCGAACGCGGCCACATCCTCGAAGGCCAGGCGGTCGCCCTGTCGAACATCGACCCGGTGATCGAGCTGATCAAGAACTCGCCGACCCCGGCCGAGGCCAAGGAACGCCTGATCGCCACCCCCTGGGAATCCAGCGCGGTGGAAGCCATGGTCGAGCGCGCCGGCGCCGATGCCTGCCGTCCGGAAGACCTCGATCCACAGTACGGCCTGCGTGACGGCAAGTACTTCCTGTCGCCGGACCAGGCCCAGGCCATCCTCGAGCTGCGCCTGCACCGCCTGACTGGCCTGGAGCACGACAAGCTCCTCGCCGAATACCAGGAAATCCTCACCCTGATCGGCGAGCTGATCCGCATCCTCACCAATCCCGAGCGCCTGATGGAAGTCATCCGCGAGGAGCTGGAGAAGGTCAAGGCCGAGTTCGGCGATGCCCGCCGCACCGAGATTGTCGCGTCCCAGGTGGACCTGACCATCGCCGACCTGATCACCGAGGAAGAGCGCGTCGTCACCATCTCCCACGGTGGCTACGCCAAGTCCCAGCCGCTGCACGCCTACCAAGCCCAGCGCCGTGGCGGCAAGGGCAAGTCGGCCACCGGGGTGAAGGACGAGGACTACATCGAACACCTGCTGGTCGCCAACAGCCATGCCACCCTCCTGCTGTTCTCCAGCAAGGGCAAGGTCTACTGGCTGCGCACCTTCGAGATTCCGGAAGCCTCGCGCACTGCGCGCGGCCGCCCGCTGGTCAACCTGCTGCCGCTGGATGAGGGCGAGCGCATCACCGCCATGCTGCAGATCGACCTGGAAGCCCTGCAGCAGAGCGCTGGCGCGGAAGAAGACCTGGACGAGAACGAAGGCCTGGTGATCGAAGGCGAAGTGGTCGAAGCCGAAGGCGGCGACGACAACGACGCCGAAGTCGCCGACGACGAGCAGGACGAGCCCACCGGCGCCTACATCTTCATGGCGACTGCCTACGGTACCGTGAAGAAGACCCCGCTGGTGCAGTTCAGCCGTCCGCGTTCGAGCGGCCTGATCGCCCTGAAGCTGGAAGAGGGCGACACCCTGATCGCCGCCGCCATTACCGACGGCGCCAAGGAAGTGATGCTGTTCTCCGACGGTGGCAAGGTTATCCGCTTCAAGGAGAAGCACGTGCGCACCATGAGCCGAATCGCCCGTGGCGTACGCGGCATGCGCCTGCCGGAAGGCCAGAGCCTGATCTCCATGCTGATCCCGGAAGCGGGCGCGCAGATCCTTTCCGCCTCCGAACGCGGCTACGGCAAGCGCACCCCGCTGGAAGACTACCCGCGCCGCGGTCGCGGCGGCCAGGGCGTGATCGCCATGGTCACCAACGAGCGCAACGGCAAGCTGGTGGGCGCGGTACAGGTGCAGGATGGCGAGGAGATCATGCTGATCTCCGACCAGGGCACCCTGGTCCGTACCCGTGTGGACGAAGTCTCCAGCTCCAGCCGCAACACCCAGGGCGTGACCCTGATCAAGCTGGCCAAGGACGAGACCCTGGTGGGCCTGGAGCGTGTGCAGGAGCCGTCCGACGACGGCGAGTCCGAGGCGCTGGAAGGCGAAGAGCTGGTCGTTGAAGATGCGGAGGAAACCGCAGTCGACGACACCCAGCTGGACGACGCACAACCGGCAGGTGAAGAGTAAGAGCAGCAGAAACGGGCAGGCCGTCGCCGGCCTGTCCATTCGGTAGATGACAATCGGCGGGGGTACTGGTGCCCCCGCGCTACCCAGTGAGAGTGGATGTGAGCAAGCGAGCCTTTAACTTCTGCGCCGGCCCGGCCGCGCTTCCGGAAGCTGTTCTGCAACGCGCCCAGGCGGAACTCCTCGATTGGCAGGGCAAAGGCCTGTCCGTCATGGAGATGAGCCACCGCAGCGATGAATACGTCGCCATTGCCGAGAAGGCCGAGCAGGATCTGCGCGACCTGCTGTCCATCCCCTCGAACTACAAGGTGCTGTTCCTCCAGGGCGGCGCCAGCCAGCAATTTGCCGAGATCCCGCTCAACCTGCTGCCCGAGAACGGCGTGGCCGACTACATCGACACCGGCATCTGGTCGAAGAAGAGCATTGACGAGGCCAGCCGCTTCGGCCGCGTGAACGTCGCCGCCAGCGCCAAGGGCTACGACTACTTCGCCATCCCCGGGCAGAACGAGTGGCAGTTGTCCAAGGACGCGGCCTACCTGCACTACGCCTCCAACGAAACCATCGGCGGCCTGCAGTTCGACTGGATCCCGGAAGTGGGCGACGTGCCCCTGGTGGTGGACACGTCCTCGGACATCCTCTCCCGCCCGCTGGACATTTCCCGCTTCGGCCTGATCTACGCCGGCGCGCAGAAGAACATCGGCCCCAGCGGCCTGGTCGTGGTCATCGTCCGCGAGGACCTGCTCGGCCGCGCCCGCGCCAGCTGCCCGACCATGCTCAACTACAAGGTCGCCGCCGATAACGGCTCCATGTACAACACCCCGGCCACCTTTTCCTGGTACCTCTCGGGCCTGGTCTTCGAGTGGCTCAAGGAGCAGGGCGGCGTCGAGGCCATGGAGCAACGCAACAAGGCGAAGAAGGACCTGCTCTACGGCGTCATCGACAAGAGCGAGTTCTACACCAACCCCATCGCCACAAACGCCCGTTCCTGGATGAACGTGCCGTTCCGCCTGGCCGACGAGCGCCTGGACAAACCCTTCCTGGCCGGCGCCGACGCCCGTGGTCTGCTGAATCTCAAGGGCCACCGCTCGGTGGGCGGCATGCGCGCCTCCATCTACAACGCGGTCGGTCTCGACGCGGTGGAAGCCCTGGTGGCCTATATGGCGGAGTTCGAGAAGGAGCACGGCTGATGTCCGAGCAAGAACTCAAGGCGCTGCGGGTTCGCATCGACAACCTCGACGAGAAGATCCTCGAGCTGATCAGCGAGCGCGCTCGCTGCGCCCAGGACGTGGCGCGGGTGAAGATGCAGTCCCTGCCCGCGGGCGAGACGCCGGTCTTCTACCGCCCCGAGCGCGAAGCCTGGGTGCTCAAGCACATCATGGACCGCAACAAGGGCCCGCTGGACAACGAAGAGATGGCGCGGCTTTTCCGCGAGATCATGTCCTCCTGCCTTGCCCTGGAACAGCCGCTCAAGGTCGCCTACCTCGGCCCCGAGGGCACCTTCACCCAGGCCGCGGCGCTCAAGCATTTCGGCCATGCGGTGATCAGCGCGCCGATGGCGGCCATCGACGAAGTCTTCCGCGAAGTTGCCGCCGGTGCGGTGAACTTCGGCGTGGTGCCCGTGGAGAACTCCACCGAGGGGGCGGTGAACCACACCCTGGACAGCTTCCTCGAGCATGACATGGTCATCTGTGGCGAGGTGGAGTTGCGCATCCACCACCACCTGCTGGTGGGCGATACCACCAAGACCGACAACATCACCCGCATCTACTCCCACGCCCAGTCCCTGGCCCAGTGCCGCAAGTGGCTGGACGCCCATTACCCGAACGTAGAGCGCGTGGCGGTTTCCAGCAACGCCGACGCGGCGAAAAGGGTGAAGAGCGAGTGGAACTCGGCGGCCATCGCCGGCGACATGGCGGCGAGCCTCTACGGCCTGACCAAGCTCTGCGAGAAGATCGAGGACCGCCCGGACAACTCCACGCGCTTCCTCATCATCGGCAACCAGGAAGTCCCTCCGACCGGCGACGACAAGACCTCGATCATCGTATCCATGCGCAACAAGCCGGGTGCCCTGCACGAGCTGCTGGTGCCCTTCCACAACAACGGCATCGACCTGACCCGCATCGAGACCCGCCCGTCCCGCAGTGGCAAGTGGACCTATGTGTTCTTCATCGACTTCGTCGGCCACCATCGTGATCCGCTGATCAAGGACGTGCTGGAGAAGATCAACCAGGAAGCCGTTGCCCTGAAGGTGCTGGGTTCCTACCCGAAAGCGGTGCTCTAGTGGACGGCAGCCGTCAGGTCGAGTGGCGCTCCTTGCTGGTGGACCGTGGCCAACGCGCCAGTCTCAAGCAGCAGGAACCTTGCCTCGTCTGGCTCACCGGCTTCAGCGGCGCGGGCAAGTCGACCCTGGCCGACGCCCTGGAGCGTCGGTTGCACAGCGAGGGCCGGCACACCTACCTGCTCGATGGCGACAACCTGCGCCATGGCCTGAACGGCGACCTGGGCTTCACCGCGCAGGACCGCAAGGAAAACATCCGCCGGGTCGGCGAAGTCGCGGCGCTGATGGTCGACGCAGGATTGATCGTCATCGCTGCCTTCATCTCGCCCTTTCGCAGCGACCGCGACGCGATCCGCCAACTGCTTCCGGGACGCTTCGTCGAGGTCTTCGTCGATACCCCTCTGGCTGTCTGCGAGCAGCGTGACCCGAAAGGGCTCTATCGCAAGGCGCGCGCGGGTCTGCTGAAGGATTTCACCGGCCTGGACTCACCGTTCGAGAAGCCACTGGCGGCCGAGCTGACCTTCGATACCACCGACCTGAGCGTGGAGACGGCGGTCCAGCAGATACATGACTACCTTCGACACCATCGATTTCTGCAAGGGCCGGGCGCCTGATGAACGGCCATGACCTGAACCGCAGCGAATCGACAACGATCATCGCGACCACAGGAACCAAGAGCATTGCTTATGAGCTGTGACTTCCTCGCCCTTGCCCAGCCGGGCGTGCAGAAACTTTCGCCCTATGTTCCCGGCAAGCCGGTGGATGAACTGGCCCGCGAGCTGGACCTCGACCCGGCCGGCATCGTCAAACTGGCCAGCAACGAGAACCCGCTGGGTCCGAGCCCCAAGGCCCTGGAGGCCATCCGCAACGAACTGGCCGAGCTGACCCGCTACCCGGACGGCAACGGCTTCGAACTCAAGCGCCGCCTGGCCGAGCGCTGTGGCGTGACCCCGGCCCAGGTCACCCTGGGCAACGGCTCCAACGACATCCTCGACCTGGTCGCCCGCGCCTACCTGGCACCGGGCCTGAACGCCGTGTTCAGCCAGCACGCCTTCGCCGTCTACCCCATCGCCACCCAGGCCGTGGGCGCTACCGGCAAGGTGGTCCCGGCCAAGGACTACGGTCATGACCTGCCGGCCATGCTGACGGCCATCGATGCCGAGACCCGTGTGGTCTTCATCGCCAACCCGAACAACCCCACCGGTACCTGGTTCGGCCCGGCGGCGCTGGAAGATTTCCTCGCCAAGGTCCCGGAAAGCGTCCTGGTGGTGCTGGACGAGGCCTACATCGAATACGCCGAGGGCGATGAACTGCCAGACGGCCTCGACTACCTGGCCCGTTACCCGAACCTGCTGGTTTCACGCACCTTCTCCAAGGCCTATGGCCTGGCCGCGCTGCGGGTCGGCTACGGCCTGTCCAGCGCCCAGGTGGCGGATGTACTGAACCGCGTGCGCCAGCCTTTCAACGTCAACAGCCTGGCCCTGGCGGCCGCCTGTGCGGTGCTGGAGGATGCCGACTACCTGGCCGAGAGCCGTCGCGTCAACGATGCCGGCATGGCCCAGCTGGAAGAGGGCTGCCGCGCCCTGGACCTCGGCTGGATTCCCTCCAAGGGCAACTTCATCGCCGTCGACTTCGGCCGCGATGCCGCGCCGATCAACCTGGCCATGCTGCAAGAAGGCGTGATCCTGCGCCCCGTGGCCGGCTACGGCATGCCTACTTTCCTGCGCATCTCCATCGGCCTGCCAGAAGAGAACGCCCGCTGCCTGGAGGCCCTGGCCAAGGTGCTCGGCCGTGGCTGATGTCATGTCCGTGCAACAGGGCGCGCCTATCTTCGGGCGCCTGGTGGTGATCGGCCTGGGCCTGATCGGCGGCTCCTTTGCCAAGGGGCTGCGCGAGAAGGGGCTGTTCGCCGAAGTGGTGGGTGTCGACAAGGACCAGGAGTCCTGCCGCATCGCCGTGGAAACCGGCGTCGTCGACCGTTGCGAAGCCGACCTCGCCGCTGCCTGTTGCGGTGCCGATGTGATCCAGCTGGCGGTGCCTATCCTGGCCATGGAAAAACTCCTCGGCAAGTTGGCCCGCCTGGACCTGGGGAGCGCGATACTGACCGACGTCGGCAGCGCCAAGGGCAATGTGGTGCGCGCCGCGAGCCGGGTCTTCGATGGCATGCCGGCGCTCTTCGTGCCCGGGCATCCCATCGCCGGTTCGGAGAAGAGCGGAGTGGAGGCGGCCAACGCCGGCCTGTTCCGCCGGCACAAGGTGATACTCACGCCGCTGGAGAACACCGACAGAAACGCCCTGCAGCGCGTCGACCAGCTCTGGCGTGCCCTGGGTGCAGATGTAGAACACATGGAAGTCGAGCACCATGACGAGGTGCTCGCGGCGACCAGCCACCTGCCGCACCTGCTGGCATTCGGCCTGGTCGACTCGTTGGCCAAGCGCAGCGAGAACCTGGAGATTTTCCGTTACGCCGCTGGCGGCTTCCGCGATTTCACGCGGATCGCCGGCAGCGATCCGGTGATGTGGCATGACATCTTCCTCGCCAACCGCGAGGCTGTGCTGCGCATCCTGGACGCTTTTCGCGCCGACCTCGACGCCCTGCGCGGCGCGGTCGACGCAGGGGATGGGCATGAATTGCTGGGCGTGTTCACCCGCGCCCGCTTCGCCCGCGAGCATTTCAGCAAAATCCTGGCCCGTAGGGCCTATGTGGACGCCATGCACAACAACGACCTGATTTACCTGGCGCAGCCGGGTGGCCAACTTGCCGGGCGCATCCGCGTGCCGGGCGACAAGTCCATTTCCCACCGTTCGATCATGCTCGGCTCCCTGGCCGAAGGCACCACTGAGGTCGAAGGCTTCCTCGAAGGCGAGGATGCCCTCGCGACCCTGCAGTCCTTCCGCGACATGGGCGTGGTCATCGAGGGGCCGCACCACGGCCGCGTGACCATCCACGGCGTCGGCCTGCACGGCCTGAAGCCGCCGCCCGGCCCGCTCTACCTGGGCAACTCCGGCACCTCCATGCGCCTGCTCAGCGGCCTGTTGGCGGCCCAGCCCTTCGACACCACCCTGACCGGAGACGCTTCGCTGTCCAAGCGTCCGATGAACCGCGTGGCCAAGCCGCTGCGCGAAATGGGCGCGGTCATCGAGACCGGCCCCGAAGGCCGTCCGCCGCTCACCATCCGCGGTGGCCAGCGCCTCAGCGGCATGAGCTACGAAATGCCGATGGCCAGCGCCCAGGTGAAATCCTGCCTGCTGCTCGCCGGCCTCTACGCCGCCGGCGAAACCTCGGTGAGCGAGCCGGCACCGACTCGCGACCACACCGAGCGCATGCTGCAAGGCTTCGGCTACCCGGTGAAGGTGGACGGCAACACCGCCACTGTCGAGAGCGGCCACAAGCTCAGCGCCTGCCGTATCGAAGTGCCGGCGGATATCTCCTCGGCCGCCTTCTTCCTGGTGGCCGGCAGCATCGCCCAAGGCTCCGAGCTGCTGCTGGAGCACGTCGGCATCAACCCGACCCGTACCGGCGTGATCGACATCCTGCGCCTGATGGGCGGCGACATCACCCTGGAGAACGTCCGTGAAGTGGGCGGCGAACCGGTGGCGGACATCCGTGTGCGTTCGGCCAAGCTGAAGGGTATCGACATCCCCGAGGACCTGGTGCCGCTGGCCATCGACGAATTCCCCGTGCTCTTCGTTGCTGCCGCCTGTGCCGAAGGCCGCACCGTGCTGCGGGGCGCCGAGGAACTGCGGGTGAAAGAGTCCGACCGCATCCAGGTCATGGCCGACGGCCTGCAGGCCCTGGGCGTGAAGGCCGAACCGACTCCGGACGGCATCGTCATCGAAGGCGGCCCCATGGGCGGCGGCGAAGTCTGGAGCCATGGCGACCACCGCATCGCCATGTCCTTCAGCGTTGCGTCCCTGCGCGCCAGCGCGCCGATCCGCATCCATGACTGTGCCAACGTCGCCACCTCCTTCCCGAACTTCCTCGGCCTCGCGGCCCAGGTCGGCATCCGCGTTGCGGAAGAGGGCAAGGCATGAGCGTCATCGTGCCCGTGATCGCCATCGACGGACCCAGCGGCTCCGGCAAGGGCACAGTCGCCGGCCTGCTGGCCAAGCGCCTGGGCTGGCGCCTGCTGGACTCCGGCGCGCTGTACCGCCTGCTGGCCTTCGCCGCGCGCAACCACGGCGTCGACCTGACCAACGAGGAATCCCTCAAGGTCCTGGCGGCGCACCTGGACGTGCAGTTCAACGCCAAGGCCGGTGGTGGCCAGCGCATCATCCTGGAAGGCGAGGACGTCACCGACGTGATTCGCTCCGAACAGGTGGGCGCCGGCGCCTCGCAGGTTGCCGCGCTGCCGGTGGTGCGTGAGGCCCTGCTGCAACGCCAGCGCGCCTTCCTCGAAGCCCCCGGCCTGGTGGCCGATGGCCGCGACATGGGCACCGTTGTCTTCCCCCAGGCGCAGTTGAAGATCTTCCTCACTGCCAGCGCCGAGGAGCGCGCCCGCCGTCGCTACCTGCAGCTCAAGGGCAAGGGCATGGAAGCCGACCAAGCCTCCCTGCTGCTGGAAATCCAGGAGCGCGACGAGCGCGACAGCCAGCGCTCGGTGGCGCCGCTCAAACCGGCCGAAGACGCACTGATCCTGGATTCCACCAGCCTCAGCATCGAAGAAGTGCAGGACAAGATCCTCGAAGCCTTCGCTGCCCTCGGCCTGGACGACTGATCCAGCGCCGCAACTGAAAACGCCGCAGTCTCATGACTGCGGCGTTTTTCTTTGTGCCGCAAGGGTAGGTTGGGCAGAGCCTCACCAAGCCCAACTATGTTGGAGGCCTTGCCGGGCGATCTGTGCCTGGCCCTGGAATGCGCGACGGGCGCGAGAATCATTGGGCTCCCGAGCTGGCTGATCGATTGACTGAAGTCGCCCCCACAAGACCAGGTTGCAGCCCCACGGGTGCTGGATTTGGGAATCCGGGCGATTATCGGCCGTCACGCACGCGTTCCCATTCCCTCCTTGCCACCGCCTCATTGCACAGAAGCCCCGTCCCTGCTGGCCGTGCGCCCCGAGCCTGGCAGCGATACCTGATTGTTCTCGACTCGCGAACACTCATATCGGCAAAAGCGACATTGTTGCCGATGAGGGCGTTTTGTAGCGTGCCCCAGCCGCACGAGCCGATCCGCCCCACGCATCGGCTTCGACAGGGCAAGCGGGCTGCCTTCCTCCGCATGTCACTGCCGACGGCCACAGGCGAACGAATAACAACAAGGTCAATGCCATGCGTCCTCACTCACCTCGCTCCCGTTCGATTCTGCACGACTCCCGCTCCAGCGCGCCTGCCCTGCGAACCCTGGTCGGCATCCACCTGCACCACTGCCTGACCGTGCGAAAGCGGCGCCTGACGCCTGACGCCGGTCCCGCACCGCAACCGATTGCAGATGCCCCATTGCTCGGCCCGCGAGGTCGCGCAAACGGGAGCGCTTCGTCCCGAAAACAAGAACAACAGCAGGAATGTCCTGAATGCGCTTAGTAAACAGCAGGGCCCCTTCGATGGCACTGAGCACTTTGATGCTGGGTGCCGGCCTCCTTCCGCACCCGCAAGCCCAGGCCTCGGGGATCCCCTTTGCGGGCAACCGGCCGCAGAGCTTCCAGTTCAGCTCGGACTTCACCGAGCCCTACAACTCGTTCGGCCAATACGTGCAGTGGAACGACGACAGCAAGCGCTTCGACGACGACGGCGACAAGGTCAAGGGCAGCGGCACCGATACCTACGTCGGCCTGTCCTCGCTGCTGCATTACTGGAAGGTCGACGGCCTGCCGAAGAACGGCTTCATCGCGAGCATCACCGTACCGGAGGTGGCCGTGCGCGGAAATGGCGTGCGCGTCAGCGGCCTGGGCGATCCCCTGGTTGGCGGCCTGGTCTGGTACAACCCCACGCCGCTGCGCACCCTCGGCGCGCAAGCCTACGTGCAGGTGCCGGTCGGCGCCGACTCGGTAAGCAGCGACACCTGGTCCTTCTGGCCGTCGCTCTTCTACAACGAGTGGTTTGGCAAGGTGAACGTCGACCTGCTGGTGGGCGGCATCCTCCGTGGCGACGGTCCGCACGACACGGAGCCGGGCAACACCTTCCACGCCAACCTGCGCCTTGGCTACAACGTGCTCGACCGGCCCACCTACCAGATGACGCCATTCCTCAGTTACGACCACCAGAAGACCTGGGGATCCGACGACCGCTGGGGCCGCATCATCCCCGACTCCGAATCCGACGAAACCGCCCTCGGCGCTGGCGTGCTGTTCCAGCTCAAGCCGGGCATCCAGAGCCTCTATGCCCAGAAGATGTGGGACCAGGTCTCGCTGCATTACTCCAAGGGCGTGGAAGGCCGCAACACCAGTGTCACCGACGGCCTGTTCCTGCAGCTCTGGCACTACTGGTAATCCGCCCGGCGCCTCGCCTTTTCCCATTTCCCGACGCGCCCCGGCATACCGCCCGGGGCCTTCATCGCACCTGGAGAGTCGACCATGAACGACGAACAACAGAAGCTCGCCACCACCCGACGCAACTTCATCAAGGCCGCCGGCGCCGGCACCGCGGCCATGGCCCTTGGCGGGCTGGCGGTCGGCAAGGCCAGCGCGGAAGGCGAGCCATTCGACAGCGAACACGACATCGTGGTCTGCGGCGGGGGAGGGGGCGGCCTGCCTGCTGCCCTGTTCGCCCGCTGGCTGGGCAACGATGTGGTCATCCTGGAAAAGGCCGCGAGCCCAGGCGGCACCGCTGCCAAGGCCGCGTTCTGGTACTGGGTGCCGAACAACAAGGCCATGCGCGATGCCGGCATGAGCGACCCGAAGCCGGACTTCCTGCGCTATGTGGCGCGGCTCACCCGTCCGCAATCCTTCGATCCCGCGCTGCCCAAGCTGGGCCTGAGCGACTGGGAGTACGAAATGTGCGAGGCGATCTACGACAGCGCTTCACCCGCCGCCGAACTGCTGGCCGAGAAGGACGCCCTGCCGTATCGCCACTGTGCCGACGTGCCGGACTACTGGTGCGAGATTCCCGAGGACAAGGCGCCGAAAGGGCGCGTGCTGGTGCCCCGTGATGCGCGCCCGAGCATGTCCGACGGTGGCCGCGTGGCGATCCGTACCCTGACCGCCGCGGCGCGCCGCGACGGCGTGGTGATCCGCACCGGGACGCGGGTGACCCGCGTGCTCACCAACGAACAGGACGCCGCCATCGGCGTCGAGGTGGAAACCGAAGAGGGCACCTTGCAGCGGGTGCGCGCACGCAAGGCGGTGATCTTCGCCAGCGGCGGCTTCACCCACGATGCCGAACTGCGCCGCAACTTCCTCAACGCCCCGGTCTACGGCGGCTGCGCCACCCTGACCAACGAGGGCGACTTCATCCGCATCGCCAGCGAACTGGGCGTGCAACTGCGCAACATGAACTACGCCTGGCACTGCCCGATCCTGCTGGAGAAGGCCCTGGCCAGGGACGGTTCCATGTCCGGCATCTTCACCATGACCGGCGACTCCATGCTGATGGTGAACAAGTACGGCAAGCGCGTGGTGAACGAGAAAACCGTCTACAACGAGTTGGTGCCCACCTTCTTCCAGTGGGATGGCAGCAGGGCCGAATACCCCAACCTGGTGATGATTTCCATCTGGGACCAGCGCGCCCAGACCTACTGCGCCAGCGACGAGTACGGCTCGCCCATCGTCCCGGCGGGCGCCAACGACCGCCATGTGATCAAGGGCGACACCCTGGAAGCCCTGGCCAAGGCCATCGAAGAGCGTCTGGAGAAATACCGTTCCGAGACCGGCGGGCTGACGCTCGCTGCTGACTTCCTCGACAACCTGAAGGGCAGCGTCGCGCGCTTCAACGCTCTGGCAAAGGCCGGCAAGGACAGCGACTTCCAACGCGGTGAGCTGACCGTCGAAAAGCTCTTCAATGGCAACGTGAAGCCGGGCGAGGACTCCGCCAACCCCACCTTGCACCCTTTGGCGGGGGAGGGGCCGTACTACGCGGCGCTGATCACCGGCGGCAACCTTGATACCAAGGGCGGTCCGAAAACCAACTCCCACGGCCAGGTGCTGGACAACGCCAACCAACCCATCCCGGGGCTCTACGGTGTTGGCAACTGCGTCGCCTCGGCATCCGGCCGCGCTTACTGGGCCGGCGGCGCAACCCTCGGCCCGATCCTGGCCTTCGCCTACCGTGCGGCGAACAAGGCCCATCTCGAATCCAAGAAGGCCTGACCCGGCCGCCGTACCCGCGAGGCAATCACGATGCGCAATCCCTTCAAGCGCGAGCTGGCCCTGGGCCTGCTGTTCCTTGGCGCCGCCGGCGCGGCCCAGGCCGACGACCTGGCCCTGGCCGAAAAGCTGACCAGCAACCACTGCGCGGTCTGCCACACCTTCAAGCAGGGCGAGCCCCACGGCCAGGGTCCGAACCTGTACGGCCTGATCGGCCGCAAGGCGGGCAGCGCGGCCGGTTTCACTTACTCCGAGGGCTTCCGCCAGGCCATGGCAGACAAGACCTGGGACAACCAGCTGCTCGATGCCTGGCTGACCGACACCCAGGCGGTGGCGCCGGGCAACGCCATGACCTACTTCCAGGATGACCCGGCCAAGCGCGCCCGGATCATCCAGTACGTCCAGTCCCTGCACTGATCCATTTTCGCGAACCGGAGACTCCCATGCTGAGCACACAGACCATGACCGACGAGCAGCGCAAGTCGGTGGCGCTGGAATACCTGAAAGCCTTCGACAACGGCGGTATCACCTCCACGGGTGGCAGCATCCTCGACCTCTTCGCCGAAGACGCCCAGGTGCTGTTTCCCAAGTGGGGCCTGGCCACCGGCCGTGAGCAGATCGGCAAGATGTTCGGCGACCTCGGTAGCCGCCTCAAGTCGATCACCCATGACTACTCGCACTTCAACTGGATCTTCTCAGGCAGCGACCTGGTGGTCTGCGAGGGCACCAGTCACGGCGAGCATGTCGACGGCCCCTGGCGAGCCGGCATACCCGGCTGGGGTGCGGGCCATTGGTGCGACGTGTTCGAGATCCGCGACTGGAAGATCCAGCGCTGCTTCATCTACCTCGACCCGGACTACGGCGGCCGCGATTCCGCGCGCTATCCCTGGCTGAACCAATGATGCGGCGGGCGGGTTGCCACACCGGTGCCCGCCCAGAATTTCCCTGAATTCCCGCGAGGAGCGAGACCATGGGCATCACCGACTGGAAGCACTGGCTGGTCATCATCGTCGTCGCCGTACTGCTGTTCGGCACCAAACGCCTCAAGACCCTCGGCCCCGATCTGGGCGAGGCCATCAAGGGCTTTCGCCGGGCGATGAGCCCGGAGGCGGCGGACTCCCCGTCCGTCATCGCGGAGCCGTCGCCAACCCTAGCCAAGCCGGGGCCGCCTGCGGTCGTACGCGCCGCTGAGGTTCCCGCTTCGTCACAAGGCGGCTGAAGGGCATCCGGGACCTTCCAGGTTCATGGAACGACGAGTGGCGAATGAGATATATTGCTCCCGTAATATTACGAGTGTAATTTAAGTTCCTCACTCGAATCCCCGAATAATTTCCTGGAGACAGAACCATGAGCGAACAGAAGCACCAAGGCGTTGCCCTGATCACCGGCGCGTCCACCGGCATCGGTGCCACCTATGCCAGGCGCCTGGCCGAGCGGGGCTACGACCTGCTGCTGGTCGCCCGTGACCAGGCCCGCCTGGAAGCCCTGGCGGCACAATTGCGTGAGCAGGCCGGGGTGAAGGTGGAGGTGATGAAGGCCGACCTGACCGACAGGGCCGACCTGAACCGCGTGGCGCAACGGTTGCGCAGTGATGCAGCCATCAGCCTGCTGGTGAACAACGCCGGCGTGGCCATCAGCGGCAGCCTGCTGGATACCGACCTGGACCGCTTCGACGCGATGATCCAGCTCAACGTGGTGGCGGTGACTCACCTGGCCGCCGCTGCGGCCGCAAATTTCGTCGCCCAGGGGCGCGGCACGCTGATCAACATCGCCTCGGTGCTGGCCCTGGCCCCGGAAATGTTCAATGGCACCTACAGCGGCACCAAGGCCTACGTGCTGAACCTCAGCCAGTCGCTGAACCAGGAGGTGCGGGACAAGGGTGTGCGCGTCCAGGTGGTGCTGCCGGGGGCGACCCGTACGGAAATCTGGGAGCGCTCGGGCACCGGTATCGAGAACATTCCCCAGGAAATCCTCATGGACGTGGACGAGATGGTCGATGCGGCGCTGGCCGGCCTGGACCAGGGCGAACTGGTGACCATCCCCTCGCTGCCGGAGCAGGCTGACTGGGAGCGCTTCACTGCCGCGCGCTTCCAGATGGCGCCGAACCTGTCGCTGTCGAAGGCCGCTGCGCGCTACAAGGCCTGATCGGGCAGACGAAGAAAAGGCCGGGCGATTGCCCGGCCTTTACTTTTTCACCTCTGCTCCCAGGCAGAGGGGCGCTTGGCCATTTCGCGAATGAATTCGCTCCTACAGGTCGAGAGCAGCGATACCTGTCAATCCGAACGGGCTCAGGCGAAGACGAAGTACTTGCGCACCGTTTCCACCACTTCCCAGGTGCCCTTCATGCCGGGCTCGATCACGAACACATCACCGGCCTTCAGGTGCACCGGCTGCTCGCCTTCCGGGGTGATGATGCAGTAGCCGTCGAGGAAGTGGCAGTACTCCCACTTCTCGTAGTTCACCTCGAACTTGCCCGGGGTGCAGATCCAGGTGCCCATGATCTTGCTGCCGTCCTTGGAGAGGTAGGCATTGAGGTTCACGGTGTGCGGATCGCCGCCGATGCGTTTCCACTTGGTGGCATCCAGGACCGGAGTGGGGCAGGTTTCGCGCAGAACGGTGATGAAATCAGACATGTCAGCTCCAATCGATCTGATGAAAGGTCCGTCACCATATTTCCAATGCCGTACCGGGAGTTGTCTGGATTCGACCCCCAGGTGCCTGTAAACGCGCCGGCAAAAGGTGCAAAAGGGCGCTAAGTTGAATTCCAGGGGGTCAGGTTCCCGGCCTCAGGCGGCGGCCCGCGAAGGGTTGCCTTGGCAGTAACCCTGCGGGGCGGTCGTGCTCCGCGAGGAGGTGCTCCGATGAACACCCAGTGGTTCAGGCACGACAGCGCCACCGAGGACGCCAGCTTCGACAAGTGGTGGGACACCTATGGCGAGTGGTTCGAGTCCCAGGATCAGCTCTACAGCGGGGAAAGCGGCATCCAGCGGCTGCACACGCCGGACGGCCAGTTGCTCTACAGCAAGCGCCAGATCAATCATTTCCACCGCTCCATGGTCCATCCCTTCGGCCAGCCCACCATCCTCCACGAGCTGCAGGCCCTGCAGGCCCTGGCGCGGCTGGGCATCCGCGTACCCAAGGTGGTGTTCAGCGCGGCGCGCAAGACCGAGACCGAATGGCAGGCCCTGCTCATTACCGAGAGCCTGGACGGCTTCCGCAGCCTCGAGGAATGGTATGCCGAACCGGCGCCGGCGGAGCTCAACCAGCAGGTGCTCCAGCAACTGGCCAACACCGTGGGACGCATGCACCTCGGCGGCTGGGAGCATGGCCGCCTGTACCCGAAGAACATCTTCGTCAAGGTAACGGGCGGGCGGGAGAAGACGGTGGAGATTGCCATGCTTGGCCTGGCCAAGAGCTGTCATCGCTTGACCAGCTACAGCGCCGCCAAGCATGACTACGAGCAGTTCAAGCAGCTGCACAAGCCGATGCCGGAAGAGGACTGGAAGGCCTTCGCCGCGGCCTACCGGGATGTCATGGAAAGCGGCTACGTGCCTTGACTTCGGCCGACTATCGATCTCGGCGGTCGGCTGAAGCGGATCGCCGCCCGGCCCACCCCTACGGGGTGGGCTCTTGCGGCTGGCCCAGGGCGCGCAGTGCGCCTTCGTGGAGGGGAATGGCCAGGCCGCGCCGGGCGTTGGCCGGTGACAATTGCTCGCCCTGGATGCTGCCGGCGGCCAACCAGTCGTTGTCCGGAGCGAACACCTGGCGCACCAGTTGGTCGACCTCGCCCGCGCTGAGTTTTGCGTCGCAGAGCAGCAGGGCGCTCACGGCCAGGGTGGGCACGGGCGCTGTCTGGTTGGGGTAGGTCCCGGCCGCCACCTGGGTGGCGAAGGTGCCGGGGCGGCTGGCTTCCAGTTGGCGTATGGCGGATTCCTCCAGGGGCAGCAGGCGCAGCTGCATGGCCTCGCTGGCGGCGCGGATACTGTCGGCGGGCGCGCCTATCACCTGCAGGGTGGCGTCCAGGCGTCCGTCGCGAATGGCCGTCAGGGCCTGTTGCAGGTCCAGGCTGGCCGCTTCGGCGAGGTCTTCGGGCTGTAGGCCGTGGGCCGCCAGCACGGCCAGGGCGGTATCCCGCGAGGCGGAGCCCGGCTGGCCCAGGTTGACCCGCTTGCCGCGCAGGCCGGCCAGGTCGCGCACCGGGCTGTCTCCGCGAACCAGCACATGCACCGGTTCCGGATAGAGGCTGGCCAGGGCGCGCAGGCCGGAGTAGGGGCCGGTCTCGGCAAAGGGGCCGCTGCCGTTGACTGCCAGCTGCGCCATGTCGCTCTGGGACAGGGCCAGAACTACGTCGCCCCGGCGCAGCATGCGCAGGTTGTCCAGGCCGCCCTCGGTATTCAGAGGCATCAGTTGCAGGCCTTTGGGGTGCAGCAGGCTGGTCATGGCCTGGGCCAGGCGCGCGTATTGTCCGGCAGCGGGCCCACCGGCCAGGGGGAAGCCCTTCTGCAGGCGGCTCAGCCGGCCCTGGATATTGCTCACTGCACGGCTCACCTCGTCGGAGATGATCGCCCGCTCCTTCACCCCGGTGCCGCCGGGCGAGAGGTTGAGCGCTGTGCTCATGGCCGCCACCAGTTGCTCGCGGGTCTGGCCCACACCCGGCTCGATGGTTTCGGGCGCCGGCGGGGCCTTGAAGCCCTGGGGCACCACTGCCTGCCAGCCGTCGCCTTGCTGGCGGTAGATCAGGCTGCCGTGGGCCAGCAGAAGATCGCCCTGTTTATTGCCGCCGCTGCGGATTCCGGACAGGCCGCGCGGGCCCGCGCCCAGGGCGCTGATCAGGCTGGCGACGCCGGGGGAATCCCAGGAGCCGAAGTCCTGGTCGCGTTCGACTTCGAGGGTGCTATCGAAGTAGATCACCAGGCGCTTTTCGCCGGGCGGGGCATTGGCGTCGCTGGCCGATCCACGCCGGTCCAGTTGTTCAAGACTGAGCACGTTGGCGCCAAAGGCCTGTTGCAGGCGTTGCTGCACTTCGTTTTCCAGGGTGGTCTGGTCGGGGCCTTTGGAGCAGGCCGCGAGCGTCAGTGCCAGCAGGCCGACCAGCAGGGCGCGGATCATGGTCAACCTCCCATTCCCGGCAATGCCAGGAAGCCGGTGAGCACCAGCGCATTGAGCAGGTCGATGAGGAAGGCACCTACCAGCGGCGCGACGATGAAGGCCTCCGGTGCCGGCCCGTATTTGTGGGCGATGGCCTGCATGTTGGCGATGGCGGTGGCCGTGGCGCCGATGGCGAACCCGCAGAACGCCGCCGAAAGCACCGCGCTTTCGTAGTCCCGGCCGGTATAGCGGTAGACCACCCAGGCGCCGTAGACCATGGCGAGCGCCGACTGCCCGATCAGCATCAGCAGCAACGGGCCGGCCACGCTGGCGACGTGGCCGAGGTTGAGCGCCATCATGGTGATCACCAGGAACAGCGAGAGGGTGACCGAGGCCAGCAGGTCGATGGAGCCGTCGTTCAGACGCACGCCTGCCAGAGGCAGGAGGTTGCGAATCGCGACCCCCAGCAGCAGGCACCAGAGGAAGCTCGGCAGGGTAACCGCGCCCTCGCCGAACAGTCCGGCCAGCACCTGCCCGGCCACCAGCGCCGCCAGCGTGGCCGCCAGTACGGTGAGGAAGTTGCCGGCGGTGGCGGGAGCGGTCGTGTCGTCACCGGCAATCTCGTGGTGTCCGGCATGGGCGGCGTTACCCGCTAGTTGATGGCGCTTGATCAGCCATTGCGCCAGCGGCCCGCCGATGATCCCGCCGGCCACCAGGCCGAGGGTGGCGCCGGTCATCGACAGCTCCATGATCGATTGCAGGTTGTTCACTTCGGCGAAGCGCTCGGCATAGGCGGCGCCGGTGCCGTGGCCGCCGACCAGGGTAATGGTGCCGCCCACCAGCCCCATCAGCGGGTGCATGTCCAGGCCCCAGGCGACCAGGATGCCGAGGATGTTCTGCAGGAAGAGGAAGGGAATCAGGGCGATGACGAATAGAACCAGGCGCTTGCCGCCGTGCTTGAGCATGGCCAGGTCCGCCGACAGTCCCACGGCGGAGAAAAAGGCCAGCAGCAGGGCCGGCTTCATGGTGGTGTCGAACTCCACGCTGAAGTCGCTTGCCGCGCCTGCCAGGGCCAGGCCGATGGAGACCACCAGGCCTCCGGTGATCGGCTCCGGGATGTTGTAGCGAGACAGCACGGGAATGAGGCGATTGACCAGACGCCCCAGGAGCAGCGCCAGGGCGGCCACGAGAAGGGTTTCCAGGGGTTGCAGCGTCACGTCAGAGCTCCCTGCCAGACGTGGCCCCGCGACAACGGGGCCACCTGCCTAGAGGTCTAGCCAAGGAGGCGGAGCTTGTCGACCCAGCCTCAGAGGTGGGTGTCCAGGGCGTGGGGGCCCCGGGTCAGTTTTTCCGCAAGGAAGTCGATGCACAGTTTCACCTTGGCCGAGCCGGAAGCCCTGGCGGCGGTCACCGCCCAGACGTCGGCGGCCTGCCGGTAGGCCGGCAGCACCTGCACCAGTTTGCCAGCCCTGATGCTGGGCGCGGCGTCCCAGACCGACGCCATGATCACTCCGTGGCCTTCGTGGGCCCATTGGCGCACCACGTCGCTGTGGTTGGAGGCCATGGGGCCGGTCACTTTCACCGTTTCCTCGCCGTTGGGGCCGCTCAGGCGCCAGACGCCGAAGCCCAGCTCGCGCTCGCGGAACAGCAGGCAATCGTGCTGTGCCAGGTCGGCCAGGGTGCGCGGCTGGCCATGCCGCTCGAGGTAAGCCGGCGCGGCGCAGAGCATGCGGTAGCTTTCGGCGATCTTGTGGGCAATCAGGTGCGGCTCGTGCACCTCGCCCACGCGCAGGTCGATGTCGAAGTTCTCGCCGATCAGGTCCACCCGCCGGTCCAGCAGCTCCAGCCAGACTTCCAGGCCCGGATAGCGCTGGCGCAACAGCGACAGCACCGGCGACAGGTAGTCGCGGCCCAGGCGCAGGCTGGTGGCGATGCGCAGCACGCCGGTCGGTTCGCCGCGCAGCCCGGAGAGGGCCTCGACCATGCCTTCCACGTCTTCGAGGATCTTCTGCGCCCAGGCGAAGGCGGCCTCGCCGTCGGCCGTGATATTCACCCGCCGCGTGGTGCGGTTGAACAGCTTGACCCCGAGGGACTCTTCCAGCATGGCGATGCGCTTGCTGACGTGGGCCGGGGAGATGCCCAGCTCGGTCGCCCCGGCGACGAAGCTGGAACGCCGCGCCACACTGCAGAACAGCAAGAGGTCGCGGAGGAAGGGGTCATTATTCGCTAATAGCGCATTCTGATTTTTCATGGAGGCGGATTATAGATCCGATAGTGAATATTAGTCTTTCGCTCGCCCCTTTCCTCCACCGGAACAGATCGAACGACATGAACAGCCTCCGCATCGCCATTGCCGGCGCCGGCCTGATCGGCCAGCGCCACCTCGAACTCCTCCAGGCCAGCCGCTCCTGCGAACCCGTGGCCCTGGTCGACCCAGCGCCCGCCGCCCGCGAGGTGGCCGAACGGGCCGGAGTGCCGCTGTTCCCCTCGCTGGAGGCGCTGTTCGAGCAGGCGCGGCCGGACGGGATCATCCTCGCCACCCCCAACCAGCTGCACGTGGAGCAGGCCCTGACCTGCCTGCAGGCCGGTGTCGCCGCGCTGGTCGAGAAGCCCGTGGCGCATACCCTGGAAGAGGGCGAGCGGCTGCTGGCGGCGGCCCGTGGCTCGCGGGTGCCATTGCTGGTGGGCCACCACCGCGCCCACAGTCCGATCCTGGCCCAGGCTCGGGAGATCATCCGCCAGGGTAGCCTGGGGGCGCTGGTGGCGGTGATGGGCAGCGCGCTCTTCTACAAGCCGGACGACTATTTCGATGCCGCGCCCTGGCGCCGCGAGGCCGGCGGCGGCCCGGTGCTCATCAACCTGATCCACGAGATCGGCAACCTCCGTTCGCTGTGCGGCGAGATAACCGCGGTCCAGGCCCTGGCCTCCAGCGCCACTCGTGGATTCCCGGTGGAAGACACGGTGGCCATCAGCCTGTGCTTCGCCAATGGCGCGCTGGGCAGCTTCCTGCTTTCCGACACCGCCGCTTCTGCCCGCAGTTGGGAACAGACCTCCGGTGAGAATCGCGACTACCCCAGCTACGACGACGAGGACTGCTACCTGATTGCCGGCACCGGCGGCTCCCTGGCCGTGCCCACCCTGCGCCTGAAGTGCTACGACCAGCCGGAGGACCGCTCCTGGTGGAAGCCCTTCACCTGCGAAGTGGCTGAACTGCGCCGTGAAGATCCCCTGGCGCTGCAGCTGGAACATTTCTGTCAGGTCATCCGTGGCGAGGCCGAACCCCTGGTGAGCGTCCGCGACGGCTTGCAGAACCTGCGGGTGGTGGAGGCCATCGCCCGGGCGGCGCGCGAGGGCGGGGTGGTGGAGGTGGCGCAGGATTGAAGGCCTGCCTTGGTGCTTTTCCTGTGGGGGCGAATTCATTCGCGAAAGGGCCGCTTAGCGGCCCCGCAGACCCTGGCCTGCGAGCCCCAGCGATCCTGAACGCCGAAGTTGGGCTGTTGGGCTTCGCGGAGCTCAGCCCAACCTACTTGCTGCCAGGGGGCAATCCGCGCGAGGGGCGGGCGTGATGCATTTCCTGTGGGGGCGAATTCATTCGCGAAAGCAGGCCGCAGGCTTGCCCCGGCTCCCTACCGCGCCGCTAGCGCCCACCCCCCACATCCAGCAGGGCCCCGCTGGTATACGAAGCCTCCTCGCTGGCCAGCCAGAGGATCGCGTTGGCCACTTCTTCCGCTTCGCCGCCACGCCCCATGGGCACCGACTGGCGCACCCGCTCGACCCGGTCCGGCTCGCCGCCGCTGGCGTGGATCTCGGTGCGGATCACGCCCGGGCGCACGGCGTTGACGCGGATGCCGTCGGCCGCCAGCTCCTTGGCCATGCCCAGGGTCATGCTGTCGATGGCGCCCTTGGCCGCTGCGTAGTCGATGTATTCGTTGGGTGCACCCAGGCGGGCGGCGATGGAGGACAGGTTGACGATCGCCCCGCCCTGACCGCCATGGCGGGTAGACATGCGCTTGATGGCCTCCCGCGCGCAGAGGAAGCTGCCCACCACGTTGGCCCGCAGGACCCGTTCCAGGCGCGCCACGTCCATGTCTTCCAGGCGCATCTGGCGCTCCAGCATGCCGGCGTTGTTGACCAGCACATCCAGCCGGCCGAACGCCCGGTCCAGGTGTTCGAACATCCGCAGCACCTGGGTCTCGTCGCCCACGTCGGCGCCGAGGGCCAGGGCGCGGCCTCCGGCGGCCTCGATCTCGCGCACCAGCGCCTCGGCCGCCTCCCGCTGCTGGCGGTAGTTGATGCCCAGGGCATAGCCGCGCTGCGCGGCGAGGCGTGCGGTGGCAGCGCCGATGCCGCGGCTGGCGCCGGTGATGAGCATGACTTTCTGCATGAGTTCTCCTCGGGGACTTGAAATGATTTCGAGCGTCCCTATCTAGGGTAATGCGGGATGCCGAAGTCGGGTCCTGCCATTGAAACACTTGCTGATTATTCAGGAGATCACCATGAGCACTGCATTTTCCCTCGCCCCCCTGTTCCGTCATTCCGTGGGCTTCGACCGCTTCAACGACCTGTTCGAATCGGCCCTGCGCAATGAAGGCGGCAGCACCTACCCGCCCTACAACGTCGAGAAGCACGGAGACGACCAGTACCGCATCGTCATTGCCGTGGCCGGCTTCCAGGAAGAAGACCTGGACCTGCAAGTAGAGCGTGGCGTGCTGGCGGTCAGCGGCGGCAAGCGCGAGAAGACTGACGACGCCGCAGTCACCTACCTGCACCATGGCATCGCCCAGCGAGCGTTCAAGCTGTCGTTCCGCCTGGCCGACCATATCGAGGTCAAGGGCGCCGCGCTGCAGAACGGCCTGCTGCACATCGACCTGGTGCGCGTGGTGCCGGAAGAGGCCAAGGCCAAGCGCATCCCGATCAACGGGCATCGCGCCGTGCTGGAAAGCTGATGGTCATCCACTGAGAAAGGAAGAGGGCGCCTGCGGGCGCCCTTTTTCATTGGCGGGTATCGGTGCGCACGGCGCACCCTACCAGTCACGACCTTCGCGTAGGGTGCGCCATGCGCACCATCAAGGGTTCAGACCGGCGTCGGCCGCTGCCGGCTGTGGGCCAACACGGCGCGGAATTCGGCCAGGGGTAGCGGCTTGCTGTAGAGATAGCCCTGATAGAGGTGGCAGCCCTGCTGTTCGAGGAAGGCCAACTGCTCTTCTCGCTCCACGCCTTCGGCGATCATCTCCAGGCCCAGGCTGCGGGCCATGGCCACGATGGCGCGGATGATCTCGGCGTCGTTGGGGTCCTGGGTGGCGTCGCGGACGAAGGACTGGTCGATCTTCAGGGCGTCCACCGGCAGGCGCTTGAGATAGGTGAGGGACGAATAGCCGGTGCCGAAGTCGTCCATGGCGAAGCTCAGGCCCAGCTTCTTCAGCCGGCGCATCTTGCCGATGGTGTCGTCGAGGTTCTGGATGACGATGCCTTCGGTGATTTCCAGCTTCAGCATCTGCGCCGGCAGGCGGCTACGCTCCAGGCTGCGCTCGACCCGTTCGACGAAATCGCTCTGGCGGAACTGCCGCGGGCTGATGTTCACGCACAGGCTGAAGCCCCTGGCCTCGGCCAGACCCTCGGCGACCAGTTGTTCGCAGACATGGCACGCCTCGGCCAGCACCCAGGCGCCGACATCGAGGATCAGCCCGCTTTCTTCCAGTACCTGGATGAACTGTCCGGGCGACTGTGGGCCCAGGCTCGGGTGCTGCCAGCGGAGCAGGGCTTCGGCGCCCACCACCCGGTTGTTGCGGGCATCCACCTGGGGCTGGAAGTGCAGTTCGAACTCGCCGCGGGCGAGCGCCATGCGCAGGTCGCTCTCCAGCCGCAGGCGTTCGCTGGCGGCGTCCTGCATGGTGCTGCGGAACATCTGGATGGCGTTGCGTCCGGAATCCTTGGCCCGGTACAGGGCGATGTCGGCGCGCTTGAGCAGGTCGGCTGGGCTGGCGCCGTGGTCCGGGATCAGGGCGATGCCGATGCTCGGGGTGACCTGCAGGCGGTGACCCTCCAGCAGCATGGGTTCGGCCAGCAGCTTGCGCAGCTTGTCGGCGATCATGCGCACCTGGCGGGTGACCTCCGAACGCTTGCCCTCCAGCCCGGTGAGCAGCACCACGAACTCGTCGCCACCCAGGCGCGCCACCGTGTCTTCCAGCCGGACGCTGGCTTCCAGGCGGGCGGTGACCATTTTCAGCACCGCATCGCCCAGAGGGTGGCCGAGGGAATCGTTGATGTGCTTGAAGTGGTCGAGGTCGAGGAAGAGCAGGGCGCCGCGCATGTTGTGGCGCTGCAGCAGGGCGATCTGCTGGGTCAGGCGATCGGTCAGCAGCGCGCGGTTGGGCAGGTTGGTCAGCGGGTCGTGGTAGGCCAGGTGCTGGATCTGCGCCTGGGCGTCCTTCAGGGCGCTGATGTCGCGCGCGGTGAGCAGCAGGCAGGGCGTGCCGTCCAGCTCGATCTGCTCCACCGAGACTTCCACCGTCTTCTGACTGCCGTCGCGGTGCTGGCCGAGCATCTCCAGGTGGTGCACGCGACCGTTGCGCGTGATGATCTCGATCAGCTGGTCGCGCTCGGTGGGCCTGGCCCAGATGTTCATCTCGCTGGCGGTACGACCCAGCACATCCTCCGGGCGATAGCCGGTGAGTCGGCAGAAACCATCGTTGACTTCGATGTAGCGCCCGGTGTTGCGCTCGGTGATGGTGATGGCGTCGGGGCTGGAGTGGAAGGCCTTGGCGAACTTCTCCTGGCTGGCCTTGAGCGCCGCCTCCGCCTGCTGGCGCGCGGTGATGTCGCGAAAGGTGGTGGTGATGCAGAGCTGGCGCTCGACGCGGATGAAGCGGCTGGACACCACGCAGGTCAGCAGGCGGCCGTCACGGGTCAGGAAGCGCGCCTCGACGTTGTCCAGGCACTGGTCGCGCAGCAGCTCGCTGAACAGTTGCGCGCGCTGCTCGGGCTCGGCCCAGAAATTCACTTCGGGTCCGCTGCGGCCGACGATCTGCTCCGGCTGCCAGCCGAACACTTCGCTGAAGCTGGGGTTGATCTCGATGAACACGCCGTCGCGGATACGCGAGACGCAGATGGGATCGGGGCTGGCCTGGAACAGGGTGACGAACTTCTCCTCCGAAGCCGCCAGGCGCTGCTCGCGGCGCACCCGTTCGCTGATATCCATGAGAATGCCGGTCATCCGCAGCGGCCGGCCCAGCGCGTCGCGATAGAGCTTGGCGGTACTTTCCAGGTAGTGAACCTCGCCGTTGGCGAAGCGCGTGCGATAGGTCACCTGGTACTCGCTGTCGCGCCCCTCCAGCAGCTCCTGGTAGGCGCGGCGCATGTTCTGCTGGTCTTCCTCCGGGACGCAGACGAAAAAGTCGCCGAACGCGCCTTCGAAGGGCTCCTTGGCCAGGCCGTGCAGGGCCGAGGCGCGGGCGGAGCCATAGAGGGTGCCATTGGCGATATGCCAGTCCCAGGTACCGAGGTCGGCGGATTCCAGCGCCAGGTTGAGGCGCTCCTGGCTTTCCCTCAGGGCCTGTTCCTGGGCGCGCTGGCGGGTGATGTCGCGGGCGGTCAGCACCAGGCAGGTGTTGCCATCCAGCTCGATCTCCTCGCCGTAGAGCAGGCAGGTACCGCGGGTGCCGTCACGGTAGCGCAAGTTGACTTCCAGCTCGCTGAGGCTGCCGTCCTGCTGCAGGGTGTCGAGCATCGCCTGGCGCTGCCTTGGGTCTTCCCAGATACCCAGGTCCAGGGAGCTGCGGCCGATGGTCTCGTCCTTGCTCCAGCCGAACTGGCGCTCGAAGCCGGCGTTGATCTCGATGAAGCGGCCGCTGGTGCGATCGGTGATCACCACCGCCTCGGGCGTGCTGCGGAAGGCCTTGGCGAACTTCTCCTCGCTCTTGCGCAGGGCGTTCTCGGCGCGCTTGCGCTCGGTGGTGTCGAGGAAGGTGCTGATCAGGTAGGGGTGCCCTTCCAGCTCGATGTACTGGCTCGACAGCACGCCGTAGAGGATGCCGCCGGCGCGGGTGCGCAGCTTGACCTCCTGGGACACTGGAGCGCTATTGCCACGGGTATGGCGGTGCAGCCATTCGCGCTGGTCCAGGTCGACCCAGATACCCAGTTCGAGGGTGGTATGGCCGATGGTCTCGGCCGCCGGCCAGCCGAGCACGTTTTCGAAGTGCTGGTTGGCCTCGACTATCAGGCTGTCGGTCAGGCGGACCAGCAGCACCACGTCCGGGCTCAGGTGGAACAGGCTGGAATAGCGCTGCTGCGAGCTGATCAGGTCCTGGGCACGCTGTTGCTGCAGGGTGACATCGCGGATCACGCCGATCATCCGTCGCCGGCCATCGGCCTCGGGCTGCAGGCTGCCGCTTATTTCCAGCCAGCGCAGGCTGTCATCGGGCCAGCGGATTCGGTGGCGCATGGCGCGCTCGGCCTGGCGCCCGGCGAGGACTTCCCGGAACAGGTGCAGCACCTCGCCGCGGTCGTCTTCGGGAATCAGCTGGATGTAGTCGACCGGCTCGCTCAGTGGCCGGTGTGGGTCGAGGCCGAATAGTGCCTGGGCGCCGCGGGACCAGGTGACCCGGCCGGTGTCGATATCCCAGGACCAGGCGCCCAGTTGTGCGCCGTTCAGCGCGGCCAGCAGGCTGTGGGCGTCTTGCCAGGATTGCTCGAAGGCGACGGGATCGAGGGCTGGAATATGGGGAAGCGGGGGAGTCGGGTCACTGGCTTTGCGCATGCGCGCCCCTTTCCGGCGGTAGGGCAGATATTCGGGTCGGTGACCGGCGCGCTGGGCAATGCGCCTTCCGACCCTGTTCTTATGCTGTGCGGCTCAACTTAGCCCTTGCCGTCACAGGTACGCAAGGCCGTCGCGCTGGGCGTCGAGCAGGGCCATGAAGGCCTTGGCGGCATTGGACAGGGTGCGCTCGGTATGCAGGATGTAGCCGAGCTGGCGGCTCAGCTGGATGTCCTGCAGCGGCAGGCGCACCACCGAATCGTCGAGCATGGTGCGCGGCAGCACGCTCCAGGCGATGCCGATGGAAACCATCATCTTGATGGTTTCCATGTAGTTGGTGCTCATGGCGATGTTCGGCGTCAGGCCCTCGGCCTCGAACAGGCGGCGGACGATGTGGTGGGTGAAGGTGTTGCCGCCGGGGAATACCGCCGGATGTCGCGCCACGTCGGGGAGGAAGATGGTCTTGTCGCGGGCAAGGGGATGCTCGGGCGCGGCGACGAAGTCCAGTGGGTCGTTCCATACCGGCACCGCCTGCACCGGCAGCGCGGTTTCCGGAGCCAGGGTGATCACCGCCAGCTCGACACGGCCATGAAGGATCTCCTCATAGGCCACTTCCGAATCGAGGAACTGGATGTCCAGCGCCACCTGCGGGTAAGCCTTGGTGAAGGCGCGCAACAGCGGCGGCAGGCGGTGCAGGCCGATGTGGTGGCTGGTGGCCAGGGTCAGGCGGCCGCTGATATCGCCGGAGAGGTTGCTCAGGGCACGGCGGGTGTCGTCCAGCACATTGAGGATCTGATAGGCCCGAGGGAGCAGGGCGCGTCCTGCTTCGGTCAGGCTCACCTCGCGGCCCAGGCGGTCGAACAGCCGCACGGTGAGCTGTTGCTCGAGGGAAGCGATGCGCTTGCTGACCGCTGGCTGGGTCAGGTGCAGGCGTTCGCCGGCTTCGGAAAAGCTGCCGGTCTCGGCGATGGCGATGAAGGCATTGAGGCTGGCGAGATCCAATTTCTTGAGCTCCAGGCGGCGGATTTTCAAGTCGCAAGCGGGTCTGTACGGAGGTTTGCTCGCGGCTTGAAGGTTGTAACGTATTTCTATTCCATAATGGAATCCTTTGGATGAAAAATATGAATTTGAGTTATTCGATGCAAGCCCCTAGGATCGTCCCCACAAGCAAAAGGGGCTTTCGACCCCTGCGCACCGAAACAAGCTGATGAGGACCTGACGATGGCCGGCAAGACGCTCTACGACAAGCTCTGGGATGCTCACGAGGTGAAGCGTCGCGACGATGGTTCGTCGCTGATCTACATCGACCGCCACATCCTCCACGAAGTGACCTCGCCGCAGGCCTTCGAAGGGCTGCGCCTGGCCGGTCGCAAGCCCTGGCGCGTCGATGCCAACATCGCCACCCCGGACCACAACGTGCCGACCACCCGTGCCGAGCGCCAGGGTGGCCTCGAAGCCATCGCCGACGAGGTCTCGCGCATCCAGGTCAAGACCCTGGACGAGAACTGCGATGACTTCGGCATCCTCGAGTTCAAGATGAACGACGTGCGCCAGGGCATCGTCCACGTAGTGGGCCCGGAGCAGGGCGCTACCCTGCCGGGCATGACCGTGGTTTGCGGCGACTCCCACACCTCCACCCATGGCGCCTTCGGCGCCTTGGCCCACGGCATCGGCACCTCCGAGGTCGAGCATGTGCTGGCCACCCAGTGCCTGGTGGCGAAAAAGATGAAGAACATGCAGGTGCGCGTCGAGGGCGAGCTGCCTGCCGGCGTCACTGCCAAGGACATCGTACTGGCGATCATCGGCAAGATCGGCACTGCTGGCGGCAACGGCCATGCCCTGGAATTCGCCGGCAGCGCGATTCGCGACCTTTCCGTCGAAGGCCGCATGACCATCTGCAACATGTCCATCGAAGCGGGTGCCCGCGTCGGCCTGGTGGCGGTGGACGAGAAGACCATCGCCTACGTCGAAGGCCGTCCCTTCGCGCCGAAGGGCGCCGACTGGGACAAGGCCGCGGCCGCCTGGCGCGACCTGGTGTCCGATGCCGATGCCCACTTCGACACCGTGGTCGAGCTGCGTGCCGAAGACATCATTCCCCAGGTCAGCTGGGGCACCTCGCCGGAGATGGTGCTGCCGGTCGACCAGCGCGTGCCGGACCCGGCCGCCGAAGCCGACCCGGTCAAGCGCGGCTCCATCGAGCGCGCCCTGAAGTACATGGGCCTCACCGCCAACCAGGCGATCACCGATATCCAGCTGGATCGCGTATTCATCGGTTCCTGCACCAACTCGCGCATCGAAGACCTGCGCGCCGCCGCTGTCGTGGCCAAGGGCCGCAAGGTCGCCGCGACCGTCAAGCAGGCGCTGGTGGTGCCGGGCTCGGGCCTGGTCAAGCAGCAGGCCGAACAGGAAGGCCTGGACAAGATCTTCATCGAGGCGGGCTTCGAATGGCGTGAGCCGGGCTGCTCCATGTGCCTGGCGATGAACCCGGACCGCCTGGAGAGTGGCGAGCATTGCGCGTCCACCTCCAACCGCAACTTCGAGGGACGCCAGGGCGCCGGTGGTCGTACCCACCTGGTCAGCCCGGCCATGGCCGCCGCCGCCGCGGTGACCGGCCGTTTCGTCGATGTTCGCGAGTTGCTCAAGTAAGGAGAGTCGAGATGAAAGCCTTTACCCAACACACCGGTCTCGTCGCTCCGCTGGATCGCGCCAACGTCGACACCGATCAGATCATTCCCAAGCAATTCCTCAAGTCGATCAAGCGCACCGGCTTCGGTCCCAACCTGTTCGACGAGTGGCGCTACCTGGATGTCGGCCAGCCGAACCAGGACAACTCCAAGCGTCCGGTGAACCAGGACTTCGTGCTGAACTTCCCGCGCTACCAGGGTGCCAGCGTTCTGCTCGCCCGCGAGAACTTCGGTTGTGGTTCCAGCCGCGAACACGCGCCCTGGGCCCTGGACGAGTACGGCTTCCGCGCCATCATCGCGCCGAGCTATGCCGACATCTTCTTCAACAACAGCTTCAAGAACGGCCTGCTGCCGATCATCCTGAAGGAAGAAGAAGTCGATGAGCTGTTCCAGCAGGTGGAAGCCAATGAAGGCTACCAGCTCACCGTCGACCTGGCGGCGCAGACGGTGACCCGTCCGGACGGCAAGCAGTACGGCTTCGAGGTGGATGCCTTCCGCAAGCACTGCCTGCTCAACGGCCTGGATGACATCGGCCTGACCCTGCAGGACGCCGACGCGATCAAGGCCTTCGAGGCCGGCTATCGGCAGCGCCAACCCTGGCTGTTTCGGGACGCCTGAGTGCGCCCGGTGGAGAATGCAATGAGCTACAAAGCCCATGAGCAGGTGGTCCAGCGCCAGTTCGGCGAGCAGGCCAATGCCTACCTGAGTAGTGCGGTGCATGCCCAGGGCGTGGAGTTCTCGCTGCTGCAGGCGGCGGTCGACGGCCGTGGCGACGCGCGCGTGCTCGACCTCGGCTGCGGCGCCGGACATGTCAGCTTCCACGTCGCGCCGCTGGTCGGCGAGGTGGTGGCGTACGACCTGTCCGAGCAGATGCTCGAAGTCGTCGCCAGCGCCGCTGCCCAGCGTGGCCTGGGCAATGTACACACCGAACGTGGCGCGGCCGAGCGCTTGCCCTTTGCCGATGCCAGCTTCGATTTCGTCTTCAGCCGCTATTCGGCGCACCACTGGAGCGACCTCGGCCTCGCCCTGCGCGAAGTGCGCCGGGTGCTGAAACCCGGCGGCGTGGCGGCCTTCATCGATGTCGCCTCGCCCGGCAGCCCGTTGCTCGACACCCACCTGCAAACGGTGGAAGTGCTGCGCGATACCAGCCATGTGCGCGATTATTCCGCGGCCGAGTGGCTGCAGCAGGTCAGCGAAGCAGGGTTGTTCGTCACCGGGCACACGCGCCAGCGCCTGCGCCTGGAGTTCGCCTCCTGGATCGAGCGCATGCGCACCCCGGCGGTTTTCCGCGATGCCATCCTCGCCCTGCAGAGCGCGGTGGGTGAGGAGGTGCGCGAGTATTTCGAGATTGCCGCGGACGGCTCCTTCAGTACCGATGTGCTGGTGCTGTGGGCCGAACGCTGAGAATTGACGGCGCTGCGGCGCCTATTAATGGATGAGGAAAGCATGAGCAAACAGATTCTGGTTCTCCCCGGCGACGGCATCGGCCCGGAAATCATGGCCGAGGCGGTCAAGGTCCTGGAGCTGGCCAACGACAAGTTCCAGCTCGGCCTCGAACTGACCGAAGACGTCATCGGCGGCGCCGCCATCGACAAGCACGGCGTGCCCCTGGCAGACGAGACCCTGGAGCGTGCGCGCAAGGCTGACGCGGTGCTGCTGGGCGCCGTGGGCGGGCCGAAGTGGGACAAGATCGAGCGTGACATCCGCCCGGAGCGCGGCCTGCTGAAGATCCGCTCGCAACTGGGCCTGTTCGCCAATCTGCGCCCGGCCATCCTCTATCCGCAACTGGCCGAGGCCTCCAGCCTCAAGCCGGAAGTGGTCGCCGGCCTGAATATCCTCATCGTCCGCGAACTGACCGGTGGCATCTACTTCGGCCAGCCCCGTGAGCAGCGCGTACTGGAGAACGGCGAGCGCCAGGCCTACGACACCCTGCCGTACAGCGAGAGCGAGATCCGCCGCATCGCCCGCGTCGGTTTCGATATGGCCCGCGTGCGCGACAAGAAGCTTTGCTCGGTGGACAAGGCCAACGTCCTGGCGTCCAGCCAGCTGTGGCGTGAAGTGGTGGAAGAGGTGGCCAAGGATTACCCTGACATCGAACTCAGCCACATGTACGTCGACAACGCCGCCATGCAGCTGGTGCGCGCGCCCAAGCAGTTCGACGTGATGGTCACCGACAACATGTTCGGCGACATCCTGTCGGATGAGGCTTCCATGCTCACCGGTTCCATCGGCATGCTGCCATCTGCCTCGCTGGATTCGAACAACAAGGGCATGTACGAACCCTGCCACGGTTCGGCACCGGACATCGCCGGACAGGGCATCGCCAACCCGTTGGCGACCATACTCTCGGTATCGATGATGCTGCGTTACAGCTTCAACCAGACCGCTGCCGCCGACGCCATCGAGAAGGCCGTCAGCCTGGTGCTGGATCAGGGGCTGCGGACCGGCGATATCTTCTCCGCCGGTGCGACCAAGGTCGGTACCCGCGAGATGGGCGATGCAGTGGTCGCAGCACTGCGGAATCTGTAATCTGTCGGGCTCGCTGGAAAACCAGCGGCCCACTTTTTCACGAAAGGTGTAGTTGTCATGAAGCGTGTAGGTCTGATCGGTTGGCGCGGCATGGTGGGTTCCGTGCTCATGCAGCGAATGCTGGAAGAGCGGGATTTCGACCTGATCGAGCCGGTGTTCTTCACCACTTCCAATGTCGGTGGCCAGGGCCCGGCGGTCGGCAAGGACATTGCCCCGCTGAAGGACGCCTACAGCATCGACGAGCTGAAGAGCCTCGATGTGATCCTGACCTGCCAGGGCGGCGACTACACCAACGAGGTGTTCCCCAAGCTGCGCGAAGCCGGCTGGCAGGGTTACTGGATCGACGCGGCCTCCAGCCTGCGCATGCAGGATGACGCGGTCATCGTCCTCGACCCGGTCAACCGCAAGGTCATCGACCAGCAACTGGACGCGGGCACCAAGAACTACATCGGCGGCAACTGCACCGTCAGCCTGATGCTGATGGCACTCGGCGGCCTGTTCGAAGCCGGTCTGGTGGAGTGGATGAGCGCCATGACCTACCAGGCGGCGAGCGGCGCCGGTGCGCAGAACATGCGCGAGCTGATCAAGCAGATGGGCGCGACCCATGCAGCTGTCGCCGATGACCTGGCCAATCCGGCCAGCGCCATCCTCGACATCGACCGCAAGGTGGCCGAAGCCATGCGCGGCGAAGATTTCCCCACCGAGAACTTCGGTGTGCCCCTGGCCGGCAGCCTGATCCCCTGGATCGACAAGGAACTGCCCAACGGCCAGAGCCGCGAAGAGTGGAAAGGCCAGGCCGAGACCAACAAGATCCTCGGCCGCTTCAAGAGCCCGATCCCGGTGGATGGCATCTGCGTGCGCATCGGCGCCATGCGCTGCCACAGCCAGGCGCTGACCATCAAACTGAACAAGGACGTGCCGATCGCCGACATCGAAGGCATGATCAGCCAGCACAACCCTTGGGTGAAACTGGTGCCGAACCAGCGCGAAATCAGCATGCGCGAACTGACCCCGACTGCCGTGACCGGCACCCTCAGCGTTCCGGTCGGCCGTCTGCGCAAGCTCAACATGGGTTCGCAATACCTCGGCGCCTTCACCGTCGGCGACCAGCTCCTCTGGGGTGCCGCCGAGCCGCTGCGCCGGATGCTGCGTATCCTGCTGGAGCGTTGATGGTTTCCTGGGGTACCGATTAGGCTCGTCGGTATCCCCAGCCCTCGATTGCTTGCATACGGGGTGGCGGTTACAGTGCCGCTCCCCGCATCGCCAGAAGTAGTCCCCCATGAGCCAGTCCCTCGACATCGCCGTGATCGGCGCCACCGGCACCGTTGGCGAAACCCTCGTCCAGCTCCTCGAGGAGCGGGAATTCCCGGTCGGCACCCTCCATCTCCTTGCCAGTGGCGAGTCCGCCGGCGCTTCGTTGCCCTTCAAGGGGCGCAACCTGCGCGTCCGCGATGTGGCCGACTTCGACTTCGCCCAGGTGCGCCTGGTCTTCTTCGCCGCCGGCGAGGCCGTGACCCGCAGCTTCGCTGCTCGGGCAACCACCGCGGGCTGTTCGCTGATCGACCTTTCCGGGGCCCTGGATGCCGCAGCGGCGCCAAGCCTGGTGCCGGAAGCCAACCCGCAGTTGCTGGAAGGTCTGGCGGCGCCCTATCAGCTGACCAGTCCCAGTGCCTCCGCCGTGGCCCTGGCCTGCGTGCTTGCGCCCCTGAAGGACCTGTTCACGGCGCAGCGCCTCAGTGTGACGGCCAGCCTGGCGGTCTCCAGCCGCGGTCGCGAAGGGGTCACCGAATTGGCCCGGCAGACTGCCGAACTGCTCAACGCCAGGCCGCTGGAGCCGCGTTTCTTCGACCGGCAGATCGCCTTCAACATCCTGGCCCAGGCCGGTGCGCCCGATGCCCAGGGGCATATCGCCCTGGAGCGGCGCATGGCCAGCGAAATCAGGCAATTGCTCGGTGAGCCCGGGTTGCGCGTGTCCGCCACATGCGCCCTGGCGCCGGTGTTCTTCGGCGACAGCCTGGCGGTTTCCCTGGTGGCGGACAAGGCAGTGGACCTTGCTGCCGTTTTCGAGCGCCTGCGCCAGGCGCCGTGTGTCGAATTGGTGGAAGACGAGGGCGATTATCCGACCGCCGTCGGCGACGCTGTGGGGCAGGATTCGGTATATGTAGGCAGGGTGCGCGGCGGGTTGGATGACCCCTGTGAACTCAATTTGTGGATTGCTTCAGATAATGCAAGAAAAGGCGCTGCGCTCAATGCCGTGCAGTCTGCCGAGTTATTGATAAAACACTATCTGTCAAAGATACTTACCTGAAAATTTGTAGAAATATTCTAGCTTGACAATACTGGCTTGGCCTTATCGTTGATGGGGAGCCGCCGTTTCGGCGTGCGCAGGCAGCGACTTAAGACCCTCCTCTCGCGCAGCGAGAAAAAAGATAAAACAAGGGAATCACTCTATGGTTCGGGTTCGCAAACTTGTGCTGGCAATCGCGGCCGCATCCGCGCTGACTTCGGGCATGGCCCACGCGCTCGGGCTTGGGGAAGTCACCCTGCGCTCCTCCTTGAACCAGCCTCTGGTCGCGGAGATCGAGCTGCTCGAAGTGCGCGATCTCGCATCGGCCGAGGTCAAGCCGGGCCTGGCGTCGGCCGAGGAGTTCTCCAAGGCCGGCGTCGATCGCCAGTACTTCCTGGCGGACCTCAAATTCACCCCGGTCCTCAAGCCCAATGGCCGCAGTGTCATCCGGGTGACCTCGAGCAAGCCGGTCCGTGAACCCTATCTGAATTTCCTCGTCGAAGTGCTCTGGCCCAACGGCCGCCTGCTGCGTGAATACACCCTGCTGGCGGTCCGTGAACCCTATCTGAATTTCCTCGTCGAAGTGCTCTGGCCCAACGGCCGCCTGCTGC
>NZ_SSOJ01000095.1 GCF_029871205.1 Pseudomonas sp. BN417 | reverse complement strand
GGCCCAATGAAGTTTCATTTGATGCAAACAGGTGTGATCGGTCGTCGTTATGAGCTGGAAGCGGGCATGGCCGGTCAGCGCCCTGAGCTGTATCAGCGCTTTCTATCCGAGGTGCGCGATTACGTGCGTCTGGCGGATGAGCTTGGCTACGCAGGCTACTGCCAACCTGAGCATCACCTGCAGATCGAGGGTTTTGAGATCAACAACCATCCCGGCATGTTCAGCCTCTATGTGGGCCTGCATTCCAAGCGGATGAAGGCCGGCATCATGGGGTACACCCTGCCGACCCATAACCCGGTGCGCATCGCCGAAGAAATCGCCACCCTTGACCATATGCTCCAAGGGCGGCTGATGGTCGGTTTCACCCGTGGTTACCATGCGCGCTGGGTCGACTCCTATGCCGCGCGTCCGGGGGTCAGCGCCACTACGCCGGACAACGCCAAGGCCCGCGATGAGCAGGATGCGCTGAACCGCGAAGTCTTCGAGGAGTCGCTGCAGGTCATCAAGAAGGCCTGGGCCAACGACGTGTTCAGCCACAAGGGCAAGCACTGGGAGTTCCCGCCAAATGGCGGCTCTGCCGGTCACCCGGCCTATGCCAGCATGGGCAAGGGCATGGATGCCGATGGCATCGTGCGCCAGATCGGGATTGCGCCGAAGTGCTACCAGAATCCCCACCCGAAGATTTACGGCGGCTTTGCCGGCAGCATGCGCACCGTCGACATGTGGGCACGGGAAGGCGGCAAGCCGATCGTGCTGGCTGCCGACCTGGACTTCTGCGATGCCCTGTGGAACCGCTATGCCGATACCGCCCGCCAGCATGAGCGCGAAGTTGCCCGCGAGGATGTTGCCGCCTGGGGTGGTTTCCTGATGCTGACCGATGACAAGGACAAGGCCAAGCAGTTGATGGCTGAGCACAAGTGGTTCTGGGACAAGTGGTTCATCCCGTTCGGCCAGAAAATGCCGAACGTGCTGATCGGCTCGGCTGACGACATCGCCGAGCAGATCGGCCGCGCGCATGACCGCCTGGGCTTCAACGAACTGTTCCTGATGTTTGGCCAGGGCCACCTGGACCCGGAGCAGAACAATGAAGAGTTGGAGAAGTTTGCCAGCCTGGTGGCCCCTCGGTTCGCGACCAAGGATGCCGAAGGGACGCTGGTTTAAGTGATTGCATGGCCGGTATGCCTGGCACGCCAGCCTGACAAGGTAAACAAAAACAAGAGGTAACGACTATGCAATGCGGTTTTTTCCATACTCCCTATAACCTTCCGCACCGCACGGCACGGGAGATGTTCGATTGGTCTCTCAAACTGGCACAGGTCTGTGATCAGGCGGGGTTTACCGATTTCATGATCGGTGAGCATTCGACCCTGGCTTGGGAAAACATTCCCTGTCCGGAGATCATCATCGGCGCCGCAGCGCCGATCACCAAGAATATCCGTTTTGCGCCGATGGCCCACCTGCTGCCCTATCACAACCCGGCCAGTCTGGCGATTCAGGTTGGATGGCTGTCACAGATTCTCGAAGGCCGCTATTTCCTTGGCGTGGCGCCCGGTGGACATCACACCGATGCCATCCTGCACGGTTTCGAAGGCATTGGCCCGCTGCAGGAACAAATGTTCGAGGCGCTGGAGCTGATGGAGAAGGTCTGGGCACGCAAGCCTTTCATGGACAAGGGCAAGTTCTTCCAGGCCGGATTTCCGGGGCCGGATACCATGCCCGAATACGATGTGGAAATCGCCGACAACAGCCCTTGGGGTGGCCGCGAAGCATTGGAAATCGCCGTTACCGGTCTGACCAAAAACTCCTCGTCGCTGAAGTGGGCGGGTGAGCGCAATTACAGCCCGATCTCCTTCTTCGGTGGTCATGAGGTCATGCGCTCGCATTACGACACCTGGGCCACAGCTATGCAGTCCAAGGGCTTTACCCCGGAAGCCTCGCGCTTCCGTGTGACCCGGGAAATCTTCATTGCCGACTCCGATGCCGAGGCCCGCAAGCGCGCCAAAGCCAGCGGCATGGCCAAGACCTGGGAGCACTACCTGTTCCCGATCTACAAGAAGTTCAATCTGTTCCCGGGCATCATCGCCGATGCTGGTGTAGATATTGACCCCAGCCAGATCGACATGGACTTCCTTGCCGACCATGTCTGGCTCTGCGGCTCGCCGGAAACCGTGACGCGCAAGATCGAGGCAATGATCGAGCGCACCGGCGGCTTCGGTCAGGTCATCGTTAACTCGCATGACAATATCGACAACCCGGAACCCTATTTCGAGTCGCTGCAGCGCTTGGCGCAAGAAGTGGTACCCAACGTCAGAACATCCTGAGAACGAAAGGCTAGGTTCTGGTCTCCTCCACCTGGCTTGATCAGTTCTAATAAAAACAGGTGGCACTGAGGATCAAGTTGCCTTGTTTTTGCTGTGTTGATCCGACACAAATGGCTGCTGCTTGGCAGCCATTTTTCACCGCTCATATTATTCGACTGACAAGAAGCTCAGGTATATGTCTTGCAATGACATCTCTGGACTGTTTTCCGTTGCCGGCAAAACAGTATTGGTTACAGGTGGGGCCAAGGGTATTGGTGCAATGATTACCCGCTGTCTGGTGGCGGCAGGCTGCCGGGTGCTGGTCGCTGGGCGGGACCATGCTGCGGCAGACAGTTTGAACCATGAACTGGCGGAGTACGGAGGTTTTGAGTTCATTGAGTGTGACCTTGTGCGAGATGATCAGTTGGCTGATCTATTTCGCACGGTGCAGGATTGCTGTTCGCAACTGCACGCACTGGTTAACAACGCCGGTGTATTTCATGCGCCGCCACTTGGCTCTGTCACTGAGAAAGACTGGTCTGCGGTGATGAGCCTCAACCTGCAGTCGCCGTTTCTGCTGATCCAGGCGCTGTGTCCCCTGCTGGAAAAGGCCGGCACATCTGATGATCCGGCACGCATAATCAATATCGGTTCAGTGGGTGGCATTCTCGGGAAAAGTTACGGCGGCGCCTATGCCTATGGTTGCAGCAAGGCTGCCATGCATCAGCTTAGCCGCACGCTGGCATCAGATTTACGTTCGCGCAATATCAATGTCAACGCCATTGCTCCGGGTTACTTTCCAAGTGATCTCACCGCAGGAGTCATCGCTGATGCAGAGGTTGAGCGAGCGGTGCTGGATGGTATCCCTGCTCATCGCTTTGGCAGTGCGGCAGATGTTGGCGGCACCGTTATCTATTTGATCTCCCGTGCAAGTGCCTATCTCACTGGGACGATTATCCCCCTTGATGGTGGTCTGACAGTGGCCCCGTGATCCTTACACGGGACGTGAAGCGTCCTTCGGATGATCAAGCCCCAGTTCGGTTATGTTTGAGGGTTTGGTCCGTCCCTGGCCTTGCCAAGAATACAGCGCAGCTAGTGACGCTGTTCAACGTCCTCAGAACATCTCAATCTGTTTGAAAGCGCGCGTAGGTCCGCTGTGGCAGCCGCCGTTCGATCTGCCTTGATTTTTGGATCGATATCGGGTAATGATGCTTTGGAAATCAACATTTACGTTGATAATTGTAGTGCGCGTGATGAGCGCCGTGCTCGCTAAGCCCTGATCGTGCGAACTGGAGGAAAAATATGCCAAATTGCGCCAGCCTCGAGCGTTTAAATTGGGACGACCTTCGCTTCTTCTTAGAAGTGGCGCGCACCGGTACCGCCAGCGCTGCGTCTCGAAGGCTGGGCGTTGACTACACTACGGTCTCGCGTCGAATCCGTGTTCTGGAACAGAACCTGGGTGCATTGCTATTCGAGAAATCGAGGGCGGCGGGTTTCGTGCCCACGCTTGAAGGGCAGCGCATGCTGCGCTACGCCGAGACTCTGGAAAGCACCCTACAGGCAGCCTGCGAGCAAGTTTCAGGCACTGGTTTGGAACTGTCTGGGCATGTGCGCATCGGTTGCACTGAGGGATTCGGCTCCAGTTTCATTACTCCGCATATGAGTCGATTCCAGGACCGCTATCCACACATCTCGCTGGATATCCTCCCGGTGCCACACTTCGTCAGCTTGTCGAGGCGTGAGGCTGATATCGCTATCACGCTGGAGCGTCCGCAACGTGGGCCTTATGTCTGCTCTAAGCTCTGCGACTACCGTCTACGCTTGTATGCCACTCCTGAGTACTTGGCCAATAATGCGCCGATTCGCAGCCTCGAAAGCCTGGCCGGGCACACGTTCATCTCCTACGTTGAAGACTTAGCCTTCAGCCCAAAGCTTCTCTACTTGAATGATCTTGTACCCGGAGCGGTTCGCCAGCTGCGTAGCACCAGCGTAATTGCTCATTACCATGCAGCGCTGGAGGGGAGGGCGCTTGCAATTTTGCCCTGCTTTCTCGCAGGACATAACCCGCGTCTGTGCGAAGTTCTTCCGGGTGAGATAGAGGTAGTGCGGCAGTTCTGGATCTATTACAGCGAGGATCTACGTAAACTCCGTCGTATTACTCGGGTAGCCGAATATCTGCGGGCCTGCGTCGAGCTTAACCAGCCGCTACTGTTGGGCGAGTCAACGTCGATGAGCTATCTGCCGCCGGACTGAGCTACCGAGTTAGCTAAACTCTGGGTGGCCCGGATCACGCCTCGTATGGATCCGATAATCATTTCGCGTAGCAACTCAAACTTTGCCGTGTTGCCAGTTGGTGCCTCTCCGAGCCAAGCCGGTAACTGATTAAGCTGTGAAACGATGCTAGCTAGGCCGGCACGGCGGACCTCGCATGCTGGCTCTCCGGTTAGTTGCTCCACGGTTTCTATTAGCACTGCCTCATAGCGTTGGCGCAACTTTAGGATTCGCTCCTGGTGATCGTTATCGAGGCAGTGCAGGTCGTATTCTGCCAAACGGAAGTGTGCGCCCATACCGTTGTGTAGCTGGAGATGGGCTTCAGTGAGGAGAAGCAGTCGTGCTGTGGGGGAGACGTCCCGGTGGGACAGTTTCAGCGCGCCATTTAGCAACTGCTCATATAGTTCCTCGATTAGCTCGAACAGCAAGGCTTCTTTGCTCTCGATGTGGTTGTAGAGGGAGCCGACAGGAATGCCCATGAACTCTGCCAAGTCGCGCATACTGACTCGGCTGTAGCCACGCTGAGCGAACAACTCCAGAGCTTTCTCGCGTGTTTGGTGATAGCGTTTTGGGGAGCCAGTAGTACTTATAGGTTGGCTGCGAGTGGATGACGGCAGCTTGTTTTGCAAGGCGATGGGCATGGACATCAGACCTTCATCGATGTGGCTGCAGCTGACTGTGTTATTGACCGCTAGCGATACCGCTTCTAGCGAGTCTTGGATGTTTGTCATGATCGTAGGTGTGTAGTTGGGGCGCTTGTGGGCGCCGCTGAGGCGCCCACAAATGGTTTCATAGCGTGTAATTGGTCATTTCCCGAGTGATCAAAAGCCGCTGTACTTCGCTGGAGCCTTCGTAGATCTGCGTGATCCGCGCATCGCGGTAGTACTTCTCCACCGGGTAGTCCTCCAGGTAGCCGTAGCCGCCATGGACCTGGATGGCGCTGGAGCACACCTGCTCGGCGATTTCTGAAGCGAACAGCTTGGCCTGGGAGGCTTCGGACAGGCAGGGCAGGCCGGCGCCCTTCAGGCGCGCGGCGTGGAGGATCATCAGGCGCGCGGCATTGAGACGGACCTGCATGTCCGCCAGCAGGTTGCCGATGCTCTGGTGCTCGATGATCGGCTTGCCGAACTGCACCCGTTCCCGCGCGTAGCCCAGGGCCGCCTCGAAGGCTGCACGGGCGATGCCCAGGGCCTGGGCGGCGATGCCGATGCGCCCGCCTTCCAGGTTCGACAGGGCGATGGCCAGGCCCTTGCCGCGCTGGCCCAGCAGGTTCTCTTCCGGGATGCGGCAGTCGCTCAGGGTCACCGCGCAGGTGTCCGAGGCCTTGATCCCCATCTTGTGCTCGCTGCGGTCGACCACGAAGCCGGGGGTGTCGGTGGGCACCAGGAAGGCGGACAGGCCTTTCTTGCCCAGTTCCGGATCGGTCACCGCGAAGACGATGGCCAGCTTCGCCCGCTTGCCGTTGCTGACGAACTGCTTGGCGCCGTTCAGCACCCACTGGCCGTCCTTGAGCTCGGCACGGGTGCGCAGGTTGTGCGCTTCCGAGCCAGCCTGGGGTTCGGTAAGGCAGAAGCAGCCGATGGCGGCGCCACTGGCCAGCTCCGCCAGCCAGCGGCCTTTCTGTGCTTCGCTGCCGTACTTGAGGAGGGGCCCGCAGCCCACCGAGTTGTGGATGCTCATCAGCGCGCCGAGGGCGCCGTCGCCGGCGGAGATTTCCTCCACCGCCAGGGCATAGGCCACATAGTCGATGTAGGTGCCGCCCCATTCCTCGGGCACCACCATGCCGAGCAGGCCCAGCTCGCCCATCTGCCGTACCAGATCGTCGTCGATCCAGCCGGCCTTTTCCCAGGCCTGGGCGCGCGGGGCGACTTCGGCGCGGGCGAAGTCGCGCGCCATGTCGCGGATCATGCGTTGTTCTTCGGTGAGTTCGATATCGTGCATTAAAGGTCTCCAGCGGATCGGGCGTGCCTGGCGCTATTGAGTTACTGGCCGTTCAGCAGCTATTGCAGAGGTGCGACGGGTATGGAAGCCTGCAAAAAAGGCTTTCACCTGTTCGTCCTGTAACTCCTCAAGGTTCGGCGGGTTCCAGCGTGGGTTCTTGTCCTTGTCGATGATCAGGGCACGGATGCCCTCCATCAGGTCGCCCTTGTCGAACCACTGGCGGTCCAGATGCAGCTCAAGATCGAAACAGTCAGCCAGATTAAGACGTCGGCCGCAGCGCAGAAGCTCGAGGGTTACCGCCATGGCGAGTGGGGAATTTTTGTTGAGGAGGCGAATCGTTTCCTCTGCCCAATCTTGTACGTCGGGCCGGCTGTCGGACTGCAATGCAGTGCGGATCTCCTGGAGATTGGGCAGTGAAAAGATTTCGTCGATAACTTGGCGATAAGCCTTCAGCTCCGAACCCGGAATACGCTCGGTGGCAAGGCCAGCCAGCAACTGGTGGAGGTTCTCCCGAGGGGCGTAGCTCCAGTTCAGGCTGTCCAGCGCCCAGTCCAGCTCGGCAAGGCGTTCACTGGGCAGGCAGTAGTCGGCCAGCCCGGCATAGAGCGCGTCGGCGGCGCGCACATGGTGGCCGGTGACGCCCAGGTAGACGCCCAGTTCACCGGGCAGGCGCGGCAGGAAGTAGCTGCCGCCGACATCCGGGAAGAAGCCGATGCCGACTTCCGGCATGCCCATCCGCGTGCGTTCGGTGATGACCCGCAGCGAGGCGGACTGGGCCAGGCCCATGCCGCCGCCGAGGACGAAACCGTCCATCAGTGCCAGCACCGGCTTGGCGTAACCGTGCAGGTATTCGTCCAGGGCATATTCCTCTTCAAGGAACAGCTCGTGCTGGTTGTCGCCGGCCGCATGGCTCTCGTAGAGCATGCGGATGTCACCACCGGCACAGAAGGCCTTCTCGCCGGCGCCGCGGATCACCACGGCGACTATGTCCGGGTCCAGTTCCCAGGCCCAGAGGTGCCGATGGAGCAGGCGCACCATGGGCAGGGTCAGGGCGTTCAGCCCGGCCGGGCGGTTGAGGGTGAGGTGGCCGACGCGGTTGCGCACGCTGGCCAGGACCGGTGCCTCGTGCTCGCTCATGCTCAAGCTTCCCGACGGAGCAGGTTGATGATCGCGGAGAAGTCCAGGCCGCCATGTCCCTGCAGGCTGAAGGTCTGGTAGAGCTGCTGGGCCGCTGCGCCCAGCACCACCGGCTGTTTCGCGTGGCGGGCGGCCTCGGTGGCCAGGCCCAGGTCCTTGAGCATCAGGTCGGTACCGAAGCCGCCGCTGTAGCCGCGGGAGGCCGGTGCATTCTCCAGCACGCCGGGGAAGGGGTTGTTGATCTCCGAGCTCCAGCAGCGGCCGCTGGAGGTGTTGATGATGCCGGCCAGCACTTTGGCGTCCATCCCGAGGGAGACGCCCAGGGCCATAGCTTCGGCGACGCCGACCATGGAAATGCCCAGCAGCATGTTGTTGGCGATCTTGGCCACCTGGCCGTTGCCGGTGTCGCCACAGTGGACGATGTTCTTGCCCATGGCGGCGAGTAGCGGTTGCGCCTGGTCGAAGGCGCTGGCGGTTCCGCCGACCATGAAGGTCAGGGTGCCTGCCGCTGCGCCGCCGGTGCCACCGGAGACCGGTGCGTCGAGCATGGGATTGCCCTGGGCGGCGGCGGCCTGGGCGACTTCGCGGGCGCTCAGCGGGTCGATGGTGGAGCTGTCGATCAGTAGTACGCCTTGGCCAATATTGGCCAGAAGGCCATCCTGGCCCAGGTAGACCTGCTTCACGTGGGCCGCGGTGGGCAGCATGGTGATGATCGCCGCGGCACCGCCGCGGGCGACTTCCGCCGGGCTGCTGGCCACGCGGGCGCCCAGTTCCACCAGGGCGGCGGTGGCCAGGGGCGAGGGATCGAACACGGTGAGGGTGTGGCCGGCCTTGAGCAGGTTGCGGGCCATGGGGCCGCCCATGTTGCCGAGGCCAAGGAATCCGATGTGCATGTTGGCGTCCTCTTGAGGTAGGGCCGGAAAAGTCAGCGGTGAATAAAACTGGGAGCGCGCTTTTCGACGAAGGCACTCATGCCTTCCTTCTGATCGGCGTTGGCAAAAGTGGAGTGGAATACTCGGCGCTCGAACCGGATACCTTCCGCCAAGCTACCTTCGAAGGCGCGATTAACCGACTCCTTGATCAACATGGCCGCCGGCAGAGATTTTTCTGCAATGGCTGCAGCGCTTTTAAGCGTTTCCTCGAGGAGGAGGTCGACCGGTAGTACACGTGCAACCAAGCCGGTGCGCTCTGCCTCCAGGGCATCCATTTGCCGACCGCTCAGGCACATGTCCATGGCTTTGGCTTTGCCAATGGCACGAGCCAAGCGTTGGGTTCCGCCGATCCCGGGCAACACACCAAGAGTGATTTCTGGCAGGGCAAAACGAGCATTGTCAGCGGCATAAATGAGGTCGCACATCAGCGCCAACTCGCAGCCGCCACCCAGTGCATAACCGGCGACTGCTGCGATCAGGGGTTTGCGCCGGGCTGCAATGCGATCTGCTGCAGAGAAGAAGTCATCAAGGAGGACTTGCGGATAGGCCATGGCGACCATTTCCTTGATGTCCGCTCCGGCAGCGAAGGCCTTGGAAGAACCGGTAATCACCATGCAACCGATGTTGGGATCTCGATCCAGACCGTCGAGTGCCCGGTTGATTTCGTCGATCAACTGGACGTTTAACGCATTGAGCGCCTTGGGACGGTTGAGGGTGATCACGCCAACGCGGCCGTGGACTTCAACAAGTAGAGATTCGTATGCCATCTAGAGGTCTCCTGAATCAGGGGCGGTGCATAGCCCGCCCCTGATGCCTCACTTGAGGGTGATGGTGGTGTTCACTGCCCCGCCGACATCGTTCTCGTCGAACCAGCGCTGGGTGATGGTCTTGGTCTGGGTGTAGAACAGCACCACTTGCTTGCCGTACGGGCCGAGGTCGCCCAGCTTGGAGGCGCGCGAACCGCTGAAAGAGAACAGCGGCACCGGCACCGGGATCGGCACGTTGATGCCGACTTGGCCGACATCGATCTCTTCCTGGAAGTGCCGCGCGGCGGCGCCGGAGCGGGTGAAGAGGGCGGTGCCGTTGCCGTTCGGGTTGGCGTTGATGAAGGCGATGGCCTCGTCCAGGGTGGCTGCGTTCACCACGCAGAGCACCGGACCAAAGATCTCTTCGCGGTAGATGGTCATTTCGGTGGTCACGCCGGAGAAGACAGTCGGGCCGACGAAGTTGCCGTCCTGGTAGCCGGGCACGCTCGGGTTGCGGCCGTCCAGTTCCAGCCTGGCGCCTTCCTCGATGCCGGTGGCGATCAGGCCGCTGATGCGATCCAGTGCGGCGCAGGAGACCACCGGGCCGATATCGGTGCCCGGCTCGACGCCGGCGTTGACCTTCAGGGTCTTGGCCTTTTCCACCAGCTCCGGCAGCCAGGCCTGGGCCTCGCCCACCAGGATCACCACCGGCAGGGCCATGCAGCGCTGGCCGGCGGCACCGAAGGAGGCGCCCAGCAGGTTGTTGAGGGTCTGCTGCTTGTGGGCGTCGGGCAGGACGATGGCGTGGTTCTTGGCGCCCATCATGCACTGCGCACGCTTGCCGTTCAGGGTGGCGCGGTTGTAGACGTGGGTGCCCACCTTGGTGGAGCCGACGAAGGACACGGCCTTGATGTCCGGGTGGTCGCAGAGCAGGTTCACTGCGTCGACGCCACCGTGGATCACGTTCAGCACGCCTTTCGGGATACCGGCTTCCAGGGCCAGCTCAACCAGACGCATGGTCACCAGCGGGTCCTGCTCGGAGGGCTTGAGGACGAAGGTGTTGCCGCAGGCGATGGCCATGGGGAACATCCACAGCGGAATCATCGCCGGGAAGTTGAACGGGGTGATGCCGGCGCAGACGCCGATCGGTTGCAGCAGGGTGTAGGTGTCCACGCCATTGGCCACGTTGTTGGCCAGCTCGCCCATCTGCAGGGTGCCGATGTTGGCGGCATGCTCCACTACTTCCAGGCCACGGAACACGTCGCCTTCGGCGTCCGGCAGGGTCTTGCCCTGCTCGGCGGTGAGCAGCGCGGCCAGTTCCTTGATGTTCTCGCGGATCAGTTGCTGGTACTTGAGGAAGATGCGGGCACGGGCGCCGATCGGGGTCTTGCGCCAGGTCTTAAAGGCTGCCTGGGCGGCGGCGACGGCAGCGTCCATCTCGTCTTGGGTGGCGAAGGGGACGCGGGCCAGGACTTCCTGGGTAGCCGGGTTGACCACGTCGCGCCATTGACTGGTCTTGGATTCGACGAATTCACCGTTGATTAAGAGTTTTACTTTAGGAATTGAAGCGCCCATGTGTATGTTCCTGTGGGTGGTTTATAAAGAGGTTGAGCGATCGCTCGTACAGCCAGGTTTGACTGTCGTGTACTAAGTAGTGAGGGGATGAGGTAAAGGGGAGTGGTGAATTCGAGCAGGCTGGTAAGTCGTCGTTTTGCGTATAGCTATGAACTACGGCAATCGGCGGCACTTGCGAACGAAGACTATGTCGTTTGAGTTTTCTAAGGTCCGGAGACTTAGCGACGCTTGCTCGGTGCAGCCGGCCGAAAATGCGTAGAGTGATCTTGGTCAGAAATGGCAGCCGCCAACCCCAAGCTAGCAACCGTTCTTCATGAATGGAGGCAATCGTGCTCGTCAGATGACCGGCGACCCCCTCTGCGTAGACGGTGAAGGCAGTCAAGGTGACTTGCAAAGGAAGGAATAGCTTGTTGAAGGCTAGGGCGGCGGCGGTGCTGTAGAGAAAGAAGTCGTGCCATTCAATAGTCGTGCCCTCCAACCTGGAAGGTCCGGCGCTGCGGTAATGCTTGGGATTACCTTGGGCTTTCTTGAGAGCAACGTCTCTCATGGCTGGTTCTCTTGTTGTTTTGTGTGGCCGATATGTCGTTCATCGATGAGCTAGCTGCCTCGAGTATATGGATGCAGGCATCTAGCATGTAACAAGCAAAAAAACCTGTGCGATGTGCATTAAAAAATACCCCGTCTGAAGGTGTCAGTTGGGTGGGTCGGTGCTATCCCTAGGCATGTGGCGTGCTTAGGTTGAAGGTTGCAGCAGATGTGGCGAGAATATTTTTAGATTACATAACCAGATTCTGGAAGATTTTGGTGTTGGGGCTGATGTGCGCACTTCCGTTGCCTGGCTGCGTGAGATAAAACTTATCCAGGTAATTTATTCTATGGGGCGAGTAATTTAGGAGCTAACCAAGTCACTAGTGCCGCTGTGATGCCTGGGTGGCTTGTGGTGAGGGTTTTATTGGTACGTTCCGGCATGTATTATCGGTAAGAAGAGTTTTGATCATTATTCTGCGTGGCAAGCATTTCGGCCGCCTGGTGAGTGGCCTCACTTGTTTGTGTGGCAAGTTTGCGGACTTCATCGGCAACTACTGCAAAACCCCGTCCAGCCTCACCAGCGCGTGCGGCCTCAATTGCCGCGTTGAGAGCGAGTAAATTTGTTCGGCTAGCGATGGCTTGGATGGCACCAACAATCTCGGTAAGTTTACTTAGGTTTCGTTCTATGAGCTGTCTTTGCATTTCCCGCTCCTCACGTAGTTGTTCCTCTTGGCGCTGAGAGTGCATGTCTACCAACGCCCCCGCTATCCGGAGCGGCTTTCCTTCAGTATTTCGTCGTGTCTTGCAGCGGGTGCTGAACCAGCGATACTCGCCGTTTTTTAACTTTATCCGGTAAGTCGCCTCAAACGGGGTGCAACCGCTGCTGTCGTTTATGTGTGCGCCAAACAACTCAGAAACACTTTGTCTGTCGTCTGGATGGATGCGAGAAGCCCAGCTTTCGAGAACATTGGGAAATTCTTTTGGCTCTTCGAAGCCGAGCATCTGAAGGAATTGCTGCGACCACCACAGGGGATTGTGAGAATTTAGTGGGTTGCCACCTATCACCTCCATATCCCAGAGGCCGTCGCTGATTATCTCCCTGGCAATCTCGAATCGCTCAAGCGTCCGCCCCAGTTCGCAATCACGTTCGTGCTGTACGTGTACGTCACGTATAGTACCGGCCATGCGTATCAGTACACCTTTAGCGTCACACCAAGTCCTGGCATTTACCTCAACTTTGACATAGTCACCTCTACCGTTACGCAGTCGGTATTCAATACGAAGTGTGACGTCGTATCGTCTATCTTTCAGATATCGGGTCAATGCATCCGTAGTCGATTCCCAGTCGTCAGGATGTATACGCTGAATCCAAGTGCCGAGTTGTATAGAGAGATCTTTTTCGTCATCTAGCCCAAGTAATGAGCGAAACTGTGTTGAGCACCAAAGGGTGTTATTTGCATTCACAGGGTCTCCATTTTTTACCAGCAGATCCCAAAACCCTTCGCTGCTGGCTAGGCTGACCAGTTCAAGGCGTTGTTCGACATGCAATCGTTCGGTCGTGGTAGCGGCCTGCTGCTGAGTTAACGAAGCTATCTGGTTGGTGAGGGCAATCTGTTGTTTCTGCTGATGATCTTGAGCTTGAAAATGTTCGCGCCATGCGCGGTAAGCGCGCTTAACTAGGGGGGGTGCAGCTACATCCTCTTCTGGTGCGTTGGATTGGGAGCGTCCTTCCAGCGCATCAATTAGATGCATCAAGCATTCAATAGTAGCTCGGCGACTTTTAGAGATCAGCATGTTAGCGCCCGTTGCAATGGGGTAGGCGGAACTAAAGATTTAGCTAAAGCTACAATTGTGTAGGTTGGGTAATAATATTTCGGGGTTGGTTGTTCGTGGCCGTAATGTTGTAAAATTATTGGTCAAATACTTCTCTTGGGAGGTGTGGTCTTTTATTTCTTGACTCCTCTCAATAATTATTTGGAGCTGGTTACTTCTGGTTTCGATAATGCAGATGGCAGTTAAGGGAAGTCGCCCCTCGTCTACAAATAAGAGATTATTGCTTTGAGTCCATTAACGAATGAGTGTCGTGTCAAGCAGGTCAAACAGCTCACGCCAATGGCGCTCGGCAGCTTCTTCGTTGAACTCTTGAAAGTCAGCTACGGCGAAGCCGTGTAGGGCCTCAGCATAGATTTCACATCGGTGATCGACGCCGGCCTCTAACAGGGCTTTCTCTAGACGCTTGGCCATTTGTGGTGAGTAGTAGTCGTCTCTATCGGCGCCGGCGACATAGGCTCGCGCCTTGATCAATGGCGCCAGTAAGTGGGGGCTGGTGTCAGCATCCGTAGCAAGATTGCCTCCATGGAAGCTCGCTACAGCCAAAATTCGATCCGGATAGGTGCCCGCAATGGAGAGAGCAATGCCACCGCCCATGCAATATCCGATTGTCCCAATATTGGGACTAGAAACATCGGTGCGGGTATCCAAGTAGTCTATGAATGCCTGTGCATCCCGTGCCGCCTTGTGATTGTCGGTTGAGGCGAGGAGATGACCAATTGCGCCCATGACATCGCTGCTTCTGAATATCTCTGCAGGTGCCAATGGCCCATAGGGGCCGGCTCGATAAAACAGGTCAGGCAGTAACACGACATAGCCGCGTTGTGCGAGCCGTTCGGCCATTTGGAACAATGTGGGACGGATGCCAAAGCCATCCATGCAGAAGATCACGGAGGGCCAGGGTCCCTGACCCTCTGGCGTGAAGATGTGCGCCTGGCACCTGCCATCGCGTGTTTCTATTGAAACCTGTTCGTGATTCAAAGTGATGCAATCCTTACTATCATTCGATTGTCTGCATTCGAATTCGACCATGGCCAATTGACGTATTGGTTCCAAGAATGGTGCCTATAGCGATTTTCCAGCGGTGCCGCCGGAAAGCCGGATCGGGCAGGCTCACTCACTATTCCGTTGAAAAACCTTGCGACGACGGAGACGTGCGTAATCCTCGTCTAGCACACTAGCATCGAGGTTCCTTTCCGGTCAACGAATGTGTTGATATGGGGCAGGTCGAAGCTCTAGGTGATGTGAGTCTCCGATCGTTTGCAGGGCTGGATGTGCGACGAAGCAGGCAGCCGTTAGGGCCATTGCGTCGCATTGGGCAGGGAGTGGCTTAGCTGTTTGGGCCTGCCGGTCTGTGGGGCAAGTTGATTGCGGTCTGAGTCAGTTGCAAGCATCGCCCGGTGAACGATCCGCCACCGGCTAAATCGAGGCGGTAATGAACCAGGCGATGAAGGGCAACCAGTAATGCTTCGGCGCGAAAGTGAAAATTGGCGCCGGCGATGAATCGGGATTGGCGCACAGTGAGGTGGTCACGGTGGCCAATGCCGCGGAGGTTACTCAGATCGATAAATTGCTGTATGGCGAGGTGTGCTTCTGTGGCCTGCCTAAGAGTATGACGCAGTTGGTGATGCTGTTAGGTTCTGTACGAAAAGTCGGTGCAGGTAGAATCGCCGCCATGATTGGCTGGAGGCCCGCATGGCAAGGCGCTACGAACTCCCCGATGCGGCATGGGGAGTTGATCCAGGATCTGGTTTCCCGGAGCAGAAGATGGGGCGACCGCGCAGTGATAATCGACTGGTGCTCAATGGCATCTTCTGGATCCTGTGCTCTGGGGCAGCCTGGCGGGATCTGCCGGAACGTTTCGGCCCTGGGGCGACGGTGTATCAGCGTTTTCGCGACTGGCGAGACGACGGCACGTTCGATCAGGTACTTGAGCGATTGCACGTCCGGCTGAATCAGGAAGGCCTGATTGACCTGGACACCTGGATGATCGACTCCACCGTGGTGCGTGCAACCCGAACCTCCTCCGGCGCCGGGAAAAAGGGGGGCCGGAAGAACCGCTAGACCATGCCTTGGGACGCAGCCGAGGCGGCCTGACCACCAAGATTCACCTGATCTGCGATGCCAATGGTGTTCCTCGGCGTTTCATGCTGTCACCGGGGGCAAGCCAGCGACATTTCACATGCTCAGCCTCTGTTGGAGCAGGTATGCATCCCCGGAAAACCGGGGCGGCCTCGTAAACGCTGCCGCTGGTTATTGGCCGACAAGAGCTACGATGCCGAACACCTACGTCTCTACTGTGATCGCTACCGCATGCAGCCGGTGATGCCGCAGCGCACCATCAAGCGCGAGCCCAAGCCAGGTGGGGCGGCAGTTTGACCGTCCGAAGCACCGACAGCGGAACATCATCGAGCGAATGTTGGCTGGCTGAAAGAGAGCCGGAGAATCGGCACCCGCTACGACAAGTTGGCCAGCAGTTCGGGCGCGATGGTCACACTGGCTTGCACGCTGCGATGCCTACGGCATTACTTTTCGTACAGAACCTAGCCCTGTCGCGCTTATTGATCGCTCGCCGACATTTGCTGGCCACCAGCAGGAGTGGTTCGTCAGTAATGGAAAGTGCCCCAAGCCGAGCCAACGTATGGGACGGAACTCGAGGCAGTTAGTGCTGCCGCCTGCTGCGTAAACTGTTTTTGAGGCAACTGAGCTATCAGGCTGGAAAGGTTGGGGTAATTCAGGACATCCCTAGTTCATAAAAATAAAAATCGATTAGTCTTCATTTGAAAACAAAGCGTTAAGTACTATACCCACCATCCTTTCTTGTAATGCTGGATACCTTTCCTGCTCGTCATTTCTTTTGCTCGATGTAAAACAAGCGGTGCCCAACGTGCCTATCCAAAGCAACTGGACTGCTTCATGAGCGGGGCAGTTCAGGACGCCTTCGTCATATAGTCGCGATAGGTCGCTCTCTACCGTGCGTAGCGTTTCCGCAACGGTGGCAGGTGGCTCGCCAGCTAGGATTTGTTGGATAACTATCCTGCACATAAGTGGCTCTTGATGAGCAAAGTGATTAAAAGCGCCCCAGCCGTTTCTCAATCCTTGTTGGGGGCCGCGCTCTTTCGCTCCCTGTTGATAGGCTTCAGCCACTTGTTCATAGGTTTCATCAATGGCAGCCCGGTGCAGTCCTGTCAGATCGCCGAAGTAATGATAGATCGTTGGTGCGCCGACCCCTGCAAGGGCGCAGATTGCGCGTGAGCTTGCTCCCTCGCGTCCCTCGGTACTCAGTAGGTGCCGTGCTACCTGCAGCAAGCGCTTCTTTACCTCGAGAGTGTCGCTGCCGCGATCCTTCATGCTGCGAGAAGCCATCGATTTCATCTGACCAACCTGTTCATAAAATTCAATAGGCTCCCTGAGCCGATTTGGGTCAATCCTTGTGGATAAAAGGCATCTTGAGGGCTCTCCCCCCTGCTCGTGCGGCATTTGGCACCAAGCACATTCTAGGAGCGACAGGGCTCCAGCTTAGCGAATGTCGGGATGACAAGCATCAAAAATCTATCAACGCATGGGTTGACCGATCTCTATAACGCCGTTATATTCACCACTGCTGGCATCTGCCCGCAGACACAGGCTAATGCCTCCCTTGCCTATTACCCATCTAGAGGAGATAACAATCATGGCAATGGAAACTGGTTTGATCTTTCATCCCTACATGCGTCCTGGTCGGACAGCCAAGCAAACCTTTGATTGGGGCATCCAGAGTGCCGTGCAGGCGGACAGCGTCGGTATCGATTCGATGATGATCTCCGAGCACGCCTCGCAGATCTGGGAAAACATTCCCAACCCTGAACTGTTAATCGCCGCGGCAGCCCTGCAAACCAAGAACATCAAGTTCGCGCCCATGGCCCACCTGCTGCCGCATCAGCATCCGGCCAAGCTGGCGACCATGATCGGCTGGTTGTCACAGATTCTGGAAGGCCGCTATTTCCTCGGTATTGGTGCTGGCGCCTATCCGCAGGCCTCCTACATGCACGGAATTCGCAACGCCGGTCAGTCCAACACGGCTGACGGTGGGGACGAAACCAAGAACCTGAACGACATGGTGCGAGAGTCCCTGTACATCATGGAGAAGATCTGGAAGCGTGAGCCATTCTTCTATGAAGGTAAGTACTGGGACGCGGGTTATCCGGAAGAGATTGAAGGCGCAGAGGGTGATGAGCAGCATAAGTTGGCTGATTTCAGCCCTTGGGGGAGCAAGGCACCTGAGATTGCGGTGACCGGTTTCAGCTACAACTCGCCGTCCATGCGTTTGGCAGGTGAGCGCAACTTCAAGCCGGTTTCGATCTTCTCTGGTCTAGATGCGCTGAAGAAACACTGGGAAGTCTATTCCGAAGCAGCCATTCAAGCGGGCCATTCCCCGGACCGTTCGCGTCATGCGGTATCCCACACCGTATTTTGTGCTGAAACTGACAAGGAAGCCAAGCGCTTGGTCATGGAGGGGCCGATCGGCTACTGCTTCCAGCACTACCTGATCCCGATCTGGCGTCGTTTTGGCATGATGGACGGCTATGCCAAGGATGCAGGTATTGATCCGGCTGATGCTGATCTCGAGTTCCTGGTGGATCGCGTCTTTTTGGTCGGTTCGCCCGATACCGTGAAGGAGAAGATCAATGCGCTTTTTGAGGCAACAGGTGGTTGGGGTACGCTGCAGGTAGAAGCACATGATTACTATGATGATCCTGCGCCCTGGTTTCAGTCTCTAGAGTTGATCGCTAAAGAGGTCGCTCCCAAGATTGCGCTTCCTAATCGCTGAACATAGGTAAGCGGGCCCGGCGGCTGGAGTCCTGTATTCAACAGGGCTCAGGCCGCTTTGTTTCAGCCTGATGCGCGAATGATTGTAGTAGTGGATGTAGTCCCGCGGCCCTGCTTCAAGCTCATTGGGGCTGTTGAATTTGCTCAGGTAAAAGAATTCGGATTTCAACGTGCCGAAAAAGCTTTCCATAGCCGCAATGTCATAGCAGTTACCTTTGCGGAGATGCTTGGTTTCACTGCATGTTCGTTACGGACGCGACGGTAGATGGGCATCCGATACTGCCATCCCTGATCGGAATGCAAGATCAGTTTGTCTCGCGGCCGTAGCCGCGAAAATGCTTTCCGTAGAATCGCATCGACCATGTCGAACAGAGGACGCCTGGATGTTTCGTAGGCAATGATTTCGCCGTTGTAGAGGTCACGTATCGGTGAAAGGTAAAGATTTTCGCCTCCGACTTTAAACTCCGTCACATCGGTTACCAACTTCTGGTTCGGTCGCTTGGCATCGAATTTTCGCTCCAGCAAATTCGGCGCTACCTGGCCTACTTCACCTCTGTAGGCGCGGTATTTCTTGAGGCGCACGCGGCATTTCATGGCGCACTAGTTTTGGTGGGTAGACCGTGTCAGATATAAGCGACTGGGGACTCACTTCTCCAATAACTTCCAGCTAGAGCACTGCAGCCAATCTACAAAATCTTCTGTCGGCATTGGCGCTCCTATCAGATATCCTTGAGCTACATCACATCCCATCTCCATTAGGCGCCCCAGGACCTCCTGGTTTTCAATTCCCTCAGCAACTACCTTTAAATTTAATCTGTGAGCTAGCTCAATTGTAGAGTGAACAATGGCAGCTGGCTTTGGGTGCTCGGTTATTTGCTTAACGAAGGACTGATCGATCTTGATTGCATCTACCGGTAGGTTCTGGAGATAGCTCAAGCTGGAATAGCCAATTCCAAAATCATCGATAGCTAGTTGAATCCCGGCATCTTTCAATTTTCGCAGTGTTTCTAATGCACTTGCTGGGTCTTCCATGAGCGCACTTTCAGTAACCTCAAACTGAATCCAATTCGACGCCGCCCCCCAAGTCGCCATCAGCCCTTCGATCTTGGTGACTAGCCTAGCATCGCGTAAGTCTTGTGCCGAAAGATTTATGGATAAAGGCACGTTTAAGCCTGATTCATTCCACGCAAAGCGTTGTCTAAATGCAGCTTCAAGAACCCAAAATGTTAGCGGAGTAATTAGTCCGGTAAATTCGGCAAGCGCTACAAACTCACTGGGAGGCACCATATTTCGAACCGGATGCCGCCAACGCAATAGTGCCTCGGCGCCACATATATGCGAGGAGATTAAGCTGAGCTGAGGCTGGCAATGGAGAATTAACTGGTCGAGTTTGATCGCATCGCGCAAATCCGCCGTCAGTAATAGTCGGTTGGTGCACGCCTCTTCAAGGCTAGGAGCGAATACCAAAAAGTCGCGTCCTGTACGCCTCGCCTCAGACATGGCAGCCCGTGCATGCCTAAATAATGTGTCCGGCTCAACACCATGGCCGGGGAATAACGCAACTCCTATCGTCATCCTTGCATAGTGGTTTAGCCCAGAAGAGTCAGTCGCACCATGAAATAAAGAACTCAGTCTTTGCGCCATTTGGACAGCAGCGTCTGCGTCTGCATTTGCATAAAGAATTGCGAATTCGGCCTCGCCTGCGCGAAAAATAACTCCGCTGGAGAGAATTGTTGCGCAGAGTAGGCTCGCAATCTCTTGTAGTAATTTGTCGCCCTGTAGGTATCCAAGGGTGTCGTTGATTTCGTGATGATTTTCGGCCTTAAGAAGCAGTACTGCTAGCGGACGGTGTTGCTCTCTGAGTTCTGTAATGACTGACTTGGCTTTTGTATAAAACATCTCTCGATTAGGTAGTCCAGTAAGTGAGTCGTAGTAAGCTATTTGATGAATTCTTTCCTCTGCAGCCTGATGCTTTGCGCGTATGCGTAGATTTTCTATTCCAAACGTCAAATCATCAGCCAGTTCACCTAAAAGAGAAACTTCAGACTCATTAAATGCGTCAGGCTCGGTAGCAGTAATGCACAGAGAGCCTACGACAACTGAACCTACCCGTAATGGAAAGGCAGTAACCGATCCATAGCCAAGGCGAACCATGTCTTCGCGCCATTTAGCGTGGTCAGGGTCGGTGAGAAGATTACGGCCGACACAGGCTTTACCTGTAATAACAGCGATAGCTGCGGCACCTCCCTCTTCTGAATTAGCCCACGAAAGCGAAATGCTTCTAAAAAAATCAGCCTCCTGATGGCTATGTGTAGAGCTGAGTGCATACGCCATATGGACTAGGGAATAGCCATCGTCGTTTAGCGAATACCAAACACCGGCGTAGCGATAATGGCCTTTTACCACTATCACTCGGCACATTCCGTTCAGTAACTCTTGCTCATCTGAGCAGCGCAGGAGCATACGATTACCTGCACTAAGGGTCTTGAGCGTCCGGTTTAGTCGCTCCAGCTCCCGAAGACTGCAGCCTGCCTCAGTTACCATGGAAGCCCTATCTGCGCGAGGGGCGTTGCGAGGGGAAGTCATTGAGCTTGGTCCGAGAGGAATACACTCAGGTTAGCCCTGGATGTGTGGTCTGTCCCGGAGCTGGTGGACAGGTAGCTAAGAGCTAATGCTCGCATAGCGCTGCTCGGAACGGATGCCGTAGCAGTAACCGACGACCAGCATGCGCACCATCAACTCCGGATCAATCGACGGGCGCCCGATGGGGCTATAGAAGTCGGCCAGGTGGGCCCGCAGGTCGCTGAGATCCAGGCACTGGTCGATGCTGCGCAGGAGGTGTTGGGGCGGGACGTGGTCTTCCAGATTGAACGAGTAAAACAGGCGCTGCTGCCCACCCGGTAACCGTCCCATCATGCTGCCTGCCCCCATGCTCGCTGACGGCGTGATTTTGCCGGCGGCATGGAGTGGCAGCTACTTTTTCAACAGAATCGGCCCAAAGCGGAACTACCCAGCAATGAAAAAGGGCCGGTGAGCATTGCTCGCCGGCCCTTTTGTTTACTCCCTTCTACCCCAGTTCCTTTGGGGCTAATGGCCTTGCCCTGTTGCTACAGCCAGCCTTGGATGGCTGGCGCCGCTGCCCTCCCCAGGGCAGCGGTTCTGCACCTTCTCGGTGCATCCGTTTCAACATTCAGTGAAAAAGTTTCAGTGTTTGTTGAAAAACTACGTGACCCGGAATCAATCCCAGCTCAGCGCGCCGCCGGTCTGGTATTCAATAACGCGCGTCTCGAAGAAGTTCTTCTCTTTCTTCAGGTCCATGATTTCAGACATCCACGGGAACGGGTTGGTGGCGCCCGGGTATTCCTCTTTCAGGCCGATCTGGGTCAGGCGGCGGTTGGCGATGAACTTGAGGTAGTCCTCCATCATCGCGGCGTTCATGCCCAGTACGCCGCGAGGCATGGTGTCGCGTGCGTATTCGATCTCGAGCTGGGTGCCCTGGAGGATCATCTGGGTGGCTTCGTCCTTCATCTGGGCATCCCACAGGTGCGGGTTTTCGATCTTGATCTGGTTGATCACGTCGATGCCGAAGTTCAGGTGCATGGATTCGTCGCGCAGGATGTACTGGAACTGCTCGGCGGTGCCGGTCATCTTGTTGCGGCGGCCCATGGAGAGGATCTGGGTGAAGCCGCAGTAGAAGAAGATGCCTTCCAGTACGCAGTAGTAGGCGATCAGGTTGCGCAGGAACTGGCGGTCGGTCTCCGGGGTGCCGGTCTTGAACTCGGGGTCGGAGATCGAGCGGGTGTACTTGAGGCCCCAGGACGCTTTCTTCGCGACGCTCGGGATCTCGTGGTACATGTTGAAGATTTCGCCTTCATCCATCCCTAAGGACTCGATGCAGTACTGGTAGGCGTGGGTGTGGATCGCCTCTTCGAAGGCCTGGCGCAGGATGTACTGGCGGCATTCGGGGTTGGTGATCAGGCGGTACACGGCCAGCACCAGGTTGTTGGCAACCAGGGAGTCGGCGGTGGAGAAGAAGCCGAGGTTGCGCATGACGATGCGGCGCTCGTCTTCGCTGAGGCCGTCCTTGCTCTTCCACAGGGCAATGTCGGCGTTCATGTTCACTTCCTGGGGCATCCAGTGGTTGGCGCAGCCATCCAGGTACTTCTGCCAGGCCCAGTCGTACTTGAAGGGTACGAGCTGATTGAGGTCGGCGCGGGCGTTGATCATTTGCTTGTCGCCAACCTGCACGCGCGCGGCGGAGCCTTCGAGGTCGTCCAGGCCTTCCTGGATGTCGAGGGCGTCCAGGGCTTTCTTGGCGCGGGCAACCGCATCGGAGTCGCTGGAGGAAACGGCGCGGGCGTCGCTGACGGAGCCGGCGGCTTCGTCGTCGAGCTTGTCGTGGTTGGCGCCCAGTGCGGCTGCGGCAGCGGCCGGTTTGGCGGCAGCGGGTGCGCTGTCTTCTTGGTCGAATTCGTCCCAGCTCAGCATGGCGGTTGCTCTCCTGCTTGAGGGCCGGTCAGTTGCCGGCCTGTATGGATATACAGTAAAAATCTTAGTTCGTTGCTTGGTGCATGCAAGGCAACGGTCCGCTCGCGGCGGAGGGCAGGGCGGTGGTTTGCCCTGGCCTGTGCCTGCCCGGTTGGTGGGCGTGGCTTTTGGATCGGTGTTCGGTGCGGTCTGAGGTTTCCCTCACCCCCGGCCCCTCTCCCTGAAGAGGAGAGGGGAGGGAGCGGCCCCGCGTGGGGGCCTTGGCTGTGCGTTACCTGTTATTGGCAGGCTTCGCAGTCCGGGTTGTCGATGGAGCAGGCTTTCGGCACCGGGGCCGGCTGCGGGGCTGCGGCCGGGGCGGCTTGCAGGCTTTCGTCGATGGCAGCGGACACGGCGTTGAGCTTGCCGGTGTTGATGGTCGACTTCTCGGTGCTGGTGGCGGCCAGGGCACGGAGGTAGTAGGTGGTTTTCAGGCCACGGTACCAGGCCATGCGGTAGGTCACGTCCAGCTTCTTGCCCGAGGCGCCGGCGATGTAGAGGTTCAGGGACTGGGCCTGATCGATCCACTTCTGGCGGCGGCTGGCGGCGTCGACGATCCACTTGGTCTCGACTTCGAAGGCGGTGGCGTACAGGTCTTTCAGGTCTTGCGGGATGCGCTCGATCTGCTGCACGGAGCCGTCGTAGTACTTCAGGTCGTTGACCATGACCGGGTCCCACAGGCCGCGGGCCTTGAGGTCGCGTACCAGGTAGGGGTTGATCACGGTGAACTCGCCGGAGAGGTTCGACTTCACGTAGAGGTTCTGGTAAGTCGGCTCGATGGACTGCGATACGCCGGTGATGTTGGCGATGGTCGCGGTCGGCGCGATGGCCATGATGTTCGAGTTACGAATACCTTTCTGTACGCGCTCGCGCACCGGGGCCCAGTCCAGGGACTCGGTCAGGTCGACGTCGATGTACTTCTGGCCACGGGCCTCGATGAGGATCTGCTGGGAGTCCAGCGGCAGGATGCCCTTGGACCACAGCGAGCCGTCGAAGGTCTCGTAGGCGCCGCGCTCGTCGGCCAGGTCGCAGGAAGCCTGGATGGCGTAGTAGCTCACCGCTTCCATGGACTTGTCGGCGAACTCGATGGCCGCGTCGGAACCGTAGGCAATGTGCTGCAGGTACAGGGCGTCCTGGAAGCCCATGATGCCGAGGCCGACCGGACGGTGCTTGAGGTTCGAGTTGCGAGCCTGCGGAACCGAGTAGTAGTTGATGTCGATAACGTTATCGAGCATGCGAACGGCGGTCTTGACAGTCTTCTCGAGCTTGGCGGTGTCCAGCTTGCCGTCGACGATGTGGTTGACCAGGTTGATCGAGCCCAGGTTGCAGACTGCGATCTCGTCCTGGTTGGTGTTCAGGGTGATCTCGGTGCACAGGTTCGAGCTGTGGACCACGCCCACGTGCTGCTGCGGGCTGCGCAGGTTGCACGGGTCCTTGAAGGTCAGCCACGGGTGGCCGGTCTCGAACAGCATGGAGAGCATCTTGCGCCACAGGTCCTTGGCGGCGATGGTCTTGTGCAGCTTGATCTTGCCGTAGCCGGCCATGGCTTCGTAGTACTCGTAGCGCTCTTCGAAGGCCTTGCCGGTCAGGTCGTGCAGGTCCGGTACTTCGGAGGGCGAGAACAGGGTCCACTGGCCATCGTCGAACACGCGCTTCATGAACAGGTCCGGAATCCAGTTCGCGGTGTTCATGTCGTGGGTGCGGCGGCGGTCGTCACCGGTGTTCTTGCGCAGCTCGATGAACTCTTCGATGTCCATGTGCCAGGTTTCGAGGTACGCGCAGACGGCGCCCTTGCGCTTGCCACCCTGGTTCACGGCGACGGCGGTGTCGTTCACCACTTTCAGGAAGGGCACGACGCCCTGGGACTTGCCGTTGGTGCCCTTGATGTAGGAACCCAGTGCACGTACCGGAGTCCAGTCGTTGCCCAGGCCACCGGCGAATTTCGACAGCATGGCGTTGTCGTGGATCGCGCTGTAGATGCCCGACAGGTCGTCCGGCACGGTAGTCAGGTAGCAGGACGACAGCTGCGGACGCAGGGTGCCGGCGTTGAACAGGGTCGGGGTCGAGCTCATGTAGTCGAAGGACGACAGCAGGTTGTAGAACTCGATGGCGCGCTCTTCTTTCTGCTTCTCTTCGATGGCCAGGCCCATGGCCACGCGCATGAAGAAGACTTGCGGCAGTTCGAAGCGGATGCCGTCCTTGTGGATGAAGTAGCGGTCGTACAGGGTCTGCAGGCCGAGGTAGGTGAACTGCTGGTCACGCTCGTGGTTGATGGCCTTGCCCAGTTGTTCCAGGTCGAAGGTCTTCAGCTGCGGGTCGAGCAGTTCGAACTCGACGCCCTTTTCCACGTAGGCCGGCAGGGCCTTGGCGTAGAGGTCGGCCATCTCGTGGTGAGTGGCGCTCTCGGCAACGCCGAGGAAGCCCAGGGCTTCGGCGCGCAGGGTGTCCATCAGCAGGCGGGCGGTGACGTAGGAGTAGTTCGGCTCGCGCTCCACCAGGGTGCGGGCGGTCATCACCAGGGCGGTGTTGACGTCCTTCTCGGCCACGCCGTCGTAGAGGTTCTTCAGGGTTTCGCGCTGGATCAGGTCGCCATCGACTTCGGCCAGGCCTTCGCAGGCTTCGCTGATGATGGTGTTCAGGCGGCCCATGTCGAGCGGCTGAAGGCTGCCGTCGGCACGGGTGATGCGGATGCTCGGGTGCGGCTGGGCCACTTCGCCGCCGGCCACGCGCTTGGAACGCTCCTGGGCGCGCGATTCGCGGTAGATCACGTAGTCGCGGGCGACCTTCTGCTCGCCGGCGCGCATCAGGGCCAGTTCGACCTGGTCCTGGATCTCTTCGATGTGGATGGTGCCGCCGGAGGGCATGCGACGCTTGAAGGTGGCGGTGACCTGCTCGGTCAGGCGTGCGACGGTTTCATGGATACGCGACGAAGCAGCGGCAGTACCGCCTTCCACAGCGAGGAACGCCTTGGTGATGGCAACGGTGATCTTGTCGTCGGTGTAGGCGACGACGGTGCCGTTGCGTTTGATCACGCGCAGCTGGCCGGGCGCGGTGGCAGCCAGATCCTGGTTGGAATCGGCGGCCTGGGGCGCTGCGGCCTGCGGGTTCTCGCGAGTGGTGTCGGTCTGCATGGGGTTCTCCATGATCTCTATTTATGTAACGGCGCCCGAGTCGCCTTCATTGCCTTTTCACAACGCCATACGCACGGCTGGGTGCCGGGCGCGAAAACGTGGTGCTACGAGGCTGAAGGACAGGACTCAAGTGCCTTCCTGGCCCTACAAGTCAATCGCCACGGTGTTAAATCCGCCGTGACAACACAATACCTAGTGGTGGGCGCTGTTCACGCCGCACCTGCTTCCGGCCCCCAGTCACGCTTCTTTGTGTCCTGGGCCGGCACCACTCGCGGATGGCGGATGGTGGGTGATTTACCGCATGTGACGCACCGGTGGTCGGGCTCTGAAAAAGCCTGGAGCGCTTGATTCTAATTGTGTCCGGTGGTACGCCCTCACCCCTATATGTAGGGGTTGGGCTCGATGGGGGTACAAGATAATGCGCTATTGGGGGTATTGCAAGGCGACCCACAACATCTAGCCTGTGGATAAGTTGTGGGTGATTTGTGGGTGACTCTTGAGTAACGGGAGCAAAGCCCCGGTGGCTCTAGGCTCTGCCGTTCGTCGCCGCCGAAATGCCTATTTTCAGGCCTTGGCGAAGCTGCAGAGGGCGTCGCAAGCTAACACAATATGTAGTGTTTTGGTTCGTATGTGGCATGCGCTGTGCTAACGGCCTCGCGTTGCTACAATGCGGGCCCTTTTTCGATGGTCCTGACGCTGTCTGCGGGAGTGCGTGGTGGAGCAAGAAGCCTGGCGAATTCTCATAGTCGAAGATGATCAGCGGCTGGCCGATCTGACGCGCGAATACCTGGAAGGCAACGGACTGCAGGTGGCCATCGAGTCCGATGGCGGCCAGGCGGTGGCGCGCATCCTCAAGGAGCGCCCGGACCTGGTAGTGCTCGACCTGATGCTGCCAGGCGAGGACGGCCTGTCCATCTGCCGCAAGCTGCGCGGCCGCTACGAGGGTCCGATCCTGATGCTCACCGCGCGCACCGACGACATGGACCAGGTGCTGGGCCTGGAGCTGGGCGCCGACGACTACGTGTGCAAGCCGGTGCGCCCGCGCGTGTTGCTGGCGCGCATCCGTGCCCTGTTGCGGCGTAGCGAGGCGGTGGTCGAGACGCCGGTGGTGGAGAACCAGCGCCGGCTGGAGTTCGGGCCGCTGGTGATCGACAACGCCATGCGCGAGGCTTGGCTCAACGAGCGCAGCATCGAGCTGACCAGCGCGGAGTTCGACCTTTTATGGCTGCTGGCGGTGAACGCCGGTCGCATCCTGTCCCGCGAAGAGATCTTCAATTCCCTGCGCGGTATCGAGTACGACGGCCAGGACCGTTCCATCGATGTGCGTATCTCGCGCATCCGCCCGAAGATTGGTGACGACCCCATGCACCCGCGCCTGATCAAGACGGTGCGCAGCAAGGGCTATCTGTTTGTAAGAGAGGCCGCCGAAGGATTGGCCTGAACTGCTTCTACGGGTACCATTTTTGAGCGACTGGCATGAACTCGATCTTCCTGCGTATCTATGGCGGCATGCTGGTGACCCTGGTGCTGGTGGCGCTGCTCGGCGTGTTCACCATCCACCAGGTCAACCAGGTGCGTTCCGACCAGTATCGCGAGAGCCTGGCCCGCGGCACCTTCCGCCTGATGGCGGACAACCTGCAACCCATGAATGAAGTGGAGCGCCGCCGCGCCGTGGTGCTCTGGGAGCGGCTGCTGGGCATCCCGCTCGACCTGGTGCCCATGGAGGGCTCGGGGCTGGACAGCAGCGCGCGCGGCCGCCTGGCCCGCGGCCAGGTGCTGGTGGAGGAAACCGGCCCCCATGCGGCACGGGTCTTCAGCCTGGTCAGCGTCGGCGAGCGGTTGATGCTCACGGGCGAGGTGGAGCAGATCAGCGAGCAGCTGGCGAGAGCCACCGTCTACCTGTTGATGGACGAGCTGGTGCGCTTCCCGGTCAATGTGCAGCCGCAGCGTCTTGCCTCCATCAAGGAGAACAAGCAGTTCGGCTTCGACCTGCGGCTGATCCCCTTGAAGGAAGCCGACCTCGACGCCGACCAGCGCCGCCGGGTGGACGAGGGCGATACGGTGATGGCGCTCGGCAAGGATGGCGATTCCATCCGCATATTCGCCGGCATGGTGGACACGCCCTGGGTACTGGAGATGGGCCCGCTGCACCAGATGAACCCCTATCCGCCGCAGATGCTGGTGCTGATCGGCTTCCTCGGCCTGACCCTGATCGGCCTCACCGTCTACTTCCTGGTGCGCCAGCTGGAACATCGCCTGATGGGCCTGGAGAGCGCTGCCACCGATATCGCCCAGGGCAAGCTGGATGCGCGGGTGCCGGCCAGGGGCGCCGACTCGGTGGGGCGCCTGGCTGCAGCTTTCAACGGGATGGCCGAGCAGTTGCAACGGCTGCTTACCCTGCAGCGCGAGCTGATTCGCGCGGTGTCCCACGAGCTGCGCACCCCGGTGGCGCGGCTGCGCTTCGGCCTGGAGATGATCGCCGACGCCGAAACGGAAGCGGCCCGGCGCAAGTACATGGACGGCATGGACGGCGACATCCAGGAACTGGACAAGCTGGTGGACGAGATGCTGACCTACGCCCGTCTGGAGCAGGGCTCGCCGGCCCTGCATTTCCAGCGGGTGGACCTGGATGCGCTGTTCGACCAGGTGATCGCCGAGCTTTCGCCTCTGCGTGCCAGCGTGCGCATCGAGCGCGGCCTGTGCCTGAACGTCGGCAGCGACGGCGCCTGGGTCGAGGCGGAGCCGCGCTACTTGCACCGCGCCTTGCAGAACCTGGTGAGCAATGCCATGCGCCATGCCGAATCACGGGTCCAGCTGAACTACCAGATCGGCCACAAGCGTTGCCGTATCGACGTCGAGGACGACGGCCCCGGCGTGCCGGAAAGCCAGTGGGAGAAGATCTTCAAGCCCTTCATGCGCCTGGACGACAGCCGCACCCGCGCCTCCGGCGGGCATGGGCTGGGACTGTCCATCGTGCGGCGAATCATCTATTGGCACGCCGGCCGCGCGCAGATCGGCCGCAGCGAAGCCTTGGGCGGGGCGAGGTTCAGCCTGGTCTGGCCAAGGCGGCAAAGTGAGGCGGAGACTCTCTAAGACGTCGGGGTAGACCTGCAGGGTGGGCTTGTTCTGTGGGGGCGAATTCATTCGCTAAGCAGGCCGAAGGCCTGCCTTGATAGACCTGGGGGCAGCTTCGCTACCCTTAGCGAATGAATTCGCCCCCACAAGTAGCCGTAGCCTGGATGAAATCCGGGAACTGGGCCCACTGGCTTTCCCCTGATTTCATCGGGGCTACGGTGTAGCAGATCGCAGGATGGGTTGTCCCGACCGGTAGGGTGGGAATCCGCGTGGCGGATTTCCACCAAGACGGCTCAGGCCGGGATTGCTACCAGGCTCAGCAACCGCCGCTGGAAATAGCAGTAGCAGCCATCCAGCTCCTTTCCCGCCGTCCATTCCGCCGATAGCTCGATCAACAGCCGCAGGCGCGCGCGTCCGCTGGTGGCGTCGCTGTCCAGCAGTTCGGCGTCGTGAAAGTAGAAGCGCTTCTGCACCAGCGGATAGAGCGCCTTGAACAGGCTCTCCTTGATGGAGAAGGTCAGGGTGATGCGCTCGGCCTGTTGCTCGGGTGAAAGGCCCTGGAGGCGCTGCAACTCGGCTTCGGTGAGGATTTCTTCCGCCAGGCGCAGGGCGCGGTCGGCGGCCAGGGGTTCTTCCAGGTCCAGGCCCAGGCCGCGCCACTGTTGGCTATCGGCCACCAGGGCGGTAGCCAGGCCGTGGCTGTGGCTGATGGAACCGGTGACGCCTGCCGGCCAGACCGGCGCGCGGTCGTCGCCCAAGGCGGGCACCTCGGGCCGGCCGGTCAGGTCAAGGAGGGCGGCGCGGGCGCAGAGGCGGCCGGCGAGAAACTCCGCCTGACGCTTGGCCACCGAGCGCTGGATATTGGCCGGTGCCGGGATGGCGCAGCGGGGGAAGTCGTCGGCGGCAAGCTGCGCTGGATCGAAGCGGCAGGAACGCATCGATACGCCCGGCAAGATTTCGGCGAAAGGCCAGGTGGCATCGAAGGCGCTGCAGCAGGCGGGGTGGTTCGAAGTCATGGCGGCATTCTGCCCGGCGCCGGCGGAATCGGCCAGCGATGCCGCCGTTTACAAATGTTTGCAAACAGCAAACAAAGCGAAACGGATCGCTGGCCATCCTTTTGCCAGACTAGCGCTGCGTTTCTTCTGGAACGCAGGTGAGGTTGTAGTCTGGAACCCTGGCAATTGCCGGTTCCGGACATTTTCTCTGAATTGAGTACGGGAGCCCGGATGGGCTCCCGTTTTTTTTTTGGAGAAGGCCTCGCGCGGAGGCTGCGGTGGAATTCCGCCACGCAGGTTTCCTCCCTACGGGTGCCTTGGACCGCGCTTTGCCGATTCAGCACGCTCGTTGAGCGATGAGAGAAACGTTCAGTATGGGTTCAGCAACGGTTCAGGGGCCGTTCAGCAGTGGCCGGGCAAGCTAGGTCCCGTGTCAGCCACTCCTAACACCCAGAGGACTACCTCATGAAACTTTCCCTGAACCGCATCGCACTGGCCACCACCCTGGCGCTGGCCGCTGCCGGCGCCCAGGCCGCAGACACTTTCGTTGGTTTGACCTGGGGCCAGACCAACAACAACATCCAGAAATCCGATTCGCTGAATGCGGCGCTCGACACGCCCCAGCTGGACAAGGTTATCCACAAGACCGGTACCTGGGGTCTGCGCGCCGGCAAGATGGATGACGCCGGCCGCTACTACATGACCTACGAAAACATTTCGGACAGCGACAGCGGCTACAAACTGCGCCAGCAGAACCTGCTCGGCAGCATTGACCTGTTCGTGCCGGTTGGTGATTACAACACCAAGCTGTTCGGCGGTCCGACCCTGGGCCTGGTCAAGCTGGAACAGGAAAGTCGTGGCTTCCGCCGCGACAGCAATATCAACTACGCTGCTGGCTTCCAGGCCGGCATGCTGCAGGACCTGAACAAGAGCGCGTCCATCGAAGTGGGTTACCGCTACCTGCGTACCAACGCCAGCACCGACATGGCGATGCACGGCGGGCCGCGGCTGGGGAGCGTGGACCTGCACAGCAGTTCGCTGGCCTATGTGGGCGCCAACTACAAGTTCTGATCAGGTTGCAGCTATCGGCCGGGCACTTGCCCGGCCGAGTCATTACAGGGAGAAAGTCGGATGAAATTGCTGGTCGTGGAAGACGAGGCGTTGCTGCGCCACCATCTCTCCACCCGTCTGGGCGAGCAGGGCCACGTGGTGGACGCCGTGGCCAATGCCGAGGAGGCGCTGTACAAGGTCGCCGAATACAACCACGACCTGGCGATTGTCGACCTGGGCTTGCCGGGAATGGGCGGCCTCGACCTGATCCGGCAGTTGCGCGCCCAGGGCAAGAGCTTTCCGATCCTGGTCCTCACCGCGCGGGGGAACTGGCAGGACAAGGTCGAGGGCCTGGCCGCCGGCGCCGACGACTATGTGGTCAAGCCGTTCCAGTTCGAAGAGCTGGAGGCCCGGCTCAATGCCTTGCTGCGGCGCTCTTCGGGTTTCATACAGCCCACCATCGAGGCCGGCCCGCTGCTGCTGGACCTCAATCGCAAGCAGGCGCAGATGGACGGCGATGCGCTGCAGCTCACCGCCTACGAGTACCGCATTCTCGAGTACCTCATGCGCCATCATCAGCAGGTCGTGGCCAAGGAGCGGCTGATGGAGCAGCTCTACCCCGGTGACGAAGAGCGCGACCCGAACGTGATCGAGGTATTGATCGGCCGGCTGCGCCGCAAGCTCGAAGGCGCCAGCGGGTTCAAGCCGATCGAGACGGTACGTGGCCAGGGCTACCTGTTCACCGAGCGCTGCCGATGACCCGTCGCTGGCGACAGGTCTACCGGCGCCTGGGCGCGTCGCTGCGGGTGCGCCTGATGCTCGGTGCCGCCGTGATGGCGGTGCTGTTCATGCTGGCTCTGCTGCCGGCGTTGCGCGGAGCCTTCGTCATCGCCCTGGAACAGTCGATCCAGCAGCGCCTGGCCTCCGACGCCAGCGCGCTGATCGCCGCGGCGCGAGTGGAAAGCGGTCAGCTGCGGATGCCGGAAAAGCTGCCCAACGAGGAATTCGACAACCTCGAAGCCCGCCAGCTGGGCTACATCTACGACAGCGAGGGGCAACTGGTCTGGCAGTCGCGTTCGTCGCGGGACGAGCGCATGGACTACCAGCCCCGCTACGACGGCCAGACCCATGAGTTCCTCCGCATTGCCGATGGCGAGGGGCGCGAATTCTTCGTCTACGACGTGGAGGTGGACCTGCTGCGGGGCCATAAGGCCGCCTACAGCGTGGTCACCATGCAACCCTTCAACGACTATCAGGGCATGTACGACGGCTTCGTGCAGCAGCTCTATTTCTGGCTGGGAGCGGCGCTGCTGGTGCTGCTGGGCCTGCTCTGGTTCGGCCTGACCTGGGGCTTTCGCAGCCTGCGGGGCCTCAGTGCCGAGCTGGACGAGGTGGAGTCCGGCAGCCGCGACAGCCTGAGCGACGAGCATCCCCGCGAACTGCTGCGCCTGACCAAGTCCCTCAACCGCCTGCTGGACAGCGAGCGCCGACAGCGTGAGCGCTACCGCCATTCCCTGGATGACCTGGCGCATAGCCTGAAGACGCCACTGTCGGTGCTGCAGGGCGTCAGCGAGGTGATCGCCAACCAGCCCGAGGCCCGCGAACAGGCGCGTGTGCTGCAGAACCAGGTCGAGCGCATGAGCCAGCAGATCGGCTATCAGTTGCAACGGGCCAGCCTGCGCAAGAGCGGCCTGGTGCGTCATCGCGCCGAGCTGGCGCCCTTGCTGGATACCCTTTGCGACGCGCTGGACAAGGTCTATCGCGACAAGCGCGTGCGGGTGGGGCGGGCGTTCGACAGCGGCCTGATGATCCCCATGGAGCAGGGCGCGCTGCTGGAGCTGCTCGGCAACCTGCTGGAGAACGCCTTCCGCCTCTGCCTCGGGGAGATCCGGGTGAGCGCCCGGGTGCAGGACGGCTACTGCGAATTGCGGGTGGAAGACGATGGCCCCGGCGTGCCGGTGGGCCAGCGCGAGCGCATCCTCAAGCGCGGCGAGCGCCTGGATTCCCAGCATCCGGGGCAGGGCATCGGCACCGCAGTGGTGAAGGACATCATCGAGAGCTACGACGGCGAACTCTTCCTCGAGGACTCGCCGCTGGGCGGGGCGGAGTTCAGGATTCGCTTTCCGTTGCTCTGAGCAGGTGAGCTAGTCGCTTTCCTTGTGGGGGCGAATTCATTCGCGAAGCAGGCCGCAGGTCTGCCCTGAGGGGCTGGGGCAGCTGCGCTGCCCATAGCGAATGAATTCGCCCCCACAGTTTTCCTGCGGCTGAACCGATCAGGCCTCCTGCGCCCGATACGCCCCCGGGGTCAGCCCCGTCCATTTCTTGAAGGCCCGGTGGAAGGCCGAAGGCTCGGAAAACCCGAGCTGTTCGGCAATGTCCTGGATCGACAGCTCGTCCCGGCCCAGGTGGTAGATGGCCAGGTCACGGCGCAGGTGGTCCTTGAGTTCCTGGAAGCTCGAACCTTCTTCCCGCAGGTGCCGGCGCAGGGTCTGCGGGCTGGTGTGCAGGTGCCGCGCTACCGCGTCCAGGTCCGGCCAGTTGCGGCAATCGCGACCGAGCAGGCGGCGGATCTGGCTGGTCAGGGTGTCGCCGCCGTCGGGACGGGCCAGCAGGTCGGCCGGGGAATGCTCGAGGAAATGCTTGAGGGTGCGTTCGTCCTGCAGCAGTGGCATGGCCAGGTAGCGAGCGTGGAAGCGCAAGCCGATGCGCGGGGCGTCGAAGCGGCGGTTGCTGGTGAACAGCAGCTCGTACTCGCTGGCGTGGGCCGGCTCGGCGTAGCTGAAGGTGGCCTCCTCCAGGCGGATGCGCTGGCCGATCAGCCAGCTGCCCAGGCGGTGCCAGATCACCAGCAGGCTTTCCACCAGGAAGTGGTCCGGATCCTGGAGCAGGGCGTCGTCCACCGTCAGTACGGCGAACTCGCCGTCGCGCTCCAGGGTGATGGGCGGTGCATCGGGGAACAACCCGTAGAAGAGGGTGCCCCGGCCAAGGGCCTTTTCCAGGGTGCGGCAATGGATGATGGCGTGGCACATCATGGCGAAGGTGCCGCGCTTGCTGGGTTGCAGGCCGAAGCCCATGAATTCGTCGTCCAGCGCTTCCCAGAGCACTTGCAGCAGCCGGGCGAACTGCTCGGGCGCCACCCGTGCGCGGGGTTCGTCCAGCAGGGCCGGCTGGATGCCGGCGGCGCGCAGTATGGGTACGCAATCCACGCCCTGGCGGGTGGCGCCGCGCAGGGCGGCACGGACGAAATGGCTGGCGATGGTGCGCTCGCGCATGGGGCTGTTCCGTGGTCCGGGGAGGCCGATGGTAGGTCCCTCGCCAAGGCGGCCACAAGGGCGCAAGTGGCGGAAATCCCCCCGGGGTCTTGGCGGAAATCCGCCCGCGAGGTGCTGCCAGATATTCGCGCGTATTTTCTAATTCATTGATTTTAAAGGATTTTAATTATTTATCAGGTTTGGCACAGGGCTTGCGATAGGGACAGTGCCGTCCATTCGACTGGACCGCACAACAACAAAAGTCTCCCGGACAGGGAGATATGTCGATCACGGTGACGCCGGACCGTACGGAACAGGTCGGGATCACTCGAAAGGAACACTGCCATGTCCCGCCAACCGTTCTACAAGAGCTTGTACGTCCAGGTCATAGCCGCCATCGCCATCGGTATCCTCCTGGGCCACTTCTATCCGGAAACCGGCGTCGCGCTCAAACCCCTGGGCGACGGCTTCGTCAAGCTGATCAAGATGGCCATCGCACCCATCATCTTCTGCACCGTGGTCAGCGGCATCGCCGGCATGCAGGACATGAAGGCAGTGGGAAAGACCGGCGGCTACGCGCTGGCTTACTTCGAAATCGTTTCCACCGTTGCCCTGATCATCGGCCTGGTGGTGGTCAATATCGTGCAGCCGGGTGTCGGCATGCATGTCGATCCGGCCACCCTGGACACCAAGGGCATCGCCGCCTTTGCCTCCGCCGGCGAACAGCAGAGCACCATCGCCTTCCTGCTCAACGTCATCCCCAGCACTATTGTCGGCGCCTTCGCCAGTGGCGACATCCTGCAGGTGCTGTTCTTCTCGGTGATCTTCGCCTTCGCCCTGCAGCGCATGGGTGACTACGGCAGGCCGGTGCTGGAGTTCATCGACCGCATCGCCCACGTGATGTTCGGCATCATCAACATGATCATGAAGGTCGCCCCCATCGGTGCCTTCGGCGCCATGGCCTTCACCATCGGCCAGTACGGCGTGGGCTCGCTGGTGCAGCTCGGCCAGCTGATGCTGTGCTTCTACATCACCTGCGTGTTCTTCATCCTGGTGGTCCTGGGCGGCATCGCCCGCGCCCACGGCTTCAGCATCCTGCGTTTCATCCGCTACATCCGCGAAGAGCTGCTGATCGTGCTTGGCACGTCCTCCTCCGAGTCGGCCCTGCCGCGCATGCTGAACAAGATGGAAAAGCTGGGCGCGAACAAGTCCGTGGTCGGCCTGGTCATCCCCACCGGTTACTCCTTCAACCTGGACGGCACCTCCATCTACCTGACCATGGCCGCGGTGTTCATCGCCCAGGCTACTGACACTCCGATGGACCTTACCCACCAGCTGACCCTGCTGGCCGTGCTGCTGGTCGCCTCCAAGGGCGCCGCCGGCGTCACTGGCTCCGGCTTCATCGTGCTGGCCGCCACGCTGTCCGCCGTCGGCACCCTGCCGGTCGCCGGCCTGGCGCTGATCCTCGGCATCGACCGCTTCATGTCCGAAGCCCGCGCCCTGACCAACCTGATCGGCAACGGCGTGGCCACCATCGTTGTCGCCAAGTGGTGCAAGCAGCTGGACGAAAACGCCCTGCAAAGCGAACTGGCCAGCGGCGGCAAGGCCGACGCGCCCGTCGCCCCGCAAACCGCTGCCTGATCGACGTATAGCTACAGCGTTCTCCTCCCGGTGAGGAGATTTCTCAAGCCCGGCCCCCGTAGCCGGGCTTTTTTTGTCCGCGATTTTTTCCTTGTGGGAGCGATTTCGATCGCGATCGGGCGCGCCAAACGCCTTGACCGATTGCGTCAATTGCCCTGAGCGCTTGCGTCATTGAGGGCGTCCGGCGCTGGCGCCTAACCTGCGGCACCACGTCGGCCCAGGGAGGCAACGCCATGCAGCGCATTCATTTCGAGACCGAACACAATATGTTCCGCGAGGCCTTCCGGTCCTTCCTGCAGAAGGAAGTAGTGCCGCACCAGGAAGAGTGGGAGGCCGCCGGCGTGGTCGACCGCAGCGTCTGGAAGAAGGCGGGGGAGATGGGCTTCCTGCTGCCCTGGGCGGACGAGGAGTTCGGTGGCGCCGGCCTCAAGGACTTCCGCTACGAGCAGATCATGGCCGAGGAGCTGGCCTACATCAACGAACCCGGCTTCATGATCCCGCTGCATTCCGCCCTCTGCGGCCCCTACATCGCCGAATACGGCAACGCCGAGCAGAAGGCGCGTTTCCTGCCGGGGATCATCCGTGGCGAAACCATCCTCGCGGTGGCCATGACCGAGCCCAGCGCCGGTTCCGACCTGGCGGGCATGCGCACTACGGCGGTGGACAAGGGTGACCACTTCCTCCTCAACGGTTCCAAGGTATTCATCTCCAACGGCCTGCTGGCGGACGTGGTGATAGTCGCGGCCAAGACCGACCCGGCGAACAAGCACGCCATGGGGCTGTTCCTGGTGGAGCGGGGCATGGAAGGCTTCGAGCGCGGGCGCAACCTGAAGAAGCTGGGCATGAAGAGCCAGGACACCGCCGAGCTGTTCTTCAACAACGTCAAGGTACCCAAGGAGAACCTGCTGGGCGACGCCAAGGGCGGCTTCTTCTACCTGATGAACATGCTTGCCCAGGAGCGCCTGACCAACGCCTGCGGCGCGGTGGCCGGGGCCGAGGCGGCGCTGCTGACCACTATCGACTACGTGAAGGAGCGCAAGGCCTTCGACCGGCCGGTGGCGACCTTCCAGAACACCCGCTTCAAGCTCGCCGAGATGCGCACCCAGATAGACGTCGCCCAGGTCTTCACCGACCGCTGCGTGATGGACCACAACCAGAAGAAGCTCACCCCGGAAGTGGCCGCCGAGGCCAAGCTGTTCACCACCGAACTGCTGTGCAAGGTGGTGGACGAGGGCGTGCAGCTGCACGGCGGCTGGGGCTACATGTGGGAGTACCCGATCTGCAGGATGTACGCGAACGCGCGCATCCAGCGGATCTTCGCCGGCACCTCGGAAATCATGAAGGAGATCATCAGTCGCGGCATGAAGCTCTGAGGCGGGCGAGTGGTGCGCATGGCGCACCCTGCAAATGTGCCCCGTAGGGTGCGCCGTGCGCACCTTGGACAGACACCATTGAGGCAATCGTCATGACCCACGCACAAGGCGCCATCGACGCCTGGGCCCAACTGGCCACCGGCCGCACCCGCGAACTGATCCCGGAAGCCGTGCGGTTGTTCGAGAAGTCCGGCACTACGGCCCTGCTCGACAAGGGCCTGAGCCCGGAGGAGACGGTGGCGGAGATGGACCGCGCCGGCATCGACAAGCTGATGGTCAGCGCCTGGTGCCGGCCCGAGCGCTGGGTCAGCACCAATGACGAGGTGGCCGAGTACACCCGCGACTATCCCGAGCGTTTCGTCGGTGTCGCCGCGGTGGACATGAGCAAGCCCATGGCCGCCCTGCGCGAGCTGGAGCGGGCAGTGACCGAACTGGGCTTCAAGGCGCTGCGGGTGGTGCCCTGGCTGTGGAAGCTGCCGCCCAACCACCGGCTCTACTATCCGCTCTATGCCAAGTGCATCGAGCTGGACATCCCCTTCTGCACCCAGGTCGGCCATACCGGGCCCTTGATGCCTTCGGAAACCGGCCGGCCGGTGCCCTACCTGGATGAGGTGGCGCTGGACTTCCCCGAGCTGCGCATAGTCGCCGGGCACATCGGCCACCCCTGGACCGAGGAGATGATCGGCGTCGCCTGGAAGCACGACAACATCTATATCGACACCTCCGCCTACCTGCCGCGCTACTACCCCCAGGCGCTGCTGCAGTACATGAAGAGCTACGGCCAGGACAAGGTTCTGTTCGGCAGCAACTTCCCGCAGCTTTCGCTTTCCCGCTGCATGGAGCAGGTGGCCGAGCTCGACCTGACTGCCGATGTGCGCGAGAAATTCCTCCACGCCAATGCGCGGAAGGTCTTCAAGCTCTAGAGTGGCGGGCCATCTGGCGTCGAACCGATAACAACAATAAGAGGGCTGTGGGATGAGCGAGCAACTGCCGCTGCAACGTTTCGCCCATTGGGTGGCGACCTGTCCGGACCGCGTCTGGCTGCGTCAACCGGTGGCGCGCACCTGGTACCCCGTCACCTGGCGCCAGGCCGATGACCAGGCCCGGCGCCTGGCCAGTGCCCTGCGCGAGCTGGGCTGCGAACCGGGCGACCGGGTGGCGATACTGGCCAAGAACTGCGCCGAGTGGGTGCTCAGCGACCTGGCGATCATGCTCGCCGGGCTGGTCAGTGTGCCGCTCTACCCGCTGCAGTCGGCGGAGAGCATCGGCTACGTGCTGCGCCACTCCGCATGCAAGGCCATCATCCTCGGCAAGCTGGACGGCGCCGAACACCTGGAGCCGGGCATCCCCGCGGACGTGGTGCGCATCGCCATGCCCTATCCGACCCTGCGCGCCGACCACGCCTGGGGCGAGCTGCTGGGCAGCCATGAGCCCTTGCGTGATGCCCATGAACAGCAGCCGGACGACCTGCTCAGCATCCTCTATACCTCCGGCACCACCGGCCAGCCCAAGGGCGTGATGCAGACGGCACGGGCCTTCGCCTTCGCCTCCAGCCGCTCGGTGGTGGAGATGGGCCTGGGGCAGGGCGACCAGTTCTTCTCTTACCTGCCGCTGTCCCATGCCGCCGAGCGTTTCCTGGTGGAAACCAACAGCCTCTATTGCGGCGGGGGCATCGCCTTCGTCGAATCCCTCGAGACCTTCGCCGAGGACCTGCGCGAGGTCCGGCCGACCCAGTTCTTCTCGGTGCCGCGCCTGTGGACGCGCTTCCAGCAGGGGGTGCTGGAAAAGCTGCCGCAGCGCCGGCTCGACCGCCTGCTACGCATCCCGCTGCTGGGCGCCCTGGTGGCGCGTCGAGTGCGCCGAGGGCTTGGCCTGGATCGTGCGCGGGTGCTGGTGAGCGGCGCCGCGCCCATCCCGGTGGCGCTGCTGGAGTGGTACCGGCGCATCGGCCTGACCATCTGCGAGGGCTACGGCATGACCGAAAACTTCGCCTACGGCAATTTCAACCGGCCGGGGCAGGTGCGTTTCGGCTCGGTGGGCCGGGTGATGCCGGACAACGAAGTGCGCATCGCCGAAGACGGCGAGATCCTCTATCGCAGCCCGGCACTGATGGCCGGCTACTACCTGGAGCCGGACAAGAGTGCGGAAACCCTGCGTGACGGTTGGTTGCACACCGGCGACAAGGGCGAGATCGATGCCCAGGGCTACCTGCGCATCACCGGCCGGGTGAAGGACATTTTCAAGACCAGCAAGGGCAAGTACGTGGCGCCTGCTCCCATCGAAGGCGAAATCGCCAAGAGCCACTGGGTGGCGCAGGTGTGCCTCATGGGCAGCGGCCTCGACCAGCCCCTGGCGCTGATAGAGCTGAGCCCGGCGGCCCGCGAGCAGGCGCGTGCGCGGGTGGAGGCCGACCTGCTGGCCACACTGGCGCAACTCAACGGCAACCTCTCGCCCCACGAGCGCGTCAGCCATTTGCTACTGGTGCGCGAGCCCTGGACCGTAGATAACGGCTGCATGACGCCGACCATGAAGATTCGCCGCAACGTGCTGGAGGCCCGCTACGCCCCGGCCGTCGAACGTCTCGATGCACGCCAGGCGCTGCACTGGGAATGACCAACAGATCAGGAGTCGCCATGAAAGGCCCGCTGTCTTCACTGAAAATCCTCGACTTCTCTACCTTGCTGCCGGGGCCGTTCGCCTCATTGCTGTTGGCCGACATGGGTGCCGAGGTGCTGCGGGTGGAATCCCCCAGTCGTACGGACCTGGTGCGGGTGCTGCCGCCCCATGACGGCGGCCAGTCCACCAGCCACGCCTACCTCAACCGCAACAAGCGCAGCATCGCCCTGGACCTGAAACGTCCGGAGGCAGTGGAGCTGGTCAAGCAACTGGTGCGTGGCTACGACATCGTCCTGGAGCAGTTCCGCCCGGGCGTGATGGACCGGCTGGGCCTGGGCTATGAAGCGCTGAAGGCGGTCAACCCGAAGCTGATCTACGTCTCCATCACCGGTTACGGCCAGACCGGCCCGTACCGCGACCGCGCCGGGCACGACATCAACTACCTGGCCCTGGCCGGCATCGCCAGCTACACCGGGCGCCGCGACAGCGGTCCGCTGCCGCTCGGCGTCCAGCTGGCGGACATTGGCGGCGGTTCCCTGCACGGCGTGATGGGCCTGCTGGCGGCGGTGATCCATCGCCAGGCCACGGGGGAGGGCCAGCAGGTGGACGTGAGCATGACCGACTGCGCCTTCGCCCTGCACGGCATGGCCGGCGCGGCCTACCTGGGTGCCGGTGTGGAGCCGGACATGGAGAACCAGGTCCTCAATGGCGGCAGCTTCTACGACTACTACCGCACCCGCGATGGCCGCTGGTTCTCGGTGGGCAGCCTGGAGCCGCAGTTCATGCAGCAGTTCTGCGCGGCGATCGGCCGGCCGGAACTGGCGGCCAAGGGACTGTCGCCCAAGGCCGAAGACCAGCGCGAGCTGAAGCGGGCCATCGAGACCGAGTTCGAGAAGCGCGACTACGCTGAGTGGCTGGACGTATTCGCGGCGCTGGATGCCTGCGTGGAGCCGATGCTGCCGCTGTCCGCGGCGGTGGAGCACCCGCAGATCAAAGCGCGTGGCCTGGTGGTGGAAGTGCCCCGCGATGGCCTGCCGCCGCAGCGGCAGATCGCCTGCCCGATCAAGTTCTCCACCGGGCTGCCGGCGCCGCGCCATACCGGTGGGGCGGTGGGCGCGCATACGGCCGAGGTGCTGGCTGAGCTGGGCCTGAGCGGGGAAGAGATCGAGGCGTTGAAAGCGGCGAAGGTGGTGGGGTAGGGCTGGGGCTTGATCGTGGCAAACCTTGTGGGGGCGAATTCATTCGCTAAGCAGGCCGAAGGTCTGCCCGTTGCTCCGAGCCACTGGGACCGCTGCGCGGTCCCTAGCGAATGAATTCGCCCCCACAGAAGAGCGTCAGTTCGTAGATACCATCTCTCCGATCAGATGCAACCGACCCTTTCAGGTCGGTTGCGGCTGA
>NZ_SSOJ01000094.1 GCF_029871205.1 Pseudomonas sp. BN417 | reverse complement strand
CACCTTCGAAGGCCCGATGATGGCCATCAAGACCGTCAACGCCCTGTCCCACTACACCGACTGGACCATCGGCCACGTACACGCCGGGGCGCTGGGCTGGGTGGCCATGGTCTCCATCGGCTCGCTCTACCATCTGATTCCCAAGGTGTTCGGCCGCGAGCAGATGCACAGCCTTGGCCTGATCAACGCGCACTTCTGGCTGGCCACCATCGGCACCGTGCTCTACATCGCCTCGATGTGGGTCAACGGCATCACCCAGGGCCTGATGTGGCGCGCGGTGAACGAGGACGGCACCCTCACCTACTCCTTCGTCGAGGCACTGGAAGCCAGCCACCCAGGCTTCGTCGTGCGGGTGATCGGCGGCGCCATCTTCTTCAGCGGCATGCTCCTCATGGCCTGGAACACCTGGCGCACCGTGCGCGCCTCCAAGCCGGCCGAATACGACGCCATCGCCCAGATCGCCTGAGGAGCCGAGAGATGAAAAAGCATGAAATCATCGAGAAGAACGTCGGCCTGATGGCCCTGTTCATGGTGATCGCCGTGAGCATTGGTGGCCTGGTGCAGATCGTGCCGCTGTTCTTCCAGGACGTGACCAATACCCCGGTGGAGGGCATGAAACCCTACACCGCCCTGCAGCTCGAAGGCCGCGACATCTACATCCGCGAAGGCTGCGTCGGCTGCCACTCGCAGATGATCCGCCCCTTCCGCGCCGAAACCGAGCGTTACGGCCACTACTCCGTCGCCGGCGAAAGCGTCTGGGACCACCCCTTCCTGTGGGGCTCCAAGCGTACCGGCCCGGACCTGGCCCGTGTCGGTGGCCGCTACTCGGACGACTGGCACCGCGCGCACCTGTACAACCCACGCAACGTGGTACCGGAGTCCAAGATGCCTGCCTACCCCTGGCTGGTGGAAAACAGCCTGGACGGCAAGGACACCGCCACCAAACTCCGCGCCATGCAGCAGCTCGGCGTGCCCTACAGCGACGAGGACGTCGCCGGCGCCCAGGCGGCGGTCAAGGGCAAGACCGAAATGGACGCCCTGGTCGCCTACCTGCAGGTGCTGGGCACCAGCCTGAAAAGCAAGAGGTAGGAGCCATGGATATCGGAACCCTGCGCGGCATAGGCACCCTCGTAGTCTTCGTCGCCTTCATCGGCGTCGTGCTCTGGGCCTACAGCAGCAAGCGCAAGAGCCGCTTCGACGAAGCCGCCAACCTGCCCTTCGCCGACGATGACCGGAACGATTCTAGGAGCACCCGCGAATGACCACTTTCTGGAGCTGGTACATATCCCTGCTCACCATCTTTACCCTGCTGGCGCTGGTCTGGCTGATCTTCGCTACCCGCAAGGGCGAGTCCAAGGGCACCACGGACCAGACCATGGGACACGCCTTCGACGGCATCGAGGAATACGACAACCCGCTGCCCAAGTGGTGGTTCATGCTGTTCATCGGCACCCTGGTGTTCGCCGCCGGCTACCTGGTGGTCTACCCCGGCCTGGGCAACTGGAAGGGAATCTTCCCCGGCTACGCCGATGGCTGGACCCAGGAGACCCAGTGGCAGCGCGAGGTGGACAAGGCCGAACGCCAGTACAAGCCGATCTTCGCCCGCTACTCGGCCATGACCATCGAGGACGTGGCCAAGGACCCGCAGGCCGTGAAGATGGGCGGCCGCCTGTTCGCCACCTACTGCTCCATCTGCCACGGCTCGGATGCCAAGGGCGCCCTGGGGTTCCCCAACCTCACCGACACCAATTGGCGCTGGGGCGGCGAGCCGGAAACTATCAAGGCGTCCATCCTCCACGGGCGCATGGCGGCCATGCCGGCCTGGGGTGAAGTGCTGGGCGACGCGGGGGTGAAGAACGTCGCCGCCTATGTGCGCCAGGACCTGGCCGGACTGAAGCTGCCGGAAGGCACCCAGGCCGACCTGGAGTCCGGCAAGGCGCTGTTCGCTACCACCTGCACCGCGTGCCACGGCGCCGAAGGCAAGGGCACCGCCGTCATGGGCGCCCCGGACCTGACCCATCCGTCCGGCTGGATCTACGGCTCAAGCCTGGCCCAGCTGCAACAGACCATCCGTCACGGCCGCAATGGCCAGATGCCTGCCCAGCAGGAGTACCTCGGCCAGGACAAGGTCCACATACTGGCGGCCTACATCTACAGCCTGTCCCACAAGGATGAGGCGCTGGCCACCCAATAGCAGGAAGTCGGGGTGGCGCAGGGAAGCGCCGCCCCAACCAGGCAGCCAGGCCCTCGGGCCGAACTGCACGCCGCGCGAAACGGCACCCTGAGCCGGGTGCCCCGGACACAGGGAAGTGTCCACCCCTTCCTTTATATAGTGCGACTCAGTGTCGCACCTCCCCGACCAGTAGCACCCCTCCTGCTTTGACATCGGCTAAGCTGCTCTGCAGTCGCCACCCGTCACAACTCCTAAGGCGATCCCCCGCTCACGCATCGCATCAGGCCTCGACGGCCCTGCGGGAAGACTCGCCAGCACAGCCGCAAAACCTTGTCCAGAGGGCTCCAGGCCCCGGATTGTGTCGGCTTGTGTCGTTGCAATGGCCACCCGCTTTCTCCATACTTGCCGCCGATTTTTTGTCCCCAAAAAACTCCATTAACCGTGGAACCCCTAGCATGAGCACAGCAATCAGTCAGACTGCTTATAACTATAAGGTGGTCCGCCAGTTCGCCATTATGACGGTGATCTGGGGGGTCATAGGGATGGGTCTAGGCGTGTTCATCGCCGCACAACTCGTGTGGCCGGAACTCAACCTGAACCTGCCCTGGACCAGCTTCGGCCGCCTGCGTCCCCTGCATACCAACGCGGTGATCTTCGCCTTCGGCGGATGCGCCCTGTTCGCCACTTCCTACTACGTGGTGCAGCGCACCTGCCAGGCCCGCCTGGTATCCGACAGTCTGGCCGCCTTCACCTTCTGGGGTTGGCAAGCCGTGATCGTGCTGGCAGTCATCACCCTGCCGCTGGGTTACTCCTCCTCCAAGGAATACGCCGAGCTCGAGTGGCCGATCGACATCCTCCTGGGTATCGTCTGGATCACCTACGCCGTCGTCTTCTTCGGCACCATCATGAAGCGCAAGACCAAGCACATCTATGTGGGCAACTGGTTCTTCGGCGCCTTCATCCTGGTGACCGCCATGCTGCACATCGTCAACAGCATGGAAATGCCGGTATACGCCTTCAAGTCGTACTCCATGTACGCCGGCGCCACCGACGCCATGATCCAGTGGTGGTACGGCCACAACGCCGTAGGCTTCTTCCTGACCACCGGCTTCCTGGGGATGATGTACTACTTCGTGCCGAAGCAGGCCGAGCGTCCGATCTACTCCTACCGCCTGTCCATCGTGCACTTCTGGGCGCTGATCACCCTGTACATCTGGGCCGGTCCGCACCACCTGCACTACACCGCCCTGCCGGACTGGGCCCAGTCCCTCGGCATGGCCATGTCCCTGATCCTGCTGGCGCCGAGCTGGGGTGGCATGATCAACGGCATGATGAGCCTGTCCGGTGCCTGGCATAAGCTGCGCTCCGACCCCATCCTGCGCTTCCTGGTGGTGTCCCTGGCCTTCTACGGCATGTCCACCTTCGAAGGCCCGATGATGGCCATCAAGA
>NZ_SSOJ01000093.1 GCF_029871205.1 Pseudomonas sp. BN417 | reverse complement strand
TTTCCACCCTTGTATCTCGACTATCGCTCTGTGATGGGGCGATAGTTCCCGACTGATCATCGGGGGAGGGTCAGGAAGCCGTTTCCACCCTAAGGCCTCGAGCCAGCAACGTAGATAGTGCTCCTGCCCTCCACACTCACTCGAATAGCTCGAACGGTATCCAGAGCCCACCTCAGGTGAGAGCTCGCATTCACAAGGTCGTGCCGAGTGCAGTGATGATCCTTCTGGAGAGATTGAGGAGTTCGCATGTCCGGCATCGTTGGCATTGACATTGCCAAGCACAGTTTCGATATCGCCACCCAGCAGGCCAACGGCAAGTACCGCACCAAAGCCAAGCTGGCCAATAGCGCGGCGGGTTTTCAGGTACTGCAGGAGTGGCTGCTCAAATACAGCGAACCAGGGGCCTGGATCGTGATGGAGGCCACGGGGACCTACCACGAGGCGCTGGCCGAATACTTCCATGGCTTGGGCTACCGGGTTTGCGTGACCAATCCGGCGCAGATTGCCCTCTATGCCCGCAGCCAACTGCAACGGGTGAAGACGGACCAGGTCGATGCCAAGCTGATTGCCGACTATGGCGCCCGGCACGTGGACGAGTTGCGTGCCTGGCGGCCCGAACCGCCGGCCATCCGCCGCCTGCGGGCCCTGGTACGGCGCCTGCAGGACCTCCAGGAGATTGCCCAGATGGAGCGCAATCGCTTGGACGTCGCCGATGTCAGTGTGCAGGACTCGATTCGTTCGGTGCTGCAACACATCGAACAGCAGATCGCCGAAACCTTGAAGGCGATTCAGGCGCACATTGACGACGATCCCGATTTACGGGGTAAGCGCGACTTGCTGACCAGTATCGACGGCGTCGCGGACAAGACTGCGGCCCTGCTTCTGGCCGAGCTGGGAGACCCGCTGCAATTCAAGAATGCCCGGGCCATCACGGCGTTTGCCGGGCTGAATCCGCAGCTGCGGGAGTCCGGCACCCAAAAGGCCTACGCCTGCATTTCCCGGATGGGCTCCAGCCGACTCCGCGCGGGTCTCTACATGCCGGCCATCGTTGCGCTGACCCACAACCCGGCGATCAAAGCGCTGGGACAACGCCTGCGAAGTCGAGGCAAGGCCGGGAAGCAGATCGTCTGCGCCGCGATGCGCAAGCTGCTGCACATCGCTTATGGCGTCCTGAAATCGGGCCAGCCTTTCGATGCAAAACTGGCCCTTGCGCACTAGGTTCCAAGACGGTATCTACGGGGGCGTTGAGCCCGTAGGATGGGTCGGGCGGCGTTCCGCGAGCTCGCGATACCCATCGACCGCGGCGGGCCGTGTTCGGAGGAGGGAAGCCGGATCGCATAGCGAACCCCTTGTAGGGGCGATTTCAATCGCGAAGCAGACGGGACGTCTGCCCTGAGGCATCCGAGGGGGGCTACTGCGCGCAACTCAGCGATTCATTCGCGATGGCCTTCGCCGGAAATGCATTCCGATCACTCTTGTACCACCCCAACCTCCTGTCGCAGGGCAGCGGCCAGTGCCCGGAAGCCCTCCACCAGCAACCCGTCATCATGGGATGCATTGCTGACGCTGGCTCGCACGAACTGGGGCACCGCCGCCCGACCCACGGCGAAGGCTTCCGCTGTGGAGATCAGGTAGTCCTTCGATTTCAGCTCTGCCTCCACATCCGAGGCGCGCCAGGGCTCCGGTACTTCGATCCAGAAATGCGGGCTCTGTGGGTGCGTCCGGTAGTTCAGTCCCTCCAGCTGCCCCTGCACCAGCGCCTTGCGCCGTTCGATCTCGCTGATCTGCTGGTGCAGCAACTGCTCCGTGATGCCGCCTTCGATCCAGTCACTGGCCAATTCCATCGCCAGCGGCGTAGCCATCCAGCAAGATCCGCGCAGGGCCGCCGCCAGCCGCCCCACCAGCGCCGCCGGAGCGTGCAGGTAGCCCACGCGCAGACCCGCCGCTACCGCTTTGCTCAGGCCGCTGATCAGGATGCTGCGCTCTGGCGCGCAGTGGCTCAACGGCAGCGGTCGGTCCTCCACCAGAACAGCGTGAGCCTCGTCCTCGATAATAAGTAGGTTGTGTTCCCGACATAGTTCGGCAATTGCTTCTCGTCGCGTAGGCGACATCACTGCCGCAGTGGGGTTCTGTAGGGTAGGGGTGCAATACAGGGCGCTCACCCGGTTGTGCCGACAGAGATCGTCCAGCGCCGCCGGGATCAGGCCTTCTTCGTCCATTTCCACCCCCAGCAACCGGATGCCCAGCATGCGCGCGGCACTGATCAGGCCGGGATAGGTGAGTTGCTCGGTGACGACGGTGTCACCGGGGCGCAGCAACGCCATCAGCGTACAGAGCAAACCGTGCTGGCCACCGTTGGTGCACAGCACCTGCTCCGCCTGTGGCTGGAACTTGCCGTTGGCCAGCCAGTGCGCGCCATTCTGGCGGTGGCGCGGCAGCCCCTGTTCCGGGCTGTAGACCATCAGTTCGTGCAATCGCTGTGGATCGCCGGCCAACTGCATCAGGCTCCTGGCGAGGAAGGCGGTTTCCTGCCCCGGGATATGCATGTTGCGGCTCATGTCGAAATGCCCGGCCGTCTCTTCCGTAGCGTTGCGAAAGCCCCCATCCCGCTTGTGGACGAGCTCGCGGTGAAGCACGAAGGTACCGTCGCCCACCCTGGCGATAACCAGCCCCAGGTACTCCAGTTCGGCATAGGCGCGGCTGACCGTACCGGCGGTGACGCCCAGGCGATCGGCGAGGATTCGATGGGGCGGCAGCTTGCTGCCGGCCTCCAGGCTGCCGCTGCGAATCTGTTTTTCCATTGCATCGGCCAGGCGCTTGTACTTGGATCCCTGGCCCGACTCCAGCGCATTTCTGAGCAATGACAGGGTGTCATTAATCGGATTGACAGTCATTTGAAGTCCAAATAGCGTGAATTGACTGCATAAATCTAGCAAATTGGATGCATTGATATCATGTCAATTCTAGAATCCGCCTCTGGGCTGAGCACGACAAAATTGCGTTGGTTCTCCAGACTGGTCAGCGCGCTCCTGTTTCTCATTGTCTGCGTCAGCTGGGGCACCACCTGGCTGGGCATCAAGATCGCTGTGGAAACCGTGCCGCCGCTCACGGCCTCCGGCCTGCGTTTCCTGATCGCTTTCCCGCTGTTCCTCGGCTTCGCCCTGCTGCGAGGCGACTCGATCCTATTCCCGAGAGCGCGGCTGGGCTTCTTTACCTTCGTGACCCTGTGCTACTTCGGCTTGCCGTACTACCTGTTGAATTACGGTGAGTTGCAGGTTTCTTCGGGGCTAACCGCGCTGCTGTTCAGCTGCATGCCGGTATTCATCCTGATCTTCTCGGCGCTCTTTCTCCGCGAACGTATCTACCTGTCCCAGGTCCTTGGCATTGCCATCGGATTCGGCAGTCTGTTCATGATCCTCCGTAGCCAGGGCATGAACCTGGAGAGTTCTGGTTTCGGCGGCGTGCTGGCCATACTCATTGCCGCTTTTATGCATGCACTGTGCTACGTGGTGACCAAGCAGAGGGGCAATGAGATCAGCGTCATCACTTACAACACCCTGCCCATAGGTGTAGCCGGGCTGTTGCTCTTCCTGGCGGGGCTCCTGATGGAACAACCGGACTTTCCGGCCATCAGTGCCCGCTCCTGGGGCGCGCTGGCCTACCTCGGGCTGTGCGCCTCGGTGGGTGGCTTCATCGTCTATTTCTTCCTGCTTAAACGCATGAGTCCGGTGGTGCTGTCGTTCGTCTTCATCATCTTTCCCGTGTTCGCCGTAATCATCGGCGCCTGGTATGAGGGCCAACCAATCTCTTACGACCTCGCGGTCTATTCCGCGCTTCTACTGGCCGGCTTCGCCATCACCAAGGTGCCGCTGGAAAGGTTCCTGCTGAAGAAGGAATGACATCATGGCCTACGAAGATGTCTTCGATTACAAGGCGACGTAGGCCATTTACCGCTACCGATGCTTACCCGGGCGAGTGTTGCGGGTTTGACTTCGCCGATGCCCGTATCCATGCGGTACGTATGACAACGCGCGACTCCAGAGCCGGGAAACCGGCGGCATGGGGTCTGTATTCATTCCAGTCTCAACTTCGTGGATAGGTTGAGCTTGGGCAATACATCGGCCTTGTCTGTTGGGCTTCGCTTCGCTCCAGCGGAACGCCGCCCGCCACATCCTACGGGCGCCGCCTTCGACTGGACCTGTTCAACCCGTAGGATGGGTGGAGCTTGCGATACCCATCGACCGCTGCTGATGGGTATCGCTTCGCTCAACCACATCCTACGGGGCTACGGATCGTGTACTCGTGGCATCCAACCGCGTCAGGAATCCAGCCATTCCCGCAGCAGCGCCAGGGTTCGTTCGGGCATTTCCAGTGGCGGCAGGTGCCCGCATTCCGGCAGGATTTCCAGCCGCGAGCCGGGAATCCGCTCATGCATCAGGCGGGCCTCGGCGACGGGGGTGAGCTGGTCGTCGGCACCGACCACGATCAGCGTCGGCACGCGAATGCCGGGGAGCAGGGGCAGGGAATCGGTCCGGTCGATGATCGCTTGCTGCTGGCGGATGAAGCCTTCCTTGCCCACAGCCACCGCCATCTGCTGCACCGTGGTGGAGACGTGGGTGTCGAGCCAGCGCGGGTGGATCAGGCGGGGCATCAGTTGCGGGCTGACGCCGATGAAGCGGCCGCGATGGGCCAGCTGCAGCAGCCCCCGGCGGGTGGCGGCGCGCTCTGCCGAGTCGAGGCTGGCCATGGTGTCGAACAGGGCCAGGCGCAGGACCCGCTCCGGCGCCTGGCGCAGGACTTCGAAGGCGACATAGCCACCCATGGACAGTGCCGCCAGGGCGAAGCGGGGCGGGGCTTCGTCGAGTACGCGGCGGGCCATGGCGGGAATACTGTCGTCAAGGGTGAGGTCGGCGATGCGCACTTCCCGCTCGCCGGCCAGGTCGGCGGCCTGTTGCGCCCAGAGGCGTTGGTCGTTGAGAAGGCCCGGCAGCATGACCAGGGCGTCAGGGGTCAGATCCATGGAGAACTCTATTCGATCGGGGTACGTGGGGGCAGGGCAGGGGCGTCAGAGCATGTGGCCGGCCCAGATGTCGCGGGCCACCAGGTCGGCGGTGATCTCGACGAAGGACTCGCCGACGAACTTCGCCGCCGGGCTGACGCGGCGGTCGGCCGGATAGACCAGCACCAGCTTGCGCATCGGCTCCGGGTCGATCAGCGGCGCGGCGGTCAGCGTGCCGTTCTGCACCTGGGCGTAGATGGGGGCCAGGGGCAGGAAGGTGAGGCCGAAACCGTTGCGCACCAGGTCGATCATGGCGCCGAAGGAGTCGGCCTCGACATTGCAGCGCAGTTTCACCTCGGCCTGCCGCGCGCACTCTTCGACGATGCTGCGCAGGCCGTGGCGCTGGCTCGGCACCACCACCTGCTGCTCGCGGATGTCGCTGAAGCGCACCGGGGTATCCAGGCGCAGGCCGGCCTCGGCCGGGCCCACCAGCATCAGGTTCTCCATCAGCACGGGCTGGATGCGCAGGGTGTGCAGGGGTTGCGGGTCGTAGGAGAACGCCAGGTCCAGTTCACCGCGTTGCAGCCAGTCCAGCAGGTAGCCGCTGAAGGCGGAGGAGAAGCGCACCACCAGGTGCGGGTGGTCGTCGCGGACCTTGCGTACCAGGGGTACGGTGACGATCTCCGCGATCGTGGGGGTGGTGCCGATGGTGACGCTGCCGCGGAACGAGGATCGCCCGCCGGCTGCCGTGGTGCGGATGGACTCCATCTCCTCGAGGATGCGCGAGGCGTGGGCGACCACCTCCCGGCCGATATCGGTGACTTCCATACCGCGTCCGTGGCGTTCGAACAGGTAGGTTCCGAGTTCCTGCTCCAGATGGCGAATCTGCCGGCTGAGGGCCGGTTGGGCGATGTGCAGGCGGTCGGCGGCCTTGCTGAGGCTGCCCAGTTCGGCGACGTGGATCAGGGTCTTGAGCTGAACGATATCCATCGATGAACCATTGGCGAGGGGCACATGACGCGGCGGCCCCTGTCGGGCGCGGCTGCGCTGAGAGTGTAATGCCATTCGATCCGGAACGAACCCGCACTTCCCCTCGCGAGGCGATCCGCTGTTGCCGCAAAAGGGGCGCCAAGGCCCTGTCTTCGGGCCTTGGCGGGCAAGCGATAAAATTTGGGCATAGCTGATAGATGCAGGCGCGGCTTATTCGCCAGCCCGGGCTGGCGTAGCGTGGCTTCCGTGAGTATTCGCCGCTCCCCGGAGTAGGCACAAGACAACAATAAAAGCTCGAGGGCATGCCCGATGACCTGCAACAGTGCTTCACTTCCTGTCCCCTTCTCCCGAGCCTGCTGGCTCTCCCGCATCCCCGCCCTGCATCCACCGGCACAACTGCCGGCATTCCTTCGTTCGCCGATCGAGCGCTGATCCCGCGTTCCATCGCCCGACAATCCGTAGCCGTGCATTCCGAGCCTGCCCCGTGGCCAGCGCTCAGTTGCGGTTCGCCTCGAAGAAAGGACAACAACAATGACCTCATCCGCTTCCGAGCCCCTCCACGCCGCCAACGACCCGAACCCCAAGACGGCGCCCAGTCGCGCCCGCTCCATCCTGGGCGCCTGCTCCGGCAACCTGGTGGAGTGGTACGACTTCTTCATCTATGCCTACACCTCGATCTACTTCGCCGCCGCCTTCTTCCCCAAGGGTGACCAGACCACCCAGCTGCTGGCCACCGCCGGCGTGTTCGCCGTGGGTTTCTTCATGCGCCCGCTGGGCGGCTGGCTGTTCGGCTGGATCGCCGACACCCGCGGGCGCAAGGTCTCGATGATCATCTCGGTGTTCCTGATGTGCGCGGGCTCGCTGCTGATCGCGCTGATGCCGACCTATGAAAGCATCGGCATCGCCGCGCCGATCCTGCTGCTGATCGCCCGGCTCATCCAGGGCCTGTCCGTCGGCGCCGAGTACGGCACGGGCGCGACCTACATCAGCGAAATGGCCACTCCCGGACGCCGCGGGTTCTTCGGCTCCTTCCAGTACTTCACCATCATCGCCGGGCAGATCCTCGCGCTGCTCACCGTAGTCACCCTGCAGCAGACCCTGAGCAAGGAAGAGCTGACCGAGTGGGGCTGGCGCATCCCGTTCTTCATCGGCGCCCTGAGCGCAATCGTGGTGGTCTACCTGCGCCGAGCGATGCATGAAAGCGCCTCGAAGAAGGACATGCACAAGAAGGAGGCCGGCTCGCTCAAGGGGCTGTTCCAGCACAAGCGCGCCGTGGCCCTGGTGATCGCCTTCACCATCGGTGGCTCGCTGTACTTCTATACCTTCACCACCTACATGCAGAAGTTCCTGGTGATCTCGGTCGGGTTGCCGGCGGAGACGGTGAGCTTCGTCATGACCGCCGCACTGGTGTGCTTCATGCTCTGCCAGCCGTTCTTCGGCATGCTCGCCGATCGGCTGGGGGTGAAGACCCACATGCTGCTGTTCTCCGGGCTTGCCATGCTGGTCGTGGTGCCCTTGCTGTTCGCCCTGCGTTCGGTCGGCAGTCCCATTGTCGCCTTCCTCCTGGTGTTCACGGGCCTGGCCATCGCCTCGTTCTACACACCCATCTCCGGCCTGGTGAAGGCTGAACTGTTCCCGGCATCGGTCCGTGCCCTCGGGGTGGGTTTTCCCTATGCCATCGGCAATGCCCTGTTCGGCGGTACAGCCGAGTATGTGGCGCTGTCGTTCCGCTCCCAGGGCGTGGAGACCTGGTTCTTTTTCTATGTCGCCTGCGTGCTGGCGGTGACCTTCATCGCCTCGCTGCTGATGCCCGACCTGACCCGCTACGGCTATCTCGACGGCAGCGGTGAAATCGAACGGAAGACCGGCTTCAAACGGGTCGGAGCCGTCTCCGGCGCCCACTCCTGAGCTATGCCGGGCGGGCATATCTCAATGACGGAAACGGTAGTCGTCCCTGGCCGGCAACCCACTCAGAATCTGGAAAAAACACGGGGCATCGAGCCCCTGGAGAAGACAGGCATGACAACGCAGGAAACAGCCCTCAACGCGGAAATCGACTGGCAGGTCGACGTGTTCAAGGTCCTCAAGGCCCACGACGTGAAGCACGTGGTGTATGTACCGGACGCCGGCCACTCCGCCGCCATCCGCATGTCCATCGCCGATCCGGACATCCACGACGTGGTGCTGACCACCGAAGAAGAGGGCATCGGCTACCTGGCCGGCGCCTGGCTCGGCGGCGAGCGCGGTGCGCTGCTGATGCAGTCCAGCGGCGTGGGCAACTGCATCAACAACCTGGCCTTGCAGGTCTGTGCACGCTTCCCGCTGCTGATGGTGGTGACCATGCGCGGCGACTGGGCCGAGTTCAACCCCTGGCAGAACCCCATGGGCCAGGCCACCGAGCGCTCGCTGAACCTGATGGGCGTGATGACCTGGCAAGCCGACGATCCCAAGGACGTCGCTCCGCTGCTGCACGGTGCGGCAACCATGGCCTTCAACGGTGATTCCGCTACCGCGCTGCTGCTGGGCCAGCGCCTGATTGGAGAAAAGAAATGGGTCAAGTAAGCGCCAACCACATCCTCGACCGTCGCGAAGTGGTAAAGACCCTGCTGGCCGACCGCAGCGACGTACTGGTGGTCACCGGCCTGGGTTCGGCTTCCTACGACGTGATGGCCGCCGGCGACCACGACAACAACTACTACCTCTGGGCGGCCATGGGTAGCGCTGCCATGGTCGGCCTGGGCATCGCCAAGGCACAGCCGGACAAGTCCGTGGTGGTAGTCACTGGCGACGGGGAGATGCTGATGGGCTTTGGTTCCCTGGCCACCATCGCCCTGCAGAAACCTGCGAATCTGACCATCGTGGTGCTGGACAACGGCCACTTCGGCGAGACAGGCATGCAGGTCAGCCACGCCGGCTACGGCATCGCCCTGGACCAGGTGGCGAAGACCTGCGGCTTCGGCTGGACGGACGAGATCCGCGACATGGACGGCGTGCGTCAGCTACGAGAGCAGATCGCTGTCCGCGATGCCGGGGTGAAGCTCGCCACCGTCAAGATCAAGGCTGAGAACCCGCCGCGCGTGCTCCCGCCCCGCGACGGCAGCTACATCAAGAACCGCTTCCGCGCGGCACTTGGTCACCAGCCCATCTGACCGTAACGAGGCGTCTTCCATGTCGAATCTTGAGCGCTTTCAGAACCTGGTCGATGGCCAGTACCGCGCAAGCACCAGCGGGCGTTGGCTGGCGACCGCCAACCCCTTCACCGGCACCGAGTGGGCCGAGGTGCCGCAATGTGGCACCGAAGATGCGGTACAGGCCATCGAGGCCGCCCATCGCGCCTTCAGCAACGGCTCCTGGTCGACGTCGTCGGCAACGGCAAGGGGCAAGCTGCTGCGCCGCCTGGGCGACCTGATTGCCCGGGATGCGGAGAAGCTCGCCGCCATCGAGGTCCGCGACAACGGCAAGCTCTACGCCGAGATGCTGGGCCAGCTGCGCTACCTGCCGGAGTGGTTTTATTACTTCGGCGGCCTGGCGGACAAGATCGAAGGCGGCGTGCTGCCCAGCGATAAGCCCGAGATCTTCTCCTACACCAAGCGCGAGCCCCTGGGCGTGGTGGTGGCCATCACGCCCTGGAATTCGCCGCTCATGCTGCTGACCTGGAAGCTGGCGCCGGCCCTGGCCGCTGGCAACACGGTGGTGATCAAGCCGTCCGAGTTCACCTCCTGCTCCACCCTGGCGCTCATGGCGTTGTTCAAGGAGGCGGGCTTCCCGGATGGCGTGGTCAACACCGTCACCGGCTTCGGCCACGAAGTGGGCCCGACCCTGGTCGGCCATCCGCTGGTGGCCAAGGTGGCCTTCACCGGCGGCGATGCCACGGGCGCGGCGGTGTACGCCGCGGCAGCCAAGGGCATCAAGCACGTCACCCTGGAGCTGGGCGGCAAGTCGCCCAACATCGTCTTCGCCGACGCCAATATCGAGCACGCGGTGAAGGGCGCCATCTCCGGCATCTTCGCCGCCTCCGGGCAAACCTGCATCGCCGGCTCGCGTCTGTTGGTGCAGCGCAGCGTCTATCAGGAAGTCAGCGAGAAGGTGGTGGCCCTGGCCCGTACCGCCCAGCTCGGCGACCCGATGCTGGCGACCACCCAGGTTGGCCCCATCACCACTGAGCCGCAACGGGAGAAGGTACTGGACTATGTCCGTATCGCCCGCGAAGGCGGCGCCGAATGTCTGCTCGGCGGCAAGCGCCCCGAGGCGGTGGAGCTCGCGTCCGGCTGGTTCGTCGAACCGACCATCTTCGCGGGTGTGAATAACCAGATGCGCATCGCCCGCGAGGAAGTCTTTGGCCCAGTGCTGTCGATCATCCCCTTCGACGATGAAGACGAGGCCATCAGCATCGCCAACGACACGCCCTATGGCTTGGCGGCGGGCGTCTGGACCTCGAATATCCGCCGTGCTTTTCGCGTCACCGATCAGGTTCGTGCCGGCACCGTCTGGGTCAACACCTACCGCGCCGTGAGCTTCATGGCCCCGTTCGGTGGTTACAAGCAGAGCGGTATCGGCCGAGAGAACGGCCAGGTGGCCATCGAGGATTACCTGCAGACCAAGAGCGTCTGGGTGAACCTCGCCGAGGACGTCCCCAACCCCTTCGTCCTACGTTGAGGAAAGAACAACTATGAGCCCCCGTAACAACGAAGAACTGAATGCCATCCGCGAAGGCGTACGCGCCCTCTGCGCCGAATTCCCCGCCGAGTACTGGCGCAAGATCGATGAAGAAAAGGGCTTTCCCGAAGAATTCGTCGCCGCCATGACCCGTGCAGGCTGGCTGTCGGCGATGATCCCGGAAGAGTATGGCGGCTCGGGCCTGGGCCTGGCCGAGGCCTCGGTGATCCTGGAAGAGGTGAACTACTGCGGCGGCAACTCCGGCACCATCCACGGGCAGATGTACAACATGTTCACCCTGCTGCGTAACGGCAGCGAGGAGCAGAAGCGCTACTACCTGCCGAAGCTGGCTAGCGGCGAATTGCGCCTGCAGTCCATGGGCGTCACCGAGCCCACCACTGGCACCGACACCACCAAGATCAAGACCACCGCCGTGCGCCAGGGCGACAAGTACGTGATCAACGGCCAGAAGGTATGGATCTCGCGTATCCAGCACTCCGACCTGATGATCCTGTTGGCCCGCACCACGCCGCTGGCCGAGGTGAAGAAGAAGTCCGAAGGCATGTCGATTTTCCTGGTGGACCTGCGTGAGGCCATCGGCAACGGCCTGACCGTGCAACCCATCGCCAACATGGTCAACCACGAAACCAACGAGCTGTTCTTCGACAACCTGGAAATCCCCGCCAGCAGCCTGATCGGCGAAGAGGGCAAGGGCTTCCGCTACATCCTCGACGGCCTCAATGCCGAACGCACCCTGATCGCCGCCGAATGCATCGGCGACGGCCGCTGGTTCACCGAGAAGTCCGCTCAGTACGCCCGCGACCGCGTGGTGTTCGGCCGGCCCATTGGGCAGAACCAGGGCGTGCAGTTCCCCATCGCCGAAGCCCATATCGAGATCGAGGCCGCCGACCTGATGCGCTGGCGCGCCTGCGAGGAATACGACGCGGGCCTCAATGCCGGGGCGGCGGCCAACATGGCCAAGTACCTGGCGGCCAAGGCCAGCTGGGAAGCGGCCAACGCCTGCCTGCAGACCCACGGTGGATTCGGCTTCGCCAACGAGTACGACGTGGAGCGCAAGTTCCGCGAGACGCGGCTGTACCAGGTGGCGCCCATCTCCACCAACCTGATCCTGTCCTACGTGGCCGAGCACCTGCTCGACCTGCCGCGTTCGTTCTGACCCTGTCAGCCGCGCCCCTTGGCGGGCGCGGCGCCTGCAATCGGGAGCTAATCCATGAGCCAGCCTGCAGCAATGCGCCCCCTCGACGGCATCACGGTGGTCAGTCTCGAACACGCCATCGCCGCGCCGTTCTGTACCCGCCAGCTGGCCGACCTCGGCGCGCGCGTGATCAAGGTCGAGCGCCCCGGCTCCGGCGACTTCGCCCGTGGCTATGACGAGCGCGTCAGCGGCCTCGCGTCCCATTTCGTCTGGACCAACCGCTCCAAGGAGAGCCTGACCCTGGACCTCAAGCAGGGCCCGGCGCTGGCGGTGCTGGATCGCCTTCTGGAAAAGGCCGATGTGCTGGTGCAGAACCTCGCGCCCGGCGCCGCCGCGCGCATGGGCCTGTCCTTCGAGGCGCTGCATGCGCGCTTCCCGCGCCTGGTGGTGTGCGACATCTCCGGCTATGGCGAGGGCGGCCCGTATGAAAAGAAAAAGGCCTATGACCTGCTGATCCAGAGCGAGGGCGGCTTCCTCTCCGTCACCGGCGGCCCGGGTGACGACGAAATGGCCAAGGCCGGTTGCTCCATCGCCGATATCGCCGCGGGCATGTACGCCTACACCGGCGTGCTCTCGGCTCTGATGTTGCGCGAACGCACCGGCAAGGGCAGCCGGGTAGACGTCTCCATGCTGGAAAGCCTGGTGGAATGGATGAATTACCCGCTGTACTACGCCTACGAAGGAGCTCCGCCGCCGCCTCGTGCGGGCGCCGCCCACGCCACCATCTACCCCTATGGTCCCTTCCCGGTCGGCGACGGCAACAGCGTGATGCTCGGCCTGCAGAACGAGCGCGAATGGCAGGCCTTCTGCGCGAAGGTGCTGCAGTGTCCGGCACTAAGCACGGATGAACGCTTTTCCGCAAACTTCAAACGGGTGGCGAATCGCGCGGCCCTGCGGGCCATTATCGTCGAGACCTTCGCTCGGCTTGACTTCGACGCTGTGATCCAGCGCCTGGAGGAGGCGCAGATCGCCAATGCGCGGGTCAACGACATGCAGGGCGTGTGGGAGCACCCGCAGCTCAAGGCCCGCGACCGCTGGCGCCAGATCGGCAGTCCGTCAGGTCCCTTGCCGAGCCTGCTGCCGCCGGCCAGCAACAGCGCCTTTGCGCCGCGCATGGACCCGGTGCCGGCCCTGGGCGAACACACCGAGGCACTGCTGGCTGAACTGAACGTGCCCGCCGAGCAGGCGGAGCAGATGCGCCGGGCCGGAATGATCTGAATTCATGGAGGCCGGTCGGTAGATTCGACCAGGGCTTCCAGTCCAATCGAGGAGCAAGACGAACATGAGTGAAGTGGAGCTGTCCGCCTGGATCGGACGCACCGAGGAAACCCACGACCAGATCAGCCGCAACCTGGTCAAACGCATCGCCGCTACTCTCGGCGAACCCACCCCTGCCCACGGCGAAGCGCTGCCGCCGTTGTGGCACTGGGCCTTTTTCCAGGACCCGGTGTTCGAATCCCGCCTTGGCGGCGACGGGCATCCGGCGCGGGGCGGTTTCCTGCCGCCAGCGGACAACCGCAACCGCATGTGGGCCGGCAGCCGCCTGGAGTTCATCGAGCCGCTGAAGGTAGGCGGGGAGGTGACGCGGATTTCCACCATCCTCGACGTCCAGGAGAAGCACGGCCGCACCGGCTCGCTGCTGTTCGTCACGGTGCGTCATGACCACTTCCAGGAGGGGCGCCTGGCCCTGCGCGACGAGCAGGACATCGTCTACCGCGAGCCGACGCCGCCCAAACTGTCCAGCCCCAACCCGCTGCGCAGCGGTGCCTGGCTGGAGACCGTCGAGCCCAGCCCCACGCTGCTGTTCCGTTATTCGGCGGTCACCTTCAACGGCCACCGCATCCATTACGACTGGCCCTACGTCACCGAGACGGAAGGCTATCCCGGGCTGGTGGTCCACGGGCCGCTGATCGCCACTCTCAACCTGCGCGCCTTCTGCCGTGCCAATCCGCAGGCGCGCCTGCGCCGCTTCGCCTTCCGGGGTGTGCGCCCGCTGATCTGCCCCGAGCGCTTCGAGGTAGGTGGAACGCTGGTGAGTAGCGGCAAGGCGGAAGTATGGGCCGGCAACCAGGCCGGCCTCGCCCAGCTGGGCGAAGTGGAATTCGACTGACAGGGCAGGGGAGTACAACCATGAGCAAGACCGCCATCCGATCCGCGCTGTTCGTACCGGCCACCCGTCCCGAGCGCATTCCCAAGGCCCTGGCCAGCGGCGCCAGCCGGGTGATAGTGGACCTTGAGGACGCCGTCCAGGAAAGCCTCAAGGTGGAGGCGCGGGACAACCTCGAACGCTTCCTCGTCGAGCATCCGGGCGTTGAAATCCTGGTGCGGGTGAACGCGCCGGCCCATCCCCAGCACGAAGCCGACCTGGCCCTCTGCCAGCGGCACGCAGGGGTGGTGGGGGTGATGCTGCCCAAGGCCGAAACTGCCGCCCAGGTCAGACGGGCCGCGGCCACCGGCAAGCCGGTCTGGCCGATCATCGAGAGCGCCAGGGGGCTCTGGGCCGTTGGCGAGCTGGCGGCGGCCGAAGGCGTCGAACGCCTGTCCTTCGGCAGCCTCGACCTGGGGTTGGACCTCAACCTGGCCAGCGGCAGCGAGGCCGCGGAGCAGGTGATGGGGCATGCGCGCTATGCGGTGCTGCTGCATTCCCGTCTCGCCGGCCTGGCGCCGCCCCTGGACAGCGTCTACCCGGATATCCAGAACGCCGACGGGCTTGCCCGGACGGTACGTTTCGCCCGGGACATGGGCTTCGCCGGCCTGCTGTGCATCCACCCCAGCCAGGTGGAGGTGATCCACCAGGCCTTGCGCCCCAGCGACACGGAACTGGACTGGGCTCGCCGTGTGCTCGCCGCGGCGGCCTCGGGGGAGGGCGTATTCGTGGTGGATGGGGCGATGGTGGATGCCCCCGTGATCGGCCGCGCCCGCAGCCTGCTGGAACGGGCGGGGGAATAAGGCCCTGGCCTCGTCGTCTGCGTGAGCGAGCTCATTAGGCAATTGCGGAGTCATGGGTAGGCGTTGCCCCTTTCCAGGGGCTGTGCGTTTTGTTGGGCCACGCTTTACGGGTTTCCCCGCTATAGCCTCCGGGCATATCTGATAGGCCGTAACGCCCGCTGATTCTCGCGCCGCCCCTGGAGTAGCTTTACCTCCGCAGTATTCGCTTCGGCGTCATTCCGAATCACAAGAATAAGAACCGAGGACTTCACTCATCATGCCCCGACTCACTGCCCAGGGCCCCTCCGGGCCACTGCGTCATAACAAGTACCCACGCTTCGATCTGCCGCCTCCTTCGTCTGCCCAACCACGGCCTTAACAGCCAACTCCCCCCCGACAAGTCGCCAACTTTCGCCGGTCCAGCCGACGGAAGCGGGCGGAGCTTTAACCGGACTCAAGGACTACAAGACATGGGCAAAGCCAAACTCAGCCTCGCCTGGCAAATCGTCATCGGCCTGGCGCTGGGCATCGCGGTAGGTGCCGTACTCAACCAGTACGGCGCGGAAAAGGCCTGGTGGATCACCAATGTGCTGCAACCGGCGGGCGATATCTTCATCCGTCTGATCAAGATGATCGTCGTCCCGATCGTCATCGCGTCGCTGATCGTCGGCATCGCCGGCGTGGGCGATGCCAAGAAGCTTGGGCGCATCGGCCTGAAGACCATCCTCTATTTCGAGGTGGTGACCACGGTTGCGATCGTGGTCGGCCTGCTGCTGGCCAATATCTTCCAGCCTGGCGCCGGTATCGACATGAGCACCCTGGGCACCGTGGACATCTCCAGGTTCCAGCAGACCGCCCAGGAAGTGCAGCACGACCACGCCTTCATCGCGACGCTGCTCAACCTGATCCCCTCCAACGTCTTCGCGGCCATGGCACGCGGCGAGATGCTGCCGATCATCTTCTTCTCCGTGATGTTCGGCCTGGCCCTCTCGAGCTTGCCGGCGGAGACCCGTGAACCCTTGGTGAAGGTGTTCCAGCACATCGCCGATACCATGTTCAAGGTCACCCACATGATCATGGCCTACGCCCCCATCGGGGTGTTCGCGATGATCGCGGTGACGGTAGCCAACTTCGGCTTCGCGTCCCTGTTGCCGCTGGCCAAGCTGGTAATCCTGCTGTACGTGGCGGTCGCTTTCTTCGCCTTTGTGGTGCTGGGGCTGGTGGCGCGGCTGTTCGGCTTCTCCATCGTCAAGCTGATGCGCATCTTCAAGGACGAACTGGTAATGGCCTACTCGACCGCCAGCTCGGAAACCGTGCTGCCGCGCATCATCGAGAAGACCGAGGCCTACGGCGCACCCAAGTCCATCAGCAGCTTCGTGGTGCCCACCGGTTACTCCTTCAATCTCGATGGCTCGACCCTCTACCAGAGCATCGCCGCCATCTTCATCGCTCAGCTCTATGGCATCGACCTCAGCCTTGGCCAGCAGCTGACCCTGGTACTGACCCTGATGGTCACCTCCAAGGGCGTAGCCGGCGTGCCGGGGTTGTCCTTCGTGGTCCTGCTGGCCACCCTGGGCAGCGTCGGCATTCCCATGGAAGGCCTGGCCTTCATCGCCGGTGTCGACCGGCTGATGGACATGGCCCGTACCGCACTGAACGTGATCGGCAACGCCCTGGCGGCGTTAGTGATCGCCAGATGGGAAGGGCTGTATGACAAGCAGAAGGGCGACAACTACTGCCGTGCGGTACTGAACCCTGGCGGCAGACGTTCGCCCGAAGTGGGTATCGACATGGCCCCCTGATCTCTTCCTGGCACCACTTCTATCGGCAATGAAGCAGGTGTCTTTCGGAGAGTCGACAGCTGGGATATCAGCTGGGGAAAGCGGACATGCGAGTGTCCGCTTCTGGCCGCAGCGGACACAGGTAGGTGAGGCCAGGCATTGGCTTTCTGCCTAGCGCCCGGCCACCCACTCCTGGCTCAAGCGCCACAGCTCGGCCGCCAACGCCGCAGCGCCGAAGCTCATCCCAGATCGAGTCCAGCGGCTCGGTGCTTCGCCCCCACAGCCTGGTGCGCGCGGCGCACCCTACGGGCGAACGGCTCAATCGTAGGGTGCGCTGTGCGCACCGACCTCGGCGGATCAGGCCCGCCGCGCCGCCAGCAGGTCCAGCGCGACGTCGACGATCATGTCTTCCTGGCCGCCGACCATCCGCCGCTCGCCCAGTTCGACCAGGATGTCGAGGGTCTTCAGCCCGTACTTCGCCGCCGCCACTTCGGCGTGGCGCAGGAAGCTCGAGTAGACCCCGGCGTAACCCAAGCCCAGCGTCTCGCGGTCCACCCGCACCGGGCGGTCCTGCAGCGGCCGCACCAGGTCGTCGGCGGCGTCCATCAGCCGGTAGAGGTCGGTGCCGTGATTCCAACCCAACCGTTCAGCGGCGGCGATAAACACCTCCAGCGGCGCATTCCCCGCGCCGGCGCCCATGCCGGCCAGGCTGGCGTCGATGCGGTCGCAGCCTTCCTCCACCGCGACGATGGAGTTGGCCACGCCGAGGCTGAGGTTGTGGTGGGCGTGCATCCCGGTCTGGGTCTCGGGATTCAGCACCGCCTTGAAGGCACGCATGCGCTCGCGGATGTCGTTCATGTTCATGGCGCCACCGGAGTCGGCCATGTAGATGCACTGGGCGTCATTAGTCGCTGGCCCGGCAGGCGTGGTGCTCCAGGGCGATCGGCACCTCCCGCGCTTCCCGGCCTGGTCCGAGGCGTGCCGCAGTCAGGGGCGCGGGCATCAGAATTCTTCCCGCAGATGCGCGTCAGTTCCGTTGGTGAGGGCAGCTCTCCCAGTCCCTGACCACAATTGCCTTCGGTGCGGTGATACCCAGGACGGCCTTGTTGCCGGTAGCGGCCATCACTCGGACGGTGACGTTGTCGTTGATGCGGATGGATTCGCCGATGCGACGGATGAGAATCAGCATATCGATCTCCTTTCCGCTGATGAGGGGAGCTGGCTGGCGCCGAGCTATCCCCGCCCTGGTGCAACCTTGCAGTCGTGGTATTCCCTGGCTCCAGACCGCGTTGCACGGCGCCAGCCTCAGTACGGTTGATCTTGCTGGTAGCGCGGTAGTTCCAGTGGCGAGCGGCCATTGATCGCAACCCCGGATCGCTATCGTGCGGCCGAGAGCCGATGCGGCGCCCAGGGCAGGATTGCTGGCAGATGGTGGGCTAAGGCCTAGAGTTGATTTCGGGCGCGGGGAAACCGCTGCAGGTCAGGCCAAGGGAGAACCGATGATGATCGAGACTCGGCGCCGGTTGCTCTGGCACGGCATGCTCCTGTTCCTGCTTGGTCTCCTTACCGGCTTGGTCGAGCCGCAGTTCAGCAACCCGCGTATGGGGCTGGCCGCTCACCTCGAGGGGGTCATGAATGGGATTTTCCTCCTGGCGATCGGGTCGGCCTGGATGGAGGTTCGCCTCGGCGATCAAGCAAAAGCCGTTGCTTACTGGACTGCCCTTTACGGCACTTATGCAAACTGGCTTTTCACCACACTGGCGGCTGTTTTCGGCACCGGCGCCATGTCTCCCGTCACTGCCGCCGGCTATAGCGGAGCACCTTGGCAGGAGGGCTTGGTGACGTTCGGTTTTGCAAGTGTCGGGATCTCCATCCTTGTCGCTGTGCTGCTCCTGCTTTGGGGGTTCCGCCAAGGGGCAAGCGCATGATCGGGTGCATATGCATTCCTCAGGCGATCAGGAAGGCTATGTCTGCGTTAGTTGTTGCAGAAGGGCATAGAAGCGTCTAGCACGGACCTTTCAGACCTCAGCGCCTGCCTGAAACTTCCCTCTCCCCCAGCCCCTCTCCCGCAAGCGGGCGAGGGGTGACTCGCGCCTGCCAGGGCGCGGCAATCCTGATGCCTGCTCATTGCCTGAACCTGTGCAGCAGAGGTGGGGCAGCGACTCTGCCCCGTCAGAAGGCCGAGCGGAAGCGTTGCGCAGGGGGACGAGCGGCATGGATGCCGCAAGAGGCGTGCGGGGCCATGGATGGCCCCTCACGCCGGGCCCCCGGAGCAATGATGGAGCGAGG
>NZ_SSOJ01000092.1 GCF_029871205.1 Pseudomonas sp. BN417 | reverse complement strand
GCCATCCATGGCCCCGCACGCCTCTCGCGGCATCCATGCCGCTCAACCCCCTGCGCAACGCTTTCGCTCGGCCTCCTGACGGGGCAGAGTCGCCGCCCCACCTCTGCTGCACAGGCTCAGGCAATGACCAGGAGTCAGGATTACCGCGTCCTGTCAGGCGCGAGTCACCCCTCTACCTCTGGGGCGAAGAGGCACGCTTTCGGAAGCACCGCTTCCGGTGCCGATGAGCGACTGAGCGCGAAGCGATCAGGCNGGGGCGCAGGGCGGGGGCCGGGGGAGAGGGATGTGTCAGGCCGGTGCGCAGGTCTGAAAGGTCCGTGCTAGACACTTCTATTCGGTGCTGCAACAGCTAACGGAGACAGAGCCTTTCTTTTTGCTGCCGCCGACGCCTTATCATGTGCGTTTTCACTTGGAGCTCCCGATGAGCTGGCAACCCCACATCACCGTCGCAACCATCGTCGAGGACCAGGGACGTTTCCTGCTGGTCGAGGAACTGGCGGATGGCCGCGCGGTTTTCAATCAGCCAGCCGGCCATCTGGAAGCCGACGAGAGCCTGATTCAGGCGGCATTGCGCGAAACGCTGGAAGAAACCGGCTGGGAAGTCGAACTGACTGCCGTCACCGGCATCTATCTCTACACCGCCCCCAGCAACGGCGTGACCTACCAGCGCGTCTGCTTCGCTGCCCGACCGCTGCGCCACCACCCGGACCAGCAGCTGGACAAAGGCATCATCGGCCCACGCTGGCTGACCCGTGACGAATTGCTGACCGAGAAGGACCGCTGGCGCAGCCACCTGGTCCTGCGCTGCATAGACGACTACCTGGACGGCGAGCGCTTCCCCCTCAGCCTGATCCGCGTCGCCTGACCGGCCCGTGCCCTGTTAGAATTCCGCTTTTGCTTACCAGCCAGTGCAGATTCCCATGCGTGATCCAGCCAATACCCGCGTCATAGTCGGCATGTCCGGCGGCGTCGACTCCTCGGTTTCCGCCCTCCTGCTCCTCGAGCAGGGCTATCAGGTGGAAGGACTGTTCATGAAGAACTGGGACGAGGACGACGGCACCGAGTACTGCACCGCCAAAGTGGACCTGGCCGATGCCCAGGCCGTCTGCGACCGCATCGGCATCAAGCTGCACACCGCCAACTTCGCGGCGGAGTACTGGGACCACGTGTTCGAGCACTTCCTCGCCGAATACAAGGCCGGGCGCACGCCGAACCCGGACATCCTCTGCAACCGCGAAATCAAGTTCAAGGCCTTCCTGGACTACGCCCTGTCCCTGGGCGCGGACCTGATCGCCACCGGCCATTACGTACGCCGCCGGGACATCGACGGCCGCACCGAGCTGCTCAAGGGCCTGGACCCGAACAAGGACCAGAGCTACTTCCTGCATGCGGTCGGCGGCGAGCAGATCGCCCGCACACTGTTCCCGGTGGGCGAACTGGAAAAGCCGGCAGTGCGCGCCATTGCCGAGAAGTACGGCCTGGCCACGGCGAAGAAGAAAGACTCCACCGGCATCTGCTTCATCGGCGAGCGCCGCTTCACCGATTTCCTCAAGCAGTACCTGCCTGCCCAGCCCGGCGAGATCCAGACAGTCGACGGCGACGTCATCGGCCGCCACCACGGCCTGATGTACCACACCATCGGCCAGCGCCAGGGCCTCGGCATCGGCGGCATGAAGGACGCCAGCGATGATCCCTGGTACGTCCTGGCCAAGGACCTTGCGCGCAATGTGTTGATCGTCGGCCAGGGCAACGAGAACGCCTGGCTCTACTCCCGCGCCCTCAAGGCGTCCGATATCTACTGGGTCAACCCGATCGATCTCGACCAGCCGCGCCGCCTCAAGGCCAAGGTGCGCTATCGCCAGAGCGATCAGCCCTGCACCCTGGAGAAAACCGCTGACGGCTACGTGGCGGTGTTCGACGAGGCTCAGCGCGCTGTCACCCCGGGCCAGTCGGTGGTCTTCTACGACGGAGAAATCTGCCTCGGCGGCGGCGTGATAGAAAGCGCCGAGCCCCGGGATGCAGGAGTACAGCGCCCATGAACCAGACCCGCGAACAGCTCGTTGCCCTGGGCGCCGTATTCGAGGCCGCCGCGCTAGTGGACCGAATCGCCAAGACCGGCCAGATCAGCGAGCCGCCGCTGGGCTGCATGCTCGGCAGCCTGCTCATACGCGACCCGAAGGACACCCTCGACGTCTACGGTGGCGACGACATCAACCTGCGCGACGGCTACAAGGCCCTGGTCAGCGCCCTCGAGCGCGACCCATCGAGCCTGCAACGCGAACCGCTGCGCTACGCCCTGGCGCTGCTCACCCTGGAGCGCCAGCTGGCCAAGCGCGGCGACATGCTCGACGTCATCGGCAGCCGCCTGGACCAGATCCAGCAGCAGGTGCAGCACTTCGGCCTGGTCCACGACAACGTCATCGCCGCCTGCGCCAGCCTCTACCAGGACACCCTCAGCACCTTCCGCCAGCGCATTCAGGTGCACGGCGACATGCGCCACCTGCAGCAGTCGAGCAATGCCGCGAAAATCCGCGCCCTGCTCCTCACCGGCATCCGCGCCGCGCGCCTCTGGCGCCAGCTGGGCGGCAACCGCTGGCAGCTGCTGTTCAGCCGCCGCAAGCTGCTCAACGAGCTCTACCCGCTCCTGCGCGGCTGAGTCCTACGCGCCATGCGTCGCACGGCCATGGCGGGGAAGCGGTGAGCGGGACGAATTCCGTGTATGATGTGCGCCCCTTTTCGTTGACCGATTGTCCGAGAACGCCCTCATGCAGCTTTCCTCGCTCACCGCGGTTTCCCCCGTAGACGGCCGCTACGCCGGCAAAACCAGCGCCCTGCGCCCGATCTTCAGTGAATACGGCCTGATCCGTTGCCGCGTCCAGGTAGAGGTCCGCTGGCTGCAGCGCCTTGCCGCTCATGCCGGTATCCCGGAAGTCGCGCCCTTCTCCGCTGAAGCCAATGCCCTGCTCGACCAACTGGCCGAAGACTTCCAGTTGGAGCACGCCGAGCGCATCAAGGAAATCGAGCGCACCACCAACCACGACGTCAAGGCCGTGGAATACCTGCTCAAGGAGCAGGCCGCCAAGCTGCCGGAACTGGCCAAGGTCAGCGAGTTCATCCACTTCGCCTGCACCAGCGAGGACATCAACAACCTGTCCCACGCCCTGATGCTGCGCGAAGGCCGCGACCAGGTGATCCTGCCGCTGATGCGCCAGCTCGCCGACGCCATCCGCGACCTGGCCGTGCGCTTCGCCGACGTGCCCATGCTCTCCCGCACCCATGGCCAGCCGGCTTCGCCGACCACCCTGGGCAAGGAAATGGCCAACGTCGTCTATCGCCTGGAGCGCCAGATCGCCCAGGTCGCCGCCGTGCCCCTGCTGGGCAAGATCAACGGCGCCGTCGGCAACTACAACGCCCACCTCTCCGCCTACCCGCAGGTGGACTGGGAAGCCAACGCCCGCGAATTCATCGAAGGCGACCTGGGTCTGGCGTTCAACCCCTACACGACCCAGATCGAGCCGCACGACTACATCGCCGAGCTGTTCGACGCCATCGCCCGCTTCAACACCATCCTCATCGACTTCGACCGCGACGTCTGGGGCTACATCTCCCTCGGCTACTTCAAGCAGAAGACCGTCGCCGGCGAGATCGGCTCGTCCACCATGCCGCACAAGGTCAACCCCATCGACTTCGAGAACTCCGAAGGCAACCTGGGGATCGCCAACGCCCTGTTCCAGCACCTGGCCAGCAAGCTGCCGATCTCCCGCTGGCAGCGCGACCTGACCGACTCCACCGTGCTGCGCAACCTGGGCGTAGGTTTCGCCCACAGCGTGATTGCGTACGAAGCAAGCCTCAAGGGAATCAGCAAGTTGGAGCTGAATGCTCAGCGCATTGCTGAAGACCTGGACGCCTGCTGGGAAGTGCTCGCCGAGCCGATCCAGACAGTGATGCGCCGCTACGCGATTGAAAACCCGTACGAAAAGCTCAAGGAACTGACCCGCGGCAAGGGCATCAGCCCCGAAGCCCTGCAGACTTTCATCGACGGCCTGGATATGCCTGCCGAGGCCAAGGCCGAACTGCGCAAACTCACCCCCGCCAGCTACATCGGTAATGCCGTAGCCCAGGCCAAGCGCATCTGATTGGTTGTGAACCAGTGCACGCCCGGCTGTGCCGGGCGTTTTTATTTCAAAGGCTTAGATATGAATCCTGATACTCCTCTTCAACTTCTGGGCGGCCTTACCGCGCGCGACTTCCTGCGCGATTACTGGCAGCAGAAGCCGCTCCTGATCCGCCAGGCCATCCCCGAATTCGAAAGCCCCATCTCGCCCGATGAACTGGCGGGCCTGTCCCTCGAAGAGGAAGTCGAGTCGCGCCTGGTGCTGGAGCACGGCGAACGCCCCTGGGAACTGCGTCGTGGCCCCTTCGCCGAGGACGCCTACCAGAACCTTCCCGAACGCGACTGGACCCTGCTGGTCCAGGCAGTCGACCAGTTCGTCCCGGACGTGGCCGAGTTGCTCGAGCAGTTCCGCTTCCTGCCGAGCTGGCGCATCGATGACGTCATGGTCAGCTTCGCCACCCCGGGTGGCGGCGTCGGCCCGCACTTCGACAACTACGACGTGTTCCTGCTCCAGGGCCACGGCCGCCGCCGCTGGAAGATAGGCCAGATGTGCGACGGCGACAGCGCCCTGCTGCCCCATGCCGACTTGCGCATCCTCGCCGACTTCCAGCAGACCGACGAGTGGGTGCTGGAGCCCGGCGACATGCTCTACCTGCCGCCGCGCCTGGCGCATTTCGGCATCGCCGAAGACGACTGCATGACCTACTCGGTGGGCTTCCGTGCGCCCAGCGCCGCCGAAGTGCTGACCCACTTCACCGACTTCCTCGCCCAGTTCCTGCCGGACGAGGAGCGCTACAGCGACGCTGGCGCCACCCCCGTGAGCGACCCGCACCAGATCCAGCACGATGCCCTGGACCGCCTGAAGTCCCTGCTCAATGAACACATGAGCGACGAGCGCCTGCTGCTCACCTGGTTCGGCCAGTTCATGACCGAGCCGCGCTACCCGGAGCTGGTGGCAGGTGCCGACGTGGAGGAAGAGGATTTCCTCGGCGCCATCGAGGACGGCGCGGTACTGGTGCGCAACCCCAGCGCGCGCCTGGCCTGGTCCGAGGTCGACACGGACCTGGTGCTGTTCGCCAGCGGCCAGAGCCGCCTGCTGCCGGGCATCCTGCGCGAACTGCTGAAGCTGATCTGCGCCGCCGACGCTTTGCATCTGGAGAATCTCGGCCAATGGCTGGCCGATGACGAGGGGCGTAAGCTTCTTCTGGAACTGGTCAAGCAAGGAAGTCTGGAGTTTGCCGATGAGTGAGATACACGTCCGTGTTGCCGACTGGCAGAAGGACAATGCCGACCTGCGCCGCATCCGAGAAGCCGTATTCATCGCCGAGCAGTCTGTCGCGCCGGAACTGGAATGGGACGCTGAAGATGCGGACGCCGTGCACTTTCTCGCCTTCGAGCGGGACTATGCTATCGGCACCGCCCGCCTGCTCCCCGACGGCCATATCGGCCGCGTTTCGGTGCTCAAGGACTGGCGCGGGCTGAAAGTCGGCGACCGCCTGCTGCAGGCGGCCATCGCCGAAGCCGAACGCCGCGGCCTGAAGCGCCAGATGCTGTCCGCCCAGGTCCATGCCACCGCGTTCTACGAACGCCACGGCTTCAAGATCGTCAGCAGCGAGTTCCTCGAGGCTGGCATCCCCCACGTAGACATGCTGCGCGAGAGCCAATAGAGGCAGACATGAAGGAAAACGCCCCGGAACCCGCTGAGAACGAAGTCGAACTGCCGGCCATCGAATTCCAGTCGCCGGGGCGTTTCAGCGTGCACAACCCGCCTCCAGCCCAGGCCGAAGCGCCGGGCTGGGAGCCCGCGCCCTTCATCCTCGGCACCCACGATCGGCTCGAGCGCTTCAGCAACCCTGAAGACGCCCGCGCCCATGCCCTGGCCCTCATGCAGCAGGCGCGCCGCAGTCTCTGCCTGTACAGCCCTGACCTGGAACCCTGGCTCTACCACAACAGCGCCATCCAGCAGGCCTGCACCCGCCTCCTGATCAGCGATCCGAAATGTCAGCTGCGCATCCTGGTGCGCGACTTGAGTCGCGCCGTGAAGGAAGGCCACCGCCTGCTCAACCTGAGTCGGCGCATTCCCAGCAACTTGCAGATCCGCCGGATCAATCCGGATTATCCCTCGGAACAACTCGCCTATCTGATCGCCGACGACCGAGGCCTGCTCGTGCGCCCCGTGCCCGATCAGATCGCCGGCTACGCCCTGTACAACGACCCCGGAAGGACCCGGCTGCAGCAGACCCGCTTCGACCAGGCTTGGGACCTGAGCACCACCGACCCCGACTTGCGGAGCTTCCTGCTATGACCTCGCGCGCCCTGCTCGCCGCCCTCCTCCTGCTGGTCTGCCTGCCCCTGCAGGCGGCCACGGAGCTCATCCAGTTGCGCTATCGCACGGCGGACGAGATGCTGCCCACGGCACAGTCGGTGCTGGGCAATGAGGGCCGGGTCAGCGCGTATGGCAACCAGCTGATCGTCAACGCCAGCCCGGCCAAGATCGATGAGCTGCGCAATCTGATCGACCAGCTCGACACCCGTCCGCGGCGGCTGCTGATCAGCGTCGACACCAGCGACAGCAACTTCCAGGACGATCGCGGCTATGCGGTCAACGGTTCGGCCAGCGTCGGCGGCGTCGACGTCCAGGCCGGGCGCGGCGAAGTGCATGGCCGCGACCAGGTGCGCATCATCCGCCGCAGCACCGATAGCCGCGGCGGCGGCGTACAGCAGGTACAGACCACCGAGGGCTACCCGGCGCTGATCCAGGTCGGCCAGAGCGTGCCCATCACCACCACCAGCAGTGGCGCCTACGGCGAGCGCTACAGCAATACCGAATACCGCAACGTCACGCGCGGCTTCTACGTCACCGCCACCCTGAGCGGTGAACTGGTGCACGTCAGCATCAGCAGCAACCGCGATCGCCTGAACAGCAGCCAGCCGGGCGTGATCGACGTGCAGAGCACCGACACCAAGGTCAGCGGGCAACTCGGCGAATGGATCACCATCGGCGCAGTGAACGCGGACAATCAGTCCGACCAGAGCGGATTCCTGCGCCGCCACACCACCCAGGGCCATGAAGACATGACCCTGCGCCTCAAGGTCGACGCGGTCGACTGATCGAGCATTTTTTGACCGACCGGTCTCAGCCGAAAGTATTATGTAGTAGTGCAAAAAAAACACTACAAAACGTTTGACGAGCGCTTGTTTGAAGATGCATGATGGCCTCGCTCCCGCTAGCCAGGGGCCCTGGAAAGGGCCTCCGGGTCGCGCTCCCAGCCAACCAGCCGAGCCGATCCGTGTTGTGACAGCCCATAAGGCAGTGCGACAAGGTTGCGACTGGAACGAAGTTGTCCTGAGGGACGGGGAAGCGTCAGCAACAACCGCAAGATCGAAGGCAGTGCCCGGCAGATCGCCCATCGGTTACCACGAACCGGCAAGTGATCGAAGAGCGCAAAACCACCCCGTCGATCACGCGAGTGTGCAACTCGTCACCCTACCCTCGGCTACATCTCCCTTTCGGTCCCAGTCCTTCGACGCACTGCGGTGAGCAACCCGCAATAACCTTCAGAACGCAGGTTTTTGAGTGGGAAAGTCGGTGCTCAACCACATATACACTTTGAAGGATTGACCATGTCCGCTTATCAGAACGACATCAAGGCCATTGCCGCACTGAAAGAAGTGAACGGTAACAGCTGGAGCGCTATCAACCCCGAGTCGGTTGCCCGCATGCGCGCCCAGAACCGCTTCAAGACCGGTCTGGATATCGCCAAGTACACCGCGGCCATCATGCGCAAGGACATGGCCGAGTACGACGCCGACTCCTCCGTCTACACCCAGTCGCTGGGTTGCTGGCACGGCTTCATCGGTCAGCAGAAGCTGATCTCCATCAAGAAGCACCTGAAGACCACCAACAAGCGCTACCTCTACCTGTCCGGCTGGATGGTCGCTGCCCTGCGCTCCGACTTCGGCCCGCTGCCGGACCAGTCGATGCACGAGAAAACCGCCGTTTCCGGCCTGATCGAAGAGCTCTACACCTTCCTGCGCCAGGCCGACGCCCGCGAACTGGACCTGCTCTTCACCGCACTGGACGCTGCCCGCGCCGCTGGCGACAAGGCCAAGCAGGACGAGATCCAGGCCCAGATCGATGGCTACGAGACCCACGTGGTACCGATCATCGCCGATATCGACGCTGGTTTCGGTAACCCGGAAGCCACCTACCTGCTGGCCAAGAAAATGATCGAAGCGGGTGCCTGCTGCATCCAGATCGAGAACCAGGTTTCCGACGAGAAGCAGTGCGGCCACCAGGACGGCAAAGTGACCGTTCCGCACGAAGACTTCCTCGCCAAGATCAACGCTGTTCGCTACGCCTTCCTCGAGCTGGGCGTTGACGACGGTGTGATCGTTGCCCGTACCGACTCCCTGGGTGCCGGCCTGACCAAGCAGATCGCCGTGACCAAGCAACCGGGCGACCTGGGCGACCAGTACAACTCCTTCCTGGACTGCGACGAAATCAGCGCGGCCGACCTGCAGAATGGCGACGTGGTGATCAACCGCGGCGGCAAGCTGCTGCGCCCCAAGCGCCTGCCGAGCAACCTGTTCCAGTTCCGCAAGGGCACCGGCGAAGACCGCTGCGTCCTGGACTGCATCACCTCGCTGCAGAACGGCGCCGACCTGCTCTGGATCGAAACCGAGAAGCCGCACGTTGGCCAGATCAAGGGCATGGTTGACCGCATCCGCCAGGTCATCCCGAACGCCAAGCTGGTGTACAACAACAGCCCGTCCTTCAACTGGACCCTGAACTTCCGTCAGCAAGTGTTCGATGCGTTCGTTGCTGAAGGCAAGGATGTTTCCGCCTACGACCGCGCCAAGCTGATGAGCGTCGAGTACGACGAAACCGAGCTGGCCCAGGTTGCAGACGAGAAGATCCGCACCTTCCAGCGCGACGGTTCGGCCCACGCCGGCATCTTCCACCACCTGATCACCCTGCCGACCTACCACACCGCCGCGCTGTCCACCGACAACCTGGCCAAAGGGTACTTCGCCGACCAGGGCATGCTGGCCTACGTGAAAGGCGTTCAGCGTCAGGAACTGCGTCAGGGCATCGCCTGCGTCAAGCACCAGAACATGGCTGGCTCCGACATCGGCGACAACCACAAGGAGTACTTCGCTGGCGAAGCTGCTCTGAAGGCGAGCGGTAAAGACAACACCATGAACCAGTTCCACTAAGAGGAACTGCCACCGGCCGACCACGCATCGGCCGGACATGGCGAGTCGAGAAACCCCGGTGCTTGCGCCGGGGTTTTCTTTTGTCCCTGCCGTCAGCGGCGAGTTGCCAGGCGTACGGGCACTCTTACAATCAGCGGGGTAACCCATGGAGAACCGGACGTGCCGAGAACCCTGCTGCTGATCTTGCTGCTCATTTCCCCCGCCCTGCGCGCCGGCGACCTGGAACTGCTGATCGCCCAGCCCGCCCAGGATGAGATTCTCGGCGAGTTGCAAAGGAACCAGCACCCTCGCTTCGCCGTGGTCGACTACGGCCGCCCCTCCACGCTACCGCGCTTCTATCTCTTCGACAGCCGCAGTCATGCCTTGCTGGGCAGCTTCCGCGTCGCCCACGGCAAAGGCTCTGACCCGGACCACGACGGCCAGGCCGACAGTTTCTCCAACGCTTTCGGCAGCCGCGCCACCTCCCTCGGTCTCTTTCGCACCACCCAGGTATTCGACAGCGACGAGCCCGGCCATGGTCTCTCCATGCGGCTGGCAGGCTTGTCGCCAAGCAACAGCAACGCCGAAGAGCGCGCCATCGTCGTCCACGCCAACGCCTATATGGAGGACGACTTCATCCGCCGCCACGGCGTGCCAGGCCGCAGCTACGGCTGCCTGGTCCTGGCCAGCGCCGATCGCGACAAGGTGATCGAAGCGCTGGCCGGCGGTGCGTTGATCTTCGCCATCGACCAGCGGACCCAAGCACTGGTGCGCAACTGAAGCATGGCGATATGCGTGCCGCCTCCCTCGCAACAACATGTCCACGTCTTTGTCATGCTTCCGTCGCTTTCAGGCATTAGCGTCAGGGCTCCGTCGATTGGCCCGTATGGAGACCCGCCTTGAACCAACAAAACGACAATGCCGTGCTCTTTGGCAACGGCGACGAGTTGCCCAGCAACACCTCCGACAACCCGCACATCAACGACCTGATCGGTGGACTCAACCGCCGCCAGTTGCTGATCGGCGGTGCCGCCATGAGCACCCTGGCCTTCCTCGGCGCAACCATCCCAGGCCAAGTCCTGGCAGCCGACCCGGAGACCAAGGGCTTCCCCTTCAAGCCCCGCTCGCGCCTGCCCTTCGAAGCAATCCCCACCGGCCGCGCCGACACGATCACGGTGCCGCCGGGCTACAAGGCCACGGCCTTCATTCCCTGGGGCACCCCCATCACCGGGCGCTACCCGGCCTTCGCCGATGACGCCAGCAATAGCGCCCAGGACCAGGCTGAGCAGATTGGCATGCACCATGACGGCATGCACTTCTTCCCCATCGACGCCCGCCGCGGTCCGGGCAAGCGCTCGGACCATGGGCTGCTGGTGCTGAACCATGAATACATCGACGCCCCGCTGCTGCATCCCAACGGCGCGACCCTGGTGGACGGCAAACGCGCCAGCGCCGAGGAAGTACGCAAGGAAATCAACGCTCACGGCGTCTCGGTGGTAGAGATCCGCCGCAATGTAGGCGGCGAGTGGGAAGTGGTGCCGAGCCGCCGCAACCGCCGCATCACTGCCGCGACGCACATGGAAATCACCGGGCCGGCCCGCGGCCACAATCTGCTGCAGACCCGCTACAGCCCCCAAGGTACCGCCACCCGCGGCACCCAGAACAACTGCTCGAACGGCTTCACCCCCTGGGGCACTTACCTGACCTGCGAGGAAAACTGGGCCGGCTACTTCGCTACCCGCGACGCCGACCTGCCCCGCGAACTCAAGCGCTATGGCCTGCGCAATGCCAGCCGCTTCGGTTGGGAAACCCTCACCGGCGACGAGTTCGAGCGCTTCGACGCCACCCGCAAGGCGGCCGACGCCAAGGGCGACTACCGCAACGAACCCAACCACTTCGGCTGGATAGTCGAGATCGACCCCTTCGACCCGGAGTCCACCCCGGTCAAGCACACCGCACTCGGCCGCTTCGCCCACGAAGGCCTGATCTTCGCCCCGGTGAAATCGGGCCGCCCGGTGGTTTGCTATTCCGGCGATGACTCGCAGAACGAATACATCTACAAGTACGTCAGCCGCGACAAGTACCGCCCCGGCCAAGCCAACGGCCGCCTGCTGGACGAAGGCACCCTCTACGTCGGGCGCTTCAACGCCGACGGCAGCGGCGACTGGCTGGCCCTGGACCTCAACGACAGCAACTTCCTCAAGGCCTGCCAGGCCGCCGGTGTCAGTTTCGCCGACCAGGGCGAGGTGCTGATCAATACCCGCCTCGCTGCCGACATCGTCGGCGCCACCCGCATGGACCGCCCTGAATGGGGTGCGGTGAACCCGGACAACGGCGAGGTCTACTTCACCCTCACCAACAACACCGCACGCACCACCGCCGACGCCGCCAACCCGCGCCCGGCCAACACCTACGGCCACATTATCCGCTGGCGCGAAAACAGCCGCGACCACAGCGGCAGGCGCTTCGACTGGAACCTCTTCCTCCTCGCCGGCCCGGAAAGCGACAGCCGCGGCCCCAATGGCAACGCCCTGGGCGCGCAGAACATCCTCGCCAGCCCGGACGGCCTCTGGTTCGACGATGAAGGTCGCCTGTGGATCCAGACCGACATGAGCGGCAGCCAGCTGAGCGCCGGCCCGTTCGGCAACAACCAGATGCTCGTCGCTGACCCGCGCAGCGGCGAACTGAAGCGCTTCCTGGTGGGCCCGCTGGGCGCTGAGGTGACCGGCATTACGGCGACGCCGGACTTCCGCACACTGTTCATCAATATCCAGCACCCGGGCGAAGGCTCAACCGCCACCAACCTGCTCAGCACCTGGCCGGACGGCCCGGGCAAGCGCCCGCGCTCCTCGACCGTGGTCATCACCCGCGAGGACGGCCACAGGCTGCTCTGAATCCCCCTCGAAGCTCTTGGCCGACCAGCGATGGTCGGCCTTTTTTCTTCACCCAGGAAAAGCACTAAGTACTAAAAACAGATGGATTTGTCGCAAATATGAAAGGACTCATGGAACAACTTAGGAGGACCGGAAGCATATTTGATTAGGCAGTTTCTTAGTTCCAGCGGATAAATTCCGTGTAGTGACTAATTAACCACCAATCAAATGCTAATGCCTATCATTACTAGCTCTGACGGGCCCCCACTGCGACATAAGGCCGCAATCCGACCAAGGCCTAACAAAACGCTGAAAGCCTTGCCATTCGTGGCTTACAAGGGAGATGCAGGCGCGAGATCCGGCTGCGCGGGCAATTTTTTGGCCTGAAAAATTTACTTGTACACCCGGTCAGGCATAAAATTGTCGGAATCGATTGCCGGGCAATCATTGATACCCGGCATTAAACCTATAAACACGAGTGAACGCCGTTCCTTGTCTTAAGGAGTTCCGGCATGTCGGAAGCTACTGCCATCATGTCCCACAACTGGGGTTTCGCCATTTTCCTGCTGGGCGTCGTCGGCCTCTGCGCTTTCATGATCGGGGTCTCGAGCCTGCTGGGCAGCAAGGCCATCGGTCGTAGCAAGAACGACCCCTTCGAATCCGGCATGCTCCCCACCGGCACCGCCCGCCTCCGCCTCTCCGCAAAATTCTATCTGGTCGCGATGCTCTTCGTGATCTTCGACGTCGAAGCCCTCTTTCTCTTCGCTTGGTCCGTCTCCGTCCGCGAAAGCGGCTGGGCCGGTTTCATCGAAGCAACCATTTTCATAGCAATTCTGTTGGCAGGTCTTGTCTACCTTTGGCGCATCGGGGCGCTCGATTGGGCTCCCGAAGGTCGTCGCAAGCGGCAGGCGAAGCTAAAACAATGAGGCTTTGGCAATGCAATACAAACTTACTCGGATCGATCCGGATGCGACTTACGAGCAGTATCCGATCGGCGAACGGGAGACCGTTTCCGACCCGCTGCTAGAAGATCAGGTGCATAAGAACATCTTCCTGGGCAAGCTCGAGGATGTTCTCAACGGCGCAGTCAACTGGGGTCGCAAGAACTCCCTGTGGCCGTACAACTTCGGCCTCTCCTGCTGCTACGTGGAGATGACCACCGCCTTCACCGCGCCGCACGATATCGCGCGCTTCGGTGCGGAAGTCATTCGTGCATCACCGCGCCAGGCGGACTTCATGGTCATCGCCGGGACCTGCTTCATCAAGATGGCACCGGTCATCCAGCGCCTCTATGAGCAGATGCTGGAGCCCAAGTGGGTGATCTCCATGGGTTCGTGCGCGAACTCCGGCGGCATGTACGACATATACTCGGTCGTTCAGGGCGTGGACAAGTTCCTCCCCGTGGACGTCTACATTCCCGGTTGCCCGCCCCGCCCCGAGGCGTTCCTGCAAGGCCTGATGCTGCTGCAGGAATCCATCGGCCAGGAGCGCCGGCCGCTATCCTGGGTCGTGGGGGACCAAGGCATCTACCGTGCCGACATGCCCTCCGAGCGGGAAAAGCGCCGCGAACAGCGTATTCAGGTCACAAACCTGCGCAGCCCCGACGAAGTCTGAGCCTGTTCTTCCCCGGAAGCCCCCAGGCTCATTCTTTACGTTGACGAATAGCGACCGAGACCATGACTGCAGACACCGTTCTGTCCATTCCGCCTTACAAGGCAGACGACCAAGACGTCGTCGTAGAACTGAATTCCCGCTTCGGCGCCGAAAGCTTCACCATCCAGTCGACCCGCACCGGCATGCCGGTGATCTGGGTCGGCCGCGACAAGCTGATCGACGTCCTGAAATTCCTGCGCAACCTGCCGCGCCCCTACGTCATGCTGTACGACCTGCATGGCGTCGACGAGCGCCTGCGCACCCAGCGCCGCGGCCTGCCGAACGCCGACTTCACGGTGTTCTACCACCTGATGTCGCTGGAGCGTAATAGTGACGTAATGATCAAGGTGGCCTTGTCCGAGGGCGACCTCAACCTGCCCACCGTCACCGGTATCTGGCCGAACGCCAACTGGTACGAGCGGGAAGTCTGGGACATGTACGGCATTACCTTCGCCGGCCACCCGCACCTGTCGCGGATCATGATGCCCAACACCTGGGAAGGTCACCCGCTGCGCAAGGACTACCCGGCGCGCGCCACCGAATTCGATCCCTTCAGCCTGACCCAGGCCAAGCACCAGCTCGAAGAAGAAGCTGCGCGCTTCCGCCCGGAAGACTGGGGCATGAAACGCCACGGCGAGAACGAGGACTACATGTTCCTCAACCTCGGCCCGAACCACCCCTCCGCCCACGGTGCCTTCCGCATCATCCTGCAACTGGACGGCGAAGAGATCGTCGACTGCGTGCCGGAAGTCGGTTACCACCACCGCGGCGCCGAGAAAATGGCCGAGCGGCAGTCCTGGCACAGCTTCATTCCGTACACCGACCGCATCGACTACCTCGGCGGGGTGATGAACAACCTGCCCTACGTCCTCGCGGTGGAGAAGCTCGCCGGCATCAAGGTGCCGCAGCGCGTCGACTTCATCCGCGTGATGATGGCCGAGTTCTTCCGGATCACCAGCCACCTGCTGTTCCTGGGTACCTACATCCAGGACGTGGGCGCCATGACCCCGGTGTTCTTCACCTTCACCGACCGCCAGCGCGCCTACAAGGTGATCGAGGCCGTCACCGGCTTCCGCCTGCACCCGGCCTGGTACCGCATCGGCGGCGTCGCTCACGACCTGCCCCGTGGATGGGATGGCCTGGTCAAGGAATTCGTCGAATGGCTGCCCAAGCGCCTCGATGAATATGAAAAGGCCGCCCTGAAGAACAGCATCCTGCGCGGCCGTACCGTCGGCGTCGCCCAGTACAACACCAAGGAAGCCCTCGAGTGGGGCGTCACCGGTGCCGGCCTGCGTTCCACTGGCTGCGACTTCGACCTGCGCAAGGCCCGCCCCTATTCCGGCTACGAGAACTTCGAGTTCGAGGTTCCGCTGGCCCACAACGGCGACGCCTACGACCGCTGCATGGTCCGCGTTGAAGAGATGCGCCAGAGCATCCGCATCATCGACCAGTGCCTGAAGAACATGCCCGAAGGCCCGTACAAGGCAGACCACCCGCTGACCACGCCGCCGCCGAAAGAGCGCACGCTGCAACACATCGAAACCCTGATCACCCACTTCCTGCAGGTTTCCTGGGGCCCGGTCATGCCGGCCAACGAAGCCTTCCAGATGATCGAGGCGACCAAGGGCATCAACAGCTACTACCTCACCAGCGACGGCAGCACCATGAGCTACCGCACCCGGATCCGGACGCCCAGCTTCCCCCACCTGCAGCAGATCCCCTCGGTGATCCGCGGCAGCATGGTGGCAGACCTGATCGCCTACCTGGGCAGTATCGACTTCGTAATGGCTGACGTGGACCGCTGACATGAGCACCCTTATCCAGACCGACCGTTTCGCCCTCAGCGAAACCGAGCGCTCGGCCATCGAGCACGAAATGCATCACTACGAGGACCCGCGCGCGGCGTCCATCGAAGCCCTGAAGATCGTCCAGAAGGAGCGTGGCTGGGTGCCTGACGGCGCCGCCGACGCCATCGGCGCGATCCTCGGCATCCCCGCCAGCGACGTCGAAGGCGTGGCCACCTTCTATAGCCAGATCTTCCGCCAGCCGGTCGGCCGCCATGTGATCCGCGTGTGCGACAGCATGACCTGCTACGTCGGCGGCCATGAGTCCGTCGTCGCCGAAATGCAGAAGCAGCTCGGCATCGGCCTCGGTCAGACCACCACCGACAACCGCTTCACCCTGCTGCCGGTCTGCTGCCTGGGCAACTGCGACAAGGCCCCGGCGGTGATGATCGACGACGACACCTTCGGCGACGTCCAGCCTGACGGCGTTGCCCAGCTGCTGGAGGCCTATCAATGAAGACCCTCACCTCCATCGGCCCGGCCAACCGTATCGCCCGCAGCGAAGAAACCCATCCGCTGACCTGGCGCCTGCGCGAAGACGCGCAGCCGGTATGGCTCGACGAATACCAGCAGAAGAACGGCTATGCCGCCGCACGCAAGGCCCTGACCGAAATGGCCCAGGCCGACATCGTGCAGCAGGTCAAGGACTCCGGCCTCAAGGGCCGCGGCGGTGCGGGCTTCCCCACCGGCGTGAAGTGGGGCCTGATGCCGGCTGACGAATCCATGAACATCCGCTACCTGCTGTGCAACGCGGACGAAATGGAACCCAACACCTGGAAGGACCGCATGCTGATGGAACAGCTGCCCCACCTGCTGGTGGAAGGCATGCTGATCAGCGCCCGCGCCCTCAAGGCCTATCGCGGCTACATCTTCCTGCGCGGCGAATACGTCGACGCGGCGAACAACCTCAACCGCGCCATCGAGGAAGCCAAGGCCGCCGGCCTGCTGGGCAAGAACATCCTCGGCAGCGGTTTCGACTTCGAGCTCTTCGTCCACACCGGCGCCGGCCGCTACATCTGTGGTGAAGAGACCGCACTGATCAACTCCCTGGAAGGCCGCCGCGCCAACCCGCGCTCCAAGCCGCCCTTCCCCGCCGCCGTCGGCGTCTGGGGCAAGCCCACCTGCGTCAACAACGTCGAGACCCTGTGCAACGTGCCGGCGATCGTCGCCAACGGTGTGGACTGGTACAAGACCCTCGCCCGCCCGGGCAGCGAAGACATGGGCACCAAGCTCATGGGCTTCTCCGGCAAGGTGAAGAACCCCGGCCTCTGGGAACTGCCCTTCGGCGTTCCGGCTCGTGAGCTGTTCGAGGACTACGCTGGTGGGATGCGTGACGGCTACAAGCTGAAAGCCTGGCAGCCAGGCGGCGCCGGCACCGGCTTCCTGCTCCCCGAGCACCTGGACGCCCCCATGTACGCCGCCGGCATCGCCAAGGTGGGCACCCGTATGGGTACCGGCCTCGCGCTCGCCGTGGACGACAGCATCAACATGGTCTCCCTGCTGCGCAACATGGAAGAGTTCTTCGCCCGCGAGTCCTGCGGCTGGTGCACTCCCTGCCGCGACGGCCTGCCCTGGAGCGTGAAGCTCCTGCGTTCCCTGGAGCGCGGCGAAGGCCAGTCGGGTGACCTGGAGACCCTGGAGCAGCTCGTCAACTTCCTCGGCCCAGGCAAGACCTTCTGCGCCCACGCACCGGGTGCCGTCGAGCCGCTGGGCAGTGCGATGAAGTATTTCCGTCCGGAGTTCGAAGCAGGCATCGCCCGCGAGATCCCGGCAGCGCGACCGATCCCCGTCGGCGCCTGAGCAGAAGAATTCGCCATGGCGGCCGCTCACCCGGCCCCGTGCGCACACTGATTCCATTAGCCAAAGCCCGGTCACACGGGCAGATGAAGACTGAACCATGGCCACTATCCACGTAGACGGCAAGACGCTCGAAGTCGATGGTGCAGACAACCTCCTGCAGGCCTGTCTGTCCCTCGGACTCGACATCCCCTACTTCTGCTGGCACCCGGCGCTCGGAAGCGTCGGCGCCTGCCGCCAGTGCGCGGTGAAGCAGTACACCGACGAGAACGACAAACGCGGTCGCCTGGTCATGTCCTGCATGACTCCCGCCACCGACAACACCTGGATTTCCATCGACGACGAAGAGGCCAAGCAGTTCCGCGCCAGCGTCGTCGAATGGCTGATGACCAACCACCCGCACGACTGCCCGGTGTGCGAGGAAGGCGGCCACTGCCACCTGCAGGACATGACGGTGATGACCGGCCACAACGCCCGTCGCTACCGCTTCACCAAGCGTACCCACCAGAACCAGCAGCTCGGCCCGTTCATCTCCCACGAGATGAACCGCTGCATCGCCTGCTACCGCTGCGTGCGCTACTACAAGGACTACGCCGGCGGCACCGACCTCGGCGTCTACGGCGCCCACGACAACGTCTACTTCGGCCGCGTCGAAGACGGCACCCTGGAGAGCGAATTCTCCGGCAACCTGGTCGAGGTCTGCCCGACCGGCGTGTTCACCGACAAGACCCACTCCGAGCGCTACAACCGCAAGTGGGACATGCAGTTCGCCCCGAGCATCTGCCACGGCTGCTCCAGCGGCTGCAACATCAGCCCCGGTGAACGCTACGGCGAGATCCGCCGCATCGAGAACCGTTTCAACGGCTCGGTGAACCAGTACTTCCTCTGCGACCGCGGCCGCTTCGGCTACGGCTACGTCAACCGCGAAGACCGTCCGCGCCAGCCGCTGCTGGGCAACCAGAAGCTGAGCCTGGACGCCGCCCTCGACAAGGCTGCCGAACTGCTGAAAGGCAAGCGCGTGATCGGCATCGGCTCGCCCCGCGCCAGCCTGGAAGGCAACTTCGCCCTGCGTGAGCTGGTCGGCACCGAGAACTACTATTCCGGCATCGCCGCCGCCGAGCTCGCCAACCTGCGCCTGATCCGCGACATCCTGCAGAACGGCCCGCTGCCGGTGCCCACCCTGCGCGACGTCGAGAAGCACGACGCGATCTTCGTCCTCGGCGAAGACCTGACCCAGACCGCCGCCCGCATGGCCCTCGCCCTGCGCCAGGCGGTCAAGGGCAAGGCCACCGATATCGCCGCCTCGATGAAGATCCAGGATTGGCACATGGCCGCCGTGCAGAACGTCGCCCAGGACGCGCTGAACCCGCTGTTCATCGCCAGCGTCACTGCCACCCGCCTGGATGACGTCGCCGCCGAGAGCGTCCACGCCGCCCCGGCCGACCTCGCCCGCATCGGCTTCGCCGTAGCCCACGCCATCGACCCGAGCTCCCCTGCCGTTGATGGCCTGGACAGCGAAGCGGCCGAACTGGTCAAGCGCATCGCCGATGCCCTGCTGGCCGCCAAGCGCCCGCTGGTCGTCTCCGGCGCGTCCCTGGGCGAGAAGGCCCTGATCGAAGCCGCCGCCAACATCGCCAGCGCCCTGAAGAACCGTGAGAAGAACGGTTCCCTCAGTCTGGTGGTGCCGGAAGCCAACAGCCTGGGCCTGGCCCTGTTCGGTGGCGAGTCCCTCGACGCCGCACTGGAGGCGCTGACCTCCGGCAAGGCCGACGCCGTGGTCATCCTCGAGAACGACCTGTACCGCCGCGCCGACGCCGCCAAGGTGGACGCCGCCCTGGCCGCCGCCAAGGTCGTCATCGTTGCCGACCACCAGCAGACCGCCACCCTCGAGCGCGCCCACCTGGTGCTGCCGGCCGCCAGCTTCGCCGAAGGCGATGGCACCCTGGTCAGCCTGGAAGGCCGCGCCCAGCGCTTCTTCCAGGTCTTCGACCCGAGCTACTACGACGACAGCATCCTGGTCCGCGAGGGCTGGCGCTGGCTGCACGCGCTGCACAGCACCCTGCAGGGCAAGTCCGTCGACTGGACCCAGCTGGACCAGGTCACCGCCGCCTGCGCCGACAGCAGCCCGCTGCTGGCCACCATCCGCGATGCCGCGCCGAGCGCCTCGTTCCGCATCAAGGGCATGAAGCTCGCCCGCGAACCGCACCGCTACAGTGGCCGCACCGCCATGCGCGCCGATATCAGCGTGCACGAGCCGCGCCAGCCGCAGGACAAGGACTCGCCCTTCGCCTTCTCCATGGAAGGCTATGCCGGCAGCGTCGAGCCTCGTCAGCAGATCCCCTTCGCCTGGTCCCCGGGCTGGAACTCGCCGCAAGCCTGGAACAAGTTCCAGGACGAAGTGGGCGGCCACCTGCGCGCCGGCGATCCGGGCGTGCGTCTGATCGAGGCCAAGGGCGCAGCCCTTCCCTGGTTCAGCGTCAATGCCGCCTTCAACCCGGCCCAGGGCACCTGGCAGGCCGTGCCGCTGCACCACCTGTTCGGTAGCGAGGAGAACAGCTCCCGCGCCGCCCCGGTGCAGGAGCGCATCCCGCAGGCCTACGTGGCCATGGCCAAGGACGAAGCCGACCGCCTCGGCGTCAATGACGGCGCCCTGCTCGCCCTGACCGTCAACGGCCAGACCCTGCGTCTGCCGCTGGCCGTCAAGGAAGAACTGGGTATCGGCCTGGTCGGCCTGCCCGCCGGCCTGCCGGGCATTCCGGCCGCCATCGCCGGCGCCGTCGTCACCGCCGTACAGGAGGCCGCGCAATGAGCTGGCTGACGCCCGAACTGATCGACATCGTCATCGCCGTCATCAAGGCCATCGTCATCCTGCTGGCCGTGGTGGTCAGCGGTGCGCTGCTGTCCTGGGTGGAGCGTCGCCTGCTGGGTCTCTGGCAGGACCGCTACGGCCCGAACCGGGTCGGCCCCTTCGGCGCCTTCCAGCTGGGCGCGGACATGATCAAGATGTTCTTCAAGGAAGACTGGACCCCGCCGTTCGCCGACAAGCTGATCTTCACCCTGGCGCCCATCATCGCCATGAGTGCCCTGCTGATCGCGTTCGCCGTAGTCCCGGTCACCCCCACCTGGGGCGTGGCCGACCTCAACATTGGCGTGCTGTTCTTCTTCGCCATGGCCGGTATCGCGGTGTACGCGGTGCTCTTCGCCGGCTGGTCGAGCAACAACAAGTTCGCCCTGCTCGGCAGCCTGCGCGCCTCGGCCCAGACCATCTCCTACGAGGTGTTCCTGGCCCTGTCGCTGATGGGCATCGTGGCCCAGGTCGGTTCCTTCAACATGCGCGACATCGTTGAATACCAGGCCCAGCACCTGTGGTTCATCATTCCGCAGTTCTTCGGCTTCTGTACCTTCATCATCGCCGGCGTCGCCGTGACCCACCGTCACCCGTTCGACCAACCGGAAGCGGAACAGGAACTGGCCGACGGTTACCACATCGAATACGCCGGCATGAAATGGGGCATGTTCTTCGTGGGCGAGTACATCGGCATCGTGCTGATCTCCGCCCTGCTGGTGACCCTGTTCTTCGGTGGCTGGCATGGCCCGTTCGGCATCCTGCCGCAGATCCCCTTCATCTGGTTCGCGCTCAAGACCGCCTTCTTCATCATGCTGTTCATCCTGCTGCGCGCCTCCATCCCGCGCCCGCGCTATGACCAGGTGATGGCCTTCAGCTGGAAGGTGTGCCTGCCGCTGACCCTGATCAACCTGCTGGTGACCGGCGCGTTCGTGCTGGCGGCCCAGTAAGGAGAAACACCATGATCAAAGAAATCATCCACGTCGTGCATGGCACCTACACCCAGCTGCGAAGCCTGGTGATGATCTTCAGCCATGCCTTCCGCAAGCGTGACACCCTGCAATACCCGGAAGAGCCCGTGTACCTGCCGCCGCGCTACCGCGGCCGCATCGTCCTCACCCGCGACCCCGATGGCGAGGAACGCTGCGTAGCGTGCAACCTCTGCGCGGTGGCCTGCCCGGTCGGCTGCATCTCCCTGCAGAAGGCCGAGACCGAAGACGGTCGCTGGTACCCCGAGTTCTTCCGCATCAACTTCTCCCGCTGCATCTTCTGTGGCCTGTGCGAAGAAGCCTGCCCCACCACCGCGATCCAGCTGACCCCGGATTTCGAGATGGGTGAGTTCAAGCGCCAGGACCTGGTGTACGAGAAGGAAGACCTGCTGATCTCCGGTCCCGGCAAGAACCCGGACTACAACTTCTATCGCGTGGCGGGTATGGCCATTGCCGGCAAGCCGAAAGGCGCCGCGCAGAACGAGGCCGAGCCGATCAACGTGAAGAGCCTGCTGCCCTAAGGAGACGTGCGTGGAATTCGCCTTCTATTTCGCCGCCGCCGTGGCGGTGGCCTCCACCCTGCTGGTGGTCACCAACACCAACCCGGTGCATGCCCTGCTCAACCTCATCGTCTCGCTGCTGGCGGTGTCGATGTGCTTCTTCACCCTCGGCGCGCCCTTCGCCGGCGCCCTGGAGATCATCGTCTACGCCGGCGCCATCATGGTGCTGTTCGTCTTCGTGGTGATGATGCTGAACCTCGGCCCGGCCATCGCCGAGCAAGAGAAGAAGTGGCTCAAGCCCGGCATCTGGACCGGCCCTGCCCTGCTCTCCGCCGCCCTGCTGGTCGAGCTGCTGTATGTGCTGTTCGGCAATGCCAGCGGCGCCACCATCGGCCATACCACCGTGGACTCCAAGACGGTCGGCATCGCCCTGTTCGGCCCCTATCTGCTGGCCGTGGAACTGGCCTCCATGCTGCTGTTGGCAGCCCTGGTCGCCGCCTTCCACCTCGGCCGCCACGAAGCAAAGGAGTAACGCCATGACTGGAATCCCACTGGAACACGGCCTGGCGCTCTCCGGCGTGCTGTTCTGCCTCGGCCTGATCGGCCTGATGGTACGGCGCAACATCCTCTTCGTGCTCATGAGCCTGGAAGTCATGATGAACGCCGCCGCCCTCGCCTTCGTGGTCGCCGGCGCCCGTTGGGCCCAGCCTGACGGCCAGATCATGTTCATTCTGGTGATCAGCCTGGCAGCCGCCGAGGCCAGCATCGGCCTGGCGATCCTGCTGCAGCTGTACCGCCGCTTCCATACCCTCGATATCGACGCTGCCAGCGAGATGCGCGGATGAACCTTCTATTCCTCACTTGCCTGTTCCCACTGCTCGGCTGGTTCATCCTGGCCTTCTCCCGCGGGCGTTTTTCGGAGAATACCGCTGCCGTCATCGGCGTCGGCTCGGTCGGCCTGTCCGCCCTGGTTGCCGCCTCGATCATCTGGCAGTTCAACGTCGCCCCGCCCCCGGGTGGCGTCTACACCCAGACGCTCTGGCAGTGGATGAGCGTGGCGGGCTTCGCCCCCAGCTTCACCCTCTACCTGGACGGCCTGTCCCTGACCATGCTCGGCGTGGTCACCGGCGTCGGCTTCCTGATCCACCTGTTCGCGTCCTGGTACATGAGCGGTGTCGAGGGCTACTCGCGCTTCTTCGCCTACACCAACCTGTTCATCGCCAGCATGCTGTTCCTGGTACTGGGCGATAACCTGCTGTTCCTCTACTTCGGTTGGGAAGGCGTAGGCCTGTGCTCCTACCTGCTGATCGGCCACTACTTCCAGCACACGCCCAACGGCAACGCGGCGTTGAAGGCCTTCATCGTCACCCGCGTCGGCGACGTGTTCATGGCCATCGGCCTGTTCATCCTGTTCTTCCACCTCGGCACCCTGAACATCCAGGAGCTGATGGTGCTGGCCCCGCAGAAGTACCAGGCCGGTGACGCCTGGCTCTGGGTCGCCACCCTGATGCTGCTCGGCGGCGCAGTGGGCAAGTCCGCCCAGCTGCCGCTGCAGACCTGGCTGGCCGACGCCATGGCCGGCCCGACCCCGGTCTCCGCGCTGATCCACGCGGCCACCATGGTGACCGCGGGCGTCTACCTGATCGCCCGTACCAACGGCCTGTTCCTGCTGACCCCGGAGATCCACGAACTGGTCGGCATCGTCGGCGGCGTGACCCTGGTCCTGGCCGGCTTCGCCGCCCTGGTGCAGACGGACATCAAGCGCATCCTCGCCTACTCCACCATGAGCCAGATCGGCTACATGTTCCTCGCCCTGGGCGTGGGTGCATGGGACGCGGCGATCTTCCACCTGATGACCCACGCCTTCTTCAAGGCCCTGCTGTTCCTTGCCTCCGGTGCGGTGATCAACGCCCTTCACCATGAGCAGAACATCTTCAAGATGGGCGGCCTGTGGAAGAAGCTGCCGCTGCCTTACGCCTGCTTCCTGGTGGGTGGTGCGGCCCTGGCGGCCCTGCCGCTGGTCACCGCGGGCTTCTACTCCAAGGACGAGATCCTCTGGGAAGCCTTCGCCAGTGGCCATTCCGCCCTGCTCTACGCGGGCCTGGCCGGCGCCTTCCTGACCTCGATCTACACCTTCCGCCTGATCTTCATCGTCTTCCATGGTGAGGCCAGGACCGAGGCCCACGCCGGCCACGGCATCGCCCACAGCCTGCCGCTGGTGGTGCTGCTGGTGCTCTCCACCTTCGTCGGCGCGCTGATCACTCCGCCGCTGGCCGGTGTGCTGCCCGAGAGCGTCGGCCATGCCGGTGGCGAGGCCAAGCACAGCCTGGAAATCGCCTCGGGCGCCATCGCCCTGGCGGGTATCCTGCTGGCCGCCATGCTCTTCCTCGGCAAGCGCCGCTTCGTCACTGCCGTCGCCCAGAGCGCCCCGGGCCGCTTCCTCGGTGCCTGGTGGTTCGCCGCCTGGGGCTTCGACTGGCTCTACGACCTGCTGTTCGTCAAACCGTACCTGCTGGCTTGCCGCCTGCTCCGCCGCGATCCCATCGACGGCAGCATCGGCCTGATCCCGCGCGTGGTAAGGGGTGGCAACAGCGCGCTCAGCCGCAGCCAGACCGGCCAGTTGCGCTGGTACGCCGTATCCATAGTCGGCGGGGCCGTGCTCGTGCTCGGCGCCGTGTTGCTGACCTGAATCTACTTAAGGAATTGAGCCCGTCATGATTCTGCCCTGGCTAATCCTGATTCCCTTCATCGGCGGCCTGCTCTGCTGGCAAGGTGAGCGCTTCGGCACCACCCTGCCCCGCTGGATCGCCCTGCTGACCATGACCCTGCTGTTCGTCCTCGGCCTCTGGCTGTGGGCGACCAGCGACTTCACCCTGGCCCCTGCCCCCGGTACCGATCCGGTGTGGGCGGAAGAGTTCAAGGTGCAGTGGATCGAGCGTTTCGGCATCACCATCCACCTGGCCCTGGACGGCATCTCCATCCTGATGATCGTCCTCACCGGCCTGCTCGGCGTGCTGTCCGTGCTGTGCTCCTGGCGCGAGATCCAGAACCGCGTCGGCTTCTTCCACCTCAACCTGATGTGGATCCTCGGCGGCGTGGTCGGCGTGTTCCTCGCCATCGACCTGTTCCTGTTCTTCTTCTTCTGGGAAATGATGCTGGTGCCGATGTACTTCCTCATCGCGCTCTGGGGTCATAGTGGCAGCAAGGGCAAGTCGCGCATCAACGCCGCCACCAAGTTCTTCATCTACACCCAGTTCAGCGGCCTGATCATGCTGGTGGCGATCCTCGGCCTGGTGCTGGTGAACTACAGCAACACCGGCGTATTCACCTTCAACTACGCCGACCTGCTGAAGGCCGAACTGGCGCCCGGTACCGAGTACCTGCTGATGCTCGGCTTCTTCGCCGCCTTCGCGGTGAAGTTCCCGGTGGTGCCGGTGCACTCCTGGCTGCCCGACGCCCACGCCCAGGCGCCGACCGCGGGTTCCGTGGACCTGGCCGGCATCCTGCTGAAGACCGCCGCCTACGGCATGATCCGCTTCGCCCTGCCACTGTTCCCCAACGCCTCGGCCGAGTTCGCGCCGATCGCCCAGTGGCTCGGCGTGTTCGCCATCGTCTACGGTGCCCTGCTGTCCTTCGCCCAGACCGACATCAAGCGCCTGGTGGCCTACTCCAGCGTGTCCCACATGGGCTTCGTGCTGATCGCCATCTACTCCGGCAGCCAGATCGCCCTGCAGGGCGCCATCGTGCAGATGATCGCCCACGGCCTCTCCGCCGCCGCACTCTTTATCCTGTGCGGCCAACTCTACGAGCGCCTGCACACCCGCGACATGCGCGAGATGGGCGGCATCTGGAGCCGCATGCCCTACCTGCCGGGCGTCAGCCTGTTCTTCGCCGCCGCCGCGCTGGGTCTGCCCGGCACCGGCAACTTCGTCGGCGAGTTCCTGATCCTCATCGGCGCCTTCCAGCAAGTGCCCTGGATCGCCGTACTGGCCTCCACTGGCCTGGTGTTCGGTTCGGTCTACTCGCTGATCATGATCCACCGCGCCTACTTCGGCCCGGCCAAGACCGAGAGCGTCTACGAAGGCCTGAGATACCGCGAGCTGACCATGGTCCTGGGCCTCGCCGGCCTGCTGGTCCTGCTCGGCATCTACCCGCAACCGGTGCTGGATACCTCTGCTGCGACCATGCATGGCGTGCACCAGTGGCTGGATTCCGCCGTCAATCAACTCGTTGCCCGGTAAGTAGGTTATGGAATTCACGACTCAACACCTGATCGCCCTGCTGCCGCTGCTGGTCACCTGCGCCACCATAGTGGTGGTCATGCTGGCCATCGCCTGGAAGCGTCACCACTCCTGGACCTTCGGCCTCTCGGTCATCGGTCTCAACCTGGCCCTGGTTTCCATCCTCCCTGCCCTCAAGGTCGCCCCGCTGGAGGTGACCCCGCTGATGATGGTGGACAACTTCGGCGCCTACTACATGGCCCTGGTCCTGGCGGGCACCCTCGCCTGCGTCACCCTGATCCACGCCTACCTGGGTGGTGAGTCCGGCAAGGGCTACCCGGGCAACCGCGAAGAGATGTACCTACTGATCCTCCTGGCCGCCGCCGGCGGCCTGGTGCTGGTCACCGCACAGCACCTGGCCGGCCTGTTCATCGGCCTGGAACTGCTCTCGGTACCGATCTTCGGCCTGGTGGCCTACGCCTTCTTCAACAAGCGCTCCCTGGAAGCCGGCATCAAGTACATGGTGCTCTCGGCCGCCGGTTCCGCCTTCCTGCTGTTCGGCATGGCCCTGCTCTACGCCGACGCCGGCAGCCTGAGCTTCAGCCAGCTGGCCGCCGCCGGCAGCTCCAGCGTTCTGTCCCAGCTCGGCATCGGCATGATGCTGATCGGCCTGGCGTTCAAGCTGTCCCTGGTGCCCTTCCACCTCTGGACCCCGGACGTGTACGAAGGCGCCCCGGCGCCGGTGGCGGCCTTCCTGGCCACTGTCAGCAAGGTCGCGGTGTTTGCCGTGCTGCTGCGCCTGTACCAGCTCTCCCCGGCCACTGCCGGCGGCTGGCTGAACGACCTGCTGACTGCGATCGCCATCGCCTCGATCCTGTTCGGCAACCTGCTGGCCCTGGTGCAGAACAACATCAAGCGTCTGCTGGGTTACTCGTCCATCGCCCACTTCGGCTATCTGCTGGTGGCGCTGATCGCCAGCAAGGGCCTGGCCGTGGAAGCCATCGGCGTCTACCTGGCCACCTACGTGCTGACCAGCCTTGGCGCCTTCGGCGTGGTGACCCTGATGTCCACTCCTTACAGCGGCCGTGACTGTGACGCCCTGTACGAGTACCGCGGCCTGTTCTGGCGCCGTCCGTACCTGACCGCCGTGCTCACCGTGATGATGCTGTCGCTGGCCGGTATCCCGCTCACCGCAGGTTTCATCGGCAAGTTCTTCGTCATTGCCGCCGGTGTCGAATCCGGCCTCTGGTGGCTGCTGGGCGCCCTGGTCCTGGGCAGCGCGATCGGCATCTTCTACTACCTGCGCGTCATGGTGACCCTGTTCCTGGTCGAGCCTAACCTGCGCCGCCACGACGCGGAACTGCACTGGGCCCAGCGCGCCGGCGGCATCATGCTGCTGTTCGTCGCCCTGCTGGCGTTCTTCCTCGGCGTCTACCCGCAGCCGCTGCTGGACCTGGTCCATCACTCCGGCCTGGTGGCCCTGGCCAACTGAGGCAGCACTGCAGAAACAAGAAACCCGGCCAGGCGCCGGGTTTTTTGTGGGCGGGTGTTTTCCAGGGTGGCGCCTGTGCCTCACGGCGGCAATTGCACCTTGCCGCGAGTCTCGGTGAACAGGTCCCAGCTCGCCACGAAGAGCGCGGCGATCAGAGGGCCGATGACAAAACCGTTGAGGCCGAACAGCGCCAACCCGCCGAGGGTGGAAATCAGCACCAGGTAGTCGGGCATTCGCGTGTCCTTGCCCACCAGGATCGGCCGCAGCAGGTTGTCCACCAGGCCGATCACCAGGATGCCGAAGAGCGCCAACCCCACGCCCTGCCAGAGCGCGCCGTTGATCACGAAGAACAGCGCCACCGGCCCCCATATCAACCCGGCGCCCACCAGTGGCAGCAAGGAGAAGAAGGCCATCATCACACCCCAGAACACCGGGCTGGGAATCTCCAGTACCCAGAACACCAGGCCGCCCAGCGCTCCCTGGGCGATGGCGACCACTATGTTGCCCTTCACCGTGGCGCGCACCACACGGGTGAACTTGATCTGCAGCCGGCGCTTGTGCTGCTCGCCGAGGGGAACCGCCATGCGCACATTGCGCGCCACGTCGAAACCGTCGCGCAGGAAGAAGTACAGCAGGTAGACCATCACGAAGAAGCCCACCACCCACTCGAAGGTGTTCTGGCCGATGGCGAACGCCTTGGTGGCGAGGAACTGGCTGCCCTGCAGCATGCCGCTGACGATGCGATCGCGCAGGCCATTGACGTTGTCGATCCCCAAGCGGTCCAGCTGGCGCTGGAGGAAATTCGGCAACAGGTCCTTGAACTGGTTGACGTAGGCGCCGATATCCAGCTCGCCGGACTCGACCCGGTGATAGAAGTCCGCGCCTTCCTGCACCAGCAGCAGGCCGATCAGCAGGACCGGCAGCACCGCAACCAACAGGCAGATGGCCAGGGTGACCATCGCCGAAAGATTGCCGCGCCCACCCAGGCGCAGGGCCAGCTCGCGCTGCAGAGGGGAGAAGATCACCGCCAGCACCACGGCCCAGAACACGGCGCCGTAGAAGGGCAGGAGTATCCAGCAGAAGGCCAGGGATACCACCACCAGCAGGAGGATCAGGGTGCGGTTTTCCAGTTGGCGCTGAGAGGCCATGGCGGGGCCACGGGTGTTGGGGACCTACTGGGTTAGTCCGCGGGGTGCCTGGGAAAGTGCGAAGTGTTTTCGGCGCGGCATGGCGCGGGTCGGGGCGAGGGTGTATGGCGCTTCGCCGATCCACCCTCCGTGCTGCTCGCGAACAGCTTCGCGAGCAAGCTCGCTCCTACAGAGGCGGATCGCCGATCAGATACTTGCTTCACCAGCCCGCCCAGGCAATCCACCAGGCGCGCCAGATGCGGCGCGGATCAGAGCACCATGGCCGCGACCCAGCCAAAGGCCAGCAGCGGCAGGTTGTAATGCAGGAAGGTGGGCACCACCGTGTCCCAGATATGGTTGTGCTGACCGTCGACGTTCAGGCCCGCGGTCGGACCCAGGGTCGAGTCGGAAGCCGGCGAGCCGGCGTCGCCCAGGGCACCGGCGGTACCGACGATGCTGACGATGGCCAGCGGGCTGAAGCCCAGTTGCAGGCAGAGCGGCACGAAGATCGCGGCGATGATGGGTACGGTGGAAAAGGACGAGCCGATGCCCATGGTCACCAGCAGGCCCACCAGCAGCATCAGCAATGCACCGAGTGCCTTGCTGTGGCCGATCCAGCCGGCCGAGGTCTCCACCAGGGTCGCCACCTGGCCGGTTTCGCGCATCACCTCGGCGAAGCCGGAGGCGGCGATCATGATGAAGCCGATCATGGCCATCATCTTCATGCCCTCGGTGAACAGGTCGTCGGCTTCCTTCCAGCGCACCACGCCCGACAGCGAGAAGATCACGAAGCCCAGCAGCGCGCCGATGATCATCGAGTCCAGCCACAGCTGCACCGCGAAGGCCACCAGGATTGCCACGCCGGCCACCCCCAGGCTCATCGAGTTGTAGGCCACGCTCACCTGCTCGGCCTGGGCGATACGCTCCAGGTCATAGCTGCGTTTGCGGCGATAGCTGAAGAGCGCGATCAACAGGCCGGACACCATGCCCAGGGCCGGTATCAACATGGCCTGGGTGACACTCACACCGGTAACGTCGCCGCCACTTTTCACCACATTCGCCAGCAGTATCTCGTTCAGGAAGATATTGCCGAAGCCCACCGGCAGGAACATGTAGGGGGTGATCAGGCCGAAGGTGATCACGCAGGCGATCAGCCGGCGGTCGATCGACAGGCGCGTCAGTACATATAGAAGAGGCGGCACCAGCAGCGGGATGAACGCGATGTGGATGGGCAGGATGTTCTGCGAGGCAATGGCCACGCACAGCAACAGGGCGACCAGCAGCCATTTCAGCGCGCCGCCGCCGTTGGCTTCCTGCCGGCCCACCAGCGCCAGGGCCTTGTCCGCCAGGGCATGGGCCAAGCCGGAGCGCGCGATGGCCACCGCGAACGCGCCCAGCAGCGCGTAGGACAGCGCCACGGTGGCGCCGCCGCCGAGGCCCTTGTTGAAGGCCGCCAGCGAGGCTTCCACGCCCAGGCCGCCGACCAGTCCGCCCGCCAGTGCGCCAACGATCAGCGCCACCACCACATGTACCCGGCACAGGCTGAGGACGAGCATTATCCCCACCGCCGCCACTACCGCATTCATCGCCTCTCCTCAGGTTTCCCGATCACGCCGCCCGCGGCCCTGCCGCGGAAAAAAAGCGCGCACTCTGCCGAAACCGAGGCCCCCTGTCAAAAGCGTTCGGAATATTGGGCGGACTGTGCATAATTCTTGCCTGCAAATTGCACCCTCGTGCATTCCGCACGGCTATTCGTCGTCTTTGCGTCAAGAGATCGCCACTGATGCCGACAACGAATGAAGTTCCGACGAGACAGAAGGAAAACTCCATGCCGTTCACTCGCCTGTCCATCCAGTGGAAGATCACCCTGTTGGCCGGCCTCTGCCTGCTGGCCATCGTGACCCTGCTGGTCGGCTCGTCCCTCTACCAGTCCAAGCGCAGCGCCGGGCTGGTGAAAGCCGACAGCAGCCAGATGCTCGACCAGAGCGCGCGCCTGCGCCTGCGGGCCCGGGCGGAGCTGCAGGCGATCCGCATCCAGCGCTACTTCATGGACAACTACCAGTACGGCAAGGGCTTCTCGCGCCAGGTACTGTTCCTCAAGGAGCAGGCGGAAAAGCGCTTCCTCGATGCCTTCGACCTGCGCGAGGACCTTACCCGCCAGGTGCGCACCAGCCTGGAGGCCAACCCGGAGATCCTCGGTCTCTACCTGGTATTCGAACCCAACGCCCTGGACGGCAAGGACGAACTCTTCGAAGGCCAGGCCGAGATGGGCAGCAACGACAAGGGCCGTTTCTCCCTTTATTGGTCGCAACCCTCACCCGGCAAGCTCGAGTCCGAATCCATGACCGAGGAGTTGCTCGCCGACAGCAGCACCGGCCCCAGCGGCGCCCCCTACAACGCCTGGTACACCTGCCCGATGAAGACCGGCCAGGCCTGTGTGCTCGATCCCTACTTCGACAACGTCGGCGGCAAGCAGACCCTGATGACCAGCATCGCCTTCCCGCTGCAACTGAACGGCAAGACCGTGGGCGTCATGGGCCTGGACATCAGCCTGGAAAGCCTGCAGCAACTGAGCCTGGCCGGGAACCGCGAACTGTTCGATGGCAATGGCCACGTCAGCATCATCAGCCCCGCCGGCCTGCTCGCCGGCCACAGCCGCGACACCACCCGGCTCAGCGCCAAGCTGGACAAGGCCTTCGGCGACAAGGCCGGCGAACTGACCGGCAACCTGCAGGCCGGCAAGTCCGTGCAGATGGAGCACGACGGCATGCTGCGGGTGATGGAGCCGTTCAAGCCGATCCCCACTGCCGCGCCCTGGAGCGTGCTGCTGGAAGTACCCGAAAAAGTGCTGCTGGCGCCGGCCCTTGAACTGGAAGCGAAGCTCGACCAGCAAAACCAGACCGCCAACCTGGTGGGCCTGTTGATCGGCCTCGTCGCGGCCATCGCCGGCCTCCTGCTGATCTGGCTCACCGCCCGGGGCGTGACCCGGCCGATCCTGGCCGTCGCCGGCATGCTCAAGGACATCGCCAGCGGCGAAGGCGACCTGACCCGGCGCCTGGACTACGTCCGCCAGGACGAGCTGGGCGAACTGGCCGGCTGGTTCAACCGCTTCCTCGACAAGCTGCAGCCGGTCATCGCCGACGTCAAACGCTCGGTGCAGGACGCCCGCAGCACCGCCGACCAGTCCGCCGCCATCGCCAGCCAGACCAGCGCCGGCATGCAGCAGCAGTACCGCGAAGTGGACCAGGTGGCCACCGCCTCCAACGAGATGAGCGCCACCGCCCAGGACGTTGCGCGCAGCGCCGCCCAGGCCGCCGAAGCCGCCCGTGGCGCCGACCACGCCACCCGCGAGGGGCTCGGCGTGATCGGCCGAACCACCAGCGCCATCGACCAACTGGCCAGCGAGATGAGCGCGGCCATGGACGAGGTGCAGAGCCTCGCCGCCAGCAGCGAGCAGATCGGCTCGGTGCTGGAAGTGATCCGCGCCATCGCCGAGCAGACCAACCTGCTGGCCCTGAACGCCGCCATCGAGGCGGCCCGTGCCGGCGAGGCCGGGCGCGGCTTCGCGGTAGTGGCCGACGAAGTACGCAACCTGGCCCGACGTACCCAGGACTCGGTGGAGGAAATCCGCCAGGTGATCGAAGGCCTGCAGCACGGCACCCGTGAAGTGGTCGGCTCGATGCACAGCAGCCACCGCCAGGCCCAGGGCAGCGTCGAGCAGGTGGAGCAGGCGGTCGCCGCCCTGCAACGCATCGGCGATGCGGTGACGGTGATCACCGACATGAACCTGCAGATCGCCTCGGCCGCCGAAGAGCAGAGCGCGGTGGCCGAGGAGATCAACCGCAATGTGGCGGCCATCCGCGACGTCACCGAGTCGCTCTCCGGCCAGGCCGAGGAATCGGCCCAGGTCAGCCAGGCCCTCAACCGCCTGGCCAACCACCAGCAGGGGTTGATGGACCAGTTCCGCGCGTAGGTCCGCGACCCTCTCCCCCAGCCCCTCTCCCGCAAGCGGGAGAGGGGTGACCCGCGCCGGCCCCTCCGAGCCGGCCGGCCAGCCCATCACCTGTTTCTTATCCTCTGTGGTCCCTATCCCACCCTGGCGCCCATGCCCTTGCCGAGCCGCAATCGGCCAGCTAGCCTGCCCGCGGTCTCAACAAGGAACCCAAAGATGCTGAACATCGTCCTGATCGCCGGCTCCAGCCGCGCCAACAGCCAATCGGGCAAGGTCGCCCGCTTCATCCGCCAGCGCCTGATCGACCTCGACAAGGCCAGCCCCAGCTCCTGCAGCATCATCGACCTCGGCCAGGGACCGCTGCCCCTGTGGCCGGCCGAAGACACCGGCCCCTGGGCCGGGTACCAGCAGCAGCTGCGAGACGCCGATGCGGTGGTGGTGATCGCCCCCGAGTGGAATGGCATGGCCTGCCCGGCCATCAAGAACTTCTTCATCTTCGCCAGCAAGGCCGAACTGGCCCACAAGCCGGGCCTGCTGGTGGGCGTGTCCTCCGGCATCGGCGGCGGCTACCCCATCAGCGAACTGCGCGCGTCCAGCTACAAGAACTGCCGCCTCTGCTACCTGCCGGAGCACCTGATCATCCGCGGTGTGGAGAAGGTACTGAACGAAGCGGACGCCGTGAGCGAAGACGACCAGCGTATCCGCGCGCGCATGGACTACGACCTGGATATCCTCGCCCGCTACGCTGACGCGCTGAAGCCGGTGCGCGAAGCCATCGACATGAGCATCCCGGCCTTCGCCAACGGGATGTGAGCCAAAGGCATCTGTTGTCTTGAGATTGTGGGGGCGATTTCAATCGCAAAGCAGGACGAAGTCCTGCCCTGTGGACTTCCATGGGGCGGCTTTGCCGCCCTTCGCGAATGAATTCGCCCCCACAGGAAGAAGGGCCACCTACAACAACTGATGCTTGTGCAGCAGCCGGTAGAAGGTCGGCCGTGACACGCCCAGAACCCTGGCGGCATGACTGAGGTTGCTGCTGTAGTGGGCCAGCGCATCGCACAGCGCCTGATATTCCGCCCGCCGCTTGTAGTCTTCCAGCGTGCCCAGCGGGGCGCCCTCCACCGGCGCACTCTGCAGGCCCAGGTCGTCCGCTTTGATCTGCCCGCATTCCGCGAGGGCATAACCGCGCCGCACCCGGCTGGCCAGCTCGCGCACATTGCCCGGCCAGCGATGACGCGACATGGCGGCGAGGGCTTCCTCGCTGAAGTGGCTGGGCCGGCGCCCGGCCTCCAGGCTGTAGAGGTCGGCAAAATAGCTGGCCAACAGGGCGATATCCCCCTGGCGCTTGCGCAGGGGCGTAATCACCAGCCGGTTCTGCTCCAGCCACTGGCGCAGACCAGGATCGAAACACCTCTGCTCGACCAGATCGCCAAGCTCTTCCCGACTGGAAGCCAGCACTCGCACATCCAGCGGCACCGCTTCCCCGTCGGCATGGTGCAGTACCTTGCCCCGCATGCAGGCGAGCAGGCGCTCCTGCTGGCCCAAGGGCAGTTCGTGGATGGCATCGAGGAACAGGGTGCCGCCGTTTGCCGAAGCCAGCTTGCCCTGGTGCCCGAACAGGAGGTTGCTGGTTTCCTGTTCCGGCAGAACGCCGCAGTTGAAACTGACGAATGGGCCAGCCACCCGTCGCGACATACGGTGCAGGGTGCGCGCCACCAACTCCTTGCCGCTGCCACTTTCGCCGTGGATCAGCACCGGCTTGTCGCTCGGCCCCAGGCGTGCGAGCTGCTTGCGCAGATCCCGCAACGGCCGGCTCTGGCCCAGTAGCTCGTGCTGGTCGCCACGGCGATTGCCGATACCACGCAGGCGGGCGATGCCAAACGCGCGGCCGAGCAGGCCCTGCAGCCGCGGCAGATCCACCGGCACGGCCAGGGCATCGAAGAACCACTCGCCGATGAATTCGTCCAGGCTCGGGCCCGACTGGTTCGCCGGGTCGATCAGGGCAATCCATTCGGTGCCGCTGCGGCTGATCAGGTGCTTGACCCCTTCAGGGCGTTCCAGGTGCTCGCCGCGCAAGCGCAGCAGGCCGATGTCGTAGCTCGCCGCCAAGGCCTGGTCCAGGCTCTGGCTGGAGACCGACCAGCCAGCCTCCTCGAGGTGGGGAAGGATCAACCGGCAGTGGTCGCAAGGATCCACCAGCAGGAGACGTCGCGGTGCGGACGGAATGGCTTCCAAGATTAACCTTCCTTGACGTCAAAAATTTGATTTATCAATTAAAACAATAGGTTGGAACAGGCATTTGTAACGCTAGCAAGAACTTTGACGTTCTTTGGAACGTTTCTCTATAAGGCCAATTCCTCTTCGAGCTTTAGCGGGGCTCCTGTACCGGGCAAACGTCTCGACAGCGTTGCAATCCGGGCCAATACTCGGGCGATTCCTTCCCTGCCTTGCAGGACCTGCCATGAACCTGCTTATGCGTCCCGCCACGCTCGACGACCTGTCGGCGCTGGCGGAGCTCGAGGGCCGCTGCTTCGAGGCCACCCGCCTGGGCCGGCAGCAGTTCCGCTGGATGATGGTCGAGGCCAATGCCAGCCTGACCGTGGCCGAGGGTGACGGCCGCATCCTCGGCTATGCCCTGGTGCTGTTCCGCCAGGACAGTACCTTCGCCCGGCTCCATTCCATCGCCACCGACCCACGCGCCCGTGGCAACGGCATCGGCCAGCGCCTGCTGGAAGCGGCCGAAGCCAGCGCCCACGAGCATCAATGCGCCTACCTGCGGCTGGAGGTCTGCCCCGACCATCGCCCGGCCGTGGCGCTGTTCGAGCGCAACGGCTACAACAACCTGGGCCTGCTGCAGGATTTCTTCCCCGACCACCGCGAAGCCCTGCGCTTCGAGAAGCGCGTGGCGCGCCATCCCCAGGCCCTGCAACGGCATGTCCCCTACTACCACCAGACCACCGAATTCACCTGCGGCCCGGCCTGCCTGATGATGGCCATGGGTGCTCTGGATGGCGGCCCCCCGGGCAATCACCAGGACGAGGTGCGCCTCTGGCGCGAAGCCAGCAGCGTGCATATGCCTGGCGGACATGGCGGCTGCAGCCCTCACGGCCTGGCCCTGGCGGCCTGGCGCCGGGGCTACCGGGTCAGGCTGCACCTGAGCCAGCAGGAGCCCCTGTTCCTCGAAAGCGTGCGCAACCCTGGCAAGCGGGAGATCATCCGCCAGGCCCACGAGGACTTCTGCAACGCGCTGCAGGATACGGACATAGAGCAGCACCTCGGCGACGATCTGGACCTGGCGCCGTTGCTGGAGGCCGGCGGACAACCCCTGGTCCTGGTGGACGGTCACCGCCGCAGCCGCAGCCGCGCGCCCCACTGGGTGCTGGTCACCGACTATGACCGCACGTTCGTCTACCTCCACGACCCCAATGCCGAGCGCAGCCTGTTGCGTCGCCCGCAGGACTGCCAACATGTGCCGGTCACCCATCGGGAGTTCGAACGCATCAGCCGGTTCGGCCAGGGCAAGCAGCGCGCGGCCGTGGTGCTCTACACAAGGTCTTAAGACATTTTTGTAATGGCACCTTGCCAATACCCAGTCTGATTGGCATAAGGTAGGAAATTTCAAACAAGCTACAAGGATGTATCTGATGCGCGCCCTACGTCGTGTCCTTCTGCTGGCGCTCTTCCTGCTCTTGGCAGGCCTGGCGATCGTCCTTTATTACATCGCCAACCCCAACCTGCCCGCCTACCAGTCGCCAAGCCAGCTGCACTACCTCGAGCAGTGGGGCGAACAGGAGCGCCAGACCTACTACTACACGCCCCAGGGCACCCTGGTTAAGGGCCTGCGCTACGACTGGTTCACTGCACTGGAGCTGCCCTTTTCCCGCGACAAGTTCGCCCGCCCCGAGTACCTGGCGCGCTTCGGATTCCTTGTCGACCCGCAGCAGAAAGCCACACCGCAGAATCCCGGCAACCTGCCCGTGGGCCTGACCCGCCACCAGGACGCCAAGACCGGCACGCACTACCTCGACATCAGCTGCGCCGCCTGCCACACCGGCGAGCTGCGCTTCCAGGGCCAGGCCGTGCGCATCGACGGCGGCGCCGCCTTGCACTCCCTCGCGTCCACCGTGCCCACCCTGCGCGGCGGCAGCTTCGGCCAGGCGCTGGGCATGAGCATGGCCTTCACCTACTACAATCCGCTCAAGTTCAGCCGCTTCGCCGAGGCGGTGCTGGGCGAGCGTTACCCCGAGGGCAAGAAACAGCTGCGCACCGACTTCAAGCAGGTCCTCGACCGCCTGCTGGGCACGGCCTGGAACGATACCCACCGCGGCCTCTACCCCACCGAGGAAGGCTTCGGCCGTACCGACGCGTTCGGCCGTATCGCCAACAGCGTCTATGGCGACGCCATCAGCCCGTCCAACTACCGGGTCGCCGACGCCCCGGTGAGCTACCCGCACCTCTGGGAAATCTGGAAGTTCGACTGGGTGCAGTGGAACGGCTCGGCCATGCAGCCCATGGCGCGCAATATCGGCGAGGCCCTGGGCGTGGGCGCCACCCTGCACCTGTTCCAGCCCGGCGGCGTCACCGTGCCGGAAGGCGATCGCTACGCCTCGAGCGTGCGCGTGCGCGACCTCCACACCCTGGAAGAAACCCTCAAGCGCCTGACCCCGCCGACCTGGCCCGAAGCGGTCCTCGGCAAGGTGGACCTGGCCCGTGCGAGCCAGGGCCGCGCCCTGTTCGTCGAGAACTGCGCCTACTGCCACGCGCCCAATGTGGTGCCGCCGGAGCAACGCATGGCCCCCGGCCGCGCCCCGGAATGGCACATGCGCATAGTGCCCGTCGACATAGTCGGCACCGACTCCACCACTGCCGACAACATCGCCGATCACCGCTTCGATATCAGCAAGCTGGGCTGGACCCGGGAGCAACTGGCCAAGCTGGACGTCAAGCTGTTCGGCACCAGCCTGGAACAGGTGGATTTCAGCAACATCTCCAGCGCCAAGGGCCTTGCGTACATCACCGCCTTCGTCGAAGACCAGGCCTACAAGCAGGCTGGAATTGCCGCTGAAGAGCGTGCCGCCATGGACGGTTTCGGCCTGGCCATCGGCGTGCAGGAGAAGCGTGGCTACAAGGCGCGCCCGCTGGACGGCATCTGGGCCACCCCGCCCTTCCTCCACAACGGTTCGGTGCCGAGCCTGTTCCAGTTGTTCTCGCCGGTCACCGAACGGGCGAGCCAGTTCCATGTCGGCAGCTTCGAGTACGATCCGAAATTCGTCGGCTTCCAGACGACCGCCTTCCCCGGCAGCTTCCTGCTGGACACCTCCATCAAGGGCAACGGCAACCAGGGCCACGAGTTCCGCGACGGTTGTCGCAAGGGCGGTGTGATCGGCCGCTTCCTGCAGCCAGACGAGCGCCTGGCGCTGATCGAATACCTCAAGGTGCTGGGCAACCCGCAGCTGGAAGGTCAGCTAACCCAGGTCGAAGCCCGGCCGTGGACGCCCGGCCCGGCCTGCGAAGGCTGAGCGCTCGCCCCCACTGAAGCAGACAAAGGACCCACGCCCCCATGCTCAAGCGCTTCTGGCTCTGGTTCGGCCGAGTACTCGGCAAGCTCCTCCTCGTCCTCCTGGCGGTCGGCCTGCTCGGCTGGCTGGCGGGCGAGGCCTACTACGGCTGGAAATTCTCCGGCCCGGTGTCCACCGACGAAGTGATACCCGCCGGTGAGGCCGCGCAAACCCAGGCCATCATCAACGACGCCATCCGCATCGTCGAACAGCACCGCGACAACACCCGCGTGTTGCGCGATGCCCACGCCAAGTCCCACGGCTGCGTGAAGGCCGAGGTGACGGTGCTTCCGGAGATCGCTGGCGACCTGCGCGCGGGTGTCTTCGCCGAGCCGGGGAAGACCTGGCAGGCCTGGATGCGCCTGTCCAACGGCAACGCCTTCCCGCAATTCGACCGCGTGCGCGACGCCCGCGGCATGGCCATCAAGCTGCTCGACGTGCCAGGCACGAAGCTGATGACCAGCCCGGCGCACACGGGGGAACAGGACTTCGTGATGTTCAACCACCCGGTGTTCTTCGTCCGCGACGTGGCCGAGTACCGGCAGAACTTCAACGCCCAGTCCAATGGCGAGAAGGTCACCGCCTTCTTCCCCAGCTGGGACCCGCGCAGCTGGGAAATCCGCCACCTGATCATCGCCCTCAAGACCCTGGCGCCCGCACCGGATAGCTTGGTGAACACGACCTACAGCTCCATCTCGCCCTACAAGCTGGGCGAGGCGAACATCAAATACCGGGTCATCCCCGACCCGCAGAGCTGCCCTCCCTATCAGTTGCCCGGGCAGAACACCGCGCTGCCCAACTTCCTGCGCAACGCCCTCTACCAGCAATTGTCCCTGGACCGCGTACCGGCCTGCTTCGCCCTCCAGGTGCAGCAGCAGAACCCCGAACACTACATGCCGATCGAGGACACCAGCGTCGAATGGGACGAGGACATTTCGCCCTTCGTGACCCTGGCCAGGATCAAGGTGCCGGCCCAGGACTTCGACAGCCGCGAACAGAACCTCGCCTGCGACAACCTCTCCTTCAACCCCTGGCATGGCCTGCCCGAGCACCGCCCCATCGGTGGCATCAACCGCCTGCGCAAGGCGGTGTACGAGGCGGTGAGCGCGTATCGGCATCAGCGCAACGGGGCGTCCGCCGAGCAGTGACGGGCGGCCCGGTCCTATCCTGTGGGGGCAAATTCATTCGCTTTGGGCAGCGCAGCTGCCCCTGATAAGTCCGGCGGGCGGGACTTCGTCCCGCTCAGCGATTGAAATCGCCCCCACAAGTAAGAATCCCCACCCATCAGCCCACCCCTGCCAAGCCCCACTCCGGTGCTAGCCTTTTTCCTTACGCACTGGGCGCAAAACCCCGCCCGGCGCAGCGCCTGCGGGCCACCCCCGAACAAATGCGGAACCAGCCCGAGGCCAATCCGGCTGCCCGCCCTGCCTTCGACCCAAGGTCACTCCGGACAGCGAACGTTCACAGGTCACGGAGCAATGCCATGGCCCAATATCGCAGCGCCCTGCCCCAGCTGGAGGGCGAACTGTTCCTTACTGATGGCGGCATAGAGACCACCCTGGTTTTCCACGAGGGCATCGCCCTGCCCGACTTCGCCGCCTTTGTCCTGCTCAACTACCCCGACGGCCAGGAAGCCCTGCGCAAGTACTTCCGCGCCTACTGTGCCATCGCCAGCCATTACGGCACCGGCCTGATCCTGGAAAGCCCCACCTGGCGCGCCAACCCGGACTGGGCCAGCCACCTCGGCTTCACCCCCCAGGGGCTGGCCGAGATCAATCGCCTGGCCATCCAGTTGCTGGAGGAACTGCGCGCGGAAGTGGAAAGCGGTCGCACGCCAGTGGTCATCAGCGGCTGCATCGGCCCACGCGGCGATGGCTACGTGCCGGATGAAGCCATGGACGAATTCCAGGCCCAGCAGTACCACCGGGAGCAGATCGAGCTGTTCGCCGGGACCGCCGCAGACATGGTCACGGCCATCACCATGAACTACGTGGAGGAAGCCCTGGGCATCGTACTGGCGGCCCGCGAGGCACGGATGCCGGTGGCGATTTCCTTCACCCTGGAAACCGACGGCAAGCTGCCCACCGGCCAGGGACTGAAGGAAGCCATCGAACAAGTGGACAACGCCACCGCCGCCTACCCCGCCTACTACATGATCAACTGCGCCCACCCCGACCACTTCGAGGATGTCCTGCTGCCGGGGAGCCGCTGGGTCCAACGTATCCACGGGCTGCGCGCCAACGCCTCGCGCAAGAGCCACGCCGAACTCAATGAAGCCGTCGCCCTGGACAGCGGCGACCCCGAGGAACTCGGTGCCCAGTACGCGCAGCTGCGTCACCGCCTGCCGCACCTGAATGTGATGGGTGGTTGCTGTGGTACCGACCAGCGCCATATCGAGCAGATCGCCAAGGCGTGCAAGCCGCTGTTCCGCGCGGCGTTGTAAGCAACCTTGCGGGAAGGAACCCTGTAGGAGCGAATTCATTCGCGAAAGAGGCCGCCTGCCGGCCACCGGCCATCGCGAATGAATTCGCTCCCACAAAGGGCAGTCTCATCAAGGCAGCAAAATTCCCGACCTAGGCCCTCAACTATGCTGTAAGTGAACACGGCATAGCGGGAGGCCCCCATGATCCGCCGTCTGCTGCGCAGGCTCCTGTGCCTGGCCCTGCTGTCGCCCGGTACGCTGCTGGCCGCAGGCAGCGTTTCGGTGCTGACGGTGGATGGTCCCATCGGTCCGGCAACCGCCGACTACCTGACCCGCGGCATCGAGCGCGCCGAGGAAGACAAGTCGCAACTGGTGGTGCTGCAGATCGACACGCCCGGCGGCCTCGACACCTCCATGCGCAGCATCATCAAGGCGATCCTCGCCAGCCCGGTGCCGGTAGCCAGCTTCGTCGCCCCCAGCGGCGCGCGGGCGGCCAGCGCCGGCACCTACATCCTCTACGCCAGCCATATCGCTGCCATGGCACCGGGCACCAACCTGGGGGCGGCGACGCCGGTGCAGATTGGTGGCATGCCCGGCCAGCCGGAGGGCGACAAGCCCAGCGGCGGCAAGGACGAGACGAAGGACGACAAGGCAGAGCAGTCCAGCAACCAGGAAACCCTCACCCGCAAACAGGTCAATGACGCCGCCGCCTATATCCGCGGCCTGGCGCAGATGCGTGGGCGCAACGCCGAGTGGGCGGAGCGTGCGGTACGCGAGTCCGTCAGCCTCTCGGCCACCGACGCGCAACGGCTGAAAGTGGTGGACCTGCTGGCCCACGACGTCCACGACCTGCTCCGGCAACTGGACGGCAAGACCATCGAGATCGCCGGGCAGAAACTCACTCTGGCCACCGTCGGTGCCCCGCTGATCCAGCGCGAGCCGGACTGGCGGGCGCAGATACTGGCGGTAATCACCAATCCCAGCGTGGCGCTGATCCTGATGATGATCGGTGTCTACGGGCTGATCTTCGAGTTCTCCAACCCCGGCAGCGGCGTCGGCGGCGTGATCGGCGGCATCTGCCTGATCCTCGCCCTCTATGCGCTGCAGCTCTTGCCGGTGAACTTCGCCGGTATCGCCCTGATCCTGCTCGGCATCCTATTCATGGCGGCCGAGGCGTTCATGCCCAGCTTCGGCGTGATCGGCTTCGGCGGCATCGCCGCCTTCGTGGTGGGCGCGGTGATCCTGATCGACACCGAGGTGCCAGGCTTCGGCATCCCGCTGTCGGTGATCATCACCACAGCGGTTGCCAGTGCGCTGCTGATCTTCGGCATCATCGCCATGGCCGTCCGCGCCCGCCGGCGTGCGCTGGTCAGCGGCGATGCCATGCTGGTGGGCAGCCAGGCGACCCTGCTCGACCTGGTCGCGAACGACCCATACAGCGGTTGGGTGCAGTTGCAGGGCGAGCGCTGGCAGGTACGCAGCGAAGCCCCCCTGAGGAGCGGCCAGCGCGTGCGCGTGCTGGCGCGCAATGGATTGATGCTGGACGTGACGGCGGACGAACGCCCGCCCCAAGGAGACTGAACATGGCCTTTCCGCTGAGCTTCGCCACCCTTCTGTTCCTGCTGATCGTGCTGGCGGTGTCGGCCATCCGCATCTTCCGCGAATACGAGCGCGGCGTGGTGTTCCAGCTCGGACGCTTCTGGAAGGTCAAGGGACCGGGGCTGGTGCTGATCATCCCGGCCATCCAGCAGGTGGTGCGGGTGGACCTGCGCACCGTGGTGCTGGACGTGCCGCCCCAGGATGTGATCTCCCGCGACAACGTCTCGGTGAAGGTCAACGCGGTGGTCTACTTCCGTGTCATCGACCCGCAAAGGGCCATCATCCAGGTAGAGAACTTCCTCATGGCCACCAGCCAACTGGCCCAGACCACCCTGCGCTCGGTGCTCGGCAAGCACGAACTGGACGAGATGCTGGCCGAGCGCGAACGGCTCAACGTCGATATCCAGCATGCCCTGGACGCCCAGACCGACGCCTGGGGCATCAAGGTTTCCAACGTCGAGATCAAGCACGTCGACATCAATGAATCCATGGTCCGTGCCATCGCCCGCCAGGCCGAGGCGGAACGGGAGCGGCGGGCCAAGGTCATCCACGCAGAAGGCGAGCTGCAGGCCTCGGAGAAACTGATGCAGGCCGCGGAAATGCTCAGCCGTCAGTCCGGCGCCATGCAGTTGCGCTACATGCAGACCCTGGGCTCCATCGCCAACGACAAGACCACCACCATCGTCTTTCCCCTGCCAGTGGACTTGCTCGGCGGCGTCCACAGGGGCAAGCAAAAGGACCAGGAAGGCTGAATCCGGGAACGCGACCCCCTGTTTCCCTCGACCTTTTCAGGGAGATTCCCTGAAAAGCCGCCACTATTCGGCGGGGGCGCGGTGGCCGGGTTTCTACACTTGTTGAAAGGACACAAGAACCCTGGAGGTCGCCATGCGTATCGGAGTGCCGAAGGAGATCAAGAACCACGAGTACCGGGTCGGACTGACCCCGCAATCCGTGGCCGAATTGACCCGCCTGGGGCATGAAGTCTGGGTGGAGACCAGGGCCGGGGCGGCCATCGGCTTCGCCGACGAGGACTACCTGGCGGCCGGCGCCAAGGTGGCCGGCAGCGCCGCCGAGGTCTTCGAGAAAGGCGAATTGATCGTCAAGGTCAAGGAACCGCTGACCCAGGAACGTGCACGCCTGCGCCCCGAGCAGACCCTCTTCACCTACCTGCACCTGGCCCCCGACCGGCCCCAGACCGAAGAGCTGATCGCCTCCGGCGCCACCTGCATCGCCTACGAAACCGTCACCGACAGCCATGGCCGCCTGCCACTGCTGGCGCCCATGTCCGAGGTGGCCGGGCGCATGTCCATTCAGGCCGGCGCCAGCTGCCTGGAGAAAGCTAAGGGCGGCCGCGGCGTGTTGCTCGGCGGCGTACCCGGCGTTGCCCCCGGCAAGGTGGTGATACTCGGTGGCGGCGTGGTGGGCACCCATGCCCTGGCCATGGCCGTGGGCCTGGGCGCCGACGTCACGGTGCTGGACAAGAGCGTGGATGCCCTGCGCCGCCTGGACTCTCTCTACGGCAACCGCATTACCACCCTCTATTCCACCCATGGCACGGTGCGCGAGCAGGTGCTGGCGGCGGACCTGGTCATCGGCGGCGTGCTCATCCCCGGCGCGGCGGCACCCAAGCTGGTCACCGCTGAAATGGTGGCGCGGATGCAGGACGGCGCGGTGCTGGTGGACGTGGCCATCGACCAGGGCGGCTGCGCGGAAACCTCGCGGGCCACCACCCACGCCGAACCCACCTATGTGGTCGATGGCGTGGTGCACTACTGCGTGGCCAACATGCCCGGCGCCGTGGCGCGTACCTCGACCCTGGCGCTGAACAACGCAACCCTGCCCTTCGTCATCGCCCTGGCGCAGAAAGGCACGCGCAAGGCCCTCGAAGATGACCTGCACCTGCGCCACGGCCTCAACGTCGCCAAGGGGCGCCTCACCAACGGCAGCGTCGCCGCGGCCCACCATATGGACTACGTGCACCTGGAGGAAATGCTCAAGCAACTCTAGTTCAGGGGTCGTGCTAGGCCCCGGTGACCACGATGCAGCAGGCGTCCTAGGCCCTTACCTGTGTCGTGGTCATTTTTATGTCCATGGCGGGGAGGTGTTCGCGTAGGGTGCGCCGCGCGCACCAGGCAACGCACGGAGACTTCGGTGCGCACAGCGCACCCTACGATCATGTGGCGGTATTCCCCGCACCTGCGTCGAGAGCACAAGGACAGCCCTCACAGTGGAAACCCCGGTCTTTCTCCTGGTCATCACCGCCGCCGCGCTGCATGCCGGCTGGAATGCCCTGCTGAAGATCGGCCTGGACCGGCTCCTCACCGCCGCCCTGATCCAGATCGCCGCCGGGGTCGTCGCTCTGGCGCTGCTGCCCTTCGTGGCCCCACCCAAGCTGGCGGCCTGGCCATGGATCGGACTCTCTGCCCTCCTCCACATCGGCTACAACAGCTACCTGGCCCGTGCCTACCAGCATGGTGACCTGGGCCAGGTCTATCCGCTGGCGCGCGGCAGTTCTCCGCTGCTGGTGGCAGGATTGTCGGTGGCCCTGCTGGAAGACAGGCTAAGCGGTGGCGAGTTGCTGGGACTGCTGGTGCTGGTCAGCGGCATCTGGCTGATGGCGGTCCGTGGCGGCCGGGGTGCCGCGCGCATCAATAGCTCGCTGCTGGGCTGCGCCCTGATGACCGCGCTGTTCATCGCCGGATACACACTGGCCGATGCCACCGGCGCGCGGCGCAATGGCGATGCGCTGTCCTATTCGATGTGGTTGTTCGCAGTGAATGCCCTGGTGATGACGCTGGTGGTCGCCCTGACCCGCGGCCCGCGCACCTTTCTGCAGCTGGGTCCGCACTGGCGCGGGGGTCTGGCGGGCGGGGCGATGTCGCTGGCGGCCTACAGCATCGCCATCTGGGCCATGACCCGGGCCCCGGTGGCGCTGGTCTCCGCCTTGCGGGAAACCAGCGTGCTGTTCGCCCTGCTGATCGGCGCGCTGGTCCTCAAGGAACCACTGCCGCCGATCCGTCTGCTGGCCTGCGGGGTCATCGCCCTGGGCGTCGTGCTGCTCCGGCTGCTCTAGCCGCAGGTGAACTGCTTGACTACGTCGGTCTCATTCACGTCGATATTCAGGCGACGGGAGTTGTAGTCCATGGTCATGACGTCGTTGGGACGCAGCACGCGCGCAGTCTCGGCGCCGGATTGGCGCTTGGCCTGCTCGACCAGGGCGACATTGGCGGTCTTGCCCACCAGCGAAGCCACGGCCGCCGAATCGCAGGAGCCGGATGGTGCAGCAGCGCTGGAGGTTTCCTCGGCGGCGGCCGGGGCGATGGCGGCGGGCGCCGCGGGCTTGTCGGTCGAGCTGCAGCCGGCAAGGAGCAGGCCGGCCAGGGCGAGACTGAGGGAAATCGGCTTGACGTACATACAACGGTCCTCTCTTGAACGAATGTCCTTTCGTGTGCCTGCGATGGGCCTCCCATCGCAGCGGGGCTCCTGCCCGCCGGCACACGACCGGTGCATTCTATCCTCTGCCTTTGACTCGGGTCAGTTAGCTGCGGCCTAATGCCCTGCCTTTGAAACTCGTCGATACATTCCATGTCCAGCGCGCCGAACATCCGCCCCAGTACCCTGCACCTGCCCCAGGGCGACTGGACGACCCTGCTCGACTGCCTCTGCGCCCACTTTCCCGCCATCTCCCGCGAGACCTGGCTGGAACGCATGGCGCGTGGCCGGGTGCTGGATGCCGAGGGCCGGCCCCTGGGCCCAGACCACCCCTACCGGATCGGCCTGCGGGTGCACTACTTCCGCGAGGTGAAGGACGAGAAGCCGATTCCCTTCGAGGAAAGCGTGCTGCATGTCGACGACCACCTGGTGGTGGCCGACAAGCCGCACTTCCTGCCGGTGATGCCGGCCGGCGAATACGTCGAGGAGACGCTGCAGGCGCGCCTCACCAAACGCCTGGGCAATCCGCACCTGGTGCCGCTGCACCGCATCGACCGGCACACCGCCGGCCTGGTGCTGTTCTCCGCCAACCCGGCCAGCCGCGGGCGCTACCAGGCGCTGTTTCGCGAGCGGCAGATGCACAAGCGCTACGAAGCCATAGCCCCCGCCCTTTCCGGCCTGGACTTCCCGCTGCTGCGGGAAACCCGCCTGGACGCCAGCGAGCCGTTCTTCCGCATGCAGGAGGTGGACGGCGTCGCCAACAGCCGCACGCGTCTCGAAGTCATCGAGAAGAACGGCGACCTCTGGCGCTACGCCCTCTACCCCATCACCGGCAAGAAGCACCAGCTGCGCGTGCACCTCGCCGCCCTCGGCGCGCCCATCTGCAATGACGGCTTTTACCCGCGGCTCACCGACCAGGGCGAGCCGGACGACTACCAGCGCCCCCTCAAGCTGCTGGCCCGGGGCCTGGCCTTCGACGACCCGCTCAGCGGCGAACCACGCTGCTTCGAAAGCCGCCTGCGCCTGGGCTGGTAAGCCCCGCCTCTCCACTCCCGCCCTTGACGGGAAATATGACCCCAATAATATTACGACCGTAATCCAAGCAGGATGTTGCCCGGCTGGAAGGCTGGTGGTTGTCCACTAGGCTTCTGCATTCCCCTTTTCGACTTATCGATCGAGGTAGATCCCATGAGTGCATACGACGTGGTGGTGATAGGCGGCGGCCCGGGTGGTTACAACGCGGCGATCAAGGCCGGCCAGCTGGGCATGAAGGTGGCCTGTGTCGAGGGCCGGGAAACCCTGGGCGGCACCTGCCTCAACGTCGGCTGCATGCCCTCCAAGGCCCTGCTGCACGCCTCGGAGCTCTTTGAGGCGGCCGCCGGCAAGGAATTCGCCACCCTCGGCATCCAGGTAAAACCCAGCCTCGACCTGGCGCAGATGATGAAGCAGAAGGCGGAAAGCGTGACGGCCCTGACCAAGGGCATCGAATTCCTCTTCCGCAAGAACAAGGTGGAATGGATCAAGGGCTGGGGCCGCATCGACGGCGCCGGCAAGGTGGTGGTGACCGCTGCCGACGGCCAGCAGCAGACCCTGGAGGCCAAGGATATCGTCATCGCCACCGGCTCGGAGCCCACCCCACTGCCCGGCGTGACCATCGACAACCAGCGCATCCTCGACTCCACCGGCGCCCTGTCCCTGCCGGAAGTGCCCAGGCACCTGGTGGTGATCGGCGCCGGGGTGATCGGCCTGGAGCTGGGTTCGGTCTGGCGCCGCCTGGGCGCCCAGGTGACGGTGGTGGAATACCTGGGCCGCATCTGCCCGGGCCTGGACGACGAAACCGGCAAGACCCTGCAGCGCGCCCTGACCAAGCAAGGCATGAGCTTCAAGTTGAGCTCCAAGGTCACCAGCGCCAAGGTCGACCAGAACGCCGTGGAACTCGCCATCGAACCCGCCGCCGGCGGCCTGGCGGAAACCCTCAGGGCCGACTACGTACTGGTGGCCATCGGCCGCCGCCCCTACACCGAGGGCCTGGGCCTGGAGACCGTGGGCCTGGCCACCGACTCACGCGGCATGCTCGCCAACGATCGCCACCAGACCGGCGCGCCGGGGGTCTGGGTGATAGGCGACGTCACCTCCGGCCCGATGCTGGCGCACAAGGCCGAAGACGAGGCCATCGTCTGCATCGAGCGCATCGCCGGCCAAGGCGCCGAGGTGAACTACAACGTGATTCCCAACGTGATCTACACCCGCCCGGAAGTCGCCACCGTGGGCAAGAGCGAGGAACAACTGAAGGCCGAGGGACGGCCCTACCGGGTCGGAAAGTTCCCCTTCACCGCCAACAGCCGGGCCAAGATCAACCACGAGACCGAGGGCTTCGTGAAGGTACTGGCGGACGAGCGCACGGACGAGGTGCTGGGCGTGCACATGGTCGGCCCGAGCGTCAGCGAGATGATCGGCGAGTACTGCGTGGCCATGGAATTCTCGGCCTCGGCGGAAGACATCGCGCTGATCTGCCACCCCCACCCGACCCGCTCCGAAGCCCTGCGCCAGGCGGCGATGGATGTGCATGGCGGGGCGATGCAGGCCTGAGCCCGTGCTGCAGCCCCATCCTACTGGACGCCATATGACCCGCCTCGATGGCGGGTTTTTCTTGCCTGCACGAAACACCCACGCACTCCCGTAGGTTGGCGCTGAGCGAAGCCCAACAGGCGGCTATGTGATCGAGGAAGGCGCAAGCGCCTAGCAAAGCATGTGGCTATGTCTGCATTCAGTGTTGCTAGAACCACCTGAACCAGGCTGATTGTCGAGCGGGCTGCGAGTTTCTGTTTCGCCTCCCGGCGAGTCTCTTTTTTCAGTCGCCAAAAAAGAAACCAAAAACGCTTGCCCCTGCATCCGGGTTTGGCTTCGCCAAACTTCCCTCGCTCCATCATTGCGCCGGGGGCCCGGCGTGAGGGGCCATCCCTGGCCCCACACGCCTCTCGCGGCATCCATGCCGCTCATCCCCCTGCGCAACGCTTCCGCTCGG